>CAYVQE010000195.1:0-9584 GCA_964454005.1 uncultured Myxococcales bacterium
CGCGCTTGCCCAAGAGGTTCTGCCGGAAGCGGCCCTGCTTGCCCTTGAGCATGTCCGACAGCGACTTCAGCGGCCGCTTGTTGGGCCCGGTGATCACCTTGCCGCGGCGGCCGTTGTCGAACAGAGCGTCGACCGCCTCCTGCAGCATCCGCTTCTCGTTGCGGATGATGATCTCGGGCGCATTGAGTTCCTGCAGCCGCTTGAGCCGGTTGTTGCGGTTGATGACCCGGCGGTAGAGGTCGTTCAGATCGCTGGTGGCGAAGCGACCGCCGTCCAGCGGCACAAGCGGCCGCAGGTCGGGCGGAATGACCGGGATCACCTCCAGGATCATCCACTCGGGTCGGTTGCCCGACTGGCGGAAGGCCTCGACCACCTTGAGCCGTTTGGCCATCTTCTTGCGCTTGGCGTCCGAGGTCGACTCGCGCATCTCGCGCCGCAGGCTGGTGGCCAGCTGGTCGAGCTCCACCTGCTTGAGCAGCTCCTGGATGGCCTCAGCCCCCATGGCGGCCCGAAAGGAATCCGGCCCGAACTCCTCCATGTAACGCAGGTACTTCTCCTCCGGGATGATCTGGGTCTTCTCCAGCGTGGTCTCACCCGGATCGAGCACGATGTAGGCCTCGCAGTAGAGAACCTTCTCGAGCTCCTTGAGCGTGATGTCCAGCAGCGTGCCGATGCGCGACGGCAGGCTCTTGAGGAACCAGATGTGGGCCACCGGGGTGGCCAGATTGATGTGGCCCATCCGCTCGCGGCGCACCTTGCTCTGGATGACCTCGACACCGCATTTCTCGCAGACCACGCCGCGGTGCTTCATCCGTTTGTACTTGCCGCAGTTGCACTCGTAGTCCTTGACCGGGCCAAAGATCTTGGCGCAGAACAAGCCGTCGCGTTCGGGCTTGAAGGTTCGGTAATTGATGGTCTCCGGCTTCTTGACCACGCCGTGCGACATCTCTCGGATCTTGGCCGGACTGGACAGGCCGATCCGGATCGCTGAAAAGCTCAGGGGATCCTTGGGCTTCTCGAAGAAATTGATGAAGATGTCCTTCAAGGCGTTCTCCTTTTCCGTCGCCCGATCATCGGTGGCGGCAACCCGATCCGCATCGCCGGCATCACGCCGAGCTGGCCAGGCCCTCTTCCAACAGCTCGACGTCCAGTGCCAGCGCCTGCAACTCCTTGACCAAGACGTTGAACGCCTCGGGCAACCCGGATTCGAGCACCTGCTCGCCCTTGACGATCGCCTCGTACATGCGGGTGCGTCCGGCCACGTCGTCGCTCTTGACCGTCAGGAACTCCTGCAGACAATAAGCGGCGCCGTAGGCCTCCATCGCCCACACCTCCATCTCGCCCAGCCGCTGGCCGCCGAACTGGGCCTTGCCACCCAGCGGCTGCTGGGTGACCAGCGAGTAGGGTCCGATGGAGCGGGCGTGGATCTTGTCGTCGACCAGGTGGTGCAGCTTCATGACGTACATCGAGCCGACGGTCACGTCCGAACGGAAAGGCTCGCCGGTCAGGCCGTTGAACAGCACGGTCTGCCCGGTGTTGGGCAACCCGGCCGAATCCAACAGGCCGCGGATGTCCGGCTCCTTGGCGCCGTCGAACACCGGGGTGGCCATCCGCACCCCGTCGTGCATCGATCGGGCCAAGCGGAACACGTCGGTGTTCGACAACGAGTCGATGAAGTCGGTCGCCGCCTTGTCGGAGTAGATCTGCTTCAGCCGTTTGCGCACCGGATCGGCGCCCGCGCCCTCGTCCAGCATCTGCTGAATGGCGGCACCGAGTTCCTTGGCGGCCCAGCCCAAGTGGGTCTCCAGGATCTGGCCGACGTTCATCCGCGACGGGACGCCGAGGGGGTTGAGCACCACGTCGACCGGCGTACCATCTGGCAGATACGGCATGTCCTCTTCGGGCAGGATGCGCGATATGACGCCCTTGTTGCCGTGGCGGCCGGCCATCTTGTCGCCCACCGACAGCTTGCGCTTGATGGCGATGAACACCTTGACCATCTTGATGACGCCCGGCGGCAGCTCATCGCCCTTCTTCATTCGGCTGATCTTGTCGCCGAACACCATCTTCACCAGCTCGACCTGCTCGTTGTAGTTCTCGACGATGCGCTCGATCTTCTCGTTGGCCGTGTCGTCGTCGGTGTTCAGATCGCGCCAGCTGGTATCCGGCAGGCGCTCGAGTATCTCATCGTCGAAGGGCTTGCCGCGCGAAACGATGGTCTTGTTCTTGCCGTCGACCAGACGCGAGGCGGCCTTCTTGCCCTTGAGCAGGCGGTGGATCTTCTTGCGCGCCGAGTCGGTGATGATCTTGATCTCGTCGTTCTGGTCCTTGAGCAGCCGCGCCTCTTCACTGTCCTCGATCTCGCGGGTGCGCTCGTCCTTGTCCACGCCCTTGCGCGAAAAGACCCGAGCGTTGATGACCACGCCAGTGATGCCAGGCGGCACCCGCAGCGAGGTGTCGCGCACGTCGCCGGCCTTCTCGCCGAAGATGGCCCGCAGCAGCTTCTCCTCGGGGCTGAGCTGGGTCTCGCCCTTTGGTGTGATCTTGCCCACCAGGATATCGCCTTGCTCCACCTCGGCGCCGATGCGCACGATGCCGCTCTCGTCCAGATCGTTGAGCGCCTCCTCGCCGACGTTGGGAATGTCGCGGGTGATCTCCTCGCGTCCCAGTTTGGTGTCGCGCGCCACGCAGTCGAGCTCCTCGATGTGCACCGAGGTATAGCTATCGTCCTTGACCACGCGCTCGCTGATCAGGATCGAATCCTCGAAGTTGTAGCCGCCCCAGGACATGAAGGCGACTGTCATGTTCTGGCCCAAGGCCAACTCGCCGGAAGCGGTGGCCGGGCCGTCGGCCAGCACGTCGCCGGCCTTGACCCGATCGCCTTTGCGCACGATGGGCTTCTGGTTCAGACAGGAGTTCTGGTTCGAGCGGTGGAACTTGACCAGATTGTAGATATCCACTTCGCTGCCGATGTCGCTGCTGCGATCGGAGGTAGCCTTGACCACGATGCGGGTAGCGTCGACCGAATCGATTACGCCGTCGCGCCGGGCCACCACGCAGACTCCGCTGTCGCGCGCGACCAACGCCTCCATTCCGGTGCCGATCAGCGGCGAGGCGGTTCGGATCAGGGGGACCGCCTGGCGTTGCATGTTCGAGCCCATCAGCGCCCGGTTGGCGTCGTCGTTCTCCAGAAAGGGAATCAGGCCGGCCGCCACGCTGACCAACTGGTTGGGCGAGACGTCCATCAGGTCGACCTCGTCCGGCGAGACCTGGATGTACTCGTCGGAGCGCCGCGCGCTGATCAGATCGGCGTTCAGCCGCCGCTTGTCGTCGACCGGGGCGTTGGCCTGGGCGATGGTGTAGCCTTCTTCTTCCAGCGCGGTCATGAAGTTGACCTCGCCGGTCAGCTTGCCCTTTTCGACCGACTGGTACGGGGTCTCCACGAAGCCGTACTCGTTGACCCGGGCATAGGTCGACAGCGAGGCGATCAGACCGATGTTGGGCCCTTCCGGCGTCTCGATCGGGCAGATGCGGCCGTAGTGCGTGTTGTGCACGTCGCGCACCTCGAACCCCGCCCGCTCGCGGGTCAGACCACCGGGGCCCAGGGCGCTGAGCCGGCGCTTGTGGGTCACCTCGCTCAGCGGGTTGGTCTGATCCATGAACTGCGACAGCTGGCTGGAGCCGAAAAACTCCTTGATGACCGCGCTGACCGGCTTGGCGTTGATCAGGTCGTGCGGCATCAGGGTCTCGATCTCCTGCAGGCTCATGCGCTCCTTGATGGCACGCTCCATGCGCACCAGGCCGATGCGGTACTGGTTCTCCAGCAACTCGCCCACCGAGCGCACCCGCCGGTTGCCCAGGTGGTCGATGTCATCGACCGAACCGGTCCCATCGCGCAGATTCAACAGGTAGCGGACCGTCTCCAGAATGTCCTGGCGGGTCAGCACCACCTTGTCGAGGTTCTCGTTGAGGCCGAACTTGTAATTCAGCTTCAGCCGGCCCACCCGGCTCAGGTCATAGCGCTCCTCGTTGAAGAACAGATTGAAGAACAGCTTCTGGGCCGACTCCACGGTGGGCGGATCGCCCGGCCGCATGCGCGCGTATATTTCCAGTATGGCCTCGTCGGGCGAGGCGATCTTGTCGTCCATCAGCGTGTCGCGCAGCCAGGGGCCGACGTTCAGCCCGTCGATGTGGAGCACCTCCACCTCGGCGATGCCGTGCTTGCGCAGCAGGTCGATCTTGGCCTCGTCGAGTTCCTCGTTGCACTCCATGAGGACCTCGCCGGTCTCCTCGTCGATCACATCGTGGGCGGCCACCTTGCCGATCAGCTCCTCCTTCTGGATCGGCAGGTACTCCAGGCCCAGCTCGCGGAAGCGCTCGATGGCCCGCCGGGTGAACTTCCGGTTCTTGGGCACCAGGATGCGGTTGGTCTCGGGATCGCGCACGTCGCGCACGGCGCGCTCGACCGGCAAGCGCTCGAGGTTGATGCTGCGGTAGAACTTGCCGACCTTTTCGAACTTGATGACGTCCGAATCGTAGTAGTAGTTGAGCAGCTCTTCGGCCGAGTAGCCTAGCGCCCGCAGCAGGACGGTGGCCGGCAGCTTGCGCCGCCGATCGATGCGCACGAACAGCTTGTCGCGCACGTCGAACTCGAAGTCGAGCCACGAGCCGCGGTAGGGGATGACCCGGGCCGAGTACAGCAGCTTGCCCGAGGAGTGCGTCTTGCCGTGGTCGTGGTCGAAAAAGACACCCGGCGAGCGGTGCAGCTGGCTGACCACCACCCGCTCGGTCCCGTTGATGATGAAGGTGCCGTGCTCGGTCATCAACGGGATCTCGCCGAAGTAGACCTCCTGCTCCTTGACGTCGCGGATGGAGCGGGTTCCGGTCTCCTCGTCCTTGTCCCAGACCACCAAACGGATGACGACCTTGACCGGCGCGGCATACGTCATTCCGCGCTGGTGGCACTCGTCGACATCGTACTTGGGCTTCTCCAGGATGAAGTTGACGAACTCCAATGAAGATGTCTCGTTGAAATCCTTGATGGGAAAGACGCTCTTGAACACGCCTTGCAGCCCGATGTCCTCGCGTTGATCGGGCGAGATGTCATCCTGGAGAAACTTCCGATACGACTGCTTCTGGACATCGATCAGATTCGGAATGCCGATGATCTGCTCGATGCTGGCGAAGCTCTTTCGGGGGCGGAAATTGTTCTGAATCACCGCAGCCATGCGCTGCTCCCGGGAACGAAAGGTGGTGGACCGGTCAAAACGGCTTCACGACTCGCGGTCCCCGGCCGGTCGACCGGCCGGGGACCGCTGCGCAATCCGCATTACTTCATCGTCACCTTGGCGCCGGCGTCCTCGAGCTTCTTCTTGGCCTCCTCGGCGGTCTCCTTGTCCACGCCCTCCTTGATCGGCTTGGGCGCGCCGTCGACCGCTTCCTTGGCGTCCTTGAGACCCAGACCGGTCAGCTCGCGCACCGCCTTGATGACCTTGATCTTCTCGCTGCCGATCTCTTCGAGCACGACGTCGAACTCGGTCTTCTCTTCGGCTTCCTCGGCAGCGCCCGCCCCGGCGGCCGGCATGGCGCCCATGGCCATCGGCGCGGCGGCTTCGACGCCCCACTCCTCCTCGAGGCTCTTGCGCAGCTCGTTGAGCTCGAGAACGGACATGTTGCTCAGGTGCTCGATCAACTGTTCCTTGGTCAGTTCAGCCATCTCGTCTCATCTCCTCGATCGTTCGATTCCGGTCTGCGACCGGATGCGTTTTCGCATTACCCATTCGGTCGCCCGAAGCGCTCAGGCGCCCTCGTCCAACTCATCGGCTCTCGCCTGCAACACGCCGAGCAGCTTCTGCGGTGCGCCCTGCAGCACGCCCAGCAAGCGCTGGGCAGGGGCATTGAACACCGACAGCAATTGGGCCAGCAGCAATTCCCGGTTGCCGATCTTGGACAGCTCGCTCACCTCGGCCGCCGACAGGACGCCACCTTCCATGAAGCCCCCCTTGACCACGAATTCTTCGTGATCCTTGGCGAACTCCACGGCCACCCGGGCGGCGGCGATGGCGTCGTTTTCACTGAAAGCCACGGCGGTCGGCCCCGCGAGGTACTCGTCCAGGCGCTCGTAACCCGTATCCTTGACCGCAAGACGGGTCAGGGTGTTCTTGACCACCTTGAAGGAAATGTCGTTCTCGCGGAACTTCGCCCGCAGCTCGGTGATGGCCTCAACGTCCAGACCGCGGTAGTCGGTCACGACTCCGCCCTGGCTGGCCTCGAAGCGCTTGCGCAGCGCCTCGATGACCTCGGCGCGTTCGGCTCTACCTCGGCTCATCTTCTCCACTGTCTCTCACCTCCTTTCCCCGGCCCATTGGGCCTTCGCAACTTGAAGCCCCGGCAAAGAGCTGGGGAGGAGAGGCGATGGGTCATCCTCGATTTCCCCGTCTCGGCAGGCGACGTCTCCGACGTCATTACCCCGCCCGCGGGCGGGACCTGCTGTCTTTGACCGGAAGCACCGCTCCGCCGCCCTCTACGGGCGGCGGGTGCGTATATCAACGGCGACTCCACTCAGACCGTCAGCGAGGTGAAGTCCGCCAGATCGAGTTTGACGCCCGGTCCCATGGTGCTCGAGACAGCAGCCGCCCGGAAGTAGACGCCCTTGGCCGAGGAAGGCTTGGCCTTGGTCAACGCGTCCGCCAAAACGGCCATGTTCTCTTTCAGTTGTTGATCTTGGAACGCCAGCTTGCCCACCGGGGCGTGGATGATGCCTTCCTTGTCGACGCGGAACTCGACCTTGCCCGACTTGGTCTCGCTGACCGCCTTCTCCAACTCGAAGGTCACCGTGCCCACCTTGGGATTGGGCATCATGCCGCGCGGGCCCAGGATCTTGCCTAGCTTGCCGACCACCTTCATCATGTCCGGCGTGGCGATGGCCTTGTCGAACTCCAGCCAGCCGCCCTGGATCTTCTCGGCCAGTTCCTCGCCGCCCACCACTTCGGCTCCGGCGTCCTCGGCCTCCTTGGCCTTGTCACCCTTGGCGAACACCGCCACCCGGACGGTCTTGCCCACGCCGTGGGGCATCACCACCGCGCCGCGAACCATCTGATCCGAGTACTTGGGATTGACGCCGAGGTTGACCGCCACGTCGACCGTCTCGTTGAAGCCGGCCCAGGCGCAGTCGCGCACCAGCCCCAGCGCTTCGTCCACCGGGTAGCTCTTGAACCGGTCGATCTTCTCCCGGCTCGCCCTGTACTTCTTGCCGTGCTTCGGCATCGCATCACCTCCGGCAGTTCAAACGCCGCCAGCCCCTTTTGGGAGGCCGCTCCTGCCCGTTGGTTTTCGGGGTTGGCTCAGTCGACCACGTCCAGGCCCATGCTGCGGGCGGTGCCTTCGATGATCAGGGTGGCCTGATCTAGATCGTAGGCATTCAGGTCCTTCATCTTGGTCTCGGCGATCTCGCGCACCAGAGCGCGCTTGACCCGGCCCGCCTTCTCCTTGCCCGGGTTGTGGGCGCCCTTGTCCAGCCCGGCCGCTTTCTTCAGCAGAATCGCAGCCGGCGGCGTCTTGGTGATGAAGGAAAAGGACCGGTCCTGGTAGACGGTGATGATCGCCGGGATAATCAAGCCGGCCTGGCTCTGGGTCCGCGCGTTGAACGCCTTGCAGAACTCCATGATGTTGACGCCGTGCTGACCCAAAGCGGGCCCCACCGGCGGCGACGGGTTGGCCTGGCCGGCTGCGATCTGCAACTTGATCTGTCCGATCACCTTCTTCGCCATCTTCTCGCTCCTATGCGCGTCGCATTCCGGGCCTCGCCCGGGCCGCGGCCGCTGGCGGCCTGCCGCATGCAGCCCGCGGCGCTAAGTCTTCTCCACCTGGACGAAATCCATCTCGACCGGGGTGGCGCGGCCGAAGATGCTGACCAACACGCGTAGCTTGCCCTTCTCGTGATCCACCTCGTCGATGGTCCCGTTGAAGTTGGCAAACGGTCCATCGATCACCCGCACCGCGTCGCCCTTCTCGAACACGACCTTCGGCTTGAGCCGCTCCGAGCCTTCGGCGATCTGGCTGGTGATCTGACGGATCTCGTGCTCGGGCACCGGCTGCGGCTTGGTCGAGTTGCCCACGAAACCGGTGATCTTGGGTGTGGACTTGACCAGGTACCAGGTGACCTCGGTCATGTTCATCTGCACCAGCATGTAGCCGGGAAAAAACTTCCGCTTGGAGGTCCGCCTCTTGCCGCGGCTCATCTCCACCACCTCTTCGGTGGGGATCAGGACCTGGCCGAAGTCCTCTTCGAGCTTCTCGCGCTTCATGCGCTCTTCCAGGGCCTGGCGGGCCTTGTTCTCATAGCCCGAGTACGTGTGGACCACGTACCAGCTCATGTGCGAGGTGTCGCGCTCGGGCTCCGCCGCCGCATCGTCCGCCGCCGCATCGTCCGCCGCCGCATCGTCCGCCGCCGCATCGCCCGCCGCCGGCTCAGCCGCGGCCGCCGCATCGTCCGTGGTCGAGTCGTCCGCCGCCTCAGCTGCAGCCGACTTGGCCGCGGGCGCCTCGCCGGTGGTCGGCGCCTCGGTCGCGGGATGGGGCTGGTCCGCAGCGGTGCCGGCCGCGGCGCTCGAGTCGTCCGCCGCTTCGCCTGCGGGCTCGGTGGCCTCGTCGACCTCGCGGTCCCTGGAGTCCTGCTCGTTCATTCCAACTGGCTCCCGCTCGCCGGCCACGGCATGGCGCCGGCGGCCGATCGAGTTGCACGCTGGCGGGGCGGGCGGTCTGCTTCGTCCCCCCGCTTCAGCCCGTCTGGGCGTCCGGATACAGCAGATCCATGAACGACGACCAGACCAGGTCGAAAAGCCCCAAGAATGTGGCCATGATGAAGACGGTGATGATCACCACCACCGTGGCGCTGCGCGTCTCCTGGGCGTTCGGCCAGGAGACCTTCTTCAGTTCGATGACCACCTCGTTCGACAGCGTCGACAAGGTGGGATGGCGCCAGGCCTTGAGCATGGTCAGAGCCGACAGCACCAGACCCACCAAAGTGGACAAGGTGAACCGCTCGCCGGAGAGTTCGTAGTTGTACTCGGCAGCGCCGACGACGGCCAGGATCCAGGAGAACAGCTTGTCCAACAGGATCCACAGCACGAAGCCGAAGCCGAAGTAGAACAACGCCACCCATCGCCGATTCGGATTCATCTGAACCTCGATCCGCGTTTCCCGTTCAAAAATACGGGCCAGGAAGGAATCGAACCCTCAGCCCACGGTTTTGGAGACCGTTGCTCTGCCTATTGAGCTACTGGCCCTGTCCAGCCGTTGCCGGACCACTCCGGCAACGGCACCCACTCATTCACTTCGCCTCCTTGTGCTCCGTGTGGCGCCGATCGAATGGGCAATACTTCTTGATGCGATACTTCTCGGGGTGCTTCTTCTTGTTGCGCGTCGTGGTGTAGTTGCGGCGCTTGCACTCGGTGCATTCCAAGGTCACGATGATCCGGTTCATGCGGCCACTCCTCCACCCACCGCCAGCCGGTGGGCCAGACCCGCTGCTACTCGATGATCTCGGTGATGACGCCCGCGCCCACGGTGCGGCCGCCCTCGCG
>CAYVQE010000196.1:0-9582 GCA_964454005.1 uncultured Myxococcales bacterium
ATCATAAGCGGCAGGCCGATGCGCCCGGCCGCGGCCAGCAGCTCGGCCTCGTCCGCGCTGGGCTCGCGGGTGCCCGGCAGCACCGGCACCCCGGCCGCTGCGGCCAGCCGGCGCGCCTGCAGCTTGTCGCCCACCGCCCGCAGCACCTCGGCCGGCGGGCCGACGAACACCAGCCCGGCGTCGTGGCAGGCGGCGGCGAAGTCGCCGTTTTCGGACAGAAAGCCGTAGCCCGGGTGCACCGCCTGGGCGCCGCTGTCGCGGGCGGCGGCCACCAGCCGCTCGATGTCCAGGTAGGATTCGTCCGGGGCGTCGCCCGGCAGCGCCACCGCCTCGTCGGCCGCCAACGCGTGGGGTGCACCGGCGTCGATGGGCGAGTGCACGGCCACCGTGGCCAGGCCCAGCTCGCGGCAGGCGCGCTGGATGCGCAGCGCGATCTCGCCGCGGTTGGCGATCAGGACCTTGTCGAACACAGCTCCGTCCCCCTCGGCTCACATGCGGAAGACGCCGTAGCCCCAGGGCGCTTGGCGCAGCGGGGCGTTGAGCGCGGCCGACAGGCCCAGACCCAGCACGTCGCGGGTTCGCGCCGGGTCCAGGATGCCGTCGTCCCACAGGTTAGCGGTGGAGTAGTAGGCGTTGCCCTCGCGCTCGGCCGTGTCCAGGATGGGCTGGCGGATGGCGGCCACCGCCTCCTCGTCCAGCTCGGGCTCGCCGGCCCGGGCGAGCTGGTCGTTCTTGACCGAGACCAGCACCGCGGCCGCCTGCTCGGGCCCCATCACCCCGATGCGGGCGTTGGGCCACATCCACAGAAAGCGCGGCCCGTAGGCCCGGCCGCACATGCCGTAGTTTCCGGCGCCGAACGAAGCGCCTGCGATCACGGTCAGCTTGGGCACACTGGCGCAGGCCACCGCGTTGACCATCTTGTGGCCGTCCTTGGTGATGCCGCCGCGCTCGTAGTCGCGGCCGATCATGTAGCCGTTGATGTTCTGCAAAAACACCAGCGGGATGCCGTCGCGATCGGACAGCTGGATGAACTGGGTGGCCTTGAGCGCGCTGTCGGAGAACAGCACCCCGTTGTTGCCCAGCACCCCCACCTGCATGCCGTGCAGATAGCCCCAGCCGCAGACCAGGGTGGGGCCGTAGTCGGGCTTGAACTCCAGCAGCTCGCTGCCGTCGAGCAGGCGCGCCAGCAGCTCACGCACGTCGTAGGGGGTGGCCAGCGAACGCGGCACCACGCCGTAGATCTCCTCGGGCGGATAGAGCGGCTCGGCCGGGGCGCGCCGCGGCACGGCCGCCTTGTCGGCCGGCGGCAGCCGGCCCACCAGATCGCGGGTGATGGCCAGCGCGCAGGCGTCGTCGTCGGCCATGAAGTCGCTGACACCCGACTCGCGGCAGTGCAGCTCGGCGCCGCCGAGCTGCTCGGCGGTGACCTGCTCGCCGGTGGCGGCGCGCACCAGTGGCGGGCCGCCCAAAAAGATGGCGCCGGTGCCGCGGACGTGGACGGCGTAGTCGCTCATGGCCGGGATGTAGGCCGCGCCCGCGGTGCACAGGCCCATGACGCAGGTGATCTGCGGGATGCCGGCTTTGGACATCAGCGCCTGGTTGTAGAAGACCCGGCCGCCGTCGTCGACGTCGGGGAACAGCTCGCTCTGCAGCGGCAAAAAGGCGCCGCCCGAGTCGACCAGGTGGATCATGGGCAGCCGGTTCTCCAGCGCGATGGTCTGGCAGCGCAGCGTCTTCTTCACGCCCATGGGATAGATGGTGCCGCCCTTGATGCGGGCGTCGTTGGCGTTGATCAGCACCTCGCGGCCGGCCACCCGGCCGATGCCGGCCAGGCTGCCGGCGCCGTGCACCCGGCCGTCGTACATGCCCCGGGCGGCCAACGGGGCGATCTCGAGAAAGGGCGCATCGCGGTCGAGCAGCAGATCGAGCCGCTCGTCGACCGGCAGCTTGCCCAGCTCGGCGTGGCGGGCGCGGGCTTTTTCCGAACGATCGCTGCGGGCGCGCTCGAGCTCGGCCCGCAGCTCGGCGACCAGGCCCTGCATGTGCTCGCGGTTGGCCGCGAACTCGGCGGATCGGGTATCGATGCGCGATTCGATCACCTGCATGGGGTCCTCCCGCCGCAGCGGCTCAGCCGGGGGCCAGCCGGGCCAGCAGCGCGTCGGCGATGTGCATGCGGGCGGCGTGCGAGCTGTGGCCGGCCAGCGGCCCGAACCGTGCCTGCACCAGGGCCCGGGCCACCGGGTGGTCGCGGCGGTAGCCGGCCGCGGCCAGGATGCCCAGCGCCTGGTCGGCCACGGTGCAGGCGGCCTCGGTGGCGAAGACCTTGGCGCACAGCCCGAGCTCGTCTGCCCGCCGCTCGCCGGCATCGGCCGCCGCGGCCGCCCGCAGCGCCAGCAGCTCGGCCGTCTGCAGCTGGGTCAGCATCTCGGCCAGGTCGAAGCGCACCAGCTGGTGGGCTGCGGCCGGCTTGCCGCCGCCGCGCGCGGTGGTGGCCGCCCGGGACGCCTCGTCGAGGCAGCGCTGCATCAGGCCCAGGGCGTTGGCGGTCAGCACCGCGTCCTCGCTGCGGCGCAGCCACTCGCCCACATCGGCCTGCTGCTCCGCGTCGAAGGGGCCCAGCGCGTATTCGGCGGCCACCTCGACGCCGGCGAAGTGCACCGGGCAGGTCAGCAGCTCGGCGTAGCCCAGCGCATCGATCGGCTGGCCGATGTCGACGCCGTGCATGTGGGGGTCGACCAGCAGCACCAGCGGTCCTTGCTCGCCGCCGGCCAGCACGGCCAACCGGTCGCAGATCGGCGCCAGCGAGACCTGCTCCTTGGCGCCTTCCAGCCGGTAGCCGCCGGCGATCGGCTCGGCCCGGGTGTCCAGCCCGGCGGCGTCGGTGGAGCGGCCCAGCTCGGTGACCGCGGCCGCGGCCAGCTTCTGCCCGGTGGCCAGATCGGCGCCGAACTCGGTGAGTTCGGTCTGCGCCGGGCTGCCGGCGGCGTCGATCAGCCGCGCCACCAGCCGGGTCATCTCGGCGGCGAACACCATCCAGGCCGCGCGCTCGGCCAGCTTCTTGCCGGCGGCCATGCGCGCCACCCGGCTCGTGCCGGCGGGCTGCAGCAGGCCGAGCCGGCCCAGCTCGGGCCACCAGCGGTCGATCAGCGGGCCGATGCGGCTCGCCGGCGGCGTCTCCAGCTCGCCGCCGGCGCGTTGCAGCATCGCGGCCAGCGCCTCGGCCGCTTGGGATTGTTGCGCGGTCAGCTCGAAGTTCATGACAGGTCCGCCAACATCAGCTTGGAGATGATCTGCTTTTGGATCTCGGAGGTGCCGCCGCCGATGGGCGCCAGCCGGCCGTCGCGCAGGATGCGCTCCACGTCGTACTCCTCACAGTAGCCGTAGCCGCCCATCAGGGTCAGCGCCGCGTTGGCCGGCCCGAGCGACCAGTCGCCGATGAACAGCTTGGCCACCGCGGCCTCCAGGTGGTTGACCGGCTGCTCCTGGTCCTTGCACCAGGCGATGCGGTAGACCAGGCTGCGGGCCGCCTCGGCGAAGATGGCCAGCTCGGCCAGCTTGTGCCGTACCGCCTGGAACGCGGCGATGGGCCGGCCGAACTGCTCGCGCTCGGTGGCGTAGGCCGCGCAGCGGGCCTGGGCGTAGTCCAGCGCGCCGACGAAGGGGGCGATCAGGGCCGAGCGGTCCCACTCGACCGTCTGCATGGCCATCAGGAAGCCGGCCCCCTGGCTGCCGATCAGGTTCTCGGCCGGCACCCGGCAGTCGTCGAAGAACAGCTCCGAGGTCTGGCTGGAGCGCACGCCGAGCTTGCGCAGCGGCTCGCCGGCGCTGAAGCCCGGCGTGTCGCGCTCGACCAGGAAGGCCGAGATGCCGGCGTGGCCGGCGTCGGGGTCGGTCTTGGCGTAGACCAGGGCCACGTCGGCGATGGGGCCGTTGGTGATGAATATCTTGGAGCCGTTGAGCACCCAGTCGCCGCCGTCGCGCACCGCCTTGGTGCGCATGGCGGCCACGTCCGAGCCGGCGCCCGGCTCGGTCAGGCCCATGCAGCCGATGCGCTCGCCGCTGACGAGCCCGGGCAGGTGGCGCTGGCACAGCGCGGTGTTGCCGTGCTGGTAGAGGGTGTCGGCGCACAAGAAGCTGTGCGCGCCGTAGGCCAGACACAGCCCGCCGTCCACCCCGGCCTCGCCCAGCGCCTCGCCGGCCATCACCGTGGTGACCACGTCGGCGCCGGCCCCGCCGTAGCGCGGCGGCAGGTGCAGCCCCAGCAGCCCGAACGCGCCCATCTTGCGAAAGGCCTCGAAGTCGAACCGGTGCTCCCGGTCGTGCTGCTGCACCCGCGGCACGATCTCGCGCCGCGCGAACTTCAGCACCTGCTCCCGAAAAGCGAGCTGCTCTTCACTGAACGAAAAATCCATGCGGCTCCAAAACCTTGAGTTCTTTTCCAGCAGTCGTGAAGACTGCCCGGAAATGTATCATGAGACCCGGGTCTCGCTCATCGAGACCCGCATGCCTCGATTGGCAGATGCGTCAGCATGGCAGCGCCCCTCGGGGACCGCGTGGTCCCGCGCGGCCGGCCGCGGCCGGCCGCTGGTTTGCCCTTCGAACGGATGCTACCACCGACTGCCGCTGGATCGAAAGAATCGGTCGATGCTATGGTGGCGCTACGGCCCCTGGGTGTCGGTTGCGCTCGGTTGCGGGAGAAGGGGCTGGGATCGCGCCGAGGAGCTGCGACAATGATGGCGATGTCGAGACAGCCGCTGTTGTGGGCCGCCCTGTGGGTCTGCGCCGTGGCGCCGATCGGCTGTGGCGGCCACAGCGACCGGCAGCCGGACGCCGGGCCGGGATATGACTGGCCCACCTGCGAGCGGATCGATGCGGACACCACCCTGGCCGCCAAGGCGGCGGCCTTCGACCGCATCGCCCGCGAACAGCACCTGGCCGGTGACGGCCTGCTGCGCAGCATCATCCTGAGCCAGGATCTGCAGTCGATCCAGTCGTGGATGCACGCCGAGAACACCATCTTGTGGAGCGGCATCTACCTGGCCTCCCAGGCCCTGCGCTACCGGGTGACCGGGAACCCGGAGGCCCAGCAGAACGCCCGGGTGGTCGTGGCCGCGCTGCGCCAGCTGACCGAGGTCACCGGCGTGGCCGGCCTGTACGGGCGCGCCTTCGCCAAGCCGGGGGTGGCCTACAACTACGATGGCCGGGACACGCCGAGCTGGACCCGGTCGCCCGCGGCCGCCTACGAGGGCTGGTGGTATCGCAACGACGTCAGCCAGGACGGTTACGCCGGGCTGATGTTCGGCTACGCCGCCGCCGTCGAGCACTTCGATGACCCGGCGCTGCTGGCCGAGGTGCGCAGCTTGCTGGCCGAGATCGGTGATCACCTCGTCAGCCACGGCCTGCAGATATTCGACGCCGACGGCGAGGTGACCGAGCACGGCCGGCTCTACCACAGCGCCATGGACAACTTCCCGGGCTTCAACGCCATGCTGGCCAGCAGCTTCATCAAGGTCGTCCAGCAGGCCACGGGCGACGAGCAGCTCGACGACTTCTACTACGGCTGCCTGATGCAGACCCGGCGCGGCGTCGAGTGCCCGGACATCGAGGATTTCGAGCTGGGGACCTACCTGGAGTCCATGGAGGACTACTTGTACCTGTTCCTCCCGGGCTGCGTGCAGAACTACGACAACTTCGACATGTGCTACCAGGCCATCTACCCCTTGGTGCGGCGCGAGCAGGACCCCGAACTCCAGGCGCGCTTGTTGGGGGTGCTGCGCCAGCACATGTTCCACACCGAAGAGCCCGACACGCAGAGCGTGGCCGTGATCGGCAACGCCATGTTCACATTCATCTACGCCGGCTTGACCGGCGACGATCCAGCCAGCCACCCCGTGCTCGCCGCGGCGGTCGACGACGCCGTCTGCACCCTCAAGCGCTTCCCGACCGAGAAGTTCGATCGCTATATTCCGGCCGGGCAGCAGGAGGCGGTCTGCCTCAACCGCCGCGACGACCCGATCGCCGCCCAGCCCATCCCGCTCGAGGAGTTCTACTTCGACAACTACCTCTGGAGGCTGGACTTTTTCAAAATCCAGCCGGAGCGGCCGGAGAACCGCCAGCGGATCTACTCGCCCGAGGACTTCCTGATCGCCTACTGGCTGGGGCGCTACCACGGCCTGATCGGGCCCGATTAAGCCAACACCCGACGCAAAGGAAATCTCGTGTCGGGTGTTGGCACTCGAGCCGCGCTGGGACGGCGGCTCAGCCGACGCCCTGGTCGAGCATGGCCTGGGCGACGCGGACGAAGCCGTGGATGTTGGCGCCGGCCTGGTAGTCGTCGGGCAGGTCGAAGCGGCGGGCGGTCCGGTCGATGTCGCCGAAGATGTCGGCCATGATGACGCGCAGCTGCTGCTCCACGTCCTCGCGGCTCCAGCGCACCCGGGCGCTGTTCTGCGCCATCTCCAGCCCGCTGACGGCTACCCCGCCGGCGTTGGCCGCCTTGCCCGGGGCGAACACCACGCCGTGCTCGCGCAGCAGCGCCAGCGCGTCGGCGGTCACCGGCTTGTTGGCGCCCTCGATCAGGTAGCGGCAGCCGCCGGCCACCAGCGCCCGGGCGTCGGCCGGCTCGAGCTCGTTCTGTATGGCGCAGGGCAGGGCCACGTCGCAGGGCACCTCCCAGGGCCGCCGGTCGGCCACGAAGGGCACGCCGAAGCGCTCGGCGTAGGGCTGCACCCGGTCCTGGCCGCTGGCGCGCAGCTCGAGCAGGTACCCGATCTTGTCGTCGCACACCCCGTCTGCATCGTGGATGTAGCCGTCGGGGCCCGACAGGGTGACGACCCGGCCGCCCAGCTCGCAGACCTTCTGCACCGCGCCCCAGGCCACGTTGCCGAAGCCCGACACCGCTACCCGCTTGCCGGCCAGGCTGTCGCCGCGGCGGCGCAGCAGCTCCTCGGTGAAGTAGGCCACCCCGTAGCCGGTCGCCTCGGGCCGCAGCAGCGAGCCGCCCCAGTCGAGCGCCTTGCCGGTCATGGCGCCGTCGAAGCGGTGCGTCAGGCGCTTGTACTGGCCGTAGAGGTAGCCGATCTCGCGCGTACCCACCCCGATGTCGCCGGCGGGCACGTCCTGCGCCGGGCCGATGTAGCGGTGCAGCTCGGTCATGAAGGCCTGGCAGAAGCGCATCACCTCGTGCTCGGAGCGGCGCGCCGGCTGGAAGTCGGCCCCGCCCTTGCCGCTGCCCAGCGCCATGCCGGTCAGGCCGTTTTTGAAGGTCTGCTCGAAGGCCAAAAACTTCAGCCCGTCCAGGTTGACCGAAGCGTGGAAGCGGGTGCCACCCTTGTACGGGCCGAGCGCACTGGAATGCTGGACGCGCCAGGCCCGGTTGACCTGCACCCGGTTCTGATCATCGAGCCAGGCCACCCGGAAACCGATCACCCGCTCGGGCTCGACCAGCCGCTCCAGGATGCGCTCCGACTCGTACACCGGGTTGGTGTCCAGCACCGGCCCGATCGACAGCAGCAGCTCCTCGACCGTCTGCAGAAACTCCCGCTCCCACCAGTAGCGGGCGCTGAGGTCGGCCAGCACCCGGGCGGCGTACGGGTGGAGTTCTTCCGGCGCGCGGCGCCGCGCCAGCGACGGGCTCGACTCAGCCCGGGCCCGCTGGGCCTTCGGCCGGGCGGCGGCCGGCAGCTGGGTGGCGGTGCCGGTTTTCATCGGTACTCCTCGCAGTGCCAGACCCCCCCGGCCGGCCGCGGCAGGGTGCAGCTGTGGCGGTCGTCGCAGTTGACGCACAGGCCCTTGAGGCCCGGCGGCTCGGTCACGGGCTCTTTCGGCTCGACGGCCCGCAGCCGCACCGGCTGCTGCGGCGTCGGTTCGCCGTCGTCGTACTCGCTGCATTCGTATACCGGCTGATCGGTGTGGGCCCGCAGGCTGCAATCGGCGGCATGGGCGCAGTGGCGGCACAGGTCGCCGGCCGTCGCAAGGGCCGGCGCAGCGGGTTGGGTCCTGGGTTCGGGTTGCATGGGCATCCTCCTGGTTCGCGTTCGGTCCGATCGGTCCGTTCGGTCCGTTCGGTCCGTTCGGTCCGTTCCGTAAGCAACAGTCGTGCCAGCCCGAATTGGTTTTGCAACATTCTGATTTTTATATGGATTCAAAAATGGGCTGCGCCTGGGGGCGCCGGCCGGGCGGGAAGAAAAGAACCGCTGGTTCGTTCAGTTCCAGCGGCCCGGGCTCAGCCGTCCCCGGCGGCCGGCTCGTCCGAGGCCGGCTGGGCCAGCTTCAGGCGCAGGGTCTTGCGGCTGATGCCCAGGATGCGGGCCGCCTCGGACTTGTTGTCGCCGACGGCGCGCAGCACCCGCTCGATGTGCTCGCGCTCCACCGCGGCCAGCGAGCGGCGCACCGGGCCGGCGCAATCGATCGAGTAGCGCATGGGCGACGGCAGATCCGAGACGCCGATGCGGGCGTCGTCGCACATGACGCAGGCGCGCTGGATCAGGTTCTCCAGCTCGCGGACATTGCCCGGCCAGTCGTAGGCCGCCAGCGCGCGCAGCGCCGCGTCGGTCAGCTGCGGCGCCGGCCGGTCGATCTGGTGGGCGAAGCGGGCGGCGAAGTGGTGGGCCAGCTCGGCCACGTCCTCGCCGCGTTCGCGCAGCGGCGGCACCGCGATCGGGATGACCGCCAGCCGGTAGTACAGGTCCTCGCGGAAGCGACCCTTGGCCACCAGCTCGGTCAGCTCCTTGTTGGTGGCGGCTACGATGCGCAGATCGAGCGCGATCGAGCGATCGTCGCCGATCATGCGGATCTCGCGCTCCTGCAGCACGCGCAGCAGCTCGACCTGCATCGCGGCGCTGGTCTCGCTGATCTCGTCGAGCAGCAGTGTGCCGCCGTCGGCGGTCTGGAAGAAGCCGGCCCGGGTCTCGGTCGCTCCGGTGAAGCTGCCCTTGACGTGGCCGAACAGCTCGCGCTCCAGCAGCCCCTCGGGGATGCCGCCGCAGTTGACCGGCACGAACGGGGCGGTGGCCCGCGGGCTGCGGTAGTGGATGGCCCGGGCCACCAGCTCCTTGCCGGTGCCGGTCTCGCCGCTGATCAGCACCGTCACCGGCGCGGCGGCCGCTTTGCGGATGGCCTCGGCCAGCCGGCGCATGGCCGGCGAGCGGCCGATCAGGCCCAGGTCGGCCAGCGGACCCTGCCCGTCATCCGCGGCGGGCACCTGGCGCCGGCGCCGCTTGCGCAGCGCCTCGGCCACCGCGTCGAGCAGCTCCTCGTCGGTGAAGGGTTTGGCCAGGTACTGCTCGGCGCCCAGCTTGACCGCCTCGACCGCACCGGCCACGGTGGCGAAGCCGGTGATCATCATCACCTCGCAGGCGGGGTGGTTGGCCCGGATGTGGCGCACCAGGTCCATGCCGCTGCGCCGGGGCATCTTGTAGTCGGTGATCACCAGATCCACCGGCCGCTCGGCCAGGATCTCGACCGCCTGGTCGACGCTGCCGGCGCACAGCGTCCGGTAGCCGGCGGCCGCCAGGTTGCGGCTGATCAGCTCGAGGGTGTCGGCCACGTCGTCGACGATCAGGATGCTGGCGTGCCGGTCGG
>CAYVQE010000197.1:0-9297 GCA_964454005.1 uncultured Myxococcales bacterium
GCTGCGGCGCGCGCAGCCGGGCCGGCCCGCGGGCCCGCGGCCCGCGCCGCTGCAGCTGGCCGCGCACGGTGTGCGGCCGCTGGCCGCGCGGGGCGCGCACGTGGTAGGCGATGGCCAGCTCGGGCTGGTCGGCCCGGTCGGTGCGCACGAGCACCCGGCCGCGGCGCTGCTCGGGTTGGCGGCTCAGGTGCAGCGAGATGCGCCAGCCGCCGTCGATGCGCTCGGCCGTACCCTCGACCGCGGCCGCCGGATCCTCGATGCCGGTGACTTCGAACGCCTTGTTCGACAGCGAGCGCACGTCCACCCGCACCACCGCCTCGTCCTCCTCGGCGTAGGGGGCGAACAGCACATAGCTGCGCCCGGCCACCAGGTCGCCGGTCACCCGGGCCGAGACCGTCAGCGCGATGCGATCCGGCTGCGCGAGGCCGGTGGCCACCTCCAGCCGGGCCGCCTGCCGCCCGCGCTCAGCGCCGGCGCTGAAGGTCAGCTCCAGCCGGGGCGCGCCCGCGCCCTCCAGCCAGCGGGCCGACAGCCGCTCGGGCTTGTCGATCTGCACCGCGCCGGGCTCGAAATCGGCCAGCCGGCTGCCGCTCACCGCCACCACCTCGGTGCGGCTGCCGCCCTCGCGCAGCGGGCCCAGAAACAGCCGCTGCGGCTGGAAGGCCAGCAGCACCTCGACCTCGCCCCGCAGCGTGAGCTTCAACTCGGGCTGCTCGGGGTCGTCGGTCAGCAGGGCGACGGTCTTTTTGATCTCGCCCTTCATGCCGCGGGTGCTCATCCGCACCTCCACGTCGCCCTCACCGCCCGGCGCGATGCTGGGCCCGTCGACCACGGTGGCGGTGCAGTTGCAGCCGGCCCGACTGCGCAGGATGCGCAGCGGCGCCGTGCCCGCGTTGCGCACGACAAAGGTATGCCGCACCGGCCGGCCCTGCACTGCGCTGCCGAAGTCGTGCACCGGCTCGGCACAGCGCGCCACCGGCCCCCCCTCCGCCTCCGCATCCGCCGCCGTCCCCTCAGCCCCCTCAGCCGCCGCCGCAGCATCCGCCCCGACCCCGCCCGCCGGCGCCTCGTCCTGCTGACAAGCAGCCGCCGCCAGCGCCACCCAGCCCAGCACGACCGGCACGACCAACAAGCGAAAACGCATCATGTCCGCCTCCATTGACCCCCGGGCCGCCCACCCGAGACCCGGACCGCCCCGTCGTCGACAGCCGATGGTAGCCGTTCGGTCGGGCGTCTGGCAAGCTTGTCCGGCTCGGCGTTGACACTCCACAACCGCCCATGATACAAGCACTTCCGTCATGCAAGCGCCCAACTGTCAGCCTTTGGACATCCAGGGTCTGTGCAGCTTGCTGCTCGAGCGGGGGCTGCTCGACGAGGAGCAGGCGCGCGAGGTGCTGGTCAAGTCCAGCGCGCAGCGCAAGCGGCTCGATCGCGAGGTCAACGCGGGCAAGCCGGGGCGGCATCGGGTGGAGATCACGCCGTCCGAGGTGCTGGGTTCATTCAACCTGCCCATTCCCGGCCAGGAAGACGCCGTGCTCGACCAGGAGCGCATCGCCAAGGTGCTGGCCGAAGAAGCAGGGCTCGAGTACGAGAAGATCGATCCGCTCAAGCTCGACATGCGCCTGATCACCGCCACCATGTCGCGGCCCTTCGCCCGGCGCCACAGCGTGCTGGTGCTGCGGTCCGAGGACAAGGTGCTGACGGTGGCGGTGGCCGATCCCTTCGACATGGAGCTGCTCGAGAACCTGCGCCGCATCACCGGCCATCAGATCAAGCCGGTGGTCTCGTCCAAGGCCGACATCCAGCGCATCATCACCGAGGTCTACGGTTTCCGCACCAGCGTCAAGCAGGCCGCGCGCACCATGACCGCCGGCGTCGACCTGGGCAACCTGGAGCAGCTGGTCGAACTCAAGGCGGTCGACGACCTGGAGGCCACCGACAAGCACGTGGTCAACGCGGTCGAGTACATGCTGCACTACGCGCTCGACCAGCGGGCCTCGGACATCCACATCGAGCCCAAGCGCGAACACAGCCGGGTGCGCATGCGCATCGACGGCGTGCTGCACGACATCACCACCCTGCCCAAGGTGGTCCACGCGGCCGTGGTGTCGCGCATCAAGATGCTGGCCAAGCTGGACATCGCCGAGAAGCGCCGGCCGCAGGACGGCCGCATCAAGACCGGCAAGGGCGAAGTCGAGACCGAACTGAGGCTGTCGACCATGCCGGTGGCCTTCGGCGAGAAGGTGGTCATCCGCATCTTCGACCCCACCCTGCTGATGCATGACCTGAGCGCGCTGGGCTTCAGCCCGCGCGAGTACAACCTGTACGAGAACTTCGTTTCGCGGCCCCACGGCATGGTGCTGGTGACCGGCCCCACCGGCAGCGGCAAGACCACCACCCTCTACTCCTCGCTGCGCTTTCTGGCCAACCCCGAGATCAACATCGTGTCGATCGAGGATCCGGTGGAGATGGTGGTCGAGGACTTCAACCAGGTGGCGGTCAAGCCCAACATCGGCATCACCTTCGCCTCGGCCCTGCGCACCATCCTGCGCCAGGACCCGGACGTGGTCATGGTGGGCGAGGTGCGCGACGCCGAGACCGCGGCCAACGCGGTGCAGGCCGCGCTGACCGGCCACATGGTCTTCGCCACCCTGCACACCAACGACACCGGCTCGGCCATCGGGCGCATGCTCGATCTGGAGGTCGAGCCCTTCCTGCTGTCGTCGACCCTGGTCGGGGTGGTGGCCCAGCGGCTGGTGCGCGTCATCTGCAACCAGTGCCGGGCCAAGACCTTCCTGACGCCGGACCAGATCGCCATGCTCAAGATGAAGATGCCCGAGGACGACAAGCGCCGGCTGCCGGTGCAGTACGGCGAGGGCTGCCCGGCCTGCCGCGGTACCGGTTACTTCGGCCGCTCGGCGCTGTACGAGGTGATGCCGGTCAGCGACAAGGTGGTGCGCCTGATCAACGAGCGGGCCGATTCGAAGGAGATCGTCAAGGTGTCCCGGCTCGACGGCATGATGACGCTGCGCGAGGCGGCCATCAAGAAGCTGGCCCAGGGCGTGACCACCTTCGAGGAAGTGCTGCGGGTCACGGTGGAGTAGACGGGGGCTTTGCATGCATCCCATCGCCGAAGAGCTGAATCTGCTGGCCGCCTCGGGCTATCCGATCGTCTACCTGCTGACCTGGGAAGAGGAACGCGCCCGGCGGGTGGTCACCGAAGCGGTCAAGTCGTTGGACCGGCGCATGGCCGTCTGGAGCGCCACCGGCGGGCTGGGCGGCAAGGAGGGCAGCCGCGACCCGGAGCAGCTGCTGCGCTCGCTGCACAAGGCGCCGGCCGGGGTGACGCTGCTGCTCGACTTCCACCCCTTCCTGGAGCGGGCCGAGGTGATCCGCCGGCTGCGCGATCTGGTGCCCCAGCTGGCGCGCAATGGCCACATGCTGGTGCTGGTCTCGCCGGTGGTGGTGCTGCCCGAGGAGCTGGAGAAGGACATCGCCCTGCTGGAGCTGCCCTTGCCCGGCCGCGAGGACCTGGAGCGCCAGTTCCGCCAGCTGTGCGTCGAGGAGCAGGTGGTCTTTCCGGAGGAGTTCGTCGACGGGCTGATCCGGGCCGCCCGCGGGCTGACCGAGAACGAGGCCCGCCGGGTCTTCCGCAAGGCCCTGCGCAAGGGCGGCGGCTTCAAGCTCGACGACATCTCGCTGGTGGTCGAGGAGAAGAAGAAGTCGATCCGCAAGAGCGAGGTGCTGGAGTTCTACGAGCTGGATCAGTCGCTGCAGACGGTTGGCGGGCTGGACGAGGTCAAGCGCTGGGTGCATTCGCGCTCGCGGGCCTTCAGCGATGAGGCTGCCCGTTTCGGCCTGCCGCCGCCCAAGGGCCTGCTGCTGCTGGGCGTGCAGGGCTGCGGCAAGAGCCTGACCGCCAAGGCGGTGGCCGGCAGTTGGCGGCTGCCGTTGATCCGGCTCGACCTGGGCGCGGTCTTC
Organism: uncultured Myxococcales bacterium; assembly: GCA_964454005.1. Lineage (GTDB taxonomy): Bacteria > Myxococcota > B64-G9 > B64-G9 > B64-G9 > CAYVQE01. The sequence continues at coordinate 3,982 of CAYVQE010000197.1, forward strand.
GGCCAGCCCTCGCCCGAGACCTCGCTGCGCAAGGCGCTGTTGGTGATCGAGTCGCTGGCGCCGGTGGTGCTGTGGGTCGACGAGGTGGAGAAGGGCTTCACCGCCTCGCAGAGCACGGCCGGCAGCAGCGACGTGCGCGTGTTCGGCAACTTCATCACCTGGCTGCAGGAGAAGCGGGCGCCGGTGTTCGTGGTGGCCACCGCCAACGAGGTCGACCGCATGCCGCCCGAGCTGCTGCGCAAGGGCCGCTTCGACGAGACCTTTTTCGTCGACCTGCCCGACGCCCACGAGCGCCGGGCCATCCTGGAGATCCACCTGCGCCTGCGCGGGCGCGACCCGGCGGGCTACGACCTGGACACCCTGGTGCGCCAGAGCGAGCATTTCTCGGGCGCCGAGCTGGAGCAGGTGGTGGTGGCCGGGCTCTACCGCGCCTTCGACCAGGGCCGCGAGCTGGAGCCGGCCGACCTGATGCGCGAGGCGGACGAGCTGGTGCCGCTGTACGCCACCTACGAGGAGAAGATCAAGGCGCTGCGCGACTGGGCCAAGGACCGCGCCCGGCGCGCCAGCCTGGATCAGTCGTTGGTCGACCTGTTCGATTCGGAGTGAGCCCGCCGGGCGGGCCGAGGAGGCGAGATGGCGATTCGCGTCGGGGTGATCGGAGCCGGGGCCTGGGGCACGGCGCTGGCCCACCTGATGGCCGCCAAGGGCGAGGAGGTGCTGCTCTGGGCCTACGAGCCCGAGGTGGCCGAGGAGATCAACAGCGGCCACCAGAACCGCACCTACCTGCCCGGCGCCGAGCTGCCGGAGAACCTGCGCGCCACCGATGACCTGGCCGCGGCGCTGGCCGACCGCGAGCTGGTGCTCAGCGTGGTGCCCTCGCACGTGCTGCGCACCGTGCTGAGCCAGGCCGCCCCCCACCTGCCCCAGGGCGTGCCCATCGTCAGCGCCTCGAAGGGCATCGAGAACGAGTCGTTGATGACCATGTCCGAGGTGATCGAGGACGTGCTGCCCATGGTCTACCACCCCATGCTGGCCTTCCTGTCGGGCCCGTCCTTCGCCCGCGAGGTGGTGCAGATGGCGCCCACCGCGGTCAGCGTGGCCTCGCGCTTCGAGCGGGTGGCCGAGCGGGTGCAGCAGATGATGGCCAGCCCCTACTTCCGCATCTACACCACCAACGACGTGGTCGGGGTGGAGCTGGGCGGCGCGTTGAAGAACGTCATCGCCATCGCCTCGGGCGCGGCGGCCGGGCTGGGGCTGGGCACCAACACCGCGGCGGCGCTGATCACGCGCGGGCTGGCCGAGATCAACCGACTGGCCATCAAGCGCGGGGCCAACCCGCTGACCCTGTCGGGCCTGAGCGGCATGGGCGATCTGGTGCTGACCTGCACCGGGCCGCTGAGCCGCAACCGCACCGTGGGCGAGAAGCTGGGCCAGGGCATGAAGCTCGACGACATCGTGCGCGACATGCGCCAGGTGGCCGAGGGGGTCAAGACCGCCAAGTCGACCTACAACCTGGCGCGGCGCGAGGGGGTGGAGATGCCCATCACCGAGATGGTCTACCGCATCCTGTACCAGGACCTGCCGGCCCAGGAGGCCCTGGTGGGCCTGATGAGCCGCAGCTTGAAAAAAGAAGTCTATCCCTGAGCGGAGCCATGGTCGATCGCCGCCAGAAAGAACGGCGCCGGCGCAACCGGCCCACCCTGCGCAACCGGCGCGGGCCGGATCGGCGCCGCGGCGAACGCCGCCGCCACGAACGGGTGGCGGCCGAGATCATGGTCGAGGTGGCCACCCGCGGCCGGCGCACCTACCGCCGCACCGGCAACATCAGCCTGGGCGGGTTGGCCTTCCACGCGCCCATCCCCTTCCGCGAGGGCTCGGCCGTGGCGCTCGAGCTGCGGCTGGCGGCCGAGGGCCGGGCGGTGCCGGTCAGCGGCCGGGTGGTGGGCACCGACGCCCGCGGCCGCGGCACCCGGGTGAAGTTCGACCCGCTGGATCCGGCGCTGGAGCGGCGGCTGCTGGCCCACCTGGAGCTGTTCGACGCGCCCACCCGCATCGGCGGCAGCCCGCTGCGGCCGCCGCAGCCGGGCCGGCCGGAGGCGGTGCGCGAGGGCCTGCTGCTGTGCCAGCAGCTCGGGGTGGAGTTCCGGCTGCGCTCCAGCGACAAGGTCATCGGCCGCGACCCGGCGCGGGCCGATCTGATCATCGAGCATCCCACCATCTCGCGCCGCCACGCCCACGTCTACTTACAGCACGGGCGTCACGTGATGGTGGATCTGGGCTCGACCAACGGCGTCCACTTTCGCCACAAGCGCGTCCACAGCCTGGTGCTGCGCGACGGCATGCGGCTGCGCATCGGCCGGGTGGCCGTGCAGTACCTGGTCACCCGCCGCATCGAGCCGGCGGCCGGCGGCTGAGCCCGGCGGGCGCGGGCGGTTTGAGGAGCATGGGGACATGGCACGACAGAGCAGGGCCGGGCGCGAATCCACCACCGCCCTGAGCGGGTTGAGCGCGCTGGACTGGATCGCCGCCGGGCTCGCCGCCCTGGTGGCGCTGTGGCTGGCGGCGGCCCCGCTGTGGTTCATCCCGGCCTTCGTCGAGATGTTCCGCGAGTTCGGCGGCCCGCTGCCGGTGCTGACGCGGGTGGCCATACAGCCCTGGGCCCCGACCCTGGGCGCCCTGCTGGGCGGCGGGCTGCTGCTGCTGGGCTTGAGCGGCCGGCGCCCGCTGGAGCGGCGCCGCTTGTGGATCGTGGCCGCCTTCTTCGGCGTGCTGGCCTGGGGCACGCTGTGGGGCTGGTCGCTGTACCTGCCGTTGCTCGAGCTCAGCGAGGCGGTGGCCGGCTGATGCCCGCCCCCGCGGCATCGGTGCTGCGGGCAGCTGGGCTTCGGTGTAGAATACGGCCGTCATGGAGCCCGAAGGCACACAACGCCCCGGCTGGCACCCGGCCCGCTGGCTGCCCTTCGGCCTGCGGGTCGAGGCGCGGCGGCTGGCCCGCGGGTTGCGCCGGCTGCCGGCGCGCCCGCGCACCGCGGTGGAGCGCCGGCCGGCGGCCGGCTTCGACCACCGGCTGGCCGCGGCCGCCTCGCCGCTGGAGCGGGTGCCCGGCGCCCAGCCGCCGGCGCTGCAGCGGGGCAAGGAGATCAACGTGGCGCTGGCCTGCCGGGCCATCGACGGGGTGGTGCTGGAGCCGGGGGCGGTGTTTTCCTACCACCGGCTGGTGGGCCGGCCGAGCCGGCTGCGCGGCTTCCGCGTCGGGCTGGAGCTGCAGGACAGCCGCGAGTCGGCCGGCGTCGGCGGCGGCTGCTGCCAGGTGTCGAACATGCTGTTCCAGCTGGCGGTCTCCGCCGGGCTGGACATCGTCGAGCGCCACCGCCACGGCTTCGACCTGTTCGCCGATCACCAGCGCTCGGTGCCCTTCGGCTTCGGCGCCACCGTGTTCTACAACTACCGCGACCTGCGCTTCGCCAACCCGCTGGACTGCGCGCTGCGCATCGCGCTGGCGCTCGAGGACCGCTCGCCGGCCGATCGGGCGGGTGCGCCCGCCGGCCGCGACTGGGTGCTGGCCGGCGCCATCGCCGCCGCCGCCGATTGCGGCCGGCGGGTCGAGGTGTTCGAGCGCGATCACCGCTTTTTCGTCCAGCACGGCCGGCGCATGCGCGAAAACCGCATCTGCCGCCGCATCACCGACCGCCGCGGCCGCGTCATCGAGGACCGCGAGCTGGCCCACAACCGCTGCCGGGTGTTGTATTGATGCACGCTGGTGCATCCAGGACGGGTAGACCATGACCCGAGACAAACCGAACGACGGAGGCTGACCATCATGCGCACGCTCTTGTCGATCGCCTTGCTGCTCGCCACCCCCACCGCCGCCGCCGGGCCTTTGCACCTGCAGGCGCTGGTGCCCACCTCGGGCTCGGGCGCGGCCGCCGTGCTCGACGGCGATGTGGAGTCCGGCTGGAGCCCCACCGGCGACCCGGGCGGCGAGGGCCTGCTGCTGCGCTTCGAGCAGCCCGAGCCGGTCGGCGGCATCCGGGTGCGGCTGTGCCCCGGCTCGGGCGGCTTCAACCTGCTGCCCTACGTCAACGGCACCGCGGTCGAGGCCAGCGCCCAGGACCGCGACCGCGAGGTCTACACCATCGCCGGCGGCAAGCTGCGCTCGTTGTTTCTGCGCGTGGCCGTGGCCGAGGGCGTGCCTTGCATCGGCGAGGTGGAGTTTCTACGCGACGGCGAGCGGCTGGCGGTGGCGCCGCCGCGGCGGCGCGCCGGCGCGGTGGCCGCCTCGTCGACCCTGACGCCCGTCGACGCCTACCACCCGGCCTACCTGTTCGACGGGCGCACCGACTTCGGCTGGGTCGAGGGCGCCCGCGGGCTGGGCCGCGGCGAGTCGATCAGGCTGACCCTGGACGAGCCGCTGCTGGTCGAGGCGCTGGAGATCTGGAACGGCTACCAGCGCTCCAGGGATCACTTCCACAAAAACGCCCGCGCCGTGGAGCTGGGGCTGCGCATCGACGGCGGCGAGGCGCGCACGCTGAAGCTGGCCGATAAGATGGGCCCGCAGAAGCTGGCCCTGGGCGAGCCGGTGCGCGGCAAGGTGTTCGAGCTGACCATCCGCAAGGCGCGCCGCGGCAGCCGCTACCCGGACCTGGTGCTCAGCGAGCTGCGGCTGTGGGACGCGGCCGGGCCGCTGTCGGTGGTCACCGATGACATGCAGCAGCGGCGCCAGGCGCTGCTGGAGCAGATCGCCGGCGGCCCGCTGGAGCAGGTGGTCGACCGCCAGTACGCCTGCGCCTGCTGCGACAAGCGCTCGACGCGGCTGAAGCTGCGCAGCAACCACACCTTCGTCTGGTACCAGGACGACGAGACGGCCGACGGCGAGTCGCGCTCCGAGGTCTTCGACGGCGCCTGGGTCATGGCCGAGTCCAAGCCGCCGGCGGCGCTGATCAAGCTCTACGGCCGGCGCCACCGCACCGCGGCCAAGTTCGACCCCTACGCCGGCAACGAGGTCGAATCCAGCGTGCGCATCGGCGGCGGCAAGGTGCAGCTGGTGCGGCTGGCCGACATCGACCCGGCGCAGTTCGCCGCGCTGGTCGAGCGCTGGCAGCGGGGCCCGGCCCGCGACCGCATCGCATGCCTGGGCCTGCCGGAGCAGGATGCGGCCGCTGTGCTCGAGCGGCTGCTGGTGCGCGACGCCATCCTGGTGCGCGGCCGCGCCATCACCGACCTGCTGGTCCACGTCACCCGCTGAGCCCGCCGGCCCGCTGCGCGGCCGCGCCGGCAGCGCCCGCAGGTCCACGCCGCGCATCGAGTTCGCCCGCC
>CAYVQE010000198.1:0-9093 GCA_964454005.1 uncultured Myxococcales bacterium
AATCGGCCGCGTCGTAGTCGATGCCCCGATCGTCGAAGCGGCGAAGCAGTGGCCATGAACTCGGGCAGTTTGGGAACAAAGACTATACCTGGGCTGGTGGCTGCGCGCACGGCGCAGCGTCTGAACCGGCCGGATCCACGATAGTAAATTTGATTTGCACCAGGGCCTGACCTTAGCGGCGGTCGGCCCCTGTCGCTCGGGTGCAAGTTGCGGAGACCGTACGGATCAAGACTCTAGGTTTGGCTGCCGAGAGCGCGCAGAGCTGTTATGGTCTCTCGTCGGTAAGCTGCGATGGAACTCATATCGATCCGCAACCGCGATCGGACACCCTTTCGTTGCAGCTCACCTTCAAAGCCCTCGATCCAGTCCGCGAAGTCCAGAAGCCTCGATCGTTCGAACTCGTACAGGTCAGCCACCACTTGACCGTCTCGGTTGCGCTTCATGCTCGGTGGCACATCCTCACAAGGTGGAATCTCTCGGCCCACGTGAACGAATCCAAGTCGCTTTTCCAGCATGCTCCGCGGCAGGTCATTGTCTTCGTGAACATGAGAGATGAGCTTTCCCGGCGGCGGATCCCATACGAAATGGTCGGATATTGCCACCAAGCCGAGCACGCTGGCCAATCCGAGACCGCGGCAGCTATCGTCGACGCAGATCCCTCCGAATTCGTCTCGAACCGCGGCTGGTCCCTTGTCTCTCTTGAGGTAGCAGATGCCGACCAATGCATCAGCGCCGGTGATCTCGCTTACCTCGTACAGGCATTCATCGCGAATCAGATCCTCGAATTCGGCGAGGGTTCTTGGCCAGATGTACTCGCCCAGGTTCTCTCGATGGAATCCGAGCACAAGGGGGACTCGTTCTTCGCGAGTCCTGTTGATGCGGAAAGTCCTGACCCCGCCCGTCGTTCCCATGCGGACAAGAGATCACGCGCGATGATTGCAGTCAACCGACTTCGATCTCGTCGGCGAGTTTCCGGGTGCCGGTCGCGGCCCCGGTGCTCGGCCGGGGGGGCTTAGCCCGCTGGCGCCGGCGGGCCTGGGCGCGGGCGCGCTTGGCCAGCTCGCGGAAGATCGGTAGGCGCATGGCCGGGTGGGGGGCGTTGTTGCCGTTTCTCCAGCGCACGATGGTCGGTCGGCTGACGTCGAACTCCCGGGCCAGATCCTTGTCCGCACTGCCCAGCAGCTCGACGCCGCGGGCAAAGTCCAGGTGGAAGGCCCGATCGTCGCGGGGGTCGACTGTCACGACCCGCTCTGCATAAGCCAACAACTCCTTGACGAGGTCCATTCGGCACCTCCCTTCCTGGTGTCCAAGGTACACCGTGTAGCATGGCAATGCAAGGTTGGACTTGAAAAATCAAACATATTGGTAGGTTGGGGCATGACTGTAGTGCATGATGTACCGCTATGTTTGGCGCTATGTTTGGGAAGAGGAGCAGATCAGGAAGGAAGGGGGCCGGTCGGCAAGGAAGGCTCGATGAGGAGAAGGAAAGCCCAGCGTCACCCGCTGCGTCGGCGGCGCCGCAGTTGAAACAGGATGAGGCCGATGCCCAACCCGAGTCCTGCGATGCCCCCTCCCAAGAAAACATAATCGCCGCTAGGGCTCAGGTGAACCCAGGCGGCGCTCGCCCAACGGTTGGGGTCCTGGGCGTCATGGTAAATCGCAAATTTGCTGTGGGGGGTTTGCTCCTGGCTGAGGCGACCCGACACCACCACCGATTTTCCGTTTTCCAAGCGGAATTCGATGGTCCCGTTGCACCGACACGAGGTTTGCTGTCCGGGGAGCCCCTAGCTGCAGTGGCACTCCCGGTCGACAACCGTCGCTTCAGCGGGGATGCCCTTGGTCTGCCATTCGATTTTTCCCGGTCCGCGCCGGAGCGATTCGACGCCGAGGTAGAGGAAGGTGGCTCCCAGCAACGAGACCATGACGCCGAAGGCAGGGGGACGCGAAGGCAGGGGGACGGAAGGCAGGGGGACGGAGGGGTCAGGCCGGGCGATCGCGACCTGCTGCTCGACGCCTGGCGCGAGCTACGATTTCGAACGCCACCACATCATCCGCGGCCACGTCGCCGCCCGCGCGGGTGCGGCGCTGCTGCGACAGTCAGGCACAGCGCAACGGCATGCTCTTGATACCCTGGTCGCTGCGCAGGGTATCCTGGCATAGCTTCGCGAACTGGTTGTCCGTCACAAGATGGTTGTCTCGCAAATCCAGCCAGAGATCGAAGGCATGCGCCACTCGACCGCAACCGAGTTCGGCCAGGGCGAGCATGGCGGCCTTTTTGTCCACCGTGACCAGGATCGCGTCGGTGCGTTCGGTGAGGGCCCAGACGATCGATTCGTGCTCGGCCAGGTCGGTGGGCGAGTCGGAGGCCCGGCCAAGGTGCTCGTAAAGGATTGACGCGCCCTGGGAGCCGATCTCTATGGCGAAGGATCCGATCGCATTGGCGCTCGAGCCGAGCAACTTCCTTCGCTTCGTAGCGGCAAAGTTGCCCTGCGCCGCCCCGTGCTCCGCTGCCGTCTTGGTGGCGTCCGCCACGAAATAGCGACCGGCGGGCCAGCCGATCGTGTCTCGCGGTGCGACGGCTCGGGCAAGCCAGTCGAGCGGTCCATCGTCGATGATCCACGCGGTCATCGCCTGGCTCCGAGGATCAGCCCCAGGTCAGCAGCTCTCTGGCCCGCCCGGCGGTGATGGCGTCTTCTTCCAATGCCTCGAGAACCACCCGGGTGGCCAGGCCGCTCCAAATAGGAGCCGGTTTTTCCGGCAGGGAAGGGGATACCATCGCCGGGGGGACCCAGCTGTCCATCGATTCGAAGGCATCGAGGGAGACGAACGGTTTGTTTTTGGTCCCGGCGAGTTTGCGCACCCGCTCCCGCGGCAGGAGCCCACAGTTGCCGGCATGCCAGGCGGCACCTTCGAACGACAAGCCCCAGTGCCGGGCGATCATCTCGACGAGCTTTCGGTCATCGCTTTTCGTCGTGTTGTCCAGTGTGCCCGACCAGCCTTGCACCTGATCGCGGGGGGCGATGAAGGCCGGCGCAAACGCCCTGGCGCGGGCCTCGGCTGCTTCGGCGTAGTTGCCGGTGTTTTCCGCGCTCCAGGAAACCCGGGTGGTGATGTTGCGCTCGGCCGCGTCATGCAGCAAGTGGCAGAGTTCATGTGCCAGTGTGGCCCGCAGTGCGCCCTTGTGCTCGTTCTGGGTGTTGGCGGTGTTGAGCAGGACGACCGGCACGGCGTCCGGTTCCCAGATGCTGGCCGCGCTGACAGCCGGTGAGCCCATGGGCAGTCGCGCCACATGTATACCCAGCTCGTTCAACAGGCGCTCGAGTTCGCCAATCGGTCCCGACTCGACGCCCAGGCGTTTTCTGGCCCGCTCTCCAAGCGCGTAGCCCTCTTTCCAGAGTTCGGAACGGCCGTCGATACCCTGGACCCGACGTTGTTCGGCGATGGGGATGGGGCGGCCGACCAGCTTGAACAGGTACGCCAGGATGCGCCCTTGCTCCGCGGCCAACGCCAGATTGCGAATGTCCTGCGGGGCGGGCCGGTCCTGTGACATGGCGGCGCGGAATCTGAATGGTACCCGTTCCGGGCTGGCTTGCAGGCCCCGGTACATGGCTGCCGGGTCGATGGCCACTGCCCGGCACAGCTGCTCGAACTCGCTGGCGGTAAGACGGTCGCCGCGGCGCAGCGAGTCGAGGCGATCGGCGTCCAACCCGGCAAGTCGATGCAGGTGGTCGCTGATACCCATTTCGTCGGCGCGACCAATGATGCGATTCATGAGTTCGGAGCTGTCCATGGTCTGGCTCCAATCCGCCTGACATCCGGGAGCTGGATTGATTCGACCACGGCCTTGCCCGCAGGTCAACTCGTACGCCCCTGATTTCCTCCTCGTCACCGGTGCTACGTCTCGTGGCGGCCGACACCGATGGGCATGAGCACTTCCTCTTGCCATACCAGTCCCGCCTGACCTCGCTGGGTAAACGTTCAGCGGATGCGCAGGCCAAGTGCGGTGGAATACTACGGAGTGCTGGTCGCGAGCGAACGACGGCTCGCTCGCGCGGCGCGCAGCAGCGCGCCGACATTGGGGGTGAGCCTCGAAAAACCACTTTTTCTGCAGGTTGTTGACTTGGGCATGGACCTAAGTTAAAAACTTTTAAGTTATGAGGGGTGCGCGATGAGCCAGGGTGGCTGGGGATTCTATGGTCGCCAACAGGAGTTGTCCTTCCTGGATGCCTTGCTGCGACGTGGTCGCTGGTTTTTCCTCAAGGTGTCCGGGCGCCGCCGCATAGGCAAGACGACGCTGATCCAGCGGGCACTCGAGGCAGCCGGGCGCGACCGGGTGGTCTATATCCAGACCCCCGATTCGGATCCGGCAGGAGTGGTCAATACCGCCAGGGATTTTTTCGAGACCTTCGGGGTGGAGACTCTCGCCCCGACCAACTTGCGTGAACTGGCCGCAGCAGTCGGGACTCTCGTGCGCCAGGGCGCGGTGGTTGCGCTCGACGCGTTTCAGTACTTCCACCGCAAGCAGCTCCAGCCTTTTACATCGTATCTGCAGGGGGTGGTCGACCAGCTCGCCGCAGATGCCGCTGATGTGCCGGGTGGGCTCGTCGTTCTCGGGTCGCTGTATACCGAGATGACGGCCTTGCTCGAGGATCGCAGAGCTCCGCTGTACAACCGAAAGACCGACGACATTCATCTCGGGCACCTCGACTTGGCGAGCGTGCTGGAGATCCTGCGGGTGCACGCCGACGACGATCCGGAGCGGTTGTTGTTTTTGTGGAACCTATTCGAAGGGGTGCCCAAGTTCTACCGCGACTGCTACGAGCAGGGTGTGATCGACCGCGATCGGCGAAGCGTTATCGAGCGCATGTTCTTCACGAGTTCGTCTCCGCTGCGCACCGAGGCCGACAACTGGTTCTTGCATGAGCTGCGTGGACGCTACGAGCCGGTGCTCAAGTACGTGGCCAGGAATCCCGGCTGCACCAACGCCGATATTGAAAACCACATCGGTTCCGTCGAGGCCGGGGCCAAGAAGCAGGTGGGCGGCTACCTCAGGGTGCTCGATCAGAAATTCCAGATGATCGAGCGACGGCGTCCTGTATTCGCGCGCGCCAAGTCTCGCACCATGCGCTTCTACCTTCGGGACAACTTCCTGCGTTCATGGCTCGGGGCCCTGTCTGTTGCTGTGTCCTCGATAAACTTCAGGCCGGTGGCCGATCTGGTCCGCGAGACCGACCAGCGGCTCGAGACAGCCGAGGGCCAAGGACTCGAGCGCTTGGTCGCGGCGCTGTACGAAGAGCGAAGCAGGAAGGCGATCGGCGACTTTCCCTTGAGTCGAATGATCGAGGGATATTGGGACCGCTCGGGCACGGAGATCGATCTGGTCGCCCTCGACGAGACGGGCCGCCGGCTTCGACTCGGCTCCTGCAAGCGCAACCCGGGGCGGCTGGTGGCCGATCTGACGCGTTTCGATGGTCACGTTGAGCGCTTTCTGAGTTCGTTTCCTCGGTATGAGTCCTGGAGCATCGAGAAGCTGGCGATCACGACGCGCCATGATGACCGTTCGCGCGAAGCCTGCAGATCGCGGGGCTACCTGCCGGAGGATTTGATCGATCTGACCGCTGCGCTATGAGAGATTCGATAGACTCTACACACGACGCCACCCTCCGCTTGCGTCGGTGTTGGCTTAAACTCGCTTGCCCTTTGATGGCTGCATCCAGGCTGCCGCTACCGGGACCGCTTCGCCCGGCTGGCGGCCTTCAACCGGGCCAGCGGTCTGGTGCACCTGGCGCTGCCAGCCGCGCCCGGGGGCGGGGACGGGGCTGAAGACCTCATCCGGCGCGATTTCCAGCAGGCGGCCGGCCTGGTGCTGAACGCGGATGGGGCGCTGGCGGCTGCATCCGTTTCGACCAACACGTTGTCGTTCGGGCATCACCTAGCGCCCATCGCAGCCACGGCTGTCTGCTCGAGCTCCACCGCGGCGTCGGGCCCGACGAGCGCTATCCCGTCGAGCTGGCCGAGGTGCTGGCGGCGGCGACGGATCTCGAGACCTTCTGCCGCCGCATCGGCCGGGAGGTGCCGCCGGGGGCGCCCTATACTACTAACCGCGAGAATCTTCGCGTCCCGCAAAGATTCTCAGTAGTACTGCGCGATCTTTTGGTTGCGGCTGATGAGCCGCGCTGTGCCCCGGGCACGCGGTTCATGAGCCCCGAGCACGCGCTGGCCCACCAGTTCGCCCACAACGCCGCGCACAACTTCTACCTGCCCCTGATGGCGGCGGTCGACGCCAAGTGGCTCGTCGAGCAGTGGCGGCCGGACTGGGCGCGGGTCATCGACATCGCCCGCCGCTGGCACGTGGCCACGGCCGGGTACTTCACCCTGCGCCTGGCCCGCGACTGCCTGGGCACGGCCGTGCCCGCCGCGGTGCTCGCGGCGCTGGCGCCGGGTGCGGCCCGGCGGTGCTGGCTGGAGCGGTTCATCGCCACCGCCGGCCGGCTGCGGCCCGCGCCGGCCGGGGTGCCGATGGTCACCTTCTTCACCGCCACCACCAAGCTGCGCCTGCAGCAGGCCCTGGTGGCCTTTCCCCTGACCGACGGCACGCTCCACAGCGCCCGTTGGGCCATCTCCTACCTGTTCCTGCGCGCCCGCGACCTGCACGCCCACCTGCGCGGCGCGCGCCCGGCCGACACCCGATAACGTGACAGCAACCGCGGTCCTGTCGTAGCATCCGCGTGATGCCCGACAAGCCCGACAAGCCCGCAACAGTCGCGATCCGCTGGCTGCTCGCCATCGGCTTCGCCAGCTCGATCGCCCCCACGGCGAGCTGGTTCTTCGGCGGCCACTGGCGGCTGGGCTTCCTGTTGGCCGGCATCTGCATGGGGGCGGCCGTGGCCACCGCCGCGGTGACCCGCAACGCCCTGTTGCGGCGATTCGTTCGCGAAAACCGGCTGCTGGTGCTGGCAGCGGCCGGGTTCGTCCTGGCGCGGCTGGTCTCGGTGCTGGGGGCCGAGGTGCAGTGGGTGGCCCTGCTGGACGCCCTGCGGGCGGCGGCCGTCGTCGCCTATCTGTTGCTGGTGCTGGCGCTGGGCGATGGGGACGCTGGATTGGCAAGACTCTTCGCCCGGGTGGCCGCGGTGATGGTCGCGGCGCACTTGTTGCTGTTTTTCGCAGGCTTGCTTGCGCCCTCGGCCTTCGGCTGCGCCCTCGAATGGGGGCTCCATCAGCACCTGGGCGGCATGCCCAGGTTTGCCGGCGTGCCCGGCTGCGCCTTCTCCTGCGGGGTGCTGATGCTGGCCTGCGCGGCGCTGGTGCGCTGGGAGCCGGTGACGTGGCTGCGTTGGGCCGCTTGGGGCTGCGCGTTGGCGCTGGCGCTGGCCTCGCTGTCCTTCGCCACGCTGGTGGTGCCGATCGCCATCGCCTGGGGCTCGATCCGGCGGGCGCGCTGGCGCTGGGCGCTCACCGGGGTGCTGGTGCTGGGCGGCCTGGCGGTGCTCTGGATCAAGCCGCTCAGCGTCTCGGGTCCTTGGGGCGAGACCGAGATCTCAGCGCTCCACCCGGGCTACCACACCCGGGGAATGGGCCCGCGCCACATGCCCCGCCACACGCTGGAGCTGGGCGGCTTGGCGGCCGAGTTCCACTTCACCGCCTATGCCTATCTGGCGCGCCGCTCGCTACGCTGCTTCGCGGAAAACTGGGCCATCGGCGCAGGCGGCCGCAACCACCCGGTGGCCTGCCCGGTCTGGACCATGAACACCTACGGCAGCTGGACCAATCACCGCATCGCCCACAACGAGTACCTCAAGCAGCTGGCCGAACACGGCCTCCTCGGCGCCGACCACCCTGATCCTGCTCCTGATCGCCCTGCTGCGCGACCGCCGAGCCACCTTCCCCGACCGCTTCGCCCACGGCGCCATCGTCGCCTACCTGGTCGCAGCCTGCGCCGGCGAGATCTGGCTGCAGTTCCCATTCGCCGCGGCCGTGGCCATCGCGCTGGCCGCGAGAAGATCGAGCGACCAGACCCGACCCACCGCCCAACGCCGCACCCGCGGCGAGCAAACCGAAAAATCCGCCGAACACCAGCCGACCGAACCAGCGCACCTCGATCCCGCGGCGACCCGGGACGGACGCCGGCAGCAGGGCTGAGGGTGGCCCTGCTTCGTGTTGCGGGCAGCTATTGCCCGCCGGTGAGCTGGGCCAGGGTGAACGTCTCCGCGTGCTCCACCTCGCCGGCCGGCGTCAGGATCTGCGCCCGCCAGCGCAGGTCGCCGCCGCTGTGCTCCTGGTTGGAGACGAAGAAGTAGTAGCGGGTGTCCGGATCTTCGCGGACGTGCTGATTGGCCTTTTTCAGGATCGCGGAGAAGGCGTCCCTCCGGTCGTCGTACCAGCTCCGTCTGGCCTCGGTGGTCTTGCGATCCTCGTTCCAATCGCAGGCGCACAGGATCTTGTGCCGCGCCCGCCAGAAGGCCAGCTTCCACATCTCCTCCTCGGGCTTCTCGCCGTTTTCCAGCTCGACGATCCAGTGCAGCTCTGCCGGGTACCAGGCGTCATCGCCGAAGAGGTCGTGGCAGCTGTACTCCTCGCAGCAGAAGGCGTGGTCGATCGTGTAGTTCTCTTTATAATGTGGCCACTTGTGTCCCGGATCGGCCATGTAGACAGACCAGGCCTTCTCGATGACCGATCCCATGGTCTCGGTCCACTTCTTGTCCTTCGAATAGCTCTCGATCAGGCTCACGCCCTTCGGAGGCTCTTGCGCCAAGGTCTTCAATGCGACCTTGAATGCATCAGCGACAGGCATTTGACCATCCATTGAATCCTCACCCCTTTCCTTGCACACACGCGCAATTCAGATTGAGCCAATCTGGTTCTCAGCCTACCACCACCTTCCGACATACCGCCGATGGGCGGGCGGTAGCCGCTGCTCGATTTCCCGATGTTCGAGCGCTTCTACCAGACGCCGGAAAGCCACAAAAGCGACCACCACGAGGCGGCCTTTGGCGACGACGAGCACAGGAGATGTCCGAGCATGCACGAGTTCACCCACAGGCTGCGGCCGGTGTGGGAGCTCAGACGGCTGCTGCTGGAGGACGGGCCGGACCT
>CAYVQE010000199.1:0-9088 GCA_964454005.1 uncultured Myxococcales bacterium
TGCGCGCGGCGACCACCAACACGACTCGCGTGGCCAACACGTCGCCGACGGCCGCCAGCCGCACCCGGATCACCTCGCGCGGCGCCGGCGGCGGCGCCGGGGCCGGCTCGGGGGCCGGCGTGGGCTGCAGCCGGGCCGGTGCTGGCCGCGCCGGCGCAGGCGGATCAGCCGCCGGCCGCGCCGTGTCTGCCGAATGACATCGACACTCGGGCGCATGGGCGCATGCGGCGGCGGTGCAGGCCAAAACGAGCGCCAGGCCCGAGGCCGCGATGCGCCGGCCCCCGGCCGCCGCGTGGCGATCGGGCTGGACGGCTGAGCGGCAGCGGTGCTGCAAGACGGCTCCTCCCGTGCGCGCGCCCGCGCTGAGTTCCGGGCGCCAGCTTATCCGCCCGCCGGGCCCGGATCAACGACCTGGGCTGCATCTCCCAGCCACCGATGGGGCGGCCCCGAATCCGGGCCTGGGGGATTCAGCAACGACCGGCGCGCTTGACGGCCGCGGTGAAGCCCTTGCCGAACAGCCAGTCCAGGGTCGAGCGCATCGAGTCCAGCACCGGCGGCAGATCGGGCTCGCTCAGGCAGGGGAAGTAGCGCGGGTGCTTGCTGCCCCAGGCGCGGTAGTTCTGCTTGTTGATCAGGGTGACCAGCACCCGGCCGCCGGACAGGTGGCACAGCACCAGCGGGAACAGCCGGCAGGTGATGGGCTGCAGGTCGGTGCGGTCGATGCCCAGGTTGCGGTACATGGTGTGCAGGTGGCAGCGGATGCGACCCCGCGAGTCGATCTTGGAGAACACGCAGCGCCCGCCCGGCCGGCAGAAGGCGTCGCCGTCCTCATCGAGGAAGAAGCGCCCCAGCTTACCGCGCTTGCGCTTGAACAGCTTGCGCAGCCGCGGCTCGCGCTTGTGCAGATACTCCGCCAGGGCCTCGCGTTGGCGCGCCATGCGGTCGCGCTCGGCGCGGGTCAGAAACACCGTCAGGTCCGAGCAGCAGGAGCGGTACTTGCCACGCTCGACCGCCGGCGAGCAACGCTCCGGCACACAGGCATAGCGCGCCTCGAACAAATAGCGGTCGACCAGCACCCCGCCCACGTCCAGCAGCTGGTCGTCGCGCATGCGGCGCAGCAGCCAGCGGTCGAAGTGCTCGTCGCTGTCATCGTCGTCATCCTCGTACTCGTCGTCCGGATCCGGCGTGCGCAGCCAGCGGCGCACCCGCGGATCGAGCCGCTGGCGGTAATCGATGCCCTGCCCGCCGCGTCTCCGGCCACCGGTGCTGGACTTGCCTTTTCGAGCCACGAGACCCTCCTTCCGACTCCGTTCATCGACCTGCGGGCCGATCGAGGCCCGCACGCGATCCGGGCGACCATAGCAGAATCAACCGCAGCCGCAAGCCGCGATGCGTTTTGCGCTTGCCTCGGGCCGGCCGCGGCGACTATGATGCTGATTTTCGGGATGAAGCAGACTCCGGCGCTCCGGGAGGGCCCTTGCCGATCCTGGCCTACGAAGACGAGCACGACATCTTCCGCGCTTCCCTGCACCGCTTTTTCGAGCGTGAGGTGCTGCCGCAGGTGGACGATTGGGAGCGCGCCGGCATCGTGCCGCGCGAGGCCTGGCGCAAGATGGGCGCCCAGGGCTACCTGTGCCCCCAGGTGCCCGAAGCCTATGGCGGGCTGGGCGCCGATTTCCTGTACTCGGTGATCGTCACCGAGGAGCTGGCCCGCACCAACCACGCCGGGCTGGCCGCGCCGCTGCACTCCGACGTGGTGGTGCCCTACCTGGTCGACTACGCCGGCGAGCAGGTCAAGCGGACCTACCTGCCCGGCTGCGTCTCGGGCGAGTGCATCACCGCCATCGCCATGACCGAGCCGGACGCCGGCTCGGATCTGGCCGCCATGCGCACGGCGGTGGTCGAGCGCGACGGCGAGCTGATCATCGACGGCCAGAAGACCTTCATCTCCAACGGCATCAACTGCGATCTGCTGGTGCTGGCCGCGCGCGACAAGTCGATCGAGGATGCGCACCGGGCCATCGACCTGATCGCGGTGCCGGCCGACGCCCCCGGCTTCGTCAAGGGCCAGCCGATCGCCAAGGTGGGCTGGCACAGCCAGGACACCGCCGAGCTGTTCTTCGAGGGCTGCCGGGTGCCGGTGGCCAACCGGCTGGGCGCCAAGGGCGCCGGCTTCAAAATGATGATGCAGAAGCTGGCCCAGGAGCGGCTGGTCTGCGCGCTGTGGGCGGTGGCCGCGGCCGAGCACATGCTCGAGATCACCGTGGACTACTGCAAGCAGCGCAAGGCCTTCGGCCGGCCCATCGCCGGTTTTCAGAACACCCAGTTCGAGCTGGTCGAGATGAGCACCGAGGTCAAACTCGGCCGCTGCTTCGTCGATCAGCTGATCGCCGAGCACATGGCCGGCGAGCGCATAGCGCTCGAAGTGGCGCAGGCCAAGTACTGGACGACCGAAATGGCCAAGCGGGTGGCCGACCGCTGCGTGCAGCTTCACGGCGGCTACGGCTACTGCGAGGAGTACCCCATCGCCCGGGCCTGGCGGGATGTGCGCGTGATGTCCATCTTCGCCGGTACCAACGAAATCATGAAGGGCATCGCAGCCAGGTTCATGGGGCTGTGAGCCGGGAGGGAAAAGGCATGAGCACGAGCAAGTTCAGCGATCTGGTCGACATGCAGCAAAAGGCGGTGGCGCAGCACGCCGACCGCGACTTCTTCGGAACCAAGATCGACAATGTCTGGACCTGGATCACCTACGCCGAGTTCGGTGAGCAGGTCGACGGCTTCCGCGGCGGGCTGGCTGCGCTGGGGGTCGAGCCGGGGGACTCGGTGGGCATCATCTCGGGCAATCGGGTGGAGTGGGCGGTGGCCGCCTACGCCACCTACGGGCTGGGCGCCCGCTTCGTGCCCATGTACGAGCACCAGCTGCCGGCCGACTGGCGCTACATCATCGAGGACTCGGGCGCCAAGCTGCTGATCACCACCACGGCCGAGATCTACGACCAGGTCAAGGGCCTGCCCGACGAGGTCGCCTCGCTGGAGAAGGTCATCGGCATGCACCTGCCGGCCGACGAGCCGCTGAGCTTCAAGGGCGTCGAGGCCGCCGGCCACGACAAGCCGGTGCCCACCGCCGACATCGAACCGGATCAGG
Organism: uncultured Myxococcales bacterium; assembly: GCA_964454005.1. GTDB lineage: Bacteria > Myxococcota > B64-G9 > B64-G9 > B64-G9 > CAYVQE01. The sequence goes on from CAYVQE010000199.1 coordinate 3,149, forward strand.
TCTGCGGCTTCATCTACACCTCGGGCACCACCGGCAAGCCCAAGGGCGTGCTGCTGACCCACAACAACTTCACCCACCAGGTCAACGCCGCCCACGAGGTCTTCCCGCTGGAGCCGGACGACTGCTCGCTGTCCTTTTTGCCCTGGGCGCACTCGTTCGGCCAGACGGTGGAGCTGCACGTGATGATGTCCATGGGCGCCCACGTGGCCTTCGCCGAGTCGGTGCAGAAGCTGATCGACAACTTCTCCGAGGTACGGCCCACCGTGCTGGTCAGCGTGCCGCGCATCTTCAACAAGATCTACGACGGGCTGCAGAAGAAGATGAAAGAGGCCGGCGGGTTGAAGCTGAAGCTGTTTACGGCAGCCATGGCCAACGAGACCCGGCGCAAGCAGCTCGAGGAGCAGGGCGGGCGCTCGTGGTGGGTCGATGCCAAGCACGGCCTGTTCGACAAGCTGATCTTTTCCAAGGTGCGCCAGCGCTTCGGCGGCCGGCTGAAGTACGCCATCAGCGGCGGCGCGGCGCTGTCGCCCGAGGTGGCGCGCTTCATCGACAACATCGGCATCATGGTCTACGAGGGCTACGGCCTGACCGAGACCTCGCCGGTGGCCGCGGCCAACGTGCCCGGCCGGCGCAAGATCGGCACCGTGGGCAAGGCCTTTCCGGGCGTGCGGCTGGAGATGGACAAGTCGGTGGTGGGCGACGACAGCGACGACGGCGAGCTGATCGTATACGGCGCCAACGTCATGAAGGGCTACCACAACCTGCCCGAAGAGACCGCCAAGGTGATGACCGACGACGGCGGCTTCCGCACCGGCGACCGGGCCAACATCGACGATGAGGGCTGGGTGCGCATCACCGGGCGCATCAAGGAGCAGTACAAGCTGGAGAACGGCAAGTACGTGGTGCCGGCGCCGCTGGAAGAGCAGCTGCAGCTCAGCCCTTACATCATGCAGATCTTCGTCGACGGCGCCAACAAGCTCTACAACGCGGCGCTGATCGTGCCCGACCGCGAGGCGCTGGAGAAGTGGGCGGCGGAGAACGGCGTCGGCGGCTCCTACCAGCAGATCCTGCAGGCCGACCAGACCAAGGACCTGATCGCCGGCGAACTGGAGAAGTACTCGCAGGACTTCAAGGGCTACGAGCAGGTCAAGCAGTTCGAGCTGATCGCGGAGGAGTTCACCACCGAAAACGGCATGCTGACGCCCTCGCTGAAGCTCAAGCGGCGCAAGGTGCAGGAGAAGTACGGCGACAAGCTGGCCGGCCTCTGGCAGCAGTGAGGCGGCGGAAGGCGCCGGTTTGGCAGGGGGCGATCAAAGCGGGAAGGCCGGCCGGCGGGTCGGCTCGCTCAGCCGCTCACGGCGCCGTCAGCACCAGCCGCTCGTAGTCGTAGGAGGAGTTGATCCAGCGGGCCGAACCGCAACTGAAGCCGCCCTCGAGCATGCCGCCTCCGGCATGCCAGCACAGACGATACTCGGTGTTGGTGTCATTGACGTCACATGAGCTACGGTCGATGGGATCGCCCTGGTCGGCGAAGCCCCAGGAGTAGGTGTCGTCGTAGTACCAGCCCACCCCGTTGGCGTTGTGCGGCGTGTCGCCGGTGCCGGTGTCGTAGGTCACGTCGTCGCGGTGGGCGTAAGCGGCCACGATCAGGTTGTCCGAGCCGGTCTGGCGGCAGGCCAGCATCAACTTCTCCTGGTTGCAGCTCGACAGGATGGAGCTGATCGAGGTCGACGACTCGCCGTAGTAATCGGTGTGGCACACCGTCCAGCCGCTCAGCCCGGACAGCGAGATGTTGGTCTGCACCCCGCTGAAGGTGACCAGCGACAGGTCCATGCAGCTACCCTCCGAGCAGGCCTGGCCGTCGCCGCAGCTGTGGCCGCAGGCGCCGCAGTTCTGCGGGTCGAAGTCCAGGTCGGTGCAGATGCTGCCGCACTCGACCAGCCCCGGCGGGCAGACCAGGTCGCAGCTGCCGTTGGCGCAGGTCTCGCCAGCGCCGCAGCCGTGGCCGCATGAGCCGCAGTTCTGATCGTCGGTCAGCAGGTTGACACACACCCCGGAGCAGTTGGTCAGCCCGGCCTGGCAGCTCAGCTCGCAGGTGCCGCCCGAGCACACCTCGCCGGCGGCGCAGGCGTTGCCGCAGCCGCCGCAGTGGGCCCGGTCGCTGTCGAGGTCGACGCAGTTGCCGCCGCAGTCGGTCAACCCGGTCTGGCAGCTCAGCACGCAGGCGCCGCCCGAGCACACCTCGCCGGCGGCACAGGCGTCGCCGCAGCCGCCGCAGTGGGCCCGGTTGCTCTGCAGGTCGACGCAGGAGCCGCCGCAGTCGGTCATGCCGCTCTGGCAGCTCAGCATGCACTGGCCGGCGTCGCACACCTCGCCGGCGGCGCAGGAATCGCCGCAGGCGCCGCAGTGAGCGCGGTCGCTCTGCAGGTCCACGCAGCGGCCGCCGCAGTCGGCCAGCCCTTCCTGGCAGCTCAACTCGCAGGCCGCGGCCGAGCACACCTCGCCGACGGCGCAGGCATCGCCGCAGCCGCCGCAGTTCGCCCGGTCGGTCTGCAGGTCGACGCAGGAACCGCCGCAATCGTCCAGACCGTCCTGGCAGCTGAGCACGCACTGGCCGCCCGAGCACACCTCGCCGGCCGCGCAATCGTCGCCGCAGCCGCCGCAGTGGGCCCGGTTGCTCTGCAGGTCGACGCAGGAGCCGCCGCAGTCGGTCATGCCGCTCTGGCAGCTCAGCATGCACTGGCCGGCGTCGCACACCTCGCCGGCGGCGCAGGAATCGCCGCAGGCGCCGCAGTGAGCGCGGTCGCTCTGCAGGTCCACGCAGCGGCCGCCGCAGTCGGCCAGCCCTTCCTGGCAGCTCAACTCGCAGGCCGCGGCCGAGCACACCTCGCCGACGGCGCAGGCATCGCCGCAGCCGCCGCAGTTCGCCCGGTCGGTCTGCAGGTCGACGCAGGAACCGCCGCAATCGTCCAGACCGTCCTGGCAGCTGAGCACGCACTGGCGGCCCGAGCACACCTCGCCGGCCGCGCACGTGCTGCCGCAGGCGCCGCAGTTGTCGCGGTCGCTGGCCAGATCGACACAGCGGCCGCCGCAGTCGGCCAGGCCCACCTGGCAGCTCAGCGCGCACTGGCCGCTGGAGCAGACCTCGCCGGGCGCGCAGGCGTTGCCGCAAGCACCGCAGTGGGCGCGATCGTCCTGCAGGTCGACGCAGCTGCCGCCGCAGTCGGTCAGGCCGGCCTGACAGCTCAGCACACAGGCCCCGGCCGAGCAGACCTGGCCCGCCGCACAGGCATCGCCGCAGCCGCCGCAGTGGGCCCGGTCAGACTGCAGGTCGACGCAGGAGCCGCCGCAGTCGCTCATGCCGCTCTGGCAGCTCAGGGCACAGGCAGCGGCCGAGCATACCTCTCCCGGAGGGCATTCATTGCTGCAAGCGCCGCAGTGGGCGCGGTCGGATTGCAGATCGACGCAGATGCCGGCGCACTGGTCGAAGCCCGCCTGGCAGTCCAGCAGGCAGGCGGCGTCGACGCAGGCGTGGCCGGCCGGACAGTTTTGGCCGCAGCCACCGCAATGGGCCCGGTCGGTATCGAGGTCGACGCAGCGGCCGCCGCAGTCGGTCAGATCCGCCTGGCAGCTCAGCGCGCACGCGCCCTGCGAGCACACCTCACCGGCGACGCAGGCCTGCCCGCAGGCGCCGCAGTGAGCGCGATCGGTCTGCAGGTCGACGCAGTTGCCGCCGCAGTCGGCGAGTCCATCCTGGCAGCTCAGCACGCAGGCCCCGCCCGAGCAAACCTCGCCGGCGCCGCAGGCGTTGTCGCAGGCGCCGCAGTTCGCCCGGTCGGACTGCAGGTCGACGCAGGCGCCGGAGCAATCGTCCAGGCCCACCTGGCAGCTCAGCGCGCACTGGCCGCTGGAGCAGACCTCGCCGGGTGCGCAGGCGTTGTCGCAAGCGCCGCAGTGGGCCCGGTCGGACTGCAGGTCGACGCAGGCGCCGCCGCAGTCGTCCAGGCCCACCTGGCAACTCAGCACACACTGACCGGCCTGGCAGATCTCGCCCGGGGCACAGGCCGCACCGCAGGCGCCGCAATGGGCCCGGTCGCTGTCGAGGTCGACGCAGCGGCCGCCGCAGTCGGTTAGATCCGCCTGGCAGCTCAGCGCGCACGCGCCCTGCGAGCACACCTCGCCGGCGGCGCAGGCTGCACCGCAGCCCCCGCAGTGGGCCCGGTCGCTCAACAGATCGACGCAGCGGCCGCCGCAATCGGCCAGCCCCTGCTGGCAGTTCAGCGCGCACTCACCGGCCGAGCAAACCATGCCCGGCGCGCAGGCCTGGCCGCAGCCGCCGCAGTGGGCGCGATCGGCCTGCAGGTCGACGCAGCGGTCGCCGCAGTCGGTCATGCCGATCTGACAACTCACCTCGCATGAGCCGGCCGAACAGACCACGCCCGGGGCGCAGGCATGGCCGCAGGCGCCGCAGTGGGCCCGGTCGCTGTCGACATCGACGCAGCGGCCGCCGCACTCGGTCAGCCCCGGCTGGCAGCTCAGCACGCACTGGCCGATCGAGCAGACCCGGCCCGGGTCGCAGACCTGGCCGCAAGCGCCGCAGTGGGTCCGGTCGCTGTCGGTGTCCACGCAGCGACCGCCGCAGTCGGTCAGGCCGGATTGGCAGCTGACCACACACCGGCCGCCGGAGCAGACCTCGCCGGCCGCGCAGTTCTGGCCGCAGGCGCCGCAGTTGGCCCGATCGGACTGCAGGTCAACGCAGTCGCCGCTGCAGTCGGCCATGCCCGGCTGGCAGGACAGGGAGCAACGGCCCGCCGAACAGACCTCGCCCGGGGCGCAGGCCTGGTCGCAGCCGCCGCAATGATCGAAGGCGGTCTGCGGATTCACGCAGACTCCGTCGCAGGCCTGCATTCCGGCGGGGCATTCGAGTGCGCAGACCCCGTCCTGGCAGCCGTAGTTGTCCGGGCAGGCGTGGCCGCATTGGCCACAGTTGGCGTCATCGCTGCTGAGATCGACACAGGCCCCGTCGCAGGCGAACTCGCCGAGCCCGCAGTCCAGGTTGGTATCTCCACCGCCGGCACAGCCAACCCCGGCCAGGCCGGCCAGACACACCGCGACCAGTCCGACGAGGCTGGCCTCTTTCCATGAACAACATCGATCACGCATCTCGCCTGTTCCTTTCCCGGCCATTGGCTGGCCGAACTGGTTCGCTGCGCAGGACCTCCGCCGCCCTGCGCAATGCACGATCGGAGCGGTGTCGGTCGACTTGAGCCAGAAATTAAAATTTCTCTACTATACAGTCAGTTGGGTCATAAAAACCCCACCGGGTGACGGCCCACCCAGCCCTGAGAGCCCGGCCGCGGGGCTTGCCGGGTCCACCCGCACCCCCGCGTCTCGACTCTGCCTGCAGACATCCGGCAAGGAAGCTGCCAACACTGCCGCCGTCCAAAAACTTGATCCACCCCGGGTGCGCATATATCCTACATGTAGGTTATGAGACCTCAACCCTCGAGGAGGCCGAAATGGCGATTCAAGAACGCAGGCGGAACCGACGGGCCACGGTGCAACTGTTCGTCAGCCAGATCAGCGGCGGCAAGCTGTTCAGCCCGCTGATGGCCGACATCTCCGAGCAGGGCCTGCTGCTCGAGTCGCCCAGCGGGCTCGAGATGCCGCGCCACCACGCCCCGGTGGTGGAGCTGATGTTGCCCGGCGTGCCCGAGATCATCTACGCCCGCTGCCGGGTGTTGCGCCAGTCCGAGCACGGCTTCTTCACCAAGCGCGCGCTCGAGTTCGTCGACATCTCCGCCGCCCAGCGCCAGCTCGTGCGCCGCTACATCCGGTCCGCCTGCGGCCTCTGCTGAAGCCACCTCCCCCGCCCTTCCCCCAGCACAGCCCTGACGCACGTCCGCGGAAGCTGAATCCTCCCGGCTGGTTCTAGCGCGA
>CAYVQE010000200.1:0-8998 GCA_964454005.1 uncultured Myxococcales bacterium
AGCAGCCACGGCCGCGCCCGCGTCGCCGGCGCCCGGCGTTCCGGCGTCGCCCGCCCCCGGGCCCCCATCGACCGCCGCTGCCGGCTCGCCGCTGACAGCCGGCCCGCCGCCGGCCAGCTCGGCCTCGCCGCCGACCGCCTCGACCAGCCGGTCCCAGAAGGCCACCGCCGCGCCGGCGGCCACGGCCAGCAGCAACAACAGCACCACCAGCCCGGCCGGCATCCGGCGCCGGGGTCGGGCGGGTGGCTGGGCGTCCATCACCAGCGGCCGGTCGCCCGCAGCCCGCCGGGCCCGCGGCCGTCGCCGCTGCTTGAGCGTCTCGGACTGGTCCTCGAAATCGGTCGGATCCAGCTCGGACTCGCCGGTGCGCTCGAGCCGCGCCGGACTGGTCTCGCCGAAGTCCTCCGCGGGGGTGATCACCGGCGGCGGGGGCGCCTGCATCCGGTGGCGCTCGTCGAGCGTCTCGACCTGGGACTCGATGTCGTTCTCGTCCTCGTCCTCTTCCTCTTCTTCTTCCTCGTCCTCTTCCTCTTCTTCTTCCTCTTCGTAGCCGGCGCCATCCGCCTCCGGCTCATCGAGCGGCTCGGCCACCTCGCGGATCGGCGGCCGCCGCGACGGAATGCGATCGCCCACCGGCAGCGGGCGCGAGACCTCCATGGTGGGCAGGGCGTCGTCGTCGTCCTCGTCCAGATCGTCGTAATCGTCCAGTCCGGGGGCCGACTCCTCCTGTTCGAGGTCCTCGAACTCCTCGAAGGTCTCGGCCGTGCCGCTGCCGGCGGTCTCGTCTCGCTGGATCAGCTGGCCCAGCGGACTGGCCGCCCGGGCGGTGTCCATGAAGGCCGGCTCGTCCACCGGTCCGTCGAGCTCGTCGATGGCCTCCGGCGCGACCTCCTCCACCTCGGCGGCGGCCGGCCCGATCGCGTCGACCTCATCGACCTCCTCGATCTCATCGACCTCGTCGATCTCGTCGATCACCTCGTCCGGCCCGACCTCGCGGATGGGCGGCTCGAAGTTGCCGTTCTCGTCGCGCTTGAGCACCACCGTGTCGCGGATGGCGGCCATGCGCGCCGAGCGCCGGGCGTTGGTGCGCAGCCGCTGGGCGATCTCGGCCTCCTCGACCACCTCCTCGCGGGCGCGGGCGATCTCGTCGCGAAAGATCTCGGCCATGAAGCCGGCCAGCCAGGCCGTCGAGTAGTGCAGGTTGGCGCGGAACATGAACGCCTCGATCGCCTCGCGCCACTCGGCCGCCGAGCTCCAGCGGTCCTCGGGGTTCTTCTCCAGCGCCCGCAGCAGCTGCTGCTCGAGCTCGACCGGGATGTCCTGGTTGACCTCGCGCGGCGGCACGAAATTGGTCTCGCGCACCTTCTCCAACACGCTCAGGTCGCTGCTGCCCTGGAACATCTTGGTCAGCGTCAGCAGCTCGTAGAAGCAGATGCCCAGGCTGAACAGATCGGTGCGGTGATCGAGCTGCATGCCGTGGGCCTGCTCGGGCGACATGTAGGAGTACTTGCCCTTGAGCACCCCGCCGGTGGTCTGGACGGTGGTCGACTTGGCCTTGGCGATGCCGAAGTCGAGGATCTTCACCTCGCCTTCGTAGGACAGCATCAGGTTGTGGGGCGAGGTGTCGCGGTGGATCAGGCCCAGCGGCTGACCGAAGGCGTCGGTCTTGCGGTGGGCGTAATCCAGGCCGTTGAGCGCCTCGATCATCACGTGGCAGGCCAGCTCGATCGGGGTGCTCAGACCGCGGTCGCGCAGCATGCGGATCAGGTCGGCCAGGTCCTTGCCGAACACGTACTCCATCGACAGGAAGTACATGTTCTCGATGCAGCCGAAGTCGTAGATCTGAGCGATGTTGGTGTGGTTCAACGAGGCGGTCAGCTTGGCCTCGTTGATGAACATGCCCACGAACTGCTCGTCGGCGCTCAGGTGCGGCAGCATGCGCTTGATGGCCACCGTCTTCTCGAACCCCTCGGCGCCGTAGGCCTTGGCCCGGAACACCTCGGCCATGCCACCGACTGCGATCCGCTTGAGCAGCACGTACTTGCCGAAGGTGTCGGGCCGGAAAACCATTGGAATCCAATTGTATTTCAGGGACTCAGGGGACGCAAATCCGGGGCCGTCACCAGAGCGACCGCCGGTCCAGCAACCAGTCGGCCCGGGCGCCAGCCCGCGAGGCGACCACCTCGAGCAGCCGCAACTCGAAGTCGGGCAGCGGCTGATCGCCGTTGTCGGCATACAGCAACCAGCGATCCGCGGCCGTGACCTGCACCGGGATCAACAGCACCTCCGGCGGCCGGGCGCCGAGCAGCTCGAACAGGCGCTCGACCATGCCCTCGATGCGTGGCGGGCCCTGGAAGGAGTCGAGTTCGAGTTCGGCGGCGGCCATCTGCTGCAGCAGCCCGCGGGGTAGCTCGATGGTCAGCAGCTTGACCTCGGTCAGCGCCATGCCGCGCGAGGCGAAGCCGAACAGCCGGCCGTGACGCTCCCACAGCAGCAGCACCCGCGGGATCAGGTTGCTGACGATCTCGACCAGCACCCCGGCCACCTCCTCGACCGAGCGCGCCGCGCGCAGAACGTCGATGATCTCGCCGACCGGGATGTTGCGCCGCGCGCCCGCCTCCTCGCCGGCGGCCTCGGCATCCAGCCCGTCGCTGCACAGCTTGTCCTCCTCGCGCCGGGCCAACTCGGCCAGCGGCACCACCGCGGTGCCCTCCCGGTCGTAGCCGGTGGCGCGCGAGAACGAGATCTCCTCGCGCACCAGGTCGCGGTAGTAGGTCTCGCCGGCGCTGGAGCGCTGCTCGGCGGACTCCGAATCCGCTGCCGCCTTGTCCAGCCGCCGCCCGTCCAGGGTGGCCACCGTGGTGTGCTCCTGCGAAAACTCGTCGCCCTCTTGCTCGAGGGACTTGGTCAGCTGATCCAGGGCCTCCTGCTCGGCCCGCCGGGTGGGCACGCCGAAGCCCTCGGGCGAGGCCTCGCCGAAGGCGTCGAGGCCGAGCGCCTCGACCGTGCGTTCGTCCTCCTCGTCCTCGTCCGCGATCATGTCCAGATCGCGCAGGGTGGCGGCCACCTCCAGCGCCGGGGTGCGCTCGGTCGGCGCCGCGCGGGACGGCGGCTCGGGCGCGTCGGCTGCGGCCGCCCCGGAGGGTTCGGCCGCCGGTCCGGTCGCCTCGGCCTGCGGTCCGGACGCTTCATCCTCCGCCCCAGGCGACTCGTCCCGCGGGCCGCTGGCTTTTGCTTCGGCTTTTGCTCCGGTGGCGTCGGCGCCGGAATCGGGTCGCTCTCCCGCCGCCGTCGGCGCATCCTCCGCGGCCGGCGGCCGCTCGCCCGCGAGCGGATCGGGCACCGGCGGTCCCGGGGGCTCGGACGGCGGCCCGGAAGCATTCTTGTCGTCGCGCCGGCTCACCGCGAATCGCACGCGTCGCCGATGCCGTCGCCGTCGGCGTCGGCCTGATCGGCGTTGGCCACGTCCGGGCAATTGTCGTCGCAGCCCACCGTCTCGCCGCCCGTACACGGCGCATCGCCGGCCGTACCCGACCCGTCGCCGTCGTCGGCTATGCCGTCGCCGTCGCGGTCGGCGTCGCAGGCGTCGCCGATGCCGTCGCCGTCGGCGTCGGCCTGATCGGCGTTGGCCACCGCCGGGCAGTTGTCGTCGCAGCCCACCGTCTCACCGCCGCTACACGGCGCATCGCCGGCCGTACCCGATCCGTCGCCGTCGTCGGCTATGCCGTCGCCGTCGCGGTCGGCGTCGCAGGCGTCGCCGATGCCGTCGCCGTCGGCGTCGGCCTGATCGGCGTTGGCCACCGCCGGGCAGTTGTCGTCGCAGCCCACCGTCTCACCGCCGCTACACGGCGCATCGCCGGCCGTACCCGACCCGTCGCCGTCCTGGGCTATGCCGTCGCCGTCGCGGTCGGCGTCGCAGGCGTCGCCGATGCCGTCACCGTCGGCGTCGGCCTGGTCGGCGTTGGCTGCAGCCGGGCAGTTGTCGACATCGCCGCACACGCCGTCGCCGTCGGCGTCGTCGTCCGCATCGTTCGGGCAGGCGTCGCAAGCGTCGCCGGTGCCGTCGCCGTCCGCGTCGTCCTGATCGACGTTGGCCACGTCGGGGCAGTTGTCGCTGCCGTCCGGGACGCCGTCGCCGTCGCTGTCCGCGCCGCAGGGCGGCTGGTGGTTGCACACGCCCTCGGCATCGTCCGGGTCGTCCTTCAAGCAGGTGTCGCCGGTGCCACCGTCGATGCAGTCCTGGTCCTCACTGCAAGCCGGCCCGTAAGGGTTGGGCTGCAGCGGGCAGTTGTCGTCCTCGTCGGGGACCCCGTCGCCGTCGTCGTCGCCGTCGCAGGCGTTGCCGCGACCGTCGCCGTCGCTGTCGAGCTGGTCCGGATTGGGCACGGTGCGGCAGTTGTCCTGGTCGTCGTCCACCCCGTCGCCGTCATCGTCCCGATCGCAGGCGTCGCCCATGCCGTCGCCGTCGGCGTCGCGCTGCTCCTCGTTGGCCACCAGCACGCAGTTGTCGACGTCATCGCGCACCCCGTCCTGATCCTGGTCGCAGGCGTCGCCCACCCCATCGCCGTTGGCGTCGTGCTGGCCGGGGTTGGCCACCCCGGGGCAGTTGTCCTCGCCGTCGCGCAGCTGATCGCCGTCGTAGTCGTACAGGCAGGCCACCCCGCGCTCGCCGCCGCCGTCGGGCAGGGTCTGGCCGCTGTTGGGCACCAGGGGGCAGTTATCCTGGCCGTCGGGCACCCCGTCGTTGTCGTCGTCGTTGTCGCAGGCGTCGCCGTCGCCGTCGCCGCAGGCCCAGCAGCCGTCCTCGTCGCAGCAGGTCAGATTGCGATCGTTGTTGTACTGGGCGGGGTTGTACACCCCGGGGCAGTTGTCGCGGGCGTCGTCGACCCCGTCGCCGTCGGCGTCGCAGGCGTCGCCCACCCCGTCGCCGTTGCTGTCGATTTGATCGGGGTTGGCCACGGTGCGGCAGTTGTCGCCGGTGCTGCTGCAGCTGTCGGCGCCGCGGCAGTCCTCGGGCTGCTGGCCCGGATCGCAGACCTGGTCGTTGTCGTCGTCGCAGTCGCAGGCGTCGCCGCGGCCGTCGCCGTCGGCGTCGGCCTGGTCGGGGTTGGCCCGCCAGGTGCAGTTGTCCGGGTCGTTGGCCACGCCGTCGCCGTCGACGTCCGGATCGCATTCGTTGCCCAGACCGTCGCCGTCGCTGTCGCGCTGCTCCGGGTTGGGCACGTTCGGGCAGTTGTCGTCGCAGTCGTCGGTCTGGCGGTGGGCGCAGGGCGAGTCGCCGGCGCTGCCCGAGCCGTCGCCGTCGTCGAGCACCCCGTCGCCGTCGCGGTCGTTTTCGCAGGCGTCGCCGGCCGCCGAGCCGCCGCTGTCGGTCTGATCCGGGTTGTAGGCCAGCGGGCAGTTGTCGCTGCCGCTGCAGCTGCCGCTCAGGCAGTCGGCGGCGGTCAGGCCCGGATCGCAGATGCCGTCGCCATCGTCGTCGCAATCGCAGGGCCTGCCGTAGCCGTCGCCGTCGATGTCGGTCTGCAGCGGGTTGAAGTTGTCCGGGTTGTCCGGGTCGCCGTCCCAGCAGTTGTCGCGCTCGTCGGCCACCCCGTCGTTGTCGTCGTCGCCGTCGCAGGCGTCGCCGCGGCCGTCGCCGTCGAGATCGGCCTGATCGGCGTTGTCGACCAGCGGACAGTTGTCGTCGGCGTCGGCGACGCCGTCGCCGTCCGAATCGGCCACCCCGCCGTCGGGCCGGTCGTAGTCGACGCAGGCCGCCCGGCCCAGCATCTCGTCGTAGACGCAGATCTGGCCCGGCGGGCAATCGAGGTTGCAGACGCATTCGCCGTCGATGCAGGAAAAGCCCAGCGGGCAGCCGGTGCCCCCGTCGACCTCGGTGCAGGGGATTTCCTTCTGGCCCTCCTGGCCGCAGGCGCCGATGGCCAGCGCCCAGCCGGCCAGCGCCAGCAGCCCGGCCAAGATCCAGAACGTCGCGCGTCGCATCACTCCGCCTCCTGTGCGGCTGCGGGCCCATCGCCGGGCCAGGCCACCGGCTCGCCCTCCAGCCGGGCCACGCTGGCGGCGCCGACCGAGTCGCTGAACACGTTGACCGCCGTGCGGCACATGTCCAGCACCCGGTCGACCGCCAGGATCAGCCCGATGCCCTCCAGCGGCAGGCCCACCGCGCCCAGCACGATGCCCATCATCACCAGCCCGGCGTGGGGGATGCCGGCAGCCCCCACGCTGGCCAGCAGCGCCGTCAACACCACCATCAGCTGCTGCACCAGACCCAGCTCGACGCCGTAGCACTGGGCGATGAACAGCACCGCCACGCACTCGTACAGCGCGGTGCCGTCCATGTTGACGGTCGCCCCCAATGGTAGCACGAAACTGGAGACGCGGTTGGAGATCCCGGCGCCGCGCTGCACCGCATCCAGCGTCAGCGGCAGGGCCCCGTTGGACGAGGCGGCCGAGAAGGCGGTGGCCAGCGCCGGGCTCAGCACCCGGGCGTAGCGCCACGGGTTGCGCCGGGCCAGCAGCAAGCTGATCAGCGACAGGCTGACGCTGGCGTGGAACGCCAGCGCGGCCAGCACGGTGACCAGGTACCAGCCCAGCGCGGTGAAGGCGTCGAAGCCGGTGGTGCCCACCACCCGCGCCAGCAGGGCGAACACCCCGATCGGCGCGGTGCGGATGATCCAATCGGTCAGCTTCATCATCACCGCGAACAGGTTGTCGAACAACCCGCTGAGCCGCTGGCGCGGGCGGTCGGGCAGAGCCAGCACCCCGAGGCCGAACAGCAGAGCGAAGAAGATCATGCCCAGGATGTTGGGCCCGTGGCTCGGATCCTCGTCCGAGTAGACCATGGCCTCGATCGGGTTGGCCGGCACCAGCCGGAACAGCAGATCCTTTAGCGAGGGCGCGGTCTCGGCCACCCCGGTGGGCGCGGCCTGCATCATCGAGCGCAGGGCCGGATCGCCCGGATGGATGATGTTGGCCAGCAGCAGGCCGGTCAGGATGGCCAGGGTCGAGGTGACCAGGTAGTAGCCCAGCGTCTTGGCGCCCAGCCGGCCCACCCCGCGCAGCCCGCCCACCCCGGTCACCCCGGAGACGATGGAGAAGGCGATCAGCGGCACCACCAGCATCTTGAGCAGCCGCAGGAACAGATCGCCCAGCCAGCCGACCGCCGCGGCCCCGGGCTGGCCGAAGACCAGGCCGAAAGGGATGGCCAGCAGCATGGCGATACCGATCTGCCAGTGCAACTGGAGGTACCAGGGGCGCGCCGGCGGCGGGGTGGCGGTGGTCATGGAATGACGAATCTAGCACCCCGGCCACTTGCCCCGCAAGCGCTGGATGCACTAGAATGGAAGGCATGAGGTGCTTCTATATCCTCTGCCCGATTGCCTTTTTCACCCTGGCCGGCGCTGGCGGCTGCAGTGGCGGTTCGAGTTCGTGCGACCACGACACCGACTGCCCGGGCACCCAGCTGTGCATCGACGGCGCCTGCGGCTACCCGGATCAGTCCGAGCCCTGCGCCGGCGTCGAGTGCGCGCCCGACCAGGTCTGCGTCGACGGCGCGTGCATCGACGCCGACACCGACGCCGACGGCGACGGCTGGACCGTTGCCGGCGACTGCGACGACAGCGACCCGGCCGTCCACCCGGGTGCCGAGGAGGTCTGCAACGGGCGCGACGACGACTGCGACGGCGCCACCGACGAGGACCTGTTCTGCGGCCAGGACTGCCGGCTGGCCGACGCGCCGCCGGCCACCGACCCGCCCGAGACCTGCGACGCGGGCGTGCCCTGCGACCGCTGCTACCTCTTCGAGTCCACCCGCTACTTCTGCCGCCGGCTGGGCGAGGCCGATTGGGCCTGGCTGGCCGTGCCGCAGATGACCCCCTGCGATGCGCAGCACCACTGCCAGACCATGCGCTGTGAGGCCGACGTCTGGTTCCACTGCGACGCGGCCAGCGGCGCCTTCGTCGTCGGCGGGGTGCCCACCGACGCCGCCGAGGCCTGCAACGGGCTGGACGACGACTGCGACGGCACCACCGACGGGCCGGCCGCCGCCGCCGACTGCCCGCCGCGCGACCACGCCCAGGCGGCCTGCGTCGACGGCGGCTGCAGCTATACCTGTGCCGACGGCTACCACGCCTGCGGCGATGAATGCCTGGACGACACCTCGCCGGCCTCCTGCGGCGACCGCTGCAGCCCCTGCCTGCCGCCGGCCGACGCCGACGCGGTCTGTCGCGACGGGGCCTGCGACTTCGCGTGCCACACCGGCTTCCTGCGCCAGGGCGAGGCCTGCATTCCCTGCGACAACGAGCAGGCCTGTGGGCCCGAGTGCACGCCGTGTCCGGCCGGCACCACCTGCTGCGGCGACGGCTGCTACGACCTGCTCAGCGACCCCAACCACTGCGGCGGCTGCGACACCCACTGTCCGACCCCGGCCAGCGACGTCTGCTGCTTCGGCCTGGGCTGCTGCAGCGCAGACCACCCCCAGTGCTGCGGCGCGGGCTGCTGCCCGGCCACCGACCAGTGCTGCGATGCGGACCAGCCCTTTTGCTGCGAGACCGGCGGTACTTGCTGCCCGGACGGCTGCTGCCCGGCCGCCAGCCCGGTCTGCTGCGGGCCCGGCTGCTGCGCGGCCGAGGACAGCTGCTGCAACGACCAGCTGTGCTGCCCGCCGACGCACCCCCACTGCTGCCCGGACGGATGCTGCCAGGACGGTTACGGGGTCTGCTGCGGCGATGGCTGCTGCCCGGACGGCAGCGAGTGCTGCAACGACCAGTACTGCTGCCAGCCCGGCGACACCTGCTGCGCCGAGGGCTGCTGCCCGGCCGACCACCCGGTCTGCTGCGGCGCCGGCTGCTGCCCGGACGGCTATTATTGCTGCGAGGACCAGACCGCCTGCTGCCCGCTGCGCGGCGGCGGCGGCGGCGTCCTGTCGCCGCGACCGCCGGCCGAGCGCCCGCACGGGCCGCGGCCGCTGCAGCGGCCGGCGCGGCGCTGAGCCGGC
>CAYVQE010000201.1:0-8923 GCA_964454005.1 uncultured Myxococcales bacterium
TGAACGCTTACCTTCGGATTAACTCTCTGACACCAGGTAGGTCGGCTCGGGGTTGTTTTCGGTGATGATGATCTCGTAGTTGGCGCGGACGCCGGTCAGGGTCTGGACGCTGCCTTGGGCGTTGGGCCACTGGATCTCGATGGTCAGATCCTCGCAGTGGTGGCCGAGGCCGAAGTGGGCCGCCCACTTGCCCTGGGAGCCGTAGCGGCCCTCGGCGCTTTTGATCTGGCGCGCCTGGGTCAGGTCGCCGGCGGTCACCTTGACGATGGCGCCGACGCCGAAGTGGTTGGCCCCGGCGGGCGGCCCGGCGCCGCGCAGGTGGATGCGGGTCCAGTTGTTCAGCTCGCCGAGCTGGTTCTCGTAGAGGAGCAGGTGGTTCTTGTCCCAGGGGGTGTAGCGGCCGCTGCCCACGCCGGTGAGCAGGTCCAGGTCACCGTCGCGGTCGTAGTCGACGAACACCGGCGAATGGGGATTGGCCACATCGACGCCCGCGGCGCGGCTGACGTCGACGAAGCGGTGGCCGTCGATCTGCCTGTACAGCAGCAGGTGGTCCTCGGGATAGGCCCCGGCGCCGATGACCACGTCCAGGTCGCCGTCGTTGTCGTAGTCGAACAGGCCGCCGAACACGTCGCCCTCGTTCCAGCCCACCCCCTCGTGCTCGCGGTGGATGTTCGATTCGGCCGGTGCGATGCGCGTAAAGGTCAGCCCGGCTCCGGCCGGCCCATCGTTGCGCAGCAGCTGCGACTTGTCGGACGAGGCGCCGGCCCAGCCGTGGGCGATCTCGATCAGCAGCACGTCCATGTCCAGATCGCCGTCGGTGTCGCCGCAGTAGGCGGCGAAGGTGTTGCCGTTGAGCCGGAAGGGCATCTCGTCCTCGGCCGGCCAGCCGCGTGCCATGCAGTTGGTGCTCGGGTGCGGATCGGGGATGTCCGGCGGGCACTCGTCCGGGTAGGTCACGCAGTGGCAGCGGTAGAACTCGTTGTCCGTGAAATCGGTGTTGTCGTCGCCGTCGAAGTTGGACGACTGGCCGATGTTGCGGAAGCTGCCGTCGCCGGCGTTGTGCCACAGGTCGTTCCACTGCCGGCCGTAGTTGGCCACCAGGATGTCCTGCCAGCCGTCGAGGTCGATGTCGCAGTGCGACACGCCGTAGGCCGGCTTGCGGTGGTCGTGCTCGCCGTAGCCCTCGCGCTGGGCCA
The DNA here is from genome assembly GCA_964454005.1 of uncultured Myxococcales bacterium. Taxonomy (GTDB): domain Bacteria; phylum Myxococcota; class B64-G9; order B64-G9; family B64-G9; genus CAYVQE01. Next base: position 1,197 of record CAYVQE010000201.1, read on the forward strand.
GACCGGCCGCGTCGGTCACCCGGCTGAAGCTGCCGTCGCCGTGGCCGCGGTAGAGTTCGTTCTGCTGGGCGGTCAGGTAGGGGTACTCGACGTACCAGTTGGCCACGTAGAGGTCGAGCACACCGTCGCGGTCGTAGTCGAACAGCACCGCGCCGGTGTTGGCCGGCGGCTCCACCGCGGCCACCGAGGAGCCGCCTTCGACCAGCGAAAAGTGGCCGCTGCCGTCGTTGAGCAGGATCTCCTGCCGGTCGAGCACGATCTCCTCGTAGCCCTCGCGGAAGCGGTACTCGCCGACGTACATGCCGGCGAACAGATCCAGATCGCCATCGCCGTCCACGTCCCCGGCCGCGTGCAGCGACGCGGCCCGGCCCTCGGCCCCGGTGCGGCGGTTGGCGCCGATGTTGGTGTCTTCGGCCTCGACGAAGATGCGCTGTTCGGGATCGTTCGGGTGCGGCCGGTTCATGTAGACCCGCTGCAGATCGCGGCCCACGCCGCCCTTGCGCAGGGCCACCAGATCCTCGTACAGGTCGCCGTCCAGATCGGCCACCGTCATCACGAAGGCGGTGGCGTCGATGCCGGCCTCGTCCAGCCCGGCCGCGGCGGTGGCGTCGACGAAGGCCGGGCCGCTGAAGCCGAAGGGTCCCGGCAGGCAGATGGCGTCGGGCCGTTCGTCCTGGCCGCCGTCCTGCCCGGCGTCCGGGCCGGCATCGGTCCGGCCGCCGTTTTCCGAGCAGGCGCCCAGGGCCCAGGCGGCCGCCAGGGCGCAGATCATCCATTTGCGCATTGCGTGACTACTCCTCTCCCCCGGCGATTTCGGTCTCCAGCCGCCGGTTCACCTCGGCGGCCAGCGCGTCGGAGCGCCGGCGCACCGCGGCCAGCAGATCTGCGGCCTCGCCGCGCAGCGCCGCCACTGTCTTTTTGTCGGCCAAGCCGGCGATGTTGATCAGCACGTTGTAGCCGGCGCCCTCGGCAGCGGTGCGGGCGCACAGGCCGGCCACCCCAGCGTCGCTCAGCGCCTGCGGGTTGGCCCGTTCGACCGCGGCCTCGGCCAGCGCCAGCACTTCGGGACAGCGGCGCAGCACGCCGAGCGGCACCTCGGCCGCCCCGCGGGTGGCCCGCTCCAGCGCCTCGGCCCGGGCGGCCTTCTGCTCGGCGGTCTTTTTGGGCAGCCGCAGCGCGTCCATCACCCGGTCGAACGAGGCGGCGTCTTCGTCGACCGCCGCCAGCAGGGCGTCCTTGTGGCGCTGGCCGTCCTCGGCCAGCCGGATCATCTCGTCTTCCACCGCGGCGAACTGCTTGCGCCCGGCGGTCAGGTTGGCCGCCATGGCGCTCAGCGCCGCGGCCAGCGCGCCGCACAGGGCCGCTGCGCTGCCGCCGCCCGGCGCCGGCGCCGCGGTCGAGGTGCGGTCGGCGAAGCCCGGCAGGTCGAGCGCGGCCAGCGGCCGCTGCTGCGGGATGCGGCGCTCGATGATCTTGTCGTCGAAGACGAAGGGATACAGCGCACCCAGGCCCAGGCTGCGCACGGCCAGCGCGAGGATGTCGGCCTTGGGCTGGCCCGGGCTGTGGCCGGCCTTGCGCAGAAAGTGCTTGCCGGCCTGGAGCAGGCAGTCTTCCGGCATCAACCCGACCAGCTCGCTGCCGGTCACCCGCACGCCGCGCTCGTCGGCCAGCCGGCAGACCGCGTCGAACACCTCGGCCAGCGGGGTGCGCTTGTAGTCGGTCAGGTTCATGGTCACCTGGGCGCAGCCGTAGTCCTCCATCAGCCAGCCGACCGCCTTGACGTGCTGGAACAGGCCCGGCTTCTTGACGGCCTTGCCCTCGGCGTCGCGTACGATCTCGCCCTGGGCGTCGCGTTTGGCGCGGCCGGCCTCGCGGATTTCCAGCGCGATGTCCTGGGCGATGGCCCGGTCGCTGGTGTTCAAGTTGAAGTTGTAGGCGATCAGGAACTCGCGGGCGCCGATGGCGGTGGCGCCGGCTTGGGGCTTGAACTCCGCCGGGCCGAAGTCCGGTGCCCAGTCCGGATCGCCGAAGCGCTCGGCCAGGCCCTCGTATTCACCCTTGCGCACCGCGGCCAGGTTGCGCCACTCGGGCCGGCTGGCGGCCGCCTCGTACAGGTAGACCGGCACGCCCAGCTCCTCGCCCACCCGCCGCCCCAGCCGCCGGGCCAGCTCGACGCAGTCGTCCATGTCCAGCCCGCGCACCGGCACGAAGGGGCAGACGTCGGCGGCGCCCATGCGCGAGTGGGCCCCCTGGTGGCAGCGCATGTCGATCCGTTCGACCCCGGTGCGGATGGCGGCGAAGGCCGCCTCGAGCACCGCCGCGGGCGGGCCCAGCATGGTGACCACGGTGCGGTTGGTGTCCACCCCCGGGTCCACGTCCAGCAGTTCCACCCCGTCGACGGCGCGGATGGCGTCGGCGATGGCGTCGATGGTGGCCCGGTTGCGGCCTTCCGAGAAATTGGGAACGCATTCGACCAGCTTCATGGGCGCTCGCTCCTTGCGGTTGTGCGTCCTCGTCACCGCGCCCAGACTAGCGCCGGATGGATCGCGGTACAAGGGCCCGGGCGCCGGCCGGGCATCGGCTGGGGTGCAAACCCGCGCCTGGACGGCGTTCGGGGGTCAATCGGCCGGGGCGAAGCCGAGCTTGACGACCGCGGTGGCGCCGGCCGGCGTGCGGTCGGCGGCGAAGCGCAGGGCCTCGAGCCGCTGGCCGGTGCAGCCGGCCACCGACACGTTGGCCAGTGAGGTGCTCAGCAGCTTGGCCGTCTCGACCCGGCCCCCGGCGGCGAATGACAGCTTGAACACGGCCGCGCCGGCCAGCGCCGGATCGCGGGCCAGCGCCGGGCGGTAGCAGCCCAGCAGGCGCGGCCGGGCCGCCTCGAGCTGGCGGCTCAGCGCCCGGCGCAGGCTGCGGGTGCGCGCGTCGCCGTGGCTGGCCGCGGCCATGCCCGGATCGACCGCCACCACCTGCAGTCGCAGCGCGCCGGCAGGGGCTGCGGATCGCGGCGGCGGCGTGAGGTGGGCCGGCGGCAGGGGATTGCAGCGCGGCTGGCCGCCGGGCGCCGGCGGCAGGCATTCGTCCAGGGCGCGGTGGGCGGCACGCAGCTCGGCGCGCAGGACCTCGCGTTCCGCGGCATCCTCGGCGGCCAGCAGCCGCTCGGCCAGGCCCTTCAGGGTGCGGGCGTGATCCTGCAGGCACAGGCCCAGCCGTTCGGCCGCGTCGGCCCGGCCCAGCGCGTGGCGGGCCAGCCGCTCGGCCGGCGGTTCGGCGCCGGCCGCGGCGCACAGCAGCAGGCCGGCCAGGATCGCGGTGGCGCCTGTCCGACCGGCAGAGCGCAGTGCAGCCATCGAAGACCTCTCACTTCCACCCGGCCGGTGGCCGGGTCGCGGGTTTGTCCCCTTGTTATGACGCTCGCCGACCGGAATCAAATCATTTGGCTTTCGAGTCCAGGGGCGGCGCGGAATGCGGGATTTGGGTCCGCCCGGGCGGTGGTCGCAGATCCCGGCTGGAGCAGTTGAAGGCGGCGGCGGACGGTTGGTAGACTCGGGGACGCTGGGAATCGGCTGGGAGGTGTTGCATGAGACCAGGCATAGGGGCAATCGCCGGGCTGGCGCTGCTGTGGGCCGCGCCGGCCGGGGCGGAGTGGGTGCAGAAGTACTCCGGGGGCGCGGACGACGGGGCCATCGGCACCTCGATCCACTCGCCGGATGGACAGCACGTGTTCGCCTGCGGCGCCAACTTCAATGTCCAGAACCCCTTCACCGATCCGGTCCACAAGATCGTGGTCTCGGCCGATGGGGGCGAGATCTGGAACGACATCACCGCCGCCGCCGAGGGCATCGAGGGCTTCATGCTGCTGCCGTCGGTGATCCATTTCGCCTCGCCGCAGGTGGGCTTTCTGGGTGCCGGCGACAAGCTGTTCCGCACCGCCGACGGCGGTACGGTCTGGACCCAGACCGTCATGAGCGCTGCGGTTCACGCGTTGCACTTCTTCGACGCCGACACCGGCCTGGCGGTCGGCGCCGGCGGCAGCATCTGGCGCACCACCGACGGCGGCCAGGATTGGACCGCGGTCAGCAGCCCGGCGACGGTCACGCTCGAGGCGATCGATTTTCTCGACGACAGCCACGGCTGGGTGGTGGGCAACGACAGCCACACCGAGGGCCAGGATCAGAACGAGGTCGAGGTGGCCGACGGCGGCCAGGTGCTCTACACCGCTGACGGCGGCCAGAGCTGGGAGCTGCTGTGGGAGACCGACGGCGAGTTTATCGGCTGCGTCTTCTTCGCCGACGCCCAGGACGGTTGGCTGTGCGCCGGCGACAACGATGAGCAGGTCTACCTGCGCCGCAGCCAAGACGGCGGCGCCTCGTTCAACCGCCAGGACGTGCCGCTGACGGTCGACGGCGTCATGGGCAGCACCAAGTCGCTGGTCGGGCTGCGCATCGACGGCGACCGCGGTCAGATGCTGGGCTTTTTCGACACCGGCATGTCGACCTCCGACGGCGGCAACGTCTACATGATCGCAGACTACAGCTCGGACGACGGCGGCCAGAGCTGGCAGCTGGCGGTCAACGACCCGGGCGGCTTCCAGAACCCGCAGCCCGAGGGCGGCATGGCCGCGGCCCACTTCTACTCGGACCGACTGGCCTGGGCCATCGGCACCGGGCTGCGCATCGTCAAGAACGCGCCGCCGTGCTTCAGCGACGACGACTGCTACCCGGGCTACATCTGCGTCGACGGCAGCTGCGAGCGCAACGAGGACGGGCCCTGCACCAGCGACGAGGACTGCTTCGCCGACTACGTCTGCCGCGACGGCGTCTGCAGCGAGCCCGCGCCAGGGCCGTGCGAGACCGACGCCGACTGCCCGCCGAACAAGGTCTGCCAGCACGGCCACTGCGTCGATCCGCCGGGCTGCTACGAGGACCGGCCGGTCGGCCAGCAGGGTTGCCCCTACGGCCAGATCTGCATCTTCGGCACCTGCATCCAGGACCGCGAGTGTGAGACCGAGGCGGATTGCTCCGACAGCCAGCGCTGTTTCGAGGGCCGCTGCTACCCGGACGACCTGCCCGAGTTCCGCTGCCTGGAAGACGCCGACTGCGCCGCCGGGGAGCACTGCGTCGACACCTGGTGCGAGCCCGAGCAAGAGCCCGACGGCGGGGTCGAGCCGGACGGCGGCGGTGAGACCGACGGCGGCGGGGGCGACGGCGGCGCCGAGCCCGACGGCGGCGCGGCGGGCGACGACGATGCGCCGGCCGACGGCGGCACCAGCGACGACGGCGGCGGGGGCGGCGGTTGCGGCCGGCCCATCGGCGCCCATGGCCCGGCCTGGCTGCTGCTGGCGCTGCTGGCGCTGGGCGCGGCTTGGCGGAGGCGTCAGTGAGGCGGCTGGCCGGGCTGCTGGGGCTGGTCGGCTTGCTGGCAGGCTGCGCCAGCACACCGCCGCCCTGTCCCTGCCCGCCGCCGGCCGAGCAGGCGGCCCCGGCGGCGGTGGCGCCGCGGCCGGTCCCGCCGGCTTTCGCCACCATCTTCCGCTCGGTGGTCCAGATCAAGGTGCAGGTCGAACGCAAGATGGAGGCGGGCCGGGTGGAGACCGAGTACGAGTACGGCACCGGCTTCTTCGTCGACCGGCGCGGGCGAATCCTGACCAGCGCCCACGTGCTCGACGGGCTCGAGGACCCGCGCCACCTGACGGTGCTGGTGGCTGGCCGGCCGCTGCAGGCCCGGGTGGTGCGCCGCGATCGGGCCAGCGACCTGGCGCTGCTGGCGGTCGATGCCGGCGCGACCGAGCCGCTGCAGCTGGCCGAGGGCCCGGCGGCGCTGGGCGGTCGGGTCTACGCGGTCGGCTACCCTTTCGTCGAGGTGTTCACCGATCGGCTGCCGGCGGTCAGCGTCGGCCACCTGGCCGGGGTGGACCGCGACATCGACTACGCCGGTCGCCGGATCGCCGATCTGCTGCTGACCGACGCCTTCGTGGCCGATGGCTGCAGCGGCGGGCCGCTGCTCGACGAGCAGGGTCACGTGATCGGGGTGCTGCGGTTCAACCTGTCGCGCGACGGCACCTGGTTGGGCCTCAGCCTGGCCGAGCCCATCGCGGCATACCAGCGGCTGCAGCGGGCCGAGCCGGCGGCGCCGGCGGCGGAGCGCGCCGGGGAATGAGGATACCGGCGGGAGGACGCGGAATGAGAAGCCCTTGCGGATATGGCTGGCTGGCGGCGGTGGCCCTGGCCGGGCTGCTATGCGGCTGTCCGGGTGGCGGCGACGTGCGCGACGATGTCAGCGATGACGGTCCCGATGCGGGCGCGGCCGGCGGCGGTGTGGCCGAGCGGCCGCCGCTCGAGCCGGTGGAGCGGCCGACCTTCGACCCCGACGCGCCGGCACCCTGCGCCAGCCATACCGCCTGCTACGTCGCGGCCAAACGGGCCCACGCCACGGCCGAGCGGGCCGGCTACCTGCTGGCCGTGGATCGCTGCGAGTACTACCGCGGCCGCTACCAGCTCGAGGAGTTCTACGGCCTGTGCCTGCTGATTCTGGCCGACGCCTACCGCCAGCTGGACAACTTCGCCGAGTCCCGGGCGTGCTACCGGCGCTTTCTCGATACCCAGTCGGGCGACACCGAGCTCGCCCTGCAGGCCCGGGCCGAGCTCGACGAGGTCGAGCGGGCCGCGCGCACGCCTCACGCCTACCACGACTACCTGCAGGCGGTGGCCCTGCTCCAGCGCCTGGGCGGCGAGCCGCAGCCGGGCCGGCTCGAGCGGGCCCAAGAGCTGCTCGAGGCCGCCCGCGCGGTGCCCGGTTTCGCCCTGCAGGACAAGGCCGGTTTTCTGCTCGAGCGCATCGCCCAGGTGCGCCGGGCCGGCCGCGAGCCGGCGACCGGCCCCGGCGCCGGCCAGTCGGAAGGGGCTGATGCAGCCCCGGCTGATATTGCCCCGGCCGAGGCGGACCCGGCTGCCGGCCCCGAAGCCGATGCGGATCCGGCCGGAGCCGAAGCCCGCCCGGAGCGGACCGAAAATCGATCCCCAGCCTCCGCCGTGGAATGGCCCAACACTCTGTAAAGATGCATGTTTTGCGATTTCGAGGTCGGATCTCGGCCCGGGCGGCGATTGAAAGGAAATGCCGCCCCGGCCGACGAATGTTAAGAGGACGACAAGGACCCGGAGCGGTCCGCCGAACGCGTTTAGCGGGCGAGTTCGGTTCAGTTGGGGGATCGATATGACCGGCGCCGCGGCTGGCCATCGCCGAGCGCGCCGGGCGGGAAAGTGATCAAGACCATGGTGCTGATCGATGAAAAGTGGGCACAACCGACCCTCCGCCACGAACTGCTCGATCGCGGCCAGGAGCAGGAGCTGGGCCGGCGGCTGCGCGCGGCGCAGCTGCGGATCCGGCTGCGGGTGCTGGCGACCGAGTTGGGCCGCTCGCTGCTGCTGCGCCAGCTCGGCTCGGACGCGCCGGCGGCCGGGGTCGCCGAACGGCTGATCGAGCTGGCCCGCCGCGCCACCGCGGCGCCGGAGCAGGAGCAGCCGCGGGCCGCCGAATCCGCCGCCGCGGAGCAGCTGCTCGACGCCGATCGCGCCCTGCAGCGCCGGATCGACGGGGTGGTCGAGCGCTGGTTCCGCATCGCCCCCGGGCTGGTGGCGGCCGCGGAGCGGTCGCCGCCCGACCGCCCGGCCGCGCCCGGCGGCCTGGCGTCCGGGCTGCGTTGGCGGGCCGGCAGCGCCGAACCGGGCGGC
>CAYVQE010000202.1:0-8922 GCA_964454005.1 uncultured Myxococcales bacterium
TCCACCTGGGTGCTGCAGGGCAACAAGATGACCCTGCCCGAGTGGTCCTGGTTCAAGCAGGCGGCCCAGATGCAGGCCCTCAACCCCATCCTGGTGATGCTGCTGATCCCCTTCAACAACGTCGTGATCTTCCCCTTCTTCAAGAAGATCGGCAAGGAGTTGTCCCAGCTCAAGAAGATGACGCTGGGGATCGGTTTCGCCGGTCTGTCCTGGTTGCTCATCGCCTGGTTCCAGCTGCGCATCGACTCGGGCGAGAACCTGCCGGTGCTGCTGCAGAGCTGGCCCTATCTCGTGTTGACCTTCGGCGAGGTGCTCGTATCGGCCACGGGGCTGGAGTTCGCATACAGCCAGGCGCCGATGAAGATGAAGAGCGTGATCATGAGCTTCTGGCTGCTGTCGGTGACCGCCGGCTCGCTGTGGGTCGTGCTGCTCAACGCCACGGTCAAGAGCCAGGTCGTGACCGATGCCATCGCCCAGACCGGCATCGGCGTGACCGCCTTTCAGATGTTCTTCTTCGCCGGCTTCGCCATCCTGGCCGCGGTCGGCTTCGGGCTCTACGCCAGCCGCTACAAGACCATGGACTACTACCGCAAGTAGGCGACGGTACACCATTCAGCTCCGCTCCGGAGGGCGAACGGTTCTGCCCATCAACGTTTCTACCCATCCCTCGCGCTTGAGGCATTACGGGTTCTGGAATACAATCGTTTCTCGGGCCCGGCGCTGGTGTGGGCGCGGCCGGGCGGGGTGTCGTCGATGAGCCAAGCGGGTGTGGAGATCGATTGGGAAGCCCTGGCGGTGGCGGTGGAGAACCAGCTGCCGTCGGCGCACAGCTTTCTGGATCGCGACAGCGGTCGGGTGATCACCCTGCGGGCGCCGGCGGATGCGCCGCCGCCGGCCGAGCCGGGCGACTGGTTGGCGGTGCCGCAGCGGCCCTCGCGCGAGGGCTACCAGACCATGCAGCGCTTCGTCGAGCAGGTCGAGGACGAGGCGCTGCGCGAACGGCTGGCCGGGGCCCTGGTGGGCCGCGGCGCCTTCCGGCGTTTCAAGGATCAGCTACTCGACGCGCCCGAGGTGCGCCAGCAGTGGTTCGCCTTCAAGGACGCCGAGGTCTACGCCTTCGTGGCCGACTGGCTGGCCCAGCAGGGCATCGAGCCGGCCAACGCGCCGCCCGACAACCCCTCGCGCAGCCGCTTCAGCGCCGCCGTGCGCCGCACCGGCTTGCAGCGGCCGCCGCTGGGCGAGCCGCGCGCGGCCGGGCTGGAGCCCGACGCCGCCGAGCCCGACTGGCAGGCGGCCATCGCGCCCTTCGATCGGCCCGACCGCACCTTCCAGCCGGAGCGCTGCGCGCTGCTGGTGATCGACGCCCAGCGCATCTTCCTCGACCCGGACAGCCGGGCCTTTTTGCCGCTGTCGGTTGCGGCAGCCCGGCGCCTGGGCCGGCTGGTCGAGGTCTGGCGGCAGGCCGCGCTGCCGCTGGTGTTCACCCGCCACGTGCACCGCAACCCGGCCGAGGACGGCGGGGCCATGGCCCGCTGGTGGCGCTCCTTGATCATGGACGGCTCGGCCGAGTCCGAGCTGGTCGAGGCGTTGGCGCCGCGCGACGGCGAGCGGGTGATCAAAAAGAGCCGCTACTCGGCATTCGCCAACACCGAACTGGAGATGGTGCTGCGCAGCCTGGGCATACGTGACGTGCTGATCGGCGGCGTGATGACCAACCTGTGCTGCGAGACCACCGCCCGTGAGGCATTCGTTCGCGATTTCAACGTCTTTTTGCTCGGCGACGGCACCGCCGCGGCCGACCCCGAGCTGCACCTGGGCTCGCTGCGCAACATCGCCTACGGCTTCGGCCGCGTGCTGGGCGTGGCCGAGGCCCTGCGCGCGGTGGCCGCGGATTGAGCCGAGCCGGTTCCGTCCGACTGGAATCCAGCGCCGGGCGGCTGTAGAATCGGGCCGGAGACACCATGGACAGCTACACCAGCTTGCTCGATGCCTTTGCCGATCTGAATCAGCGCAAGCGCTCCGATCCGGACGCCCTGACGGACGCGGAGCGCGAGGACTGGAAGTCGATGCGGCGCCGGATCGAGCAGGCCCTGTTCGAGCGCGCCGCCGACGCCGCCCACGACACCCGCGAGTTTTTGCGGGTGCCGGTGAGCCTGTCGGCCCGCTACTGGACCCGCAACGAGCTGCGCGACCGCTACATCCCGGTGTTGGGCGAAGGCGGGCTGCAGATCTCCACCGTGGACCCGCTGCCGGTCGGCACCCGGCTGGATCTCGAGATCCAGCTGGCCCACCGCGGCCTGTCCATCGCGGTACAGGGCGAGGTGGTCTGGTCGGTGGCCGGCGAGGATCCGGCCGGCCGCGGCATGGGCATCCGCTTCGTCGAGTTGAGCTACGAGCAGAAACGCGCCATCTACGAGCTGGTCGACGACACCCTGCGCGAGCGCCTGCTCGAGCGGCGGCGCTTCGCCCGCATCGAGGCCCGGCTGCAGGTGCAGTTCGTATACGCCGACGCCTTCTTCGAGCTGGAGACCGACGATCTCAGCCTGGGCGGGCTGTTCATCGCCACCGAGCAGCTGCTGCCGCAGGGCGAGCGGCTGCGTCTGGTGCTGCACGTTACCGGCGAACGGCCGGCCATCAAGGCGGTGGCCGAGGTGGTGCGCCGGGTCGAGCGGCCCGCTGCCGGCCGGCCGCGTGGCATCGGGGTGCGCTTCGTCGAGCTGGATGCCGAGGATCGCCGGGTGCTGTTGGACTACCTGCAACAGCGGGTCACCGAGCAGCAGCGAGCGAGTGTCGCCGCGGAGCGGCGCCTGCATCCGCGCATGGAGCACCGGATCAAGCTGCGCTACCAGTCGAACGGCGCGCTGGGGGCGCGGTTCAGCCGCGACATCTCCACCGGCGGGGTGTTCATCCAGACCCACGAGGCTGCGCCCCCGGTGGGTGCGGCCATCGAGGTCGATCTGATCCACCCGGTCACCCTGCACCGGCTGCAGCTGGCCGGCCGGGTGGTGCGGGTGGTCGAGCCCGACGAGCGCGACCCGGCCCGGGTGCCCGGGGTGGGCGTAAAGTTCGATCCCTTGCCCGCCGAGCGCCAGGCGGCGCTCGATGACCTGCTGCGCTACTTCGTCGAGCTCGAGCACGCCCCGGACGAGGCGGGCGGGGGCCCGGCGCCGGAGGAACCCGCATGATCGCGCCGAGGACGATGGGCGGCTTGGCCCTGGCCGCCCTGCTGGCCGCCGCCTGCGGCGACTCCGGCGGCGGCGACGCAACCGTCGAACGCCGCTACGCCTTCCGCGCCATCGGCGGCTTTTCCATGGGCTCGATGACCGCGGCCACTCTGGGGCTGCGCCACCACGAGCAGTTCGACATCATCGAGCCCTTGGGCGGCTCGATCGACCTGGGTCTGTTTTTGCACATCATCAAGGACGAGATGCTGGCCGGCTTCTGCTCGCCGCCCGAGCTCGGGCGCATGTGCCCGGACGAGCCCGGCATGCAGACCTACGAGCAAATGAACGTCGGGCCCGCCTCGCAGGGCGGCTTCAAGCGCACCAGCATGATCGAGGCCTTCCAGGACTTCTCCATCGCCATGGGCAATCCCATGCTGTTCAACCCCGAGCACCCCTACCTGCCGCCGGGCGTGCCCGAGGAATACCTGCTGCTTTCCCGCGAGCAACGCTGCGCCGAGCCGGTGCGCATCGCGGGCTTCCACGACTGGAAGTACAACCCGGACGGCAGCCACCCGGTGATCACCTACTGCGAGGCCCGCGGCAGCGAGCGCGGGGTGTTCGACCCCGAGGCCGTGCCCGACAAGCCGGTCGAGATCACGCTGGCGGTGGATCTGAACGACAACGGCCGGCGCGATTCGGGCGAGCCGGTGTTGTTCCAGGCCGGCGAACGCTACGACGACACCGGCGAGGACGGCCTGTTCAACGCCGACGAGCCGGGCTACGACCCGCAGGCCCGGCCCGACCCGGCCGGCGACGACTGGCACCGGCTGGACAACCCCCACGGCACCGAGGGCAACCACGTCTGGGACGAGGGCGAGCCCTATCTGGACTACGGCCTGGACGGGGTGGACGGCACGGCCGACTCGCCTTACGACTGGGGCGAGGACAACGGCCGCTACGATCTGAACATGAACCTGATGCGGGCGGCGGCGCTCTACGACCCGGCCCGCATGGTCGACGGGCTGAGCGCCGACGAACTGGCCCGGCTGGATTTCTACATCGATGTGGGCCGCTGGGACCACCTGCGCTTTCTCGACACCTGCGAGTCCTTCACCGGCCTGCTGGCCGCCCGCGGCCGGCCGGTGGACATTCGGGACACCTTCCACGCGCTGCTCGAGCCCGGGTACGACGGCTCGTGGGACATCGATCACATCGACTGGGAGCACATCGGCCGCGACGTGCTGCTGCGCTACGGCCACGCCGACGCCACCGAAGCCGAGATCCAGGCCGGCGACGGCGGTCACGTGGGCACCGGCAACCAGGTGCTGTGGCGTTTCTTCGCCTCGGTGGCCTACACCTCCGAGCGCTGGCCGGACGGCGACTTCGACGAGATCGCTCCCTGCCCGGGCGGCGAGCTGCTGCAGCGCACCTTCTACTCCGCGATCCTGGACGAGGAGCGCGGCTACTACATCCTGCTGCCGCCGGGCTACGACGAGCAGACCGAGCGGCGCTACCCGGTGCTGTACATGATCCACGGCATCGGCATGTCGGCCGAGGACCTGACCGCCACCGCCCTGTTCACCCCGGCCTGGATGTGTCAGGGCAGGCTGCAGAAGTTCATCATGGTCTTCCCGGACGGCTCTTGCCGCGAGGATTGCTACGACGGCAACTTCTTTCTCAACCAGACCGGCCGCCACCTCGCGCCGCGGCGCTACGAGGACTGGTTCTTCCAGGAGCTGCTGCCCCACATCCAGGACAGCTACCGCACCCGCCCGGCCGAGACCCTCCGCGTCGCCCCCGAGTACATGCGCCCGCTGACCGACTGAGCTGCGCGGGCGGGAATTGGGCTGGGTGGAACTGGGGTCAGGCCAGGATCTACCAGCACGATGTGGCAATCGTCGCCCTCATCCCCCGGATGCCAGAACGGAACGCGTCAGGCCGTCGAATCTCAGATCCAGCTCTTCGACTACATGTTGCTGCAGGCTTTCGGACTCGAACTGCGCTGCCTCGGCCAGGCCTGACAAGTTGCTCAGGCTGACGGCGGATATGAACAGTCCCCGGGCCGGTTCCCGGTGTTCTCGGGGCTGATTGTGCTGGTCCAAGAAGCCGCATGCTTGTAGATCCCTCAGGATCCGCGATGCAGTCGATTCGGCGCATCCGATCAGACCCGCCACTTGTTTGACGCGAAGGGGTAAGGCGGTGGATTGGATGACACTCACCAGGTCGGCCCGGAATCCGGTGCCGAAGTAGAGGCGGTTGTGGATCATGCGGCACGACGTGGCCAGTGCCGCAGCGGGGCGGATCTTGCCAGCCCGGGAGCGAATGGTCCAGACGGCTCCATGTTCGGGCCGCTTTTTGATACCGAAGGCCTTTCTGACCAAAGGGGGACAAGCGACGAACAGTCCTTCGCGCATCTTGGCGGCTGCCTGGACTTGCAGGTGGCTGGGCAGCAGGGCGAGCAGAGACCGGATCTTTCCGTGGTTGAGCAGATCGGAGTAGCGGACCAGCCACGCCGGTACATCGGTCAACACCCGGCTGTCTCGAGCGAACACGAGTGTCAGCAGGAGTGTCGCCTCGGGGTCGATGAGCCCCACTTCTGCTTCAGCGGCCGGCACCTGAGAAAAGGGTAAGCCCAGGCAACGCCAGACGCGGAGCAGTTCCGCCTCGATGGACTCAATCGATGTCTTCAAGGACTTCATCGACCTCGAACCCCAGTTCGTTGATGACCTGTACCAAGTCTCGGCGAGACGTCGGATGCGGATCGCGCTCCAGGCAGAAGAGTGCAGCGATTTTGATTTCTTCAGCAGTGGGCCGCAGGACCCTCAGGTCATCGATGTGTTTTCTGACCGATGGATTGCAGGCGAAAAGCTTCATCGAAATCAGGGCCTGCCTGCCAATGAGCTGGATTCGCAGGTTTTCACCGATCGGAATCGACTCGGTGATTTCATCGAAGTATTGCGGCAAGCGTTTGGACGGTGAACGAGCGCCGGTGTTGAGGACCCGCGCAGCGCTGTCGTTCAGCCAATCGGCGGAGATCTTGCGGGCCTTGGCGATGGCTTGAATACCGCGACGCAAAGGTTCGGACAGGGGATGCGGTTTCAGAAGATCGATGTCGTGCGTCTGCTTCTTGCAGCCGGTGAGAGCCAGGGCAGCACCGCCGACGACGAGGAGTTCGAATTGCGCACCAGGGGCCTTGACCCGTAGCCAATCAGAGAGCAGTTCCAGGTTCTCTATGATTTCTTGCCTTGAGATTGAAGAGTTCATTTTTCCGCCATATTTTGTTTCAGGCTAGAGCTTCCTTGCATTCAATGCAAGAAAAATTGCATTGAATGCTCTATCCGATGGCTGACCAAACCTGATCCCAGTTGCCGGTAATCGGCCCGGCCCCGGCAGCGGCGGCTGTAGCTGCGTTCTGTCCCACTCCGCTGCTCCGGTCGTCCCCCGGCGCCCGGCAGATGCTCGGCTTCCTGGATTCCCTCGCCAGCAGGGAGTGCTGCCGGGGGTTGAACGATTGGCAGGGGCCCGGCTAGAATGCAGCGCCATCGAGACCGGAGCGACGGGTCGACCGCGGCTGGTGTCGCGGTTCGGCGCGCCGGGCGGCGGCGGCAAGAGCGGGGAGGCAGGATGCGGATGCGGACGGCCGGGGCATCGGGGACGGCGCTGGTGTGCTTGTTGGCGTGCCTGGGTGGGCTGCTGGGCGGGGCCTGCCCGGCGCGGGCCGGCAGCCTGGACGTGCGGCGCTGGCTGGACCGGCCGGGCACGCGGCTGCTGGTGGTGGAGTTCTACGCCACCTGGTGCACGCCGTGCATGGAAGCGGTGCCGTACTGGCGGGCCTTGCACGAGAAATACCGCGACAAGGGGCTGCGGCTGGTGGTGGTCAGCACCATGGACCGGCAGGGCCAGTGCGTCAATCCGGGCTGGGATCCGGACCAGACGGTGTGCGATCCGGAAGGCGTCATCGCCGACGCCTTCAAGCTCGACGGCAAGCTGCCGGCGGCCTTTCTATGGAGCTGGCAGGGCAATCTGCTGGTGGCCAAGGGACACGTGGACGATGTGACGGCCGCGGTGGAGGCCTACCTGGAGAAGAACCCGCGGGTGCTGGTGGAGGCGCGCAATCATCGGGGCAAGCGCTTTCGGCGGCTGCACGACATGGTCCGCGCCGAGCTGTCGCGGTCCGGCAAGCTGACGGTGGTGGCCACGCGGGCCGAGCGCAAGGCGTTGGCCGAGATACGCCTGGAATCGCACCGCAAGAGCTTCGACGACAAGCTGCAGTGCGAGCTGGGCCGCGAGGTATCGGCCAACTCGCTGCTCAGGGCGGCGGTGACGGGCAAGCGGGGCGATCGCTGGCTGAGCCTGAACCTGTTCTCGGCCGAGAGCGCCTGCCTGCTGGCCAGCGCGGCGGCGCCGTACAACCACCGCCACCCGGCGCGGGCCGTGGCCGAGGCCATCGACCGACTGCTGGCGAAGCTCAAGACCAAGGTGCAGATGCCGGGCGGCGGCGGAGGGTTGAAGGCAGACGCGTCGGGCCGAGGTTCCGGCGATTGGAACGTGGGAGCGGTGCGGGAAGTCATCATGAAGCTGGAGAGCGAGCCGCCTGGCGCCGCGGTAGCGGTCGACGGCAAGCAGGTCTGCGACGAGACCCCGTGCTCCAGGTCCATCGCGCTGGGGGAGCGCAAGATCACCTTCACCAGCCCCTGCCACCGCGCGGTCGCCAAGCGGGTGGTCATCGAAAAGGGGACCAGCCTGGGCGTGAAGCTGCAGCCGAAGCAGGGGGCGATCCGGGTCAAGGCCAAAGACGCCAAAGGCAACGACCTCGCGGCTGAGGTGTACGTCGACGGCGAGAAGCTGGGGCGCACACCGGGGACCTGGAAGGTTTCTGTGTGTGCCGAGAAGGTGGAGGTGCGCCACGCCGAGCACGGGAAGGTCGAGCAGGAGCTGGAACTGGAGGAGCGGCGGGTGGAACCGATCAGCGTGGTGTTGAAAGGCAAGCCGGCGCCCGAGGGGATGGTGCGCATCCCGGCGGGCGAGTTCTGGATGGGCTGCAACCCGGAGGTCGATGACGACTGCGACGACGACGAGAAGCCGGGGCGCAAGGTGTGGCTGGACGAGTACTTCATCGACCGCACCGAGGTGACCTTCGAGCAGTACCAGCGGTGCGTGGATGCTGGAACCTGCACCCACCACTGGGACGACGGCACCTGTTTCGTCTACACCGGCGGGAAATGGAAAAAGGGTGTCCTGCCCGTCTCTTTCAGGGGGCGGAAGCAACCCGTCGTCTGTGTGGATTGGAACCAGGCCGAGGCGTTTTGCCGGTGGGCGGGCAAGCGGCTGCCGACGGAGGCGGAGTGGGAGAAGGCGGCGCGGGGGGTCGATGGGCGGAAGTACCCCTGGGGCAACCGGGAGGCGAGCTGCGACTACGCGGTGATGGACGATGGAGGCGATGGCTGCGGCAAGGATCGGACCTGGCCGGTGTGCGCGAAGGAACGTGGCAACAGCCCATACGGGTTGTGCGACATGGCCGGGAACGTGTGGGAGTGGGTCAGCGACTGGTACGGGAAGGAGTACTACGAGTCCGGGGCAACCAGGAACCCAAAAGGATCAAAGGACGGCGAATATCGTGTTCTGCGCGGGGGTTGCTGGAGCAACCACCCGAACACCCTGCGCACCTCCAGCCGCCTCAGGTTCAACCCTACGAACAGGCTCTACTACTACGGGTTTCGCTGTGCCCGGGGCGCGGCCAGGTGATTCTGAAGTTCTG
>CAYVQE010000203.1:0-8876 GCA_964454005.1 uncultured Myxococcales bacterium
CACCAAGAAGAAGCCGGCCAAGAAGAAGGCCACCAAGAAGAAGCCGGCCAAGAAGGCCACCAAGAAGAAGCCGGCCAAGAAGGCCACCAAGAAGAAGCCGGCAAAGAAGGCCACCAAGAAGAAGCCGGCCAAGAAGGCCACCAAGAAGAAGCCGGCCAAGAAGGCCACCAAGAAGGTCAAGAAGGCCGCCAAGAAGAAGCCGGCCAAGAAGAAGGTCGCCAAGAGGGCTTGAGCACCGCCGGCATCGTCGGCGGACGGAAGCGTTGTCCACGCGACGTCCTTACCGAGAGCTATCACCCGCGAGGGGCCCGGCCACCGTGCCGGGCCCCTTCGGTTTCAGTTGAAGAAGCCGGTCTGGCGCAAGAAACGATGGACCCGAACGTACCGGTGGTCGTCGAGCCCGCCTCGCTCGATTTCGCGCAGGGTCGTGCCCACCGCCCACCAGGCCGTGATCAAGGCAGCGGTCAGGCAGACGCCGGCCTTGACCAGCAGCGCCGCCCCGAATTCGATCTCGTCGACGGCGAGCCCCCAGAAAACCGCGCGCAATCCGAGGTAGGCCAACAGCGGCGCCAGCAAGGCGTACCACAGACGCCAGCGCCAGCCACCGGGCCCTGCCCGGCCCTCCAGCAACAGCGGCGACAGGAAGTCCAGCCGGGTCTTGATGCGGGCTGCGGCCACCACCAGCAGCGCGATCAGCAGCACCGCGGTGGCCAGGTGCCGGGCCAGCACTGTGGTCGGCACCGGCTCGCCGGCGTATGCCAGCGGTAAAAAACGCGCCGTGGCCGCGGCCACCCCGACCAGGGTGGAGAACACGGCATAGGGCAACACGTTGTGCACCAGCAGATACCAGCGGCGACCGAAGCGGCGCACCCGATCGTGCTCCAGGTCGGCCAGGAAGCGCCGCAGGCTGCGCCGGCTGTTCCAGACGGCCACCGCCGCGCCGCCACAGGCGGGCAGACCGAAGGTGGCCAGCAGGTATTCCAGGCGGCCGGCACCGGTGCCGGCCAGCAAGGCCATCGACCCGCCACTGGCCGCACCCAGCCCGAGCGCCACAGCCAGGTGTACGGACCAGAAGCCGCTCGGGCGGGCGGGCGGCCGCAGCGACTCGATCCGCTGCATCTCGGTCGGGCTCGGCTCGAGCAGACCGATCAGCAGGCTGCGCCGGGCTTGCAGCGTGCTCGACAAGGATGCGACGAAACCGACGAACAGACCGCTCCAGCAGGCCACCCAGACGGCGCGGCCAAACGGTACCGTCTCGCCGCGGCCGACCAGATCGTAGCCGCCGAAAGCGCCGAGCCCCAAGAACAAGCCCCAGAATACCAGGCTCCAGGAGCCCATCCAGAGACCATAGCGGCGCAACGTCATCGGCCGGCGCCGGCGGCGCTGGGCGCTCGCAGAGGACATGCACCCCTGAATAGCACAGCCGGCCGCACGGCTCCAACAAACCGGACAATGAAGAATCCAGCACACCCGTGGCAGCGATTCTTGTCTCCACGGGCGGGCCTGTGATACACGAAGCGCGATGCTACCATGAATCCCAGAAGGCCACGACCGATGGTATTGCCCAACTGGAACACCCTGACCACGGAAGCGATGGAGTTGCTCTGGCGAACCGCGGTCCGCCCGCTGTCGCCCGGGATGGTGCGGGCCATGGCCCGCGGCCTGTTCTCCCGGTCCTGGCGGCGGTTCGAGCGCGCCGCTGCCGACCCGGCTGCAGCCCAGGCCGCGCGATTGCAGCAGTTGGTGGCCGCCAACCGCCAGACCGCCTTCGGCCGCGAGCACGGTTTCGACCGCATCCGGACGCTGGCCGACTACCAGCGCCAGGTGCCGATCCGCAGCTACGACCAGCTCGAGCCCTGGATCGAGCGAACGTTGGCCGGTGAGCCGAACGTGTTGACCGCCCAGCCCATCGTCTACTTCGCGCGCACCTCGGGCACCACCGGAGCGGCCAAGTTCATCCCGATCACCGCTGACTTCCTCGACGAGTACCGGCACGGCCGGCGCGTCTGGACGCGTCAGGTGGCCCAGGCCTTTCCCGGCCTGGTGCGCGGTCACGTGCTCACGGTGCGCTCGACGCGCACCGAGGGCACCACCCCGGGCGGCGTCGCCTATGGCCCGTTGTCGGTGGCTCTGGGCAATCGCGACCCCGGCGCCGCCGGCAGTCTCGGGGCGCTGCTGCGGCCGATCGAGCGCATACCGCCGGAGGTCTTCGCCATCGCCGACTACCGCAGCCGCCTGTACCTGCTGCTGCGCCTGGCGCTGCCGCTGCGCATCTCGTTGCTGGCCGCCATCAATCCCTCGACCCTGGCCCTGCTGGCGCGCAAGCTCGACGCCTGGGCCCCTGAGCTGATCGCCGACTGCCGGCGCGGCGGTCTGAACCCGGCGCTGCAAGTCGAACCGGAGCTGCGGGCGGTCCTGACGCGGCATCTGGCACCGGCTCCGCGGGCAGCCGAGCGGCTGCAGCTGTCGCGGGCCGCCCATGGCCGGGTGCGGCCGACCGAGCTGTGGCCCGATCTGTGCGGGCTGCTGTGCTGGAAGGCCGGTTCGGCCGCGTTCTATCTGCGTCAACTCGGCGACTGGTTCGGCGACCTGCCGCTGATGGACTACTGCTATGCCGCCACCGAGGGCAACTTCACGGTGGTCATGAGCCCGGAAGGGGCTGGCGGGGTAGCGGCCGCGGCCGGCCACCTGATGGAGTTCGTTCCCGAGGACGCCGGCCACGACGCGCCGGACGCGGCGCTGCCGCTCGAGCGGCTCGAGACCGGCCGGCGTTACTGGGTGGTGGTCAGCGCCGGCAACGGGCTGTATCGCTACCGGATGGACGACCTGGTCGAGGTGACCGGCTACTGGCGGCGCGCGCCGGAGCTGGTCTTTCTGCACAAGGGCAAGCACATCCTGTCCTATACCGGCGAGAAGCTCAGCGAGAGCCAGGTGGTCGCCGCCATGCAGCGAGCCCAACGGCGGACCGGAATCGAGCTGGTGGGCTTCTGCGCCAGCGCGCTGGC
The DNA here is from genome assembly GCA_964454005.1 of uncultured Myxococcales bacterium. Taxonomy (GTDB): domain Bacteria; phylum Myxococcota; class B64-G9; order B64-G9; family B64-G9; genus CAYVQE01. Next base: position 3,006 of record CAYVQE010000203.1, read on the forward strand.
CGAGACCGAGCTACCCGTCTACACCATCGCCGTCGAGCCCGACCGCCAACTGCCGGCCGAGCGCTGGCGGCGACTGCTGCATGCCTGGGAACGCGAGCTCGGCCAGGCCAACATCGAGTACCGCGGCAAACGCCAATCCGGTCGCCTGGCCCCGCCCCAGCTCTGGCTGGTCGAACACGGCGCCTTCGAGCGGTGGCGCAAACAGCGCCTTGCCGCCGGTGCCACCGATGCCCAGGTCAAGCTGCCACAGCTGACCGGCGACGCCGAAGACCTGCGCCGCCTGGGCGTGGTCGCCACCGTCGGCTGGCAGGAGGAGCCGGAGTGAGCCCAGCGGGCGAACCGATCGCGGCCGTCAGCCTGGATGTCGACGGAACCCTCTACAGCATCCGCCGCATGGTGCTGACGCATCCGGCCACCTTCCTGCCGGCGCGCCCGCTGTTTCGCGCCCTGCACGCCGTGCGCGACGAACTGCGCGGGCTGGGACCGCTGCCCGATCTGCGCCGCGAGCAGGCCGAGCGGGTGGCGCAGCGGTTGGGCATTTCCTCCCGGCAGGCCGGCGCGCGCATCGAACGGCTGATCGATCAGCGCTGGATGGCGGTTTTCGACTCGGTCCACCCCTACGCCGGGCTGCGCGAGACCCTGGCCGGCCTGGTGGCCCGCGGCTTGCGTCTGGCCCTGCTGTCGGACTATCCGATCTGGCCCAAGCTGGGCGGCCTGGGCCTGGCCCAGCTGCCCTTCGCCGCCATCGTCAACACCGAGCAGGTCGGCGCGCTCAAGCCGCATCCGGCCGGCTTCGAACGGGTCGCTGAACGGCTCGGACTGGAACCCGGGCGCATCTTGCACATCGGTGACATCGAAAGCAGCGACGTCGCGGGCGCGCTGGCGGCCGGCATGCGCGCCGCCCGCTTCTACCAGGGCCGGCGGCCCCGGACGCGGGCCGCGTTCGCCTTTCGCGACTGGCGTTGTCTGGTCCCGCTGCTGCGCTGGCGCTCCTGGTTGCCGTTGCCCCGCATCGCCGGTTGCGGTATGAGAGTGGAAAAACCCAGCCAAGAGGGGAGCACGCGATGAAGAAGGCCATCTTCCCGTTGATTCTGGCCGTGGCCGCCGCCGCGCTGAGCTACGCGGTGACCAACTGGCTCGTGCGCAAGGAAGCCCGGCAGGAGGCCGGCTACCGGGCCGGCCTGCTCGAGCTGCACAACACCTTCCTGCAGAACAACAGCGTGCTGCGGCCGATCAGCGACATGCAGCAACGCCCCGATTTGCAGAAGTACCTCAACGAGGTCAACGTGCTGGCCAACTGGTACTTCAAGAACCCGGCCAAGGAGTTCTGGAACCAGTATGCCGACCGCCGCGATCCCGAGAGCATCATCACCGACTACCGCCGGCGGGCCGAGTCCGAGGGTCGCGGCCACAAGCAGGCCAAGAGCAACCTGCCCATCCGCGAGGAGTCTTACGCGCTGGCGCGCAAGGTCTACGACGGCCTACGCCAGGGCACCTACAAGGCCGAGGCCAGCGCCTTCGACGGCTCGGTGCGCTTCGATGTGTTCGAGGTGGCCAAGGACGGCAACAAGCTGCACTGGAACTTCATGGCCTGGGGCGGCATCGGCGACCTGGTATACCAGGGCTGGCGCCTGCGCTGGTACAAGGAGCCGACGCCGGAAGAGGTCGCCGCCTACGACAAGGAGGTGGCCCTGGCCGAGCGGCGCAACCGCGAACCCGAGCTGCCCGATCCGGCCACCCAGCACTTCGCCGAAGCGTCCTCGGCCAGCGGCAGCCCGGTGCTGCCGCTGTTCAACGGCGAAGATTACATCGCCGACTTCCCGGCCGGTGCCGAGATGAACTACTTCGTCACCCCAGCTTGCCCACCCGACGCCGAGGAGCTCGAGATCGTGTTCCGCCTCAAGGCGCGGGCCATCTCGGGCGGCGACCAGCCCATGGAGTTCAGCTTCCGGCTGCCGGTCCGGGACACCTGGAAGGGTTCCTGGGAAGGCGTGCGCAAGGTCGAGGCCGAGGCCAGTTACTGAGTTGCCGAGCCGCGCTGTTCGACTCCCGCTGAAGGGGGCGCCGGTCTACTCGGAGCTGGAATCCGAGCCGGCTTCGTCTTCGGCGGGGGCCGCTTCGGCGGCCTGCTTCGGCGCGGGTTCTCCCGCGGGCTCATCCTCGGCCGGAGCGGCCTGGGCCGGCGTCTCGCTGTCGCCGATGCGGTAGATCTTGTACTTGGCCTTGTTGCCCACGAAGTGCAGCACCCCGGCCATGCCCTGGCTATCGGTGCCGTCGTTCATGGTCCAGATCATGGAATCGGCCGGCCCCGGATTGAGGTATAGCGAGCGGACGAAGGTGTCCTGCGGGATGATGTTGTCGCCGCTGAGGTTGACCGCCTTGCCGCCGGCCTCCTGGATGTTGCCGAAGGCGCCGAAGAAGATATCGCCCTTGCGAATGGCCTCGGTCAGCGCCCTGTTGCCAACGTTGGCACCCTCGCTGACCACATCGATGCCATCGCGGTGGTTCTGCCGCGGCGGACCGTGGGAGATGAGCAGCTTCTCGCTGTTGGCCTCCTCGGCCAGCTCGACCAGGCTCAGGGTGTCGCTGGGGTAGTAGAGGCACTTGTCCCAAGGACAGTGGACATACTCCGGATCGTGGTATCCCGGCATGCTGATCACGTCCAGGTCGTCCAGGTCGGCCCGCCGGATGATGTTCATGTTGAACACGTTGGGGTAGTCCTCCGACAGGGTGGTCAGGGCGCTGTTGAATACGGTCTTGCACTCGCGGTTGCCGCCGATGACCAGCAACGGCAGCTCGGTTTCGGCCAGGACCGACAGCATCTCGACGATGTCGTCGAAGCTCTGCTTCATCGACTCCCGGCGCGCCTTGTTGATCAGGCGCCGCCGCTTGCGGTCGCGCTCTTCCGCGGTCAGCGGCTTGCCCGCCTCATCGGTCTCGGGCACCTCGATCTCCTCGGGCATGGGCGTGGTCGAGGCGATGTCGCCCAGATGCACGATCAGCTCGACCTCGTTGCGCTCGAAGAAATCGATAATTTTGTCCAGGTTCTTCCGGTTGGCCTCGGTGTTCTCCTTGGTGTCGGAGACCACGCCGACCACGATCTCTTCGTCGGGATCGCCGTTGAGCTGCGTCAGCAGGTAGCCGTCGAGCTTGAACTCCCAGTTCTCGAAAGCGATCTTCTGGGGCTTGCCCGATCGAACCAAGGGCCCGACGCAATCGTCCTCCGAGGCCTTGATGGCCGGCTCTTTCTGGGCCGCCGCTACGTCGGCCGCGGCAACGGGCTTTTCGCTCTTCTCCTCTTCGCCTTCCGACTGGCCCTGCTTGGTACACCCGGCCGCCGTCAACGTCAGCCCGCAAGCCAACGCCAAGGCGATGCCCGCCGGTCGAGAAAAGCGCGTCATGATCGCCTCCCACATGAAGAAATCTCTCGTATTTCGGCCAAGTTGCGTCCGATTTGGGAGCCAGTATACACATTCCACGGCCGGCGACAAGGAAATTGTGGTCTTCAGGATTCCCACCCGCCACCGGTGTGTTATGCTGCCGCCGGGAGCCGAGGACGCATGAACGCCCGGGTGGTGCAGACGACTAGCGAGCGGGTCTGGCAGCGCATCCGGACCGCAGGGTTGATCCGGGCCGGCCAGCGGGTGCTGGTGGCCTGCTCCGGCGGTGGCGATTCGACGGCCCTGCTCGACCTGCTGCATCGGCTGGCACCGCGGGGCGGCTGGACGCCGGTGGTCGTCACCGTCGATCACCACCAGCAGCCCCGGCACGAACAAGCCGTCCGGCAACTGCGCCATCGTTGCCGGCGCTGGTCGCTGCCATTTGTCGCCACCTCGCTCGCGCCCGACCAGGCACCGCCGGACAGCGACGAGGATCGGCTGCGCCGGGCCCGCTACCATTTGCTGCGACGCGTCGCGGCCGAGCAGGGCTGCCAGCGGGTGGCCACCGGCCACACGGCCGACGACCAGGTCGAGACGGTGCTGCTGCGCATGCTGCGGGGCACCGGCATCCGGGGCCTGCGCGGAATCCCGGCCATGCGCGACGGCCTGTTCGTCCGGCCGCTGCTCGCTCTCGGCCGCGGCGAGGTGACGGCCTACCTGCGCGCCCGCCGGCTGAGCTGGTGCGACGACCCCACCAACCGCGACCGGCGCCGGCCGCGCAACCGCATCCGCCACCAGCTGCTGCCCCGGCTGCGGCGTGAGTACAACCCCCGGCTGGATCAGGCGCTGCTGCGCCTGGCCGCAGCCGCCGAGCGCGACGAGGCGGCCCTGGGCGGCTGGGCGGCACAGGTGGCGCTGACCGAGCGCGGCGACGGCGCGATCGCCGCTGCGCTGGAGAGCGTCCAGGCGCTGCCGGCGGCGGTGCAGGTGCGGCTGATCCAGCGCATGTTGCGCCGCATCGGCGGCGGCGCGGTCAGCCTGGAGCAGAAGCACGTCGAACGCCTGCTGCAGCGGTTGGCCGCGGGTGCGCCCGGCCGGCTCGAGCTGCAGGCCGGGCTGGCAGCTGCGGTGGAGCCGGAGGCGCTGGTCATCCGCGCCGGGCGGCCGGCCGCGCCGGTGCCCTTTGCGCTGCGCATCGACGGCCCCGGGCGGTGGCCGCTGCCGGCCGGATCGGGGCAGCTGCGGGTGAGCCGGGTGCGCCGCTTCCGGCCCGAACGGGCCGGCCCGCGGTTGGCCTACTTCGACGCCGAGCGCGCCGGGCTGCCGCTGACGGTCCGCTCACCCCGAACCGGCGACCGGATGCGCCCCTGGGGCATGGCCGGCAGCAAGAAGGTGGCCCGCCTGCTGCTCGACGCCAAGATCCCGGCCCGGCGGCGTCCGGTGGTGCCGGTGCTGGTCGGCGCGGCCGGTGTATTGTGGGTGATCGGGCTACGCCGATCCCGCGAGGCAGCCGTCGGCCCGGAAACCGATGGGATTCTCGAAGTGGAGTACCTTGACGGGGCAGGGGGGGGACCCTAAAATACCCCTGGATGCCAGCGTTCGAATCCGCGCCGCTCGACTCTGGAACGGATCGGCGAGAGGAAGTCAGCCTGTGAAACAAAGCCACAAGACGATCCTGCTGTGGATTTTGCTGATCGCGATGTTCATCAGCTTCTACCACATCTTCACGGCCAAGCCCCAGGAAGGCAAGGAGGTCCACTTCTCGCAGTTCTGGCAAGAGGTCGAGCAGGACAACGTCCGCAACGTCACCATCAAGGGCAACCAGATCCGCGGCGAGTTCGTCGAGGGGGCCGACCGCAAGTTCGTCACCCGGGCCCTGCTGACCGACGAGCTGATCATGGATCTGAAGAAGCACAAGGTTGCGGTGCAGGTCGAGAAGGAGGACGACAACCCCTTCTGGCAATCGGCGCTGCTGAGCTGGCTGCCGATGATCTTCCTGTTCGTGATCTTCATCTTCTTCATGCGCCAATTACAGGCCGGCGGCGGCAAGGCCATGTCCTTCGGCAAGAGCAAGGCCCGGCTGCTGACCTCGCATACCAACAAGGTCACCTTCGAAGACGTGGCCGGGGTCGAGGAGGCCAAGGAGGAACTCGAGGAGATCATCGAGTTTCTCAAGAGCCCCAAAAAGTTTACCCGCCTGGGCGGCCGGATCCCCAAGGGCGTGCTGCTGATGGGTCCGCCCGGCACCGGCAAGACCCTGATGGCCAGGGCCATCGCCGGCGAGGCCGGCGTGCCCTTCTTTTCGATCTCGGGTTCGGACTTCGTCGAGATGTTCGTCGGCGTCGGCGCCTCGCGGGTGCGCGATCTGTTCGAGCAGGGCAAGAAGCACGCCCCGTGCATCATCTTCGTCGACGAGCTCGATGCGGTCGGTCGCCACCGCGGCGCGGGGCTGGGCGGTGGCCACGACGAGCGCGAGCAGACGCTGAACCAG
>CAYVQE010000204.1:0-8810 GCA_964454005.1 uncultured Myxococcales bacterium
AAGAAGTTCGTCGCGTCGAACAGCACCCGTCTCAGATCGATCTCGAACTCGTCGACCATGTGGGCGGTCAGTTCGCTTTCGATTCGAGCGATGGCCTCGGTAGAGACCCGATCCATGTTGTCCCAGAACCGCTGGCTGGTCAGTTGCCTGGCTTCGATATCTACCAGGCGCCTCAGCGCCGTTGACTGGAACCACCTGGCGATGCTCGCCTTGCTGCACGGTGCGACGCACCGATTGATGCTGGCGACCTGAAGGTAGGTTCCGACCGTTGGGCCCCTGCCTCTTTTGGGAACATGGCGGTCGATTATCTCGACCAGCTTCAAGCGCAAAGACAGGTCATACAGGGCAGCCACAGCGCCGAACTGACAGATTTCGGCTTCCTTTGGTTGGGATTCAAAGGCGGCTGCCGCTGGAGTGGTCATGGCGACGACGATGTCGTCGGCTCGTCCGAGGTATTTCTGCCAGACGATTTTGGGTTTGCCGTCCACGCGCTTGCACTCGCGGGCATAATAGTAGGGCTTGCCGCGGATGACCTTTTTGGTGATGCTTGCCATGCTGTAGGTCATACAATACGTTGCCATGCATGTCAAGTGATTTTGGATTTGCTCTATTCTCCCTGTTTTCGAGGCCAATGCCGACCGCGGGCCAAGCTAGACTGAAGTTTTTAGCAGGTCATACGCAGATTGGGTGCTCGAAAGCCATGTTGCGGCTCTGCCTGGGCGGCGGAAACCGAGGCCCAGCAATGCTCTGCGAGAAATGCCCAGCCTGGGCACTACGCGCAACGGTCGTCAGTTAGGCCGTTACGCGGTAAACTCGGGCTAGCGCCGCAAGAAGCGCGGCACCTGGGGCTCTACTCGATGAAGGCAGGCATGAAAACGCGACTCGTTCGTTCGGCTCGGTCCGGCGCCACAGCCGCAGGCGCGAGGCGCAGGCATTGGGCGGGGTGGGCGCCGGGCCTGGTGGTGGTCGTGGTGCTGGCCGCCGGCTGCAGCGAGCTGGGGGTGGGCCATCGGGACCAGCCCTGCAACGAGGAAGGCCAGTGCCTGCCCGGGCTGGTGTGCAACGCCGAGAACCGCTGCGTGCCGTCCGGCGGCGACGGCGGGCTGGACGCGGACGGGGCGGACGGCGGCGGCGATGCGGGCGCCGACGGCGGGGCGGACGATGGTGGGGTGGACGGCGGAGTGGATGGCGGAGTGGACGGCGGGGCCGACGGCGGAGTCGACGGCGGGGCCGACGGCGGCGACGATGGGCCCGAGCCCTACGTCCTCGAGCCCAGCTGGTCGAAGGCCTGGGAGGCGCGGGGCGACGATGGGTTCGACGCCGTCGACGACATCGAGCTGCGCCTGGCTGCGCTCGGCAACGGCGACGTGATCGTGGCCGGCAGCTACGACGTCGATTTCGTGATCGACGTGGGGCTGCCGGGCCAGCCGATCGGGAGCGACATCTTCATCGCCCGGCTGCCCGCCGATGGCGGCGCGGCGCCATTGGTCAGCCAGTTCGGGGGCCAGATGCAGCAGCGGCTGCTGGCCCTGGCGACCGATGGCGACGACAACATCTACTTGGGCGGGGCCTTCGCCAACCGGATCGACTTCGGGGCCGACGTCACCCTGGAGGCGATCGCGGACGAGGATGCCTTCGTGGCCAAGCTGTCTGCAGCGGGTGAGGTGCAGTGGGCGGTCCGCTGGGGCGGGTCCGGCAACCAGGCGGTGACCGCCCTGGACGTCGCCGGGGATACGTTCTACGCCGCCGGGCACATCAGCGGCGACATGGAGCTGGGCGCGGAGGGTGCGACCGTGGCCTGCGGCGCGGGGTTCGATGCCTTCGTGGTGGCGGCCAGCGCCGCCACCGGCACGGCCGCGCGATCGATGACCTTCGGTGGTGCGCTGCACCAGCGCGCCCGGACGCTGGCGGTGGCCGGCGACGGCGAAGTGCTCTACCTGGCCGGCGACTACAGCGGCGCGCCGGACGCGCTGGCGGGCACGGGGGCGTGCAGCGGTTTTCCGTACGCCGCCGCCGCCCAGGAGAAGGCCTATGTGCTGCGGCTGGGCACCGGGCTGATCGATGCCTGCGACTGGGCGCTGGTGGTCGGGGATACGGCCGAGGAGGGAGCGGCCCTGGTGCGCGATGTGGCCCTGGACGGCGGTGGCATCTGGGTGACCGGTGAGTACGGCGGTGAGCTGGGTGTTTTGCTGCCGCAAGGCTCACCGGCCGCGCCGCTGGGGGAGGCGACCGAAGAGGACGCCTGGTTGGCGCGGCTGGCCGCCGCGGGCGGCGGCATCGAAAGCTGGGCCGGCTTCGGCGGCGGCAGCCTGCAGCGCGGCGTGGCGCTCGATGTGGTCGCCGGCCTGATCGCCTGGACGGGCACCTTCGACCGGGAAATCACCTTCGGCGACAACGCCCTGACCACCGATCCCAACCAGGGCGATGCCTTCTTGGCCCTGTTCGACGGGCAGGCCGGCCATAGCTGGTCGCGGGCCTTGGGCGGCGCTCAATCGCAGCGGGGCCGGGCGCTGGCCGCGACCGGAAACGGTGGCTTGTACCTGGCCGGCACCAGCGCGGGCGACATCACCATCGGCGAACAGACCCACCGCAGCGCCGGGAATGTGCTGATCTTCGTGGTGCGGCTGGATCCGCAGTAGGCGTCGCGGCGCAAAGGCGGGGCCGGTTCGAAACGGTCGCGACGGGCAGGCGGGGGGCGATTCGCGGCGGTTGCGACGGGCATGCGGGGGGCGATTCGTGGCGGTTGCGACGGGCATGCGGGGCGCGGCGCCCCGAAGGCGGGCCCGCCCGCCGAAGCCTTGGCGAAGGCGGGTCAGCCCGTCCAGGCGAAGTCGATGATCCAGCGGGTGACGCCGATGATGATCAGGATCAGGCCCTCGGAGCGGCGCAGCTTCCAGCCGGTGCGCATGAAGACGACGACCAGCACCACCATGCCCACCAGCATCATCACCGACGACAGCGAGTCCTCGGCCACCTGCATGGGCCGGATCATGCCGGCCACGCCCAGCACGCCCAGCAGGTTGAACAGGTCCGAGCCGACCAGGTTGCCCAGGCTCATGCCGGCGCGGCCCTTGGCCGCGGCCATCAGCGAGGTGGCGAACTCGGGCGCCGAGGTGCCGGCGGCCACGATGGTCACCGCGATCACCCACTCGCTGATGCCGGCCAGCCGGGCCAGCTCCGAGGCCGACTCGACCAGCAGGTGGCCGCCGCCGACCACCCCGGCCAGGCCCAGCAGCAGCAGCGGGTAGTCCTTCCAGGTGGCCACCCCCTCGGGCACCTCCTCGGGGTCGATGGGTTCTTTCTTGATGAACAGCAGCGCGATGTAGGCGAACAAGCCGGCGAACAGCACGACACCTTCCCAGCGGGCCAGGTGGTGGTCCCACAGGAAGAACACCAGCAGCAGGGTGGTGCCGATCAGCAGCCCGCCGTCGCGGTAGACCAGGGTGCGGGTGGTGCCCAGGGCGCGGAACAGCACGCAGCCGCCCAGGATGAAGCCCAGGTTGAAGATGTTGGAGCCGACCACGTTGCCGACCGAGATGTTGGCCTTCTCGGTCACGGCGGCCGAGATGGTGACCGCGAACTCGGGCGCCGAGGTGCCGAAGGCCACGATGGTCAGCCCGATGGTCAGATCCGACAGGTTGAAGCGGCGGCCGATGCGGGCGGCCGATTCGATCAGCAGCTCCGAGCCCTTCCACAAGAAGACGATCGCCAGGAGCAGCAGACCGCTCTCTGTCAGCACGTGCAGGACCAGCTTTGCGGGCCTCCTCGGTCCCCGACCGGGTCTGTAACCCACCGCAAGCGCGGGCGCAAGGGCAATCGGGTTGGGGCGGGTGGCGCTGCGGCTTGACAGTACGGTAGGGGCGGTCATAATGGGCGGCGAATTCCTGGTGCGAGCGGAGGTTGCGACTTGAAACGGTGGCTGGCGGCGATGGTGGGCCTGGCCGGGCTGGCGGCCGCGGCGGCGGCGCTGGCCGATGCGGCCGGTACCGATCCGGCCGAGATGGTCGGCGCGCGGCGCTGCGGCGAGTGCCACCCCAGCGCCCTGGCCGCCTGGGCCGACGGGCCCCACGCCCGGGCCCACCGCTCGCTGCAGAGCGAGCGGGCCGCTGACCCGCGCTGCGTGCAGTGCCACGGCGTGGACCGGCTCGACAAGTCCGGGGTGCAGTGCGAGGCCTGCCACGGCCCGGGGCGCCATTACTCCCACCGCTACGTGATGAAGGACCCGGTGCTCAGCCGGCTGGTGGGCCTGGCCGAGCCCGACGCCGAGACCTGCCGCGCCTGCCACACCGACACCGCCCCCACCCTGCAGCCCTTCGACTACGATCGCATGTGGCCGGCGGTGGCCCACGGGGCCGAGCCCGACGAGCCCGAGGGGGACGACGAACTCGAGGAGGTCGAAAAACCCGCGGCCGACGGTGGTTGAGCCCCTGGGGCCGCGTGATCTGCAGCACACCCGCGCGCCGCCCGATCCGGTGTAGACTGAAGGGGTGCGCCGTGCGAACGGCGGCGGGAGGTGACCATGCGCGCGATTCACGCGATGCGGTTTTTGGCGGGTCTGGCCCTGGCCGCGGCGGGCTGCGTGTTCTCACCCGGGCTCGAAAGCGGCGGCGAGTGCGACAAGGACGACGACTGCAAGGCCCGCGGCGAATGCGTCTGCCTGGAAGGCCGCTGCGTGCCGGCCGAGCCGGGCGGCAGCTGCGCGCTGCCCGACGACTGCGGCCTCGGTGAGACCAACTGCGACGGCGATTGCGTCGACCTGGACACGGACCCGGAGCACTGCGGCGCCTGTTACACGGAGTGCGACCCGGGCGAGGACTGCGCCGGCGGCGACTGCCGCTGCGGCAGCGAGCCCGCCTGCGCGGCGGGGTGGGCCTGCTGCGCCGAAGCCTGCGTGGACACCGATACGGATCCGGCCCACTGCGGCGGCTGCACCATGGCCTGCGAGCCGGGCGAGGTCTGCATCGGCGGCGACTGCCGCTGCGGCAGCGAGCCCGCCTGCGCGGCGGGGCTGAACTGCTGCGACGGCGCCTGCGTGGATTTGGGTACGGATCCGGGCCACTGCGGCGGCTGCGGCACGGTCTGCGACGACCCGCCGGCCGATGACTGCGAGGGCGACACCCGGGTGCAGTACCCGGTCCGGGGCGAGTGCATCGACGGCGAATGCGACTACCCGCCCAGCTACGAGGACTGCCCCGGCGGCTGCGCCGGCGGCGTCTGCGAGGGCGATCCCTGCGGCGGCCGCTGCGAGGCCGATGAGGAGTGCGTCGACGGCCGGTGCCTGTGCGGCGGCGAGGAGTGTACCGGGGACGCCACCTGCGAGGCCGGCCGTTGCCTGTGTGGCCAGCAAACGTGCGAGCCCGACGAGACCTGCGACGCGGGCGACTGCTACTGCGGCAACACCATCTGCCAAAACGACACCACCTGCGCCGGCGACCGCTGCATCTGCGCCGGCTGGGACGAGCCGTGCCCGGATGGGCTGATCTGCTGTGCCGGCGCCTGCGTCGACGCCGCCCGCAGCCCGGCCCACTGCGGCCAGTGCGGGCGCGACTGTTACAGTTTGCTCGGTCACGCCAAAGACATCAGCTGCGACGGCGGGGTCTGCTACCACGGGAGCTGTATCGCCGACTGGACCTCGTGCAACGCGGCCACGGCCGAGGACGGCTGCGAGTCGCATCCCTGGATCGATCCCGACCACTGCGGCGACTGCGCCACCATTTGTGCCGCGGGCCGGATCTGCGCCCGCGGCGACTGCGTCGCCCTGGACGCGGACAACCAGCGCTCGGTGGGCTGTGGGCCGCAGGGCCAGACCTGCAGCGGCCTGGAACAATGCTGCCGGTCGATCGACGAGGCCCGCTGCGTCGGCCGCGACGACGCCAGCGGCTGCCCGCACGGGGTGCTGCTCGACTGCGACGACGACACCGACTGCCCGGAGGACCACGCCTGCTGCCTGAGCCACCTGCAGCTGGTGGCCACCTGCACGTCGGGCGGCTGTCCGGGAGGTGACGTGCGGCTCTGCCGCACGGACGAGGACTGTCCGGACGGGCAGAGCTGCCACACCAGCGCGGTCGACATCGGCTCGGTCAGCCTCAACCTGGGCCACTGCCAGTACGTCCATTGACTTGGGCTCTCTGGCTCATTGGTATATCATTTCTTCGGGCGGGGGAGAGCGGGAGCACCCCGGGCCACCACCGCCGGCCCACGCCACCGGGAGTAGACCGCATGCGCACCTTCCAGGCCGAGCTGATCACGGTCGCCCCCCACCCCGGGGCCCTGCCCCCGCCGGGGCGGGCCGAGATCGCGGTGGTCGGCCGCTCCAACGCCGGCAAATCGACCCTGATCAACGCGCTGATGGGCCGGCGCAAGCTGGCGCGGGTGTCGGCCCAGCCGGGCAAGACCCGGGCGGTGGTGCTGTTCGACGTGGAGCAGCGCTTCGTGCTGGCCGATCTGCCGGGCTACGGCTACGCCCGCGGCCCCGAGGCCGACCGCGCCGGCTGGCAGCGCTTGGTCGGCGCCTACCTCGGCGGCGGCCGGCCGATCGCCGGGGTGATCGCGCTGTTCGACGTCCGCCGCCGGCCCGACGAGCTGGATCGCGCCCTGGCGGCCATGCTGGCCCGCCACGGCCTGGCCTGGCGGGCGGTATGGACCAAGGCCGACAAGCTCAAGCGAACCGCGCTGGCGCGGGCCTGCGCCGGGCTGGATGCCGCGCTGGGCCCGGACGAGCCGGGGCTGGCCTTCTCGGCCCCTGAGAGGCTGGGCCGCCAGGCGCTGCTGGACTGGGTCGAGGCCCGGCTCGAGGCAGGCCCCCCGCCCGGCTGAGATGAAGCTCCCTCGGGAGCTTCCGACCCATCGGTTTTTCGGCCGGGACCACCTGGGGACAGGGACAAATGGGTTCTCAACCGGGGGCGCTTCGGGCTAAGCTCCCGGCGGAGGTGAGGCCCGTGTGCGCCTGGTTGTTCGCCTGGCTGGCGTTCGTGGCGGCGGCTCCGGCCGCAGCGGGCGAGGAGCGCCTGGTCGACGAGGTGGTGGCGGTGGTCAACCGCCACGTCATCACCCGCAGCGAGGTCTGGGAGGAGGCGGTGCTGGTGCTGGTCCAGCGCCGGGGCCAGGCCGGGCTGCGCCATCGGGTCACCCCGGCCTTCATGAAGAAGGTGCTGGAGATGCTGATCAACCAGCGCATCCTGCTCGACGAGGCCCGCCGGGTGGGCCTGCCGCCGGTGGGCGAGCAGGAGCGCAGCCGCCTGCTGGCGGGCTTTAGGCGCAGCTTCGCCGACGACGAGGCCTACACCCGGTTCCTGCTGGCCCACGATCTGAGCGAGGACGACGTGGTCGAGGCCCTGGTGCGCCACCTGCGCGTCGAGCGGCTCAAGGAGCGCAAGCTGCGGGTGATGCCGGCCATCGACGAGGCCGCCGTGGCCCGTTACTACCGCCGGCACCGGCTCGACTTCGGCGGCGCGCCGCTGGAGCAGGTGGCCGCTGCCATCCGGCTGCGCCTGCAGCAGCGCCAGCGCCAGCGCGAGCTGGCCCGCTGGATCAGCGAGCTGGGCAAGCGCAGCGAGGTCAAGGTGCTGGTCGACATGACCGGGGGGGACGATGGCCTGTGAGACGCCGCCGGCGGCCGGGCCGCGGATCCTCGCGGCCGCCGGCGACCGGCTGGACGAGGTGCTGGCGCTGGAGCGGGTGGTCTTCGCCGATCCCTGGCCGGCGGTGGCCTTCGACACCGAGCTGCACCGCCCCTGGTCCTGGTTCCGCCTGCTGGGCCCGCCGGCGGCCGGCGGCGTCGTCGCCGCGGTGCAGGCCTACCAGATCAGCTGGCTGCTGGCCGGCAACATGCACCTGCTCAAGATGGCGGTCTGGCCGAAGCTGCGCCGCCAGGGGCTGGGCCGGCGGCTGCTGGACGACGTGCTGGCCGAGTTCGCCCGCCGCGGCGGCGGCCGGGCCGGGCTGGAGGTGCGCCGCTCCAACCGGGCCGCCCGGGCCTTTTACGCCGCGGCCGGCTTCGAGCCGGTGGGCGAGTGCCGCGCTTACTACCGCAACGGCGAGGACGCCATGGTGCTGCTCAAGCGGGTGGCGCCGGCGGACGAGCTGGAGGCGGGCTGAGCCCGGGAGGTGGCCGTGGCCGAGGCGATGGTTTGCACCGAGACGGCGTTGCTGGCGGCCGAGCCGGTGGCGCGGGCCACCCTGCGGCTGGTGTTGGACGCCCCGGCGCTGGTGGCCGCGGCCCGGCCGGGCCAGTTCGTCATGCTCGGTGCGCTGGAGCCGGAGCGGCTGGACCCCTTTCTCAACCGGCCGCTGTCGATCCACCGCGCCGGGCCAAACGGCCGGCTGGAGCTGCTGGTGGCCCAGGTGGGCCGGGCGACCCGCACCATGGGCGGCTGGCGGCCGGGCCACCGGGTGCGGTTGCTGGGCCCGCTGGGCAGCGGCTTCGACCCGCCCGCCGGGCCCGGGCCGCTGTTGCTGGTCGGCGGTGGCATCGGGGTGGCGCCGCTGCTGTTCCTGGCCGAGCGCAGCCTGGCAGCCGGCGCCGGCTGCCGGCTGCTGTACGGGGCGGCCGACGCCGGGGCGCTGGTGCCGCTCGATCCCGGCTGCCCGGTCGAGCTGGCCACCGACGACGGCAGCCGCGGCCACCCGGGGCTGGTGACCGAGCTGCTGGCGCCGCGGCTGGAAGCGGCCGGGCCGCGGCCGGCGTGGACGCCAAGTACGGCGACGTGCACTTCGGCGACACGAAGGAGGGCGGCATCTGTGCGATCCGCGTCGCGCCGGAGATCCGCGAGAACGGACGGTACGGCGGTCGATTGAGCAACAGCGAGGGG
>CAYVQE010000205.1:0-8732 GCA_964454005.1 uncultured Myxococcales bacterium
GGTCGCCTCGCGCCCGGCCGCGCTCCGTGTGGGCCGGTCGTGCGTCACCGCTGCGGGCCTCCGTCCCCATTTCTCCCTCCCATTTCTCCCTCATGTTGATACAGAGGTTCGGGGGGGGATCCCTGCAGGCTGGGAAATGTAGTTGACGTCGGGGACCCGTCGCTCATCCCTTGTCCCATCAATATTTCCAGTCACTTGGCGATGGTTGCCGTGACCGCTTACTCCGCTGCTACGCAAGTTGCGGAGAAGGCACGGTCAGAGACTTTACATCTTCTGTTTCATCTCGAACACGGGTAGGCAGTGCGGGCGTTCGAGGATCTTGCGGATCTTGCGGTGCAACACGTTCGAGACCAGCTCCAGCGCAGCATCCCTGTCGGAATCCAGCGCAGCGCTGAACACCCTCATCACCTCGTCCGGGCTCAGGCTGATGGTCATGTCGCCTTCGAGACGGGGAAGCGCACCTGTCTGAGCCCTGGGCCCCTCGGGGGCAGCGCCGCCACCGGCCGGCTGTTCGGCCCTTTCCTGTGCCTGCCGCCGCCAATTCTGGGCGCTCACCTGTACGGGATCCCACGGGCTGCTCAGCGGAGGGGTGTAGCTGAGATCCAGATCGCACACATTCTCGACCTGCATGCCATGGAACAGAGCCGTGGCCAGCACGTCCACCCGCTTGGACACCTCCGAGCCGTGGCGCCCGATCACCTGGGCCCCCAGCAGCCGCCCGCTGCGGCGGTCGCCGGTCAACCGCACCCGTATTCTGACGGCGCCCGGGTAGTAGGCCTTGTGATCCCACGACTCGCTGTCCACGCTGAGCGGGTCGAATCCAGCGGCCCGGGCCTCTTGCTCTCTCAATCCCGTTCTGGCGATAACCCGGTCGAAGATCTTGACCACCTGGGTGCCCAGTGTGCCCGGGAACTCGCGGCTTCCACCCGAGGCGTTCTCTCCGGCGATCCGGCCCTGCTTGTGGGCCGTGGTGCCGAGCGGTAGATAATCGTTGCGGTCGACAAGACGATGATAGGTCTCCGCGCAGTCGCCGGCCGCGAAGACGTCCCGGGCGCTGGTTTCCATGCGGCGGTCGACCCGGATGGCCCCCTTCACCCCGGTCTCGATTCCGGCTGCACGGGCCAGCGAGGCATCGGGTATCGCCCCGCCGGCGACGATGATCAGTTCGCTGGCCTTGCGGAACCCGCCGCTGCCCGCCGCGACCAGCCCGTCTCCTTCCCGCACGATGCGCTCGACGCCCACGCCGGTGACGACTTCCACATTTCGCGCCAGAAGATCGGCCCTCACGACCTCCCCCAGATCCGCGTCCACGGTCTGCAGAACCGCGGGGGCGAGTTCCACCACCGTGACGGCGACACCACGGAGGGTGAGCGCATCAGCCATCTCCATGCCGATGTATCCGCCGCCGACGACCAGGGCGGATTCCGGGCGCCGGTCCGCCAGCCATTGTTGTACCGCGAAGGCATCCTGCATCCAGCGCAGGAAAAACACCCCGGGATGGGAGAGCCCCTGGATCGGGGGGCGGGCAGACGTGGCCCCGGTCGCGATGATCAAGCGGTCGTATGAAAGCTCCCTCGTCGCGCCCGCTGGCGTTCTCACCGAGACGCTCTTGCCCGAGGTGTCGATGGCAACGGCCCGGTGCTCCAGCAGCAACTCGACCCCCTCGTTCTCGATTTCCGCTGCGGTCCGGTGGGCCAGGTCCCTCCAGTCCGCCACCTCGCCGCTCAGCAAGAAGGGAATTCCGCAGATGCTGTAGTTCGGAAACCGATCCGCCACGACCACCGCAATCCGGGCCTGGCCATCGACCTCCCTGGCCCGCAGCGCCGCGCTGATCCCAGCGTCGCTCCCTCCAATGATCACCAGTCGATTCATCGCCGACCTTCCTCGTACCGCGTCAGTCTGGTATCAGCTCCACGCGACACCAGCCATCCAGCCCGGCGTGAAATCGAACGAAGCCGGTCTGCATCGCCTTGTCCAGGATCTCCTTCTGAATCCACAGCGCCGCGCCATCGAGGTCGTATTCTACAAAGTCGTCTCTCCTGGCCGGCGCTGCCAGCGACCCGACCGGGCCGCGGGTGACGCTTCATCACCCGACCATGATGTCGCCGAGCCGTATCGTCAGTGTGCCACCGCGAGACAACACGCGCTGCTTGAGGGTCGGATCAGCGCGGGCGATACGTGCTGGCATCGCTTCCTCTCGTCGTGTCTTCACCGCGCAGCTCCTTTCCTTACCGCCTCGCTGGCCGCTGCTCCTTCTCCTTCGCGTTCCCGCTCGAATATACACATATACCCGCATATATACAAATAGCTGCGGCGGTCGAGGGTTCCGGCGCGCCTCGCGAGCGAGCGAGTCGTTCGCACGCGGGCAGCACTCCGTGGTACTTTTGCGCACTCGGCTCGCTCACCCGGTGACGGTTACACCGGGGCTGGCGACGGCACAAGAAATGCGCGGCCAGGCCAGCGAAAGGACGGCGCCCATGGAATCCTTCGAGTCGCGCGTGGCAGCGGTCGATCCGGTGGCCCTGGATAGGGGCCGGTACGACTGCGACTTCAACCTCTGCGCGGAGCTGGCCTGCCGAGGTGCGCCGCGGTCGGTGCTGGGCTCATCGTGACACGGCGCGCTCGTGAGATGCGGTCGGGTCACCCGGTGGTGGCGCTGCTGACCCGCCTGCCCGGGGCCGGCCGGGCCAAGACCAGGCTGATCCCCGCGCTGGGGCCGCGGGGTGCAGCAAGGCTGCATCGCGCCATGGCCGAGCTGAGCGCCGCCGAGGTGTGCGCCCTGGCGGCCACCGGCGAGGCCCGGGTGGAGGTGTGGCACGATCGCGGCTCGGCGCGCCGGATGCGCGCCTGGCTCGGCCGCCTGCCGCGCTATCGACGCCAACCGGCCGGCGATCTGGGGCGCCGGCTGGGGGCGGTGTTCGCCCGGGCCGTGCGCCGCGGCGCCGACCGCTGCCTGGTGGTGGGCTCGGACTGCCCGGCGCTGACCGCCGGCCATCTGCGCCAGGCGCTAGAGCGGCTGCAGCACACCGACGTGGTGCTCGGCCCGGCAGCAGACGGGGGCTACTGGCTGATCGGCATCGCGGCCCGCGCCGCGCACCGGGCCTTGCCCGGGTTGTTCGCGGGCATCCCGTGGAGCACCGCCGCGGTGCTGGAGCAGACCTGCGAGCGCGCCCGCGAGCTGGGGCTGGAATTCGAGCTGCTCGAGCGGCTCAGCGACGTGGACCGGGTCGCGGATCTCGAGCAGTGGCGGCAGCAGCGGCCGCGCCCGGCCGGCTCGGCGCGGCTGTCGGTGATCATTCCAGCCCTCGAGGAGGAAGCGGCCGTGGCGGCGGTCGCCAGCGCCCGGCGGGCCGGGGCGGAGCAGGTGATCGTGGCCGACGGCGGCAGCGCCGACCGCACCCGGCAGCGGGCCGCGGCCGCCGGGGCCGCGGTGGTCGCCGCCCCGCGGGGACGGGCCCGGCAGCTGAATGCGGGTGCCGCGCTGGCCACCGGTGACGTGCTTCTGTTCCTCCACGCCGACACCCGCCTGCCGCCGCGGGCGGCGGACCTGGTGCGCCGCGCCCTGGCCGCGGACGGGGTGGTGGGCGGGGCCTTCGCCTACGCCGCCGCGGGCGCGGGTGCCTGGGATCCGCTGCTGACGCTGGGCAACCGGATCCGGCTGCGGCTGTTCGGCCATCCCTACGGCGACCAGGGTCTGTTCCTGCGCGCGCGGACCTTCCGCGCCCTGGGCGGCTTTCCGGATTTGCCGGTGATGGAGGACTGGGAGCTGGTCGCTCGCCTGCGGCGGCTGGGCCGGGTGGTGGTGCTGCCCGAACCGGCGCTGACCGCGGCCGCCTCGTTCGCCGAGCACGGCGTGGTGCGGACCTGCCTGCTGAACCTGGCCGCCATCGTCGGCCACCAGCTGGGCATCGACACCCGCCACCTGGCCACCCTGCGCGCCCGCGTGGCCCGCCGGCCGGACGCCTCGCCGCGCCGGACCTAGTCGGCTAGCGCAAGTCCCAGCGCAGCCTGCGGCCCGGCGGCGCGGCTGTCCTGCTAGGCGGCGAGCCGACGGACTCTTCTGGCAAGGAAATTCGGCCTAGCGGTCGCCGGCGCGCGCGATCGGGCTTGACAGCGCCCCTGGTTTGGGTATAATTCCTATGTCGGAACGCATTCCTATCGGGATGGGGACGGGATGAAGACCGAGCAGGGCACAGTCGAGCAGCGGATGGAGCATTTCGAGCGGGTGTGCCGCGATGCCGGCGTCAAGCTGACCCCGCAGCGGATGGAGATCTTCCGCGAGGTGGCGGCCAGCGGGGAGCATCCCGGCGCGGAGACGGTCTTTCAGGGGGTGCGCCGGCGCATCCCGTGCCTGTCGTTGGACACGGTCTACCGCGGGCTGTGGCTGCTTTCGGATCTCGGGCTGGTCGCCACGCTCGGCCATCCCCATGAGCGCACCCGCTTCGATGCCAACCTGGATCGGCACCACCATTTCGTCTGCCGCAAGTGCGGCCTGACCCGCGATTTCTACAGCGACGCCCTCGATGGGCTGGAGCTGCCGGACGCGGTCGCGGCTCTGGGCCGGGTCGAGGCCACGCACCTGGAGGTGCGCGGCATCTGCAGCAGCTGTGCTGCAAAACGAGACCGCGGCGAGAAATCCGAAACACGAGGAGGGGTGAGATGAGCGAGAAGAAGAGCGAAGACGGCAAGTGCCCGGTCTCCGGCGCCACGGCCAAAACGGCGAGCACGGGCGGGACCTCGAACCGGGACTGGTGGCCCGGGCAGGTCGACCTGGGCATCCTGCACCAGCACTCCGCCAGGTCCAACCCCATGGGCGCGGAGTTCGACTACGCCGCGGAGTTCGACAAGCTCGACCTGCAGGCCGTCAAAAAGGACCTGCACGCGCTGATGATCGACTCGCAGGACTGGTGGCCGGCCGACTACGGCCACTACGGCGGCCTGTTCATCCGCATGGCCTGGCACAGCGCTGGCACCTACCGCATGGGCGACGGCCGCGGCGGGGCGGCCACCGGCAACCAGCGCCTGGCGCCGATCAACAGCTGGCCGGACAACGTCAACCTGGACAAGGCGCGCCGCCTGCTGTGGCCCATCAAGCAGAAGTACGGCCGCAGGCTGTCCTGGGCCGATCTGATGATCCTGGCCGGCAACGTCGCGCTGGAGTCGATGGGGTTCGAGACCTTCGGCTTCGGCGGCGGCCGACAGGACGTCTGGGAGCCGGAGCAGGACGTCAACTGGGGCACGGAGACGGAGTGGCTGGGCGACGAGCGCTACTCCGGCGATCGGGATCTCGAGGATCCGCTGGCCGCGGTGCAGATGGGGCTGATCTACGTCAACCCCGAAGGGCCCAACGGCGAGCCCGACCCGGTGGCCTCCGGCCGCGACGTGCGCGAGACCTTCGCCCGCATGGCCATGAACGACGAGGAGACCGTCGCCCTGGTGGCCGGCGGGCACACCTTCGGCAAATGCCACGGCGCGGGCGATGCCGAACACGTGGGCCCCGAGCCCGAGGCAGCGCCCGTCGAACAACAGGGCCTCGGCTGGAAGAGCAGCTTCAACAGCGGCAAGGGCGGCGACACCATCTCGAGCGGCATCGAGGGCGCCTGGAAGCCCAACCCCACCCGCTGGGACATGGGCTATTTGAAGGTGCTGTTCAAGTACGAGTGGGAGCTGGTCACAAGCCCCGCCGGCGCCAAGCAGTGGCTGGCTGAGGACGTGGACGAAGAGGACATGGTGGTCGACGCCCACGACCCGTCCAAAAAGCACCGGCCCATGATGACCACGGCGGACCTGTCGCTGCGCTTCGACCCGGCCTACGAGAAGATCGCCCGGCGCTACCTGGAGCACCCCGCCGAGTTCGCCGACGCCTTCGCGCGGGCCTGGTTCAAGCTGACCCACCGCGACATGGGCCCCCGGGCCTGCACCCTGGGCCCGGAGGTGCCGGAAGAAGAGCTCATCTGGCAGGATCCGGTGCCCGCGCTGGATCACGAGCTGATCGACGACGGGGACATCGCAGCGCTGAAGGCCAAGATCCTCGAGTCGGGGCCGTCGCTGGCCGAGCTGGTGGCGACCGCCTGGGCCTCGGCCTCCACCTTCCGCGGCTCCGATCGGCGCGGCGGGGCCAACGGGGCGCGCATCCGGCTGGCGCCGCAGAAGGACTGGCCGGTCAACCAGCCCGAGCAGCTGGCCAGGGTGCTGGGCGTGCTCGAAGAGATCAAGCGGAGCTTCGACGCTGGCCAGTCCGGCGGCAAGCGGGTCTCGCTGGCCGACCTGATCGTGCTGGGCGGTTGCGCGGCCGTGGAGCGGGCGGCCCAAAACGCCGGCCACCAGGTGAGCGTGCCCTTCAGCCCGGGACGCACCGACGCCACGGCGGAGCAGACCGACGCGGAGTCCTTCGCCGTGCTGGAGCCGGTGGCCGACGGATTCCGCAACTACCAGAAGAAGCGCTACGCCGTGGGCGCGGAGCACCTGCTGATCGACCGCGCCCAGCTGCTGACGCTGACCGCTCCCGAGATGACGGTGCTGGTCGGCGGCCTGCGCGTGCTCGGCGCCAACTTCGACGGCTCGCCCCACGGCGTGCTCACCGACCGGCCGCAGGCGCTGAGCAACGACTTCTTCGTCAACCTGCTCGACATGGGCACCGAGTGGCAGCCGGCGGCCGAGCCCGACCTGTACCAGGGCCGCGACCGGGCCAGCGGCGAGCCGAAGTGGACCGCCACCCGCGTCGATCTCGTCTTCGGCGCCAACTCCCAGCTGCGCGCCCTCGCCGAGGTCTACGCCTGTGCGGATGGCGAGCAGAAGCTGGTGGGCGACTTCGTCGCCGCCTGGAACAAGGTGATGAACCTCGACCGCTTCGACCTGCGCTTTCTCGATCCTGCTCGCGGCGGGCAGCTAAAATCCGCAGCCTAGAACTGCCAGCGCTCGATTCGAATCAAATCCAGCAAACGAATGAACTCGATGCCGTAGTGCCTGCACACCAAAGGAATTTTCGGATTACTGCTGCTATTGTCCTCGTTTTCCTCGGTCACGACGACTGTCCCGTGCCCGCGCTCTATCTCGGCCAGAGCGATGATCCAGGGGTCGGCCGCATTCTTGCCGGGTCGGTTTTTGACCAGAAGCTGAAAATCGGACATGACTCGAGCCACCGCTACTTGCAGTTCCTGATCGATTGGCCTGAAGATTTCAGAGCGAGCCTTCAGCCATTTGTGCAACCCATCGTCCCTTCGTTCGGTTTCCCGCAGAACCTCATCCGGCGCAATGAGGCGTCCGTCGTGCGCCAGGCCTTCCATCCTGTCCCAGAATGAGGGGAAGGCCTCGATGGGATAGGCCTCATTCCACCCCCGAATCAGAGAACTCGTATCGATGCAGTAGACCGGCTTCTGGCTGGCCGTACTCATGGACACCTAGCCGATCGCGGACTGCAGCAGCCGTTGTAGCCTGGGAACCTTCACTTCCAGGTAGGCCGAGGCATCATTGGCGGATATCCTTCCCTGCTGCAGCGCGGACATGACGCCGACAATCAGCGGCCGGCCGAGCTTGACCCTTTTGTTTCGATAATAGTCTCCGCCAGTTGACGATTTTTTGTCCGCATTGCTCAGATAGCCCTCGCGCTTGCGCCGGTAAAAAGCGCGGTCGGTCAACCCGAGGGCCAGCAAGCGGCGGACGACGACCTCTTCGCTCACGTTGTAGCGGAGCCTTAGCTCACCGAGCTCGTCGGTATCCCATGCAGCCCCACCTCGATGGTGCTGGACCGCGGCAGTTCTGCGCAAATCGCCTTCCGGAACCAGAGTCTCGCCGGCCACATGGTTGCAAAACACCTCGACCCGGTCGATCTCGCTCTTACTGTCGGTCGTCTCGTGCAGGTCGCACTTGCCCGATTCGCCCAACATCAGGTGGGCGAACTCGTGGAGCATCGAAAAGATCCTCGCGGTCGGCGCATCCTTGGCATTGACAGCGATGACCGGCAGGCGGTCGGCCGCGATCGAAAATCCGCGCGCCTCGCGGACGGACACTCCGCTGAATTGGAGGCAGATGACACCGAGCTTCTCGATGACACTGCGCCAGCCGTCCATGGCCTGGTAGGCATTCTGCCATTCGTGCTGTTGCTCCAAGCCCAGGCCCAAGGCCCCGCGAATCCGGGCGGCCACGGTCGTCGAAGCTTCTGACAGGCGGCCTTCGAGGGCGAAGTCCGGGAGGGCGAAGTCCGCAAGGGTGAACACCTCTTTTGCGATCTCGCGCATCTGGTGTGCCCAGCGGATTTCCGCTGCCAGCTCCGGGCTCTCCTCGTAGTCGAGCTGGGTCGGGATGCGCCTGAAGTCGCGCAGGGTATCGAAATCGCGGGGCGGCTCGGGCAGGTAAAAGACGGCCAGGGGGCGCTTGTAGAGCGCGGCCAGTTTGCGCAGCTGGCCGACGGTGCAGCTCTGCTCGCCCCGCTCCCAGGCCTCTACGCGTTCTGCGGACACCCCGACCTTCTTGGCCGCCTCGGCGATCGAGCGGCGAGCCGACTTGCGAGCCCAGACGAGAAGCTCCGGTTTGACAGCAGCCTCGACTCTTCGTCCCATGTGGTTCGAACTCCCGTATCCCGTTTACCAGCCAGGTCTGACGCCAACGCTGGTCTCGGCCCCGATCGCCGCCACTCCGTTGAATCCGATCATGCCCATGATCGAATCGAATTACCAGAGCGAGCAGAAGCTGGTGGGCGACTTCGTCGCCGCCTGGAACAAGGTGATGAACCT
>CAYVQE010000206.1:0-8718 GCA_964454005.1 uncultured Myxococcales bacterium
CGGGTCGCCTCGCGCCCGGCCGCGCTCCGTGTGGGCCGGTCGTGCGTCACCGCTGAGCCCGAATGATCCCTCTTGCCGCTCTGCCCATTGGCCTGTTAGGCTGCATTTTCCGTATGCGCAGCACGAGGGAGAGCGAGATCGATGGATTCGAATGCCGGCTCCTGACACGCCGGCTCGACAGTACGCCCAACCGAGACCGAGGAGGTTCGCCATGAACAAGCTCTTGCTGATCCTGTCCTGCACCGCCGCCCTGCTGCTCGCCGGCGCCCCGGCCGCCCTGGCCGGCCCGGGCTGCGGCTGCGGCCACTACAAGGCCAAAAAGGTCGAAAAGACCGCCAAGGCCCACCCGGCCGACTGCGGCTGCAGGGACTGCAAGACCGCCGAGGCGGGCTGCGACTGCGGCGGTAAGGCCGCCGACTGCACGGACGACAAGGCCGCCGACTGCCCGGGCAAGGGCTCGCACGCCGACTGCCCCTACGCCAAATCCAAATCCAAAGCCAAGGCAAAGGCCAAGTCCGAGTAAACGCCGCAGCGAACGGATCGCAGCCGGCGCCGCGGGCCGGCGGCGGTCCTTTTGCGCCCCGGCGCCGGCTGCACTAAGATGGCGCCATGCCGGACAGCAGCGCGCCGCCGACCGACGACGCTTCGCGCCCCTGGCCGCTCGGCCTGGCCGCGGCGCTGGTGGTGTTGGCCGCCGGGCTGGCCTACGCCAACAGCCTCGCCGGGGTGTTCGTCTACGACGACTTCAACTCGATCGTGCAAAACCCGACCATCCGCTCGCTCTGGCCCCCGTGGGCAGCGAGTTGGGCGCCGGTCGAGACCACGCCGGGCGGGCGGCCCCTGTTCAACCTGACCCTGGCGATCAACTACGCCATCAGCGGATTGCACCCCTGGAGCTACCACCTGCTGAGCATCGTCATCCACGCCCTGGCCGGGTTGGCCCTGCTGGGGGTGCTGCGGCACACCCTGGCCGGCCCGCGGATCCAGCCGCGGCTGGGCCCTCGCAGCGCCGATGTCGCCCTGGCCATCAGCCTGTTGTGGGTGGTCCACCCGCTGCACAGCCACGCGGTGGCCTACACCGCCCAACGTTCCGAAGCCTTGATGGGCCTGTTCTTCCTGCTGACCTTCTACTGTGCCATCCGCGCCTGGCAGGCGCCCGGATGGCGCTGGCCGGTGCTGGCGGTGGTCTTCTGCATCCTGGGGACGGGCTCGAAGCAGATCATGGCGGCGGCGCCACCGCTGGTGGTGGCCTACGACCTGGTCTTCCACCCGGCCCCGGTCCGGGCGGTGATCCGCCGCCGCTGGCGTCTCTGGGCCGGGTTGGCGCTGTGCTGGCCGATCGTGATCGCGCTGGCCAGCGCCCGCCCGCGGGTGATGTCGGTGGGTATCGGGCTCGACGGGGTGGGGGCTTTCGACTACCTGCTGACCCAGTTCGAGGTGTTGGTCCATTACGGGCGGCTGACCTTCTGGCCGGCTCCCCTGTGCTTCGACTACGGCTGGCCGATCGCCGAAGGCCTGGGCCAGGTCTGGCCCCAGGCCCTGCTGGTGATCGGGGCCGGGGTGGCATCCGCCATCGCCCTGTTGCGCCGCAACCCTTGGGGATTCGTGGGTGCCTGGTTCTTCGTCATCCTGGCGCCGACATCGAGCGTGCTGCCCATCGTCACCGAGGTGGCCGCCGAGCACCGCATGTACCTGCCAGCGGCCGGCTTGCTGGCCGCGCTCGGCGTGCTGGCGGCCCGGGGTCTGCGCCGGCTGGCCCACCGCATCGGCCGGCCGCGCGCGCTGCGCTGGGCGGCGGGTCTGATCGTGGGCGCCGCCACCGCCGGTCTGACCTACCAGACGGCCCGGACCAACAAGCTGTACCACGACGAGATCGCGCTGTGGCGCGACGTGGTGGCCAAACGCCCCCGCAACTACGTCGCCCACCACAGCCTGGGCCATGCCCTGGAGCGCTACGGCCAACCGCGGGCCGCCGAGGAGCACTATCGCCGCGCAATCGAGATCCGGCCGGACTACAGCACGGCACTCAACAACCTGGCCACGATGAAAACGGCCGCCGGCGACCTGGAGGCGGCCGAGCGGCTGCTGCTGCGCGCCCTGGAGCGCTGGCCCGATTACGGAGAGGCCTGGAGCAACCTGGCCGCGGTTCGCCGGCGGCGGGGTGATATCGACGGGGCGGTGGCCGCACTGGAACACTCCCTGGAGGACGAGACCAGCGAGCACCGCGGCGATTGCGCCTACAACCTGGGAATGGCTCTGCTGGTCCGGAGCCAGCCCGGTGATCGACAACGGGCTGTGGCGGCCCTCGAGCGCGCCGTGGAACTGGCCGTCGATCCCGATCCGGACGCCCACTTCCAACTCGGCCGCCTGCTGCTGAAACTCGGCCGCCGCACCGCCGCCGCGCGCCACCTGCGCCGCAGCCTGGCCCTCGACCCCGATCGGGCCGAAGCCCGCCGCTTGCTGCAGGCGCTGGAGACGCCGTCGCCCTGAGCGCGCCCCGGTGGGCGGACGTCAGCTCTGGTGCGCCCAGCGGGCGGCCTCGCGGGCGTGGTAGGTCAATATCAGATCGGCGCCGGCCCGCTTGATGCTCAACAGCACCTCGGCCACGATGCGCTCGCGGTCCAGCACCCCGGCGCGGGCGGCGAACTCCACCATGGCGTACTCGCCGGAGACGTTGTAGGCCGCCAGCGGCACCTCGGTCATTTGGCGCACCGCCCGGATCACGTCCAGGTAGGCCAGCGCCGGCTTGACCATCACCATATCGGCGCCCTCCTGCAGGTCGAGATCCACCTCGCGCAGGGCCTCGCGCACGTTGGCCGTGTCCATCTGGTAGGAGCGGCGGTCGCCGAACTGCGGCGCCGAACCGGCCGCCTCGCGGAAGGGCCCGTAGAAGGCGCTGGCGTACTTGGCGGCGTAGGACAGGATGGCCACCTGGTCGAAGCCGGCCTCGTCCAGCGCCCGGCGGATGGCCCCCACCCGGCCGTCCATCATGTCCGACGGCGCCACCACGTCGGCCCCGGCCCGGGCCTGCGACACCGCGGTGCGCGCCAGCAGCTCCAGGCTGGGGTCGTTGATCACGTCGCCGTCGGCGATGCAGCCGCAGTGGCCGTGCGAGGTGTACTCGCACAGGCAGACGTCGCCGATGACCAGCACCGGAAAGCCCTCGTCCTTCAGCGCCCGCATGGCCCGCTGCACGATGCCCTGCTCGGCGTAGGCCCCGCTGCCCTCGGGGTCCTTGTCGGCCGGGATGCCGAACAGCAGCACCGCCTCGACGCCGTCGGCCGCGGCGGCCTCCACCTCGCGCTTGAGCGAGTCGATGGTGTGGCGCTGCTGGCCGGGCATGGCCTCGATGGGCTCGGGCTGCGGCGCGACCTCCTGGACGAACAAGGGGTAGATCACATCCTGGGCGGTGACGCGGGTCTCGCGCACCAGGTCGCGCATCATCGGGCTGCGGCGCAGCCGCCGCGGGCGATGAATCGGAAACATGGCGCAGCTCCTCTCCTGTGGGCTCGAGGTTGGTACGAGCGCCCTCACGGCGCGAAGCGGTAGCCCTCACCGCGCACCGTGATGAAGTGCCGCGGGCGCTCGGCGTCCGGCTCGAACAGCTTGCGCAGCCGGACGATGAAGTTGTCCACGGTGCGTTCCGAGGGCGAGACGTCCATGCCCCAGACCTCCTCCAGGATGTCGGAACGGCTCAGCACCCGGCCCCGCGAGCGCAGCAGCAGCGCGATCAGGGCCGTCTCCTTCTCGCTCAATGCCAGCTCGCCCTGTTCGGTCTCGGCCTGGCGGGTCTCGAGGTTGATCCGGTGCCCGCCGATGCGCACCACCCGATCCGAGGGGATCTCGCGCTCGGCCTGCGAGCGGCGCAGCAGCGCCTGCACCCGCGCGATCAGCTCGGCCACGTCGAAGGGCTTGGGCAGGTAGTCGTCGGCGCCGCGTTCGAGCGCGGCGACCTTGGCGCCCACGGCGGTGCGCGCGGTGACCATCATGATGGGCGTGCCCACCCCGCGTTTGCGCAGCCGGCCCAGCAGCTGCATACCGTCGGGGCCCGGCAGGGTGATGTCGAGCAGCACCAGGTCGAAGTCCTCGGCCCCGCTGCGCTCGGCCGCCGCCTGCCCGCTGCGCTCCCAGGTCACCTCGTAGCCGGCCCCCTCCAGGTTCATCCGGATCATGGTGCCGACCAGCTCCTCGTCCTCGACCAGCAAGATCCGCGGCTTCATGCCGCCACCTCCTGCAGCTGCACCACGAAACGGCTGCCCCGGCCCGGTCCCTCGCTGTGGGCAGCCAGCTCGCCGCCCATGCGCCGCACCAGTGCCCGGCTGATGGAAAGCCCCAGGCCGCTGCCGTGTTGGGCGGCCGCCGGCCCGTCCAGCCGTCGCTCGAAGGGGCCGAACAGGTCCTCGGCCCGCTGCGGCTCGAAGCCGATGCCGTCGTCCTCCACCGCCAGGCGCACCCGGCCGGCCACCCGCTCGACCCGCAGCCGCACCCGCGGCTCGTCGCCGCCGTATTTGAACGCGTTGTCGGTCAGGTTCTCCAGCACCACCTGCAGCGCGGCCGCGTCGCAGCGCACCGTCAGCTCGGCCGCCGGCTCCCAGATCAGCTCCATGCTGTCCGGCCGCTCCAGGTGCGAGCGGCGGCGGTGCTCGACGAAGCGCTCCAACAGGGGCCGCAGCGCGGTCGGCTCCGGGCGCAGCGGGTAGCGGTCGGTGCGCAGCCGGCCCGAGATGAGCACGTTCTCCACCATGTGTTCCAGCCGCTCGGTCTCCTTCAGCCCCAGGGCGTAGAGCCGTTCGCGCTCGGCCGCGGGCACCGCGCCGGCGGCGAAGGTCTGCAGCATGGACTTCAGCCCGGCCAGCGGGGTCTTCATCTCGTGGGTCACCGCGGCCACGAAGGCCTGCATGGCATCGAGCTGCCGGCGCTCCAGGCGCACCAGCCGGTAGAGCATGGCGGTGCAGATGCCCAGCAGCACGAACAGCAGCGAGCCCTCGCCGATGAACATCAGCCGCCGGTCGGCCAGCTGTTCCTCCACCGCCGCCAGCGCCGCCGCCCGCGGCCGCACGCCCCAGCCCGGATGCAGCGGCAGGGCCGGGGCGAACAGATCGCCCGGCCGCCGCTCGGCCGCCGGCACCACCTCCAGCGGCGCGGCCCGATCCAGCGCCCCCGGCTCGGGCGGCGCCGGCTGCTGGCCCATGATCATGGCCGTGACCACCGACACGTGGGTCAGCTCGGCCAGCCGGGCCGAGCGCTCCAGCTCCACCGAGCGGAAGAAGAACACCAGCCACCAGCCGCCCAGCGCCGCCAGGCTCAGCAGGGTGAATCCGAACAGAATATGGACACCGCGCACCCGCCGCATGACCGCGCATTCTACGCCCTGCCGGCCGCGCTGGCCAGCCCTGTCCGCCCCCCCCTCCAAGCGCCCCCCCCCTGCCGCTCGCCGCCCAGCGGCGCGACAACCGGCATTCCGCCCGCCCTGGGCGTAGCGGGCAGTGGGTGTTGACCCTCATCGCCCAGGACAGCCCATCGAAGCGGATCGCGTACACCGCCGCAGCCATCGAACGCAGTCAATCAGAGGGCCAGGATTGGGCGAGGTAAAGTTCGAGCTGAGGTTCAAGGCTCGAGTTGAGAGACAAGTACAACACCACCCATAGGTCTCGATCCACCCATGGCTAAATCAGCTATTGAATACATTTCCTATTCCGTACAAACACGGCAAAAATAATCATCCAGTCCTTGCCACCGAACAGATTCACAGCAGGTCTGATAACCACCAACCGTGAATTCGCATTCATCTCCTTCATAGTAGCCTCGACATTCCCTTGTGCAATACCTCAGAGTCTCTCCTCCGCCCAGATCCTGTTCGTAACAAATATCTCCTCTCCAACAATCTTCATCTAGTTCACAGCTTGATCCTGGTTCTCCACCAGGATCCTCGACACATGAGTTCCAGTCTTCGTCTTCTATATATCCCCTGTCGCACTCGCAGTAAAAGGAAAACTTGGTCTCTATGCACTCGCCCCCTGGTTTGCAATACCCTGCATCGCACCATTTCTTGCGATCTTGTTCAGAACAGCCAAAAATAATTGTCATTACAAACACTGTCCCCATCGCGATAATGACGTGTAAATTACTTTTCATATTTGTCGCTCCTTTATTGCTCAACAAAGTACCTCCATTTTACCATTACTACCAATGCTCCGTAAAGAGGGAGCTGTCTCAATCTTCAACCGGGTGCAGATCCCACATTTCTATACATTTCCCCACTGGTTACCACACGCCGGCACATCACGCCGCTTTCCTTTGAGCTGAGTGCGTGATCGTCTCGATCGGTTTTGACGGGAGGCAAAAATCGTCCTTGGATGCAAGGTGCTCTATGAAGTCGTCCCACTGCCCATTTAGAAAGATGCAGCGCAGATGAAGGATCCACTCCGCACGGACGAGGCCCCAGCGCATGCCAGGCCCATCCAGCCTCATGCCCACCAGATTGCGCACCGCACCCTCAACCGCGCCGGTCGCGATGTCGAGTCTCTGCCGGCGCATCTGCGGATAGCGCATCCTCGACTTGTGGGTGGTGAAGTAGCGGATGGTGTCCTCGAGCCGCTTGCGCCGGCCCTTGTTTCCAGGGCCCGTCTTGGGCGTCGCGTCCAGGTGGGCCCGAAGCTCGGCCACCACCGCCGCCCGCGCCCCGCGACGCAGCTTCGCGGCCTGCTTGTGAACCCACTTGCGAAGCTCATCAGAGTCCTCGTCATGCAGGCTTCTGCCGGCCTCCCAGACCTTCTCGACCACGTGGATCCAGTCGACGCAAGGCTCGGCGTTGGGGAAGTAGATCTTCTGCAGCCGCCAGATGTGGTCGAGGCCGTCTGCCAAAAAGGCGCTCTTTTTCACGCCGTAGCCACGCTTGTCCGCCTCGTGGCGCAGCCAGATGAACAACGCCTCGTGGCTTTCGAAGGTCGCGAAGAGCTGCTTGTTGATCGGCCCCTCCAACTCCCCATCTTCGTCGCGGCCCAACGTGTACACCACACCAACCACGGCCATCTTGGCGTTCTTGGACTTCTCCCCCTTGGTGCGACGCTCGCGCCGCAGCTCGCGCCGCAGCTTCCGGCGGGCCCTGCGCTTTTTGCTGCTCTTGGGCCGCTTGGGCTGACAACGCCGCGAGTACTCGATGTCGTCGATCATCGGTGCGCCCTTGGCGTCGACCTGTATGACGAGGATCTCTCCGTCGTCCGCCGGCGGGGGAGCCTGTTCGAGAAACGGTCTTGCTTCACTGCCAGCCGCATCGACCATCCGCATCGTGGCCCTGGGGCTCGGCGTCCACTCGAAGAAATCTTCGAAGGTCTTCCGTGCGTTGATGTACGACATCTGCGCGCACAGCCGCGTGACGGCCGCGACGACTCCAAGGCTGAAGCCGGAACTCAGCCGCAGCTCACGGTCGACCACCAGGTCGCAGGCGGCCTTGGGGTCATCGACTCTGCGCCCGACGGGACGCCGGAACTCAACCTTGCCGAAGCGCGTACCGAGCATCTTGCTCCGCCACGGGCCAGACAATTCAAATGCGCGTCCGTTCCGCCGGTACGAAGCCTTGCGCGGCCTGTTGGCCTGCCGTGCAAGCCACAACGCCAACAACGCTCGGCCAAGCGCCAGCATCAACGACCAGAGAGTTCGCTCGATCGTCCACAGCGAGCGCTTCCTGTCGGAGTCCGCGAGAGCCAGGATTTCTGCAAATATGGACTGGACATCGCGTCGCTTGTCGTCGATACTGGTGGCCATCGGAGTCTCCTTTCTTTGTTTCTCAATCCGGATAATACCGGATCTGGAGGCTCCGTCTACCCAAAATCTCGCCTAACTGGCCAGTTTCGCAGGCCATTTGTTAAGAAAATTGGGAAATGCACCCGTGCCACGATCAGTAGAGACACCAAGACACACGTCAGCCGTGTTCCCCCGTACATGTTACCTCCAGGAAGTTTTTTGACTACCAGGCGCTAGATCTCCAGTCGACGCTGGAAACGTAACTGAATTCACCAATCACCCTGTATGGGCTCGGTTCCTGCGATGCTAGGATGTTCACGCTCCTGCCGCATCTGCCGATTCCGGAGATTGAGTAGGTTACCTCGTTGATGTGTGCTTCGGTGTCCTGGTTTTCACCGACATGAATGCTGCAAGAGAACTTCGACTCGTAGTCAGGCCCCTCGACTGTGATTGTCGCGGGGTAGTCTTGGTCTACAACGCCTCTGCTTGGGCCATCAGATTCGATCAGGACCGAGATGCCCGATGAATCGTC
The DNA here is from genome assembly GCA_964454005.1 of uncultured Myxococcales bacterium. Taxonomy (GTDB): domain Bacteria; phylum Myxococcota; class B64-G9; order B64-G9; family B64-G9; genus CAYVQE01. The sequence continues at coordinate 8,276 of CAYVQE010000206.1, forward strand.
TCTGAAACCCATTGACAGGGACGAGCCAGAACCTTGTCCCCCGGCACATTCGAAGAAACTCTCCCCATCGTTGTTGTGGCCTTCGAGCGTGATGCTCAAACCGCAGGCTGGTTATGAATTGCCGCACGCGACTCCCAGAAGAGATGTGGAGAATGCCAACAAGGACAGAATAACTAGGTTTCTCAAGATCATCGTTCCCCTCCCTGATCATCAATCATCGGCCGGCGAAAACTGGTTGCCGCCAGCCAGTGCTTCACAAATAATATTCTTGCTCGGATTCCACCCGGTGTCAACTGAAAAACCCGGATCAATCGGCAATAGGGCAGCCACTTCTGTTTTTCTGTTTCCGCCTAAGGCTCAGGCCCCGCCAGGCCGGCGTGCCGCCTGCCTGTATGCAGCCAAGCACTCGATGGCGTCATGGAGTGCAGCACCAATCCCGACGG
>CAYVQE010000207.1:0-8704 GCA_964454005.1 uncultured Myxococcales bacterium
ATCCTCTACGCCTCCTTTCCCAACGGCCAGGACTTGCCCTGGCGCACTGAACGCTCACTTTCCGGCAACCGCGTCCTCCGGGCCCCGGTCTCGGTTGCAGCAAGGCGCGTGCCAGAGCCGGGACTCATGCCGGATCAACCGCTTGCGGCGGGCGGCGGCGCGGCTTGCGCGGCCGGATTGACACGCCGGGCGTAGACCACCCGCTCCACCCCGCCCAGGTCGCGGCGCCGGCCGACGTCCGCCAGGCCGGCGCCGCGGCACAGCTCGGCCACCGCATCGGCCTGGTCCCGGCCCACCTCGAGCAGCAGCCAGCCCCCCGGCTCCAGCCGGGCGGCGGCCCGGGGCACGAATCGGCGCAGCAGATCCAGACCGTCCCGGCCGCCGTCCAGCGCGCGGCGCGGCTCGTAGCGGCTCACCTCCGGCTGCAGTGCGTCCAGCTCGGCGCTCGGCACGTAGGGCAGGTTGGCACATAAAAGCTCGAAGCTGGGCTCGCCCAGCGGCGCGTCCAGGTCGCCGCAGGCGGTGGCCACCCGTTCGTCCAGCCCCAGCGCCTGCAGGTTCTCGCGCGCCAGGGCCAACGCCTCGGCGTCGGCGTCGACCGCCCAGCCGTGCGCCTGCGGAAACGCGTGCGCCAGCGCCGCGGCCAGACAGCCGCTGCCGGTGCCCACGTCGGCGAAGCGCGCCGGGCCGGCGGCGCCGAACAGATCTCGGGCCTGCTCGATCAGGGTCTCGCTGTCGGGCCGCGGGATCAGCGCCCGCCGGTCGCTGCGCAGCGGCAGCGACCAGAACTCGCGCCGGCCCGTCAGGTAGGCGACCGGCTCGCGGCTGGCCCGGCGGCGGATCAGCTCCCGGTAGGCGGCCCGCTCGCCGTCGGCCAGCGGTTTGGCGTAATCCAGGTAGAGCCGCACCCGATCGCAGTCGAGCACGTGGGCCAGCAGCAGCTGGGCGTCCAGCCGCGGCGGCTCGCAGCCCTGCCGGCGCAGAAAGGCCTCGGCCCGCTCGAGCACCTCCAGCACGGTCAGCGGCCGCTGCGCCATCAATCCGATTCCTGCTCGCCCTTGAGGGCCTCGGCGCGATCGCAGGCCTTGAGCGCATCGAGCACGTCATCCAGCTCGCCGTCGATGAAGCGATCCAGCTTGCGCAGCGTCAGGCCGATGCGGTGATCGCTGACCCGGTTCTGCGGAAAGTTGTAGGTGCGGATCTTCTCCGCCCGCTGGCCGCCGCCGACCATGGAGCGGCGCGACTGGCTCAGCTCGGCCTGCTGCTCGGCCAGCCTCTGCTCGTAGAGCCGGGCGCGCAGGATCTTCAGCGCCTTGGCCTTGTTCTTGATCTGCGAGCGCTCGTCCTGGCACTGCACCACCAGGCCGCTGGGCACGTGGGTGATGCGCACCGCCGAGTCGGTGGTGTTGACGCTCTGGCCGCCCGGGCCCGAGGAGCGGTAGCGATCGATCTCCAGGTCCTTGTCGTCGATGGCCATGTCGACCTCGTCGGCCTCGGGCAGCACGGCCACCGTGACGGTCGAGGTGTGGATGCGGCCCTGGCTCTCGGTGGCCGGCACCCGCTGGACGCGGTGGACGCCGCCCTCGAACTTCAGCGTGCTGTAGACCGCATCGCCGCTCAGCGCCGCCACCACCTCCTTGTAGCCGCCGGCGCTGGCCCAGCTCTCGCTCATCAGCTCGACCCGCCAGCCGCGGCGCTCGGCGTAGCGGCTGTACATGCGGAACAGGTCAGCGGCGAACAGGGCGGCCTCCTCGCCGCCGGCGCCGGCGCGGATCTCGAGCAGGACGTCTTTTTCGTCCAGCGGATCCTTGGGCAGCAGCAGCTCCTTGAGCCGAGCCTCGAGCTCTTCCAGCCGGGCCTGCATCTCGGGCAGCTCGGCGGCGGCCAGCTCGGCCAGCTCGGCGTCGCCGCCGCGGGCCAGCTCGCGGTTGCCGGCGATGTCGGCTTCGAGCTGGCGGTAGGCGCGCCAGGTGGCCACGATCTCCTCGAGCTGCTTGCGCTCGCGGGCCACCTGCTGCAGCCGCTCGGGATCGCCGTATACCGCGGGATCCTCGAGCATCCCGCCCAGCTCGTCGAAACGTTGCTCGACCTCGGCCAGCTTGGCGAACACCGCTCGCCCTCCTTTCGCCGTCTCAGCCCGGCCGGCCCAGGGCCTGGACCACGGCGTCGAAGCCGGCGTAGGTCTCGACCGTGGTCTGGCCGCCCGCATCCGCCTGCCGCTCGCGCCACAGGGTCTTGTGCAGCGAGGCCAGCGCCACCTCGAGCTGGTCGTCGCTGGGCGGCCGGGTGGTCAGCCGCTGGATGAACATCCCCGGCCAGGCCAGCGCCCGCGCCCAGCGGCGGTGTAGAAAGCGGCTGGTCAGGCGCTGGAACTCGTAGGCCAGCCCGGCGATGGGCAGCAGCAGCGGCAGCTTGATCAGGATGTAGATCACGTGGTCGATCCAGCCGATGCCGGTCGGCTCGCCCACCAGCCAGACGATGGCCGGGAAGACCAGGGCGAAGACCAGGATCGACAAGGCGATGACCATGATCAGAAACGTGGTGCCGCAACGCGGGTGCAGCGGCCGGTGCTGCCGCGCCGCGGCCACGGTCAGGGGCCCGCCGGCCTCGTAGGCGTAGATCGACTGGTGCTCGGCGCCGTGGTACATGAACACCCGGCGCACATCCTGCATCAGCGAGATCAGGCCGATGTAGCCGATGAACACCAGCATCTTGACCCCCCCGACGATGGCGTGGAAGGCGAAGTCGGCCACGCTCAGCTCGCGGCCGACCACCAGGCTGCCCAACCAGACCGCCATGTGCGGCAAGGCGATGAACAGGCCGATGGCCAGGGCCAGGGCGAAGGCCACCGTGGCCCAGATGGTCCAGCTCTTGGCCTCGGCGCCGGCGGCGTCCAGATCGGGCTCGGCGGCCGGCGGATTTTGGGCGGGTGGACCGGCGCCGTCACCGGCCGCCGCCGGCTCGGCCGCGGCCTTCTCGATCTTCTCGGCTCGCTCGGCCGCTTCCAGGTCGGCCATGGCCACCCGGGCCGAGAAGTTCAGCGCCGAGATGCCGTTGGCCATCGACTCCAGCAGCACCAGCGCGCCGCGGAAAAACGGCCAGCGCAGCGGCTTGATGCCGGGCAGCAGCGGCCGCCAGGGTGCCTCGCGGATGACGATGCGGCCGTCCAGGCGGCGCACCGCCACCGCCAGCGAGCGCGGCGAGCGCATCATCACGCCTTCCATGACGGCCTGTCCGCCCACCCGCAAGGGGCCGGCGGTCTCCGGCTGTCGTCCCATCGCCTCGACCCCGCAAACAAAAAGCCCACCGGAGGCCTTCCGGCGGGCTGGAGTGCCGTGGGTGCGTTCGCGTGTTCGCTGCTGCGCTCCACCGCCAGCCCGGTGCGGGCGGACCGGCCGCGGCGCTACGATTCGGACTTCTTTTCCTGCAGACCGTACTTGCGCAGGAAGCGCTCGACGCGACCGGCGCTGTCGACCAGCTTCTGCTTGCCGGTGAAGAACGGGTGGCAGTTCGAGCAGATGTCCACCTTGAAGCTACCGCGGGTCGAGCGGGTCTCGATGACGTTGCCGCAGGCGCACTCGACGACGGCTTCTTTGTACTCGGGATGGATGCCCTTCTTCATGACGACCTCGACTTCACTCCCCACCGTGGGGGTCAATCCGTATACGGGCGGCTCATTCTATGCGCGAACGGGGCCATGTCAAGCGAAAACAAGCTCATGGCGCCGGGACCGGCAGCAGCCGCCGCAGCTCGGGCGGTGGCGCCCGGCGCCGGGCCAGGGCCCGCAGGAAGCCCGGATGGGGCCGCCCGCCGCGCTCGAGGCTCTCGGCCACCCGGCGCCAGGCGGCCCGGTAGTCGCCCTGGCGGAACAGCACGATGGCCAGGTTGTCGTAGGCGTCGGCGTAGCCCGGCCGGGTGGCGATGGCCCGCTCGAACCAGCTTTTCGCCCGCTGCAGCCGGCCGCGGCCGCTGGCGATGACGCCCAGGTTGTTGGCCGCCCGGGCGGCGGTCGGCTCCAGCTCCAGGGCGCGGCGCAAGTGGTGGGCGGCGCGTTGCGGCTCGCCGCGGGCGAGCAGGGCCTGGCCCAGGTTGGTGCGCACGAAGTGGTGGTCGTTGCCGCTGGCCAGGGCCTGGCGGAACACGCTGATGCTGTCGCGCCAGTGGCCGGTCTGCTGCCAGCTCAGCCCGCCCAGCAGCGCCAGCCACAGCCCCATCAGCCCGGCGGCCAGCGGCCGGGCCAGCCGGGCCGGCAGCCAGCGGGCGAGCAGCTCCCAGCCCTGCCAGACCACGGCCAGGCTGAGGCCCATGGCCGGCAGGTAGGTGAAGCGATCGGCCAGGGCGTGCGAGCCGGATTGGGCCACCCCGCTGACCGGGGCCAACCCGATGCAGAACCACAGCCAGCCCACCAGCAGCCAGGGCCGGCGGCGGGCCTGCCATAGCGCGCCGGCGGTCAGCCCGGCCAGCAGCAGCCCGGCAAGCGCCACCTGCCAGCCCGGCGGTCCTTCCAATCCAGGATGAACGTAGAAAATGCTCAAATCGCTCGGCCAGATGAACTTGCCCAGGTAACGGGCATAGGCCACCACGGCGTTGCCCAGCCGGGCGCCCAGCTGCAGCTGCTCCAGGTTGGCGGCCGAGCCCGAGCCGGCCACCATGGCCAGCGCCACCAGCCCGAAGGCCAGCGCCAGGGCGAAAAGCGCCCACTTCTCGACCAGTAGCCTCCAGACCGGCCCAGGGCCGGCCAACGGCGGCGCTCCGGTCGGGACAGCCGGGGCGGCAGCGTGACGGGCGAACGGCCACCAGTCGAGCAGCAGCAGCAGCAACGGCAAGGTCACCACCATCTGCTTGCTCAGCAGCGCCGCCGCGAACAGCACCAGCACCAGCGCCCAGCGGCCGCCCCCACGCCGGCGCAGCCAGGCGTGCCAGGCCAGCAGGGCCAGCAGGAAGAACAGCCCGCTGAGCACGTCCTTGCGCTCGGTCACCCAGGCCACCGACTCCACCCGCAGCGGATGCAGGGCGAACAGGGCGCTGGCGGCCAGGCTGCGCCACCGGGCGCCGGTCCAGCGGACCAGCAGCAGCAGCAGCAGCAGGGCGTTGACCGCGTGCAGGATCAGGTTGGTCAGGTGGAAGCCATAGGGGTCGGCGCCCCAGAGCGAGGCGTCGGCCATCAGCGACAGCTGGGTCAGCGGCTGGTAGATCGAGGCCAGCGGGCGGGCGAAGGCGCCTGCCAGACCCGGCAGGCTCAGTCCGCCGCGCACCAGCGGGTTGGCGGTGACGTAGACGTCGTCGTCGAAGTTGATGAAATCGGCGGCCAGCACCCGGTAGAAGGCCGCGGCACAGGCCAGCGCCAGCAGCAGCGCCGCCAGCGGCCAGTGCCAGCCGGGGCGTGTTCGCTGCGCTCGACCGTCGGTGCTCTCCATGCGGCGAAGATGCCAAGCCCGGCCCGCGGGCGTCAACTTTGCGGCCGCGCCGCCGCCACCGGAGCGCTGGTTTGACAGGTGGGGCGGCCCCATTACAATGGAGGCCTCGCTGACCGTGGAGCGTGCGCATGCCATCGACCCTCGTCTCGATCCTGATGCCGGTCTACAACGAGCGGGCCTTCTTGCGCCGCATCGTCGAGCAGGTGCTGGCCGCGCCGCTGCCGGCCGGCTGTAGCAGCGAGCTCGTCATCGTCGACGACGCCTCGCACGACGGCTCGGGCGAGCTGCTCGACGCGCTGGCGGCCGAGCACCCGCGGCGCATCCGCGCCTTCCACCAGGCCGAAAATCAGGGCAAGGGCGCGGCGCTCGGCCGGGCCATCGCCGAGATGGGCGGCGACATCGCCCTGTTCCAGGACGCCGACCTGGAGTACGACCCGCGGGATTACCCGCGCCTGCTGGCGCCCATCCTCGAGGGCCACGCCGACGTGGTCTACGGCTCGCGCTTCCTGTCGACCAGCTCGCGGCGGGTGCTCAACTACCACCACACCCTGGGCAACATGCTGCTGACCCACCTGTCCAACCTGACCACGGGCCTGAACCTGACCGACATGGAGACCTGCTACAAGGCCTTCCGCGCCGATGTGCTGCGCACCATCCCCATCCGCTCGCAGCGCTTCGGCATCGAGCCCGAGATCACGGCCAAGGTGGCCAAGCGCAACTGCACCGTCTACGAGGTGCCCATCGCCTACCACGGCCGCAGCTACCTCGAGGGCAAGAAGATCACCTGGCGCGACGGGCTGGAGGCGCTGGGCGTGATCGCCAAGCACTGGGTGGTCGACGACTGCTTCGAGGAGCGCTACGGCCAGCAGGTGCTGCACTCGCTGTCGACCGCCCGCCGCTTCAGCGGCTGGTCGATCCAGGCCATCGAGCCCTGGCTGGGCCAGCGCATCCTCGAGATCGGCTCGGGCATCGCCAACATCTCGCGCCAGCTGCCCAAGCGCGAGCACCTGACGCTGAGCGACCGCGACCCCGACTACCTCAAGCTGCTGCGCCAGGCCTTCGAGCACCACGCCATGGTCGACGTCGTCGAGCTCGACCTCGAACGCGACGATCACTTCGAGCGCGTCGAGCGGCGCTACGACTCCATCGTGTGCCTCAACGTGCTCGAGCACATCGCTGACGACGCGGCCGCGGTGGCCCGCATGGCGGGTCTGCTCGAGCCCGGCGGCCGGCTGATCCTGCAGGTGCCGCAGCACCAGGGCCTCTACAGCGACATGGACCGCGAGCTCGGCCACCACCGCCGCTACGACCCCGCGAGCCTGCGCCGCTGCCTCGGCGACGCCGGGCTCGAGGTCGAGGCGCTCAAAAACTTCAACGCCCTGGGCACGCTGGGCTGGCTGGTCAACGCCCGCCTGCTCGGCCGCCAGAACCTGAGCAAGCTACAGCTCAAGGCCTACGATCTCACCGTCCCGGTCATGAAACGGGTCGAAAACCACCTGCCCCTACCCGGCCTGTCCCTGATCGCCGTCGGCCGCAAACCGACCGACCCCACCTGAGCCCCTGCCCCCCAATCCCCTGGCCCTTCGCCCAGACACCGGCAGAACGGAAAAGAGCCAACGCGGATGGCTTCTCACCGGCTCGACACCCAACGGCCACGAACCGCACGCGCTCGACTCACATCGATACCAACAAACTCCAACCGGTTCGGTGCATCACGGTGCTGGCCGGCTGTGGCTCTGCAAAACTCCGCGGGTCAGTAGGCCAGCGCGAGGAGCTTGCCCTCGGCGCCCGCGATGCGCGCGATGAGCTTCGCGTGCGCGTCCCGCCAAGGCATGTCGGCCGGCAGCTCCAGCTTCGCGGCCTGCGCTCGGTCGGGGCCGGCAGCCGTGAAGGCCACGGCGACCACCGGTTCGGCGACCACCATCAGGGAGGCGAGGATCTCCTGGTAGGCGGCGATGTCCAACTTGCACCCGCAAGCCCGGATGGCCGCCGGAGAGCCCGCCAGGAGCATCCGGGGCTTGCCGGTGCGGCCCGACCGGGAGAGTTCGTCGAACACCGCCACCAGATCGGGGCAACCGACGATGGTCTTGCTGATCAGCGCGGCCATGGCCTCGGCCTTGCCGGAGTCGGGCACCGAGTCGAGGATGCGCTGTAGCTCCTGATGGGCTGCGGACGGCGTGGGCTTTGCGGCCTGCCTTGCGCGGCGGGGCAGGAACAGCAAGAAGACCTTGTCGTAGCCCGCCGCCCGGGCGCCGGCGACCGCCTCGACCACCAGCGACCAGGGCGCCCCGGCCTCGGCCAGCAGGTTGACGCGCCCGGGGAAGGGGCGCAGCTCGCCGTGGATCGCGCGGTACTGCTCCGCGAGTTCCCCCAGCCGCTCCCCCACGACCCGCCGCTCCCGGACCGAGTCCACCGCCACCGGCTTGCCCAGGACCTCGATGTGGGTCTTCAGGACGCTCACCAGAGGCGCCGGCTCCGCCTCGACCGCCGGCGCCTCCAGCGCCAGGCGCAGGGCTTTGCGTCCCTGCAGGTCGATGTACGAGTGCAGCCCGCGGTCCAGGTCCGCAAGCATGGCCTTGGTCCACTGCTCGAACGCAGCGATCCGCTCCTCGCAGGAGCGCACCGACTCGGCACTGGAGCCGGACGCCTCACATTCCCGGCACGCCAAGAACAGCGCGCAGACAGACAGCAGACACGACACGAGGGTTTTTGTCAGCATGGCCGGACTCTATCAGGTCTGCGCCGCCAGGTCGATCCGCGGCCTCCGCGCTGTGCGCTCGGTCACGCTCAGTGTACCTGAGCAACGCCTTCCAAAGAGGCATGGCCGTTCAGGCGATCACCGCTGCCGGTTCCACGACCAAATCGGGAAACTTCTTGCGCAGAGTTTTGTCGTAGCTGGCCACGCGGGTCCCGGTGCGTTCGGCGAGTTCGATGAAGAGGGTGTCGTACACCGGGTGGTCGGCGACGATTGCCCGGGCCACCGCGCCGCGCCATAGGTCGGTGACCGCGACGCTCTCGATGGGCAAACGCGCCGCGGTCGCGATGAGTTCATCGACCGCCTCGATCGGCAGCAAGCCCATGACCGTCGCCTTCCAGACCACGTTGGCCAGCTCGGCCTGCCAGTGGGCCGGGGCCAGCAGGCGCTCCCCGAAAGCCAGCAGCGCGCCGGCCTGCCGGCCGCGACCCGGCTCGCCGAGCAGTGCCGCTGCCATCACATCGGTGTCGACCACCAGGCTCACTGGTGTACCTCCATCATGGGTGGCGTGTTCGGTCGCGGCATGCGAAGG
>CAYVQE010000208.1:0-5134 GCA_964454005.1 uncultured Myxococcales bacterium
GCTGCCGCGCCCGACCCGGCCGCGCCCGACCCGGCCGCGGCCGAGCCGCCCCGCTTGCCGGCCCACCCGCCGCCGGAACCCCCGGCCGCAGAGCCGGCCGTAGAGCCGGCCGAGCCGCCGCTGGACGACCTTCTGGCCCAGGTGCCGCGCGCCGAGGCGCCGCAGCCCCCGCCGCAAGCACCGCAGCCGTCTCCGGCCGCGCCGGCAGCGCAGCCCCCTGCGCACGCACCGCAGCCGTCTCCGGCCGCAGCGGCAGCCCAGCCCCCTGCGCAAACACCGCAGCCCACGCCGGCCGCCCCCGGCCTGGCCCGGGTCGAGGCGGCCCAGCGCGTGATCGACGCCTACCGCGATCGGGCCGTCCGCGACGAGGACGACCGGGCGCGGCTGCGGGTGCCGCGCGGCCGCGGCCTGCTGGCCCTGTTCGGCCTGCTGGCGCTGCTGGCCGGCGCAGTGGCGCTGCTGCTGCTGGTCGGCCTGCCGGACAGCCACCGGCCGGCCGGCCCGGCGGCCGCGGCCGGCGAGCAGCCGGCCGCCGCGGGCGAGCGGCCCGCAGGAGGCGGCGATGAACCGTGACCACGGCCTGTTGGCATTCTGTTGCACCGTGGTGGCCGTCGCCTGCGCCGTGTTGCAGCTGCCGCTGGTGAACGGGCTGGGCGACGCCGCCCGGCTGATCAGCGGCAGCGCCCGCCAGCGCAGCACGCCGCTGTCGATCGCGCTGACCCCGCCGACCGCGGCCCAGCCGGCCACCGGCCCCGGCGGCGAGAAGCTGCTGACCCTGTTCGATCTGCAGCGCGAGCAGCGGGCCGATCCGCTGCTGCGCCAGCTGGCCGCCCGCCACGGCTTCGACTTCGGCCTGCTCAAGGCGCATCTGTCCCAGGCCTCGGCCGGCGTGCTGGGCGACGGCGGCCACTACTGGGCCCGCCTGCCGGACGGCGCCGAGCCGGTGGCCGACGAGGGCCCGGCGCGCTCGCGGGCGGCCGCCCGGCTGCTGGCCCGCTACCGGCAGCGGACCGGATCGACGGCCACCGCCCTGGTGGCCTGGGCGGTCGGCCCGGTGCGGGCGGCCCGGCTCGGCCGGCTGCGCCCGGCCGACGGCAGCGAGCTGGAGTCCAGCCTGGTGGCGCTGCGCCGCCACCTGCTGGCGCCCCAGCGGCAGCGCGCCCGCAGCTGGCTGTGCACCGTGACCGGGCTGGCGGCCTGCCTGCGGGCGCGCTGGCCGGTGGCCGACCGCGACCTGAGCGTGCGCGAGGGCCAGGGCGTGCGGCTGGCCACCGCGCCGGGCGAGACGGTGCGCGCGCCCATGGCCGGACGGGTCGGCTTCGCCGGCGCCGACGGCGGCCGCGGCCGCTGCATCGAGCTGATCCACGCCTGCGGGCTGGCGACCGAGGTCTGCGACCTGCACACCACGGCGGTGGCCGAAGGGCGCTGGGTCGAGCGCGGCGCGCCGCTGGGCAGCGCCGGCAGCCTGCGGCCGCGGCTGAACCTGGTGCTCGGCGTGCGCGCGCTCGACGCCGCCCAGCTGATGCCGGCCGAGGCGCCGCATCCGGGCAGCGAAGCCCGGCCGGCCCGGCGGGCGCCGGCGCTCGAGGCGGTGGATGCGGCCGCCGGGGAGCCGGCGCCATGACAGCCCCTGGCGCGATCTGCAGCGCCTGGCTGCTGTTGGCCGCACCAGCCGGCGAACCGGCGGGCACGGTGGAGCTGCGCTGGCGAGCTGTCGAGCGCGACACCCAGGGCGGGCCCGAGACGGTCAGCCACTATCTGGTACACTACGGTCGCCGGCCGCGGCCGGCCGGGGTGGTGCACCCGCACGACAGTACCTTCCGCTACCAGCAGGTGCGCAATGCTCGCGGCCGCACCGCGCTGACGCTGCCCCGGCCCGCGCCCGGCACCTGGTTCTTCGCGGTGGTGGCGGTCGACACCGAGGGCAACCCCTCGGCCTACTCGGCCGAGGTGGCGCTGGAGGTGCCCGACGCCGCCGGCCGGGTGCCCGCACCGCTGCCGCCGCCGGCCCCCCCTGCCGGGGCGGATGAGGCGGCGACCGGAGGCCACGCCAGTCAAGGCTGCGCCACCGCCGGCGCGGCCGCCCCGTGGGGATGGCCGCTGGTCGTTCTTGGTTGTTGGTTGTTGGTTCTTGGTTTCGTCTCCAACGCCCTGCCGAAATAGGGGCGGAGGAGCTTCGGCTCAGCGCGGGGCGGCGCGGTTGGGGGTGAGCTGGGGCAGATGCAGCCGGCCGTCCCGGCCGCAGCCCAGCGGATAGCCGATCTCGATGGAGCCGGGCCGGCCGATCGGATCCAGCCGCAGCGCCGACAGCGTGCGCTCGAAGCATTGCCGGACCGGCTCGGTCAGACATCCGGAGCCGGCCGACCAGCGGGCGATGCGGCCGCCCCGGCCGCTGAACACGATGCGCAGCTCCAGCCGGCCCGAGGCGCGACAGGCCGGCTCGACCGAGCCGGCGCATTCGGACAGCCGGGCGATCACCACCGGCAGCACCGCATCGGCCACCGCGCCCGCCAGCGGCCGCGCCGCGGACGGTGGCGACTCCGGCGGCGGCGGGCGGTGGGACAGCACGCGCTGGACCACCCACAGACCCAGCCCGGCCACGATCACCAGCCCGCCGACCAGCAGCCCGGCTCGCAGCCGCGGGTTCAAGGCCGGTCCTCGACCAGCTCGAGCATCAGGGTGGAGCGCGCCTGGACCTGCCAGCGCACCTGCAGCCCGGAGTCGGCCTGCAGCGCCCGCTCGATGCGCTCGGCCAGGGCCTTGGCCGGCTCGACGGTGAACAGGGTCATCATCAGGTTGCTGCGGGTGCTGCCCTTGCGCCGCGGCGACATCCCGGCCAGCGCCTGGCGCAGGCGCTGCTCGACGGCCTGGCGGCGTTCGGTCACGGCCGGCGCCAGGCTGACCTGCAGCATCACGTTGCGGCCGCGGGCCGGCCGCTCCAGCCGCTCGGCCAGCGCGGCCGACAGCCGCTCGGCCAGCCGCTGGGCCGCCTGGCGGGCGGCGGCGGTCCGGCCCGGGTCGCCGGCCGGATGCGGATCGGAGCGCACCGAGCCCTCGGCCAGCAGCTTGTTGCTGCGGTTGCCGAACACCGCGCCGTCGAGCTGCACCAGCACCTCGTCGCCGCGCGGGTGGATGCGCAGCACGTAGCGCAACAGCAACCGGGCCGCGGCCGGATCGCGGCGCACGATGCGCACGCCGGGTGCGTTCAGGTGCTCGGCCAGGTCCTGCTCGATGGGCACCACCAGCTCGCTGGTGCGGCATGAGGGATCCGGCACCATCCCCAACGTCCGCGTCCGACCGGCCTGGGCCGCCACCCCGGCCAACAACACCAGCCCGGCGACCAGCAGCCGCACAGAAAGCAAACGCGACATCCCGACTCCCTCCCATCCATGGCGGATTCCGAGTCTAGTACTGCAAAAACCGCAGCACAAGCCGAGTCGGTCCGAAGCGGGCGGCTTCGGTGCAGCCGGCTCGAATGGGAAGCGCTTGGTTGATCGGGAACGCGGCCCGGAATCTAGTAGATCACGTACATGAGCACGATCCACCAGATGGCCAGGCCGATCGCCACCAGGCCCAGGGTGACCTGTAAGCCCACCAGCTTCTGACGCAGATCCTCGCCCTTGGCCTTGGCCTCGTCGCTGAGGTAGGTGGTGGCCAGTCCCCAACCGAAGATGAAGCCCAGGCCGGCCTCGACCACTCCGGTGGCCAGGGCGGTGACCCAGATCAGCGGGACGTAGGACAGCAGCTTGACGTGGATCAGGGCGTCGATGATGCGCCAGATGCCCCACAGGGCGGCCACGGCACCGATGTAGCCCGAGAACTTGGCCAGCTTGTCGAGCATCTCCTTGGCGTCGGGCTTCTTCTTGGCGATCAGCGAAGCCGCCCCCAACACGCCCAGGGCCAGCAGCACCAGCACGTTGACCCAGAAACTCCAATCCGCCATATCATCCCTCCTGTCTCGGTCTCGGGTCGGGCGACCCGGACATCCCCGTTTGTCTGCGTTGTCTTTGCAGTACCAGCCCGGCACCTGGGTGTCAAAGCAATTCCCGGCGGCCGGCGTTGACTGTCCCGGCCGAGGCGACTACCATGGCCGCATGGCCGACGACCCCAAGCGCCCGAAATCGAACACCGACCGCCGGCAGCCGGACGACAAGCGCCGCCACCGGCGGGTCGACTTTTTCAACCCGGTCAAGGTGGTGGTGCCGGACGACGAGACCGCCATCGACGTGTTCGCCGGCAACGTCAGCAAGGGCGGCATTTTTCTGCGCTCCAACCGCCCGCTGAACCAGGGCCAGCGGGTTCGGCTGGAATTCGACACCGGCCGGGGGCCGGTGGAGGTCGAGCAAGGCGAGGTGCGCTGGACCAAGAAGTTCGAGCCGATCAGCGTCGACGGCTCGGCCCCGGGCATGGGCGTCGAGTTCCAGAAGATTTCGGACGACTCGCAGCACAACATCGAGTCCTTCATCGACGAACTCATCGGCAACGAGCCGGCCGCAGCCGCCCCGCCGCCGGTCGACCTGGCCCCCCCAACCTCCGACCCCGGCCCGATCCCGGAAGGCAGCATCGCCAGCGAGCAAAGACTCGAGCTCGGTAAAAAGGCCGAGCCAACAGAAAAGCCAGGTCCAGCCGAGCAGTCAGGACGAGCCGGCCAGGCGCAGCAAAAAGGTCCGCTCCAACCGTCCCAAGCCGCCGAGCCCGCCGAAGCCGCTTCCCAGGCGAAGGCGGGCGAGTCGAGCCCCCCAGCCACGCCCGAACCAAAATCCGCCAGCCTCGACCTCGGCCACGGCACCGCCCCGCCGCCACCCGGAGAGCCCTTCATCGCCGCTTTCAAGGAGCAAGCGGATGAATCCGTCCAAACCGCCTCCCAGGCGAAGGCGGGCCAGCCCGCCGAAGCCGCTTCCCAGGCGAAAGCGGGCCAGCCCGCCGAAGCCGCTTCCCAGGCGAAGGCGGGGCTGAACGAGGAGGACATGGCCGTGCTCTCAAAGCCCCCACCACCCAAGACCCGCATGCTGCTGTTCGTCGGCTTCGTGGTGCTGGTCGCCGTGGTCACCTTCCTGATCCTGATGTGGCTCAACCCCTTCCAGGGCCAGACGCCAACCACTCCTGTCCCGCCACCGGAAAAGGAGGGCGAGCC
>CAYVQE010000208.1:5234-8702 GCA_964454005.1 uncultured Myxococcales bacterium
CGCCGCAGCCGACTCCCAGGCGAAGGCAAGCGAGCCCGCCGCAGCCGACTCCCAGGCGAAGGCAAGCGAGCCCGCCGCAGCCGACTCCCAGCCAAAGGCGGGCCAGCCCGCCGTAGCCGACTCCCAGGCGAAGGCGGGAGCCGACTCCCAGGCGAAGGATGACGAACCCGCCGCAGCCGACTCCCAGGCGAAGGAGGACGAGCCCGCCGTAGCCGCTTCCCAGGCGAAGGAGGGAGCCGACTCCCAGCCAAAGGCGGGCCCGCCCGCCGAAGCCGCCTCCCAGGCGAAGGCGGGCCAGCCCCCGCTCATCCGCCGCCCGCTGTTCGAACGGGCCTCCAACGGCTGGCGCATGACCATACCGCTGAGCCACGAGGCGCAGCAAAGCCACTTCACCCTGGAGTCCCCGCCGCGGCTGGCCATCGACGTCAAGGGCGCGCGCTGGCAAGGCCCCGGCCAGGTCGACGCCCCGGCCCCCTTCGTCGAGCGGATCCGCTTCGGCAAGCAGCCCGATGCGGTGCGGCTGGTGCTCGACTTCGCCGGTCAGCGGGTACCCGAGCTGCGCGTCCACTCGGGCACCGACGGCATCGAGGTGGTCTTCACCGGCACCCGCTGAGCCGCTCGGCAGATCAGCCGAGCAACGGCCCCACCACCGCTTCGAACTCTTGGAAGGAAAACGGCTTGGCCAGATAGCCGGCGCAGCCCAGCTGCCGGCAGCGCTCCCGGCTCTCGACCACCTCGGCACCGCTGACCACCACCACCGGCGGGGCCGGCGCCTGTCTCTCGGCCAGCCGCTGCAGCAGTTCGGTGCCGTGCATGTCGGGCAGCTTCAGATCGACCAGCACCAGATCGAACGCTTCCCGTTCCAGCCGCTGCAGCCCGGCCCCCCCGCTGGCCTCGGCCACCACCGCAACCTGCAGCCGCTCGAGCATGGCCTCGACCAGCTCCCGGCTCAACTCGTCATCGTCGATCAGCAGCACGTTTTTGCGTTCCATCGGGCCCTCCCCTCCCAACGGTCGCTGGCTCGGCACCCTCCGTCTCGGCACCTTCCGGCGCGGCCCCGTTCGGCCGGCGCTGACGGGCACGGCGCCGCTTTGCCGCGCGCGACCACCAGCGCCGATCCTTCAACCCCACCACCATCTGCTCGTCGATGCGGAAGGTGGGCGTGGCCGGCCGCAGGCCCAGGCGCCGGCACTCGGCCAGATCGGCCGCCAGCTCTTCCCGCGATCGTTGCGCCCGCATGCAGCCGCGAAAACCGGCGGCGTCCAGCCCCATCTCGGTGGCCAGGTTGATCAGTCCATCGGTATCCAGGCCGCCGCGGCGCAGAAACAGCCGATCGTTCATCGGCCAGAAGGCATCTTGCTCGGCGGCGCAGATGGCCGCCCGGGCACAGGCGCAAGAGTGGCGGTGGAACGGCTTGGACAGCATCGGGTTGCAGGACTTGTCGAGCGGCATGTGGATGTGTACCAGGCGCAGCCAGCCCTTGTGCTGGCGCACCGCGTGGCGCACCTCCTCGTGGGCCTTGCGGCAAAACGGGCATTCGTAGTCCGAGTACTCGTAGATGGTCACCTCGGGCCGGGCGGCCCCGATCCAGGCGTGGCCAGCTTCGGACTGGCCGTGGCCGATGTCCTCGGTGCCGCCGGCGATGGTGGTCTGGCGTTCCGGATAGATCTGCTGGGTGACGATGAAGGCGGCGGCCACCCCGGCCACCGCCAGGCCGGTCACCAGCGCGGCCCGCAAGCGCCGGCTGAAGGGAACAGCCAGGTCCGAACGCAGCACCCGCGCCCAGGCCCGCAGCCGGTCCAGCCCGCCGGAGACGTTGAGCGCCACCAGGGCCAGCAGGCAGCCGCCGCCGAGCGCGGCCCAGGCTGGCCAGGCCGCCGCGGCCCGCTCGCTGGACAGCACCAGGTGCACCCCGGTGCCGCTCAACAGCCCGAGCAAGGGCCACGAGGCGGCGGTGGCCGGTGGCAAACCGACGCGCCGGCCGCCGAGCACACAGACGAACGCGCTGGCCAGATTGATCCCGTACAGGCCCATGCACAGCACGCACAGCGACTGGATGTCGAACTCGCTGATCAGAAACAGGTAGGCGGTCAGCCCGCAGGCGGCCGCGTTCAGCCCGCCGGCCAGGGCCCAGGGAAAGGGCGGCCGGCGGGCGATCAGGCCCCAGCCGACCAGCACGCCCAGCACGCTGTAGAACAGCAGCCCCCAGGTCGAGATGGGCAGGCCGAGCAGCAGGCTGTGCGGGCTCATGGCCACCGTGTCGCAGTTGACCTCCGCGTTGATGGCGCAGAAGCTGACATGGCTCGGATCGACGTGCACCTGCCAGTGCAACACGCTGAGATACAGAGAGTCTGCCAGACCCAACGCGCACAGCAGGCCCAGCGCCAACAGCCACCCCCGGCCGACCGCCGGGCTCTTGTGGTCTTCGTTCTGTTGCCTTTTCGCACCCATGGTTCGCTCCTGGATCTATACACCCGGTCGAACCGGCGCCGCAAGCCGCGCATTCCGTCGCGCCCGCGGCATCCCGGCACGTGGCAACGCTTTTTCAGGTCCTGCGCCGATCCTCGGCCCGAATGGCAAAAATGCGTTGACAATTCGGAGCAATACGATATGAGAAAGCGAGGTCAGGGGCGCTGGGCATACGGGCCGGCGCCGGTCACCGCGGCCCATGCCGCACCGCGGTGGCTTTCAGGGTACCCGGGAGGCAAGTCACACCCCAACGATTGACTTGGAGGGTACGGGAATGGATTACAGCACCTTCATCATCTTCTTGCTGATAGCCCCGGTGGCGGGGATCCTGGCTTTGCTCTTCGCCTGGATCAAGACCGTCGGCGTCAACAAGGCCGATGCCGGCACCGACAAGATGAAGGAGATCGGGGGCCACATCCGGGAAGGCGCCATGGCCTTTCTCGGACGCGAGTACAAGGCCCTGCTCATCTTCGTCATCCTGGTGGCCATCATCCTGGGCGTGGCCAACTACAGCATGGAGCAGTCCTCCTGGATGGTGGGGCTGAGCTTCCTGGTCGGCGCCTTCTGCTCTGGGCTGGCGGGATTTTTCGGCATGCGGGTGGCCACCGCGGCCAACGTGCGCACCACGGCCGCGGCCCGCGAGGGCCTCAACCCGGCGCTGCGCATCGCCTTCAGCGGTGGCGCGGTGATGGGCATGAGCGTGGTCGGCCTGGCCACCCTGGGCCTGGGCGGGCTGTTCTGGCTCTACTCCAGCCTGTGGTTCTTCCAGGGCGCGCAGACCGACATCGTGATCAACACCCTGACCGGCTTCTCGCTGGGCGCCTCGTCGATCGCCCTGTTCGCCCGCGTCGGCGGCGGCATCTACACCAAGGCGGCCGACGTCGGCGCCGACCTGGTGGGCAAGGTCGAGGCCGGCATACCGGAAGACGACCCGCGCAACCCGGCCACCATCGCCGACAACGTGGGCGACAACGTCGGCGACGTGGCCGGCATGGGCGC
>CAYVQE010000209.1:0-8557 GCA_964454005.1 uncultured Myxococcales bacterium
GTCTTCGAGCCGTTCTTCACCACCAAGGAGAAGGGCACCGGCCTGGGGCTGTCCACGGTCTACGGCATCGTCAAGCAGAGCGGCGGCAACATCTGGGTCTACAGCGAGCCGGACCAAGGCACCACCTTCAAGATCTACCTGCCGCAGGTCGACGCCCCGGCGAGCGCGACCCGGCACAGCCCGGAACCGGTCGCGGCGACCGGCGCCGAGACGGTGTTGATCGTCGAGGACGAAGACGCGGTGCGGCGTCTGGCCGAGCGCATCCTGCACGCGGCCGGCTACCGGACGCTGACCGCCGCCAGCGGCGGTGACGCCCTGGTGCTGTTCGAGAAGCACGCAGGCGAGATCGAACTGCTGCTCACCGACGTGGTCATGCCCCAGATGAGCGGCCGCGAGCTAGCCGAACGGTTGCTCGCCGCCAACTCGGGGCTGCAGGTGCTCTACACCTCGGGCTACACCGATGATGCCATCGTCCAGCACGGCGTGCTCGAATCAGGCACCCACTTCATCGCCAAGCCGTTCACCGCCGCCGGGCTGACCCGGAAGGTGCGATTGGTGCTGGACCAGGCCCGGCCCGCCACCGGCGATCACAAGGGCCCTGCAGGCGCCTAGAACCGACCGCTCAGGCCCATGCCCAGCGCCGGGCCGGCCTCGGGCCGGCCGGCCGGCGGCTGCAGCACCAGCGGGGCCAGGCTGAGCTGTGCCCCGCGGGCCCGCTCGTTGAAGCGAACTGCCGACAGCGGGGCGTCGACGTAGTCGTAGATGGTCAAGCCCAGCACACCGGCCGCGCCCAGCAGCGTCACCGGCCAGGCCCAGGCAGGAGCGTCTGGCTCCCGCCCGAAAACGGACGCCAGGAAGTCGGTGTGCATCAGGCCCGCCAACATGATTCCGGTGGCCGCTCCGCGGCCCAGGCTGGTGCCCAGCGCGTGCCAGTACTGCCCGGTGTAGATGTGGCCGACAGAGGGACCGACGATGTTGCCGAGCAACGACAGGGCCAGGCCTGCATCTTCGTAGCCGCCCATGGACAAACCGAAGCCGACCCCGGACAGCAGGGCGGTCGAGCCCATGCTGAGCCCGAGCGCGAGACCCCAGCAGCGCTGGGGCAGCTCGGCGGCCAACTCCGGCGCCGGTTCGGCGTCCGGATCCGCGGGCGCGCCGGTGGCGGGCGGCCCGGCGGCCCCGGCGCCCGCGGTGAGCAACATCGCCGCCAGGGTGGCGGCAGCCATGCAGCGACATCGTTGTTCATCCAGCCAAGGTTTCATGACAGCCTCATCGCGCGTTGCCGTTGCAAGCCGCATTCCAAGCGCGACCCTTCGGCCAATCCACTGCTGTTACGTGGACTTGCCTGGCAGCGCGGCCCGGGCTGGCCGGCGCCGGCGTGAAGGCGGTTCACACCCGGGTGCGCCGATCGGTGTACACTGGCATGCGGGAACAGCGGGAGGTGGCCATGGCGCGGATGACGGCTTTCGAAGCGCACAGCGCCAAATACGACGCCTGGTTCGACGAGCACGAGGCCGATTATCGGGCCGAGCTGGCAGCGGTGCGGGCGTTGCTGCCGGCTACGGGGCGGCGGGTCGAGGTGGGGGTGGGCTCGGGCATGTTCGCCGCGCCGCTGGGCATAGGGCTGGGGGTGGAGCCGTCGCCGGCCATGGCCGCGCGGGCCCGGCAACGGGGCATCGAGGTGCTGCGCGGGGTGGCCGAGGCGCTGCCGCTGGACGATGCGGCCTTCGACGCGGTGCTGCTGGTGACCACCATCTGCTTCGTCGACGACCCGGCGCGGGCGCTGGCCGAGGCGTGGCGGGTGCTGGCGCCCGGCGGGGTGCTGGTGCTGGGCTTCGTAGATCGCGACAGCACGCTCGGGCGGCGCTACGAGCAGAAGCGCGCGCACAGCCGCTTCTATGGCGAGGCCCGCTTCTATACCACCGCCGAACTCGGCCGCCTGCTCGAGGCGGCCGGCTTCGCCGAGCTGACCGCCCGCCAGACCTTGCTGGCCCAAGGAGACCGCCTGGCCCTTCGAGCGGGCAGCGGCCAGGGCGCCTTCGTGGTGCTGCGGGGTCGTAAATAGCCCGGACTGATTCCATTTTTTTGCTTGCCAGCTAATATATTTGGGTATATATTTGAAAATGGAGGGACCCCTGATGGCACAACTCGCTCTCTATCTGGATGACGAGACGGCCAGGCGCGTCGAACAGGCAGCCCGGCGCGCCGGGGTCAGCCGATCGGCCTGGGTGCGATCGGTGCTGTTGAAGCAGCTCGACGATCGCCTGCCCGACTCGTTTTTCGAGGTTCTGGGCTGCTGGGAAGACGATCGCAGCCCGGATGAGATCCTGGCCGACATCCGTTCGGCCAGCCAGCAGCCCGAACGCCCGGACATCGAGTAGCCCGGTGTTCCTGCTCGACACCGACATCTGTATCTACTTGCTCAACGGCCGCGCGCCGGCGGTGGAGCGCAAGCTGCGCGGGCTGACATCCCGTCAGGTGGCCACCTCCGCCATCACGGTGGCCGAGCTGCATTACGGCGCCCTGCACTCGGCGCGGCCCCGGAAGAACCTCGAACGGATCCGCCTGTTCCTGGAGCCCATCCAGCGCATTCCCTTCGGCGACGATGCAGCCCGGGCCTTCGGCCGCATCAAGCAGCAATTCGCCAGCACGGGTGCGCTGATCGGCCCGATGGACCTGCTGATCGCCGCCACCGTGGCATCGGCCAATGCCACCCTGGTCACCAACAACCGGCGGGAGTTCGAGCGGGTGGCGGGGCTTCGGGTGGCGGACTGGGACTAACGCGGGAAGTGGATGCGGTAGAGCATGCGCGGCGTGGCGTTGACGATGATGCGCTGGGCGTCCATGCCCGGCGCCACCAGCGGCGCACCACGCTCTCGCCGCCCACGCAGGCCGCACCGGCCAGGCCCAACACCGCCAACACCGCCTGTCGCAGATTGGCTTGTTATGCCTCGGAGTACAATCCATCAACCAAACTGGAGGTCGAGTTCCATGGTATGGAGACTGCCCGTGCTGATATTGCTCTGGCTGGCGGCCGCTATGGTCAGCGGCGCCTGCGCCCCCAATCCAAAGTATGTGGCGGCGTCGACCGGCCGGCCGGGGGAAATCAAATTCCTTTACTTCCAACGAGGCGACCACGGTCTCATTCAATGCGCTCGCGCCGAGGACGGAACGCTCAGCCGCTGTCGCAAGTTGGAGATCGATCTGGTTGGGGAGTGACGCGATGAACCGGGAACGCAAACAACCGGATTTGCCCGTATCCATGCGTGCGGAGAAGAGGGCAATCGGAAGAGTCCTGATGTGGCATGTGGTCTTGTTGGCGTGTGCTCTGTGGCTGGGCAGCTGCTCCCGCTACCAAATCGTCGAGTTCACCGATCATGAGAGCATGGGCCTTACCCAACTCGAGACGCTGCGGATCACCGACTATGGCATGTGGTCGGAAGTGGAGCACCAGTTCTGGCTCTGTCGGAACATCGATGAGGAGTTGGTCTGTAAGCGGCGCTGCGGCGGAGACAGCGGGATCGAATGTCCGGCCGCCTCCGCTACGCCACGTAGCATCACCACCAATGTCCGCTGAGGAATGGGTCATGCGAACAAATCTTCGAATCGTGTTTTTCTTGGGAAGCCTGGTGTTGGCCAGCCAGGGGCTGACGGCCTGCGCACCGCCGAAGGTTCTGGTTGACCAGGCCTTCATCGGCGAGCGGCGCACGGCCAAGCTCATCATGCAGCGCAGCTACGCCGATCAGTTCGACCAGTACATCCGCATCTGCACCCTCACCGCCGGCGGGCGGGAAGTGGATTGCGAAGACACCTTGATTCTCGAAGACGTCACCGCGGAGTCGGTATACCCATGAGACGGAAAGCACGCATCGTATTGGCCATGATTGTCTTCGCAGGTGTTGCCACGTTGGGGGGATGCCGGCCCCCAATCCGCACCATTACCCACGTCAGCGCTTGGTCGGGTGGCCAGGGTGACTACCTGTACATCGCCTACGCCGAGAACGAGGACCTGTCGAAGATTCGTCGCTGCATCATCAACGAAGACAACACCATGACCTGCAACGAGGAGCAAGAGGTCAACGCGCTGCTGAACGAAGACTGAGTTCCAGAGTGGGGTCGTCCAGACCTGACTCCGCTACCTGAACACGCTCGGGTCGAGGAAGCCGAGGTCGTCGAAGCCGCGGATCATGCTGAAGCGGATGGCCAGCAGGCTGGCCAGCTCGGTGGTGACGAATATGGCCAGGATGATGGCGATCTGGTACTCGATGGCGGTCATCGGCTCGCTGCCGCCCAGGATCTGGCCCGTCATCATGCCGGGTAGAAAAACGAGCCCGATGTTGGCCGTATTGGCCAGCGAGGGCGCCAGGCCGGCCCGGTAGGCGGTGGCCAGATAGGGGGCGGTGGCCTCGCGCAGGGTGGCCCCCATGGCCACCAGCGACACGTAGCCGGCCTGGTCGGCGCGGATGTCGCTGTAGAAGCGCTCCAGGGTGATGATGGCCCGGTTCATGCTGTTGCCCAGCAGCATACCGGCCACCGGGATGACGTAGCGCGCGTCGAGCACGGGATCGGGCGCAAAGACCAGCAGCATGAAGTAGGCCAGCACCAGCCCTACCGCCAACAACAAGGCCGGGTAGGTGACGAAGAACAGCCGCAGGCTCAAGCCCGAGCCGCGCAGCAGCCCCAGCCGCTGCCGCTCGCCCCCCGACAGGCTGGCCAGCGGGGCGTCGAGCAGGGCCTCGTCCAGGCTCAGCGCGGCACACAGCTCGGCGGTGCAGCCGGGGGTCCGGCGCCGTCCGCGGTTGACCGCCAGGTCGAGAGCCCGCTGGATGAACTCGCGGCCGGTCTCGCGTTCGAAGGCCCGGACCTCCTGGGGCATGTAGAACACCCGGCGGCGGATGGCGGCGGCGTGGTCCGCATCCAACGGCATGCCGGCGATGCGGATGTGCCCGCGCCGCGGGGGCAGCGCACCGACCAGCGCCAGCAGCAGGCTGGACTTTCCCGAGCCCGACGCGCCGCGCACCACCACCGCCTCGCCGGCGCCGACCGCAAAAGACACCCCGTTCAAGATGGGCTCATCACCCGGGGCCAGCTCGAGGTTTTCGACCTCCACCGCGGGGCTCACATGGCACCTCCCCTGTCCCCGGTATCGCGCATCGCCCCTGCCGGATCAAGGCCACCTCGGCCGCCGGTGGTGGCACAAAGGAAGGGCGTTGCTGGAACGAGAATGAGAGATGATGCCCGTGCGTTGCGGATTGCGGATGCTGCTGCTGGGAAGCTGGCTGCTGTCGGGATGGCCGGTGGCGGCCGGTGAGAAGCCGCGGCTGCTGGCCGCTACCCTGGATGCCATGGCCGAGACCCTGGCCGAAAAAATGGAGTGAGCTGCGGCGCCCGCCGCGGGGCGTATGCGCTCAGGGCCCGCAGCCTGGCTCAATCGCCGGCCGGCACGAGCTCGAGCACCTCGACCTCCCGGCGCTGGGGACGCAGCAGCAGGCCGAGCTGCTCGCGCAGGGCCGCGGCGAAGTGCTCGACGGCGGCCTCGCCCTCCGCCTCCCGCGGCAGCGCGAGGCGGAAGTCGTAGCGGCCGTCCAGTCCGGTCTCATCGACGATGCTCCGGCCCAAGAGGCGCTCCAGCATCATGATCAGTCCGGGCAAGGGCACGCCGCTGCCCTTGAGGCGCCGGGCCGACACCGTCATCCGACCGACTTCGCGTCGGGTGGCCCGCAAGCCCGGCGTTCCGCCCTCGGCCTTGCTCAGCACCAGCACCTCTGCTTCGCTCCGGCGGCGCTCTGCCCGCAGTGCGAAGGCATCCAGCAAAGCGCTGCGCATCTTGGCGACCAGGCCGCTGCCGCCACGCTCGGGCGGCTGGCGCACGATCAGGTCGTAGCGACCGGCCGGCGGCTCAGCCGCGAAACGAATGCGGCTCGCCGAAAGCGAGTAGGCCTGGGCGAACAGCTCCTGCGCCGGCCGGTCGAACAGGGCCAGCGTGCCGGGGCCGCGGGCGGTGGAGCGGCCGGAGTCCGGATCGCTCGGCCGCACCAGCGCCAGGTAGAGCGGCTCCGGCCCGTCGAGCAAGGGCGGCGGCGGCCTGCGCTCGGCCCTGGCGCCCGGCGCCGCCGGCAGGTCGACCGACGCGCCGGCCAGGGCCTGCTCGATGTGCTCGGCGGTCAGCATGGTCGGATGGGTGGAGCCGATCACCCGACCGCCGTTGCCGATCAGCACGGTTCGCGGCAGGGTGCCGACGCCCAGCGCCTCGCGGTCGAAGCCGGCGGCGGCCGGGCGCACCACCTGCCCGGCCATGGTCTCGTCGACCAGGAACTCGCGGATGGTGGCGGCCTCCTCGTCGCTCAGCGACAGAAAGGCCACCGGCCGGTCGGCGAAACGCTCGACCAGCGCGTTCCAGTGAGCGAGCGCGTCGATGCAGGGGCTGCACCAGGTGGCCCAGAACTCGAGCACCACCACCCGGTCCTCCAGGTCCGCCAACGCCACGGTCGAGCCGGCCTGCGGCCCGGCCACCACTTCCAGCTCGCCCAGCTCCGGCGCGAGCCGACCCGCCCCGAAGGTCGCCGGCCGGGTGGTCGCACAACCGGTGCCCAACAATACCAGAAAAACCAGCCAGCGCGTGATGAGCGATGCCCTGTGCATGTCTCTATCCTCCCCAGTCCCGGTCCGTCGTTTCGCTGAATCCGGTCCCATGGTATAGCAGGTAGCAGCGGCGGCCACCACCGCGAAAACGAGCCACTCGAAACGCTCCCCGGGGAGCGACGAGTTGGACCAACCCACGAGCTCGGGCAACCGCTCCGCGGCGTCGGTCCGGGGGATGTCCCGACCGGTCGCCAGTACCGCATCCCGGCATGGAAGTTGCTTCCGGTGGTGCATGAACGTCAATTCGAGGAGGAAAGCATGGCGGATCTGAAAGACAAGGTGGTGCTGGTCACGGGCGCGGCGACGGGAATCGGCCGTGCCATGGCGTCGGAGTGTGCCAGCAGCGGGGCGGTGGTGATGGTCTCGGACCTCGATGCCGAGCGCGGCGAGCAGACCGCGACCGCCATCCGCGATCAGGGGGGCCGGGCGCGCTTCATCGCCGCCGACGTGGCCGACAACGACCAGGTCGAGAGCCTGCTGGCGCAGATCAAGGCCGACGAAGGCCGGCTGGACGGGGCCATCAACAACGCCGGCATCGAGGGCCAGCAGGCGCCCACCGCCGAATGCACGTTCGAGAACTGGACCAAGGTCATCGGCGTCAACCTGACCGGGGCCTTTCTGTCCACCCGTGCCGAACTCGGTCTGATGCTCGAGCAGGGCAGCGGCAGCATCGTCAACGTCTCGTCGGTGGCCGGCAAGGTGGGCTTCATGAACCTGCCGGCCTACGTGGCCTCCAAGCACGGCATGCTGGGGCTGACCCGCACCGCCGCGCTGGAGGTGGCCGAGCAGGGCGTGCGGGTCAACGCCATCTGCCCGGGGGTCATCCGCACCGAGATGATCGATCGCATCACCGGCGGCGACCCGGAGGCCGAGAAGCAGTTCACCGCCCTGGAGCCGGTCGGCCGCATGGGTCGGCCCGAGGAGGTGGCCCGAGCGGCCGCCTGGCTGGTGTCGGACGCGGCCTCCTTCGTCACCGGCACCGCCCTGGACGTCGACGGCGCCTTCCTGGCCCGCTGAGGTCTCCGGCGGTGGGGTCAGGTCTGCCCATTGACAACAAGCGGTCCCTCGCCTACCGTCTCAGCCGATGCGGGTGATCAAGACCGGACTGCTGCTGCTGTTGCTGACCGGACTGGCTTATGTCGGCGCCGCGCTGCTGGTGGCCTGGCGGGCCAACAGCGAGCAGCAGGCGCTGGAGCAGGCCCTGACGCGGCTGGCGGCGCTGGGCCGCGACCAGGTCGAGCAGCTGGCCGCCGAGCGCCGGGCGGTACAACCGGTTGAGAAGGCCTGCTCCGCCATCGCCGCGGTGGCAGCAGACGAGGTGGTCGCTTACCTGGCACCGCCCGCGGACTCCGATGCGGCCGTGCCGGGCCTGACCGAGCCGCTGCTGCTGGGCGCCCGCGACGATGCGCTGGTGCGGCGCCGGGCGCAGCCGGGCCGGGTGCCGGGGCTGTTCGAGCGGCTGCTGCAGGTGCTGCGCAGCCCGCCCTGGCAGTGGATCGGCATGCTGGGTGGACCGGATCGCTCCCAGACCCCGCCGGTGGAATCGGCCGAGCTGCTGGTGGTGGCCCGGCCGACCATGCTGCAACCGCCCGGCAACGGCGGGGCCATCGGCGCCGGCATGGCGGTGATGCAGGTGGCGGTGTTCGATCTGCGCACCGGCAAGCAGCGCTGCCGCGGCGGGCTGGCCGCCTCGCTCACCGGCGCGGCCTGGGCCCGGCGGGTGCCGGTGCTGGCGCTCGACCACCTCTGCGCCCTGGGCGGCACCGCGCTGTGCCAGCTCACCCGAAAACGCTGAAGCTTGCGAAAGTCACGAGAGTGGGGAGAGTGGGGTCAGGTCTACTCACTTCTCACTTATTTTTTTGTAGCTGACCGCCACATCGATCCGAAAATCACCCCCTAAACAAGTCACACTCAG
>CAYVQE010000210.1:0-8291 GCA_964454005.1 uncultured Myxococcales bacterium
ATATCAGCAAGAAAAAAAGAGGAAATAACTGGCCCATACAGCTTTGCATTTCAAGGACCGCGGCGCGCAGCTCGTGTTCGAACGCGGCATCTAGCTGCTGCTCGACCAGCGCGTCGGCCCCCTGGTAGAAAGAATGCAGCCGGGCCTGATCCGGCCCGTCGGCGGCGGTCTGGCTGCGGTGGTGCATGCGGCGGTTCTGTCTGGCCATGATCGTCCTCCCGTCGGCTTTCAAGCGGCGCTGGCCACCCCGGCGCGCAGGGCCGGAAAGGCGGCGAAGCCGGCCCGGCGCAGCACGGCGGCCGCGATCCGTTTCAACTGCCAGGGCTCCAGCCCCTCGAAGCGCAGGCCCATACCGACCGGACCGCGCTCGGGCCGGTCGTTGGACCAGACCACCCGGGCCGGCAGGCGCAGCAGCGTCGGGCTGTCGGTCAGCCCCAGGCGCAGCACCACCCGGCTGCCGCGGCGGTCCGGCACCGGGTTGGCGATGAAGGCCCCGCGCAGGGTCAGGTTGCCGCCGCGCACGATCAGGCTGCGCTGGTCGCTCTGGTAGAATCCGTCCAGGCCCAGGCGCACCCGGGCATAACGGCGGCGGGTACTGGTCTGGCGGCTGCTGGCTCGGCGATCGACGATGGGTTGGCTCACGCTTCACCTCGTTTCGGTAGGTTTATATCCTACATGTACTACATGAGCCTACCCGGGTCAAGAAAACGACCAACTCGCGCCAGCACTCAGCCGACCGGGCGAAAAACCACCCGCCGGGCTTGAAACCGCTCACCTTCTCGGAGATCATCGATGGGCGAGCAAGGATCCGCTCAGACGCCCAATCAACCGCCGCGAGGACTGGATGACAGACCAGGACGACAAGAACGACGCCATGCGCCGCGCCATCGACCGGGCCAAGAACGCGGTCGCCAAACAGAACGGCAGCGGGTTGGAGTTGGACGACAGCCCGAGCGGCGCCGGCGCCCAGCAGCAAAAGCCACCCGACTTCGGCGCCATCGATCTGGAGTCCGGGGCCGATGCGCCCGATCTGGAGATCGACCAAAGCGCCAAACCCGCCAAGCCCAAACCGGCCATCAAGAAGCCCGCCCTGCTGCAGGATGAACAATGGGACGACGAAGACTGGGCCGAAGACGACGCCGGAACAGGCTCCGCTGCGGCGGGTTCGCCCCCCGCGGCCGCTCCGAACGCCCAGGCCCGATCAGCCGCGGAATCCGCGCCCAAGGCGGGCCCGCCCGCCGAAGGCTCCGCTCCGGCGGTCCCGGCCACCGCGGCCGCTGCCAACGCCCAGTCCCAAGCAGCCGCTGCGCCCGCGCCGAAGGAGGGACCGTTCGTCCGCGTCAGCCGCGCGGAGCCCTCCCGCCGCGACTGGGGACCGTTCCTCAAGATCGCCCTGATCGCCATCCTGGCCGCCGGCCTGATCGGCGCCGGCATCTGGGGCTTTTTGAAGTGGCAGGAGAGCGCGGAGGCCGAGGAGCAGGCCGAACTCGAAGCGCTCGATCAGGGCAGCCTCGACTCGCTCAAAGAACAGGCGCTGAAGAAGAAGAAGCTCGGCGCCTGATCCCGGGCGCGCCCGCCGCTCAGACCGAGACCACCCGCGAGACCTCGGGGATCTCTTCCTTCAGCGCCGCCTCGACCCCCATCGACAGGGTCATCTGGGCGCCGGGACAACCGGCGCAGGCGCCCTGCAGGCGAACCCGAACCTCACCGCTGTCGGCGTCGAAGCCCACGAACTCGATGCCCCCACCGTCGGCCTCGAGGTAGGGGCGGATCTTCTCTTCGATGATCTGGCGAATCTTGTCGTCCATCGGAAACCTCCAAGTTGAGACAATTTATGGGCTGACCGGCAGCCTGTCAACTCCATCTGATCCGCCGCCGTCGGCGGCGCTATCGCTTGCGCGCCAGGCGAAGCCCACCGGCCCCAGGGCCAACCAGGCGCCCAGGGCCACAGCGCCGATGAACAGCAGCGCCGGCACCAGGACGCGACCGCGCAACCAGCGGTGGAAGCCGAAGCCCAGCCCGAGCGCGCCCAGCAGGGCCAGGATCGGGCTGGCCACCTCCCAGAACACCTCGGCCCAGCGGCTGCCGGGCTGCAGCCGGTGCAGCAGGTCGGCGCCCACCATGGCCAGGCAGATGCCGGCCACCAGGCCGGTGGCCGCGCCGAAGTAGGCGGCATAGGACAGCCGCTCGGGCTCCGGCGGCCCGTCCGGCCGCGGCTCAGGGTGCATCGTCGGCCTCCGCGGCGGCGGCCGGCCGCAGCCCGCTGCAAACCCACCAGGAGAATTCGCCCGACCGGTCGGGCCGGCGCGCAGCTGGCGGGCGCAGCAGCAGCCAGCGCTCGGCGGCACCGCGGCAGGGCGCCGGTGGGCCGAGGGTGGTGCGCGGCTGCAATAACAGCAGCCGCTGGGGCAGCGGCCGCCGCGGCCAGCGATCGTACTGCGAGCGGCGGCTGGAGCTCGGCCAGTAGCGCACCGGCCGGCCGCTGTAGAAACGCAGCTCGCTGGTCGGCCCGTACCCCTCGGCCGCCAGCTCGGCATCCAGCGCGTCGGCGGCGGCTGTGGCCCGCTCGGCCATCAGCCGCCAGCCGCGCAAGCGGGTGGTCGGATCGACTCCGGGCGCCAGCGGCAGCACCGGCACCAGCACCTGCAGGTGCAGCAGCAGGGTCGGTCCCCAGGCCAGCCCCAGCGCCAGACCGGTCCACAGCCGCCGCCGCCGCAGGTAGCCGATGCCGCCGCCCAGCGCCCAGGCCATGCCGGGCGCCGCCGCCAGATAGGCCACCGCCGGCCAGTTGGCCTCCACCCGCCCCAGCAACGACAGGCCGAACACCAACACCACCAAGGGCGCCGAAAGGCACCACAGCAGGTAGGCCTCGCTGCGGCCGCTGCGCACCGGGCGCCGCCAAGCGGCCGCCAGGAACACGACCAGGCCCGCCCACAGCAGCGGGCTGACCACCCCGAGCTGGCCGCCGATGAACTCCAGCGGCCCCAGCGGGCGTAGCTGGACGTCGCCGGCGACGTGGTCGAGCTGGAAGGCGAGCGCGCCGCCGGCGTGGCGCAGATCCCAGATCAGGCCGGGCGCCGCCACCAGCGCGGCCGCCATCAGGCCCAGCGCCGGGCCGCTGCCCCGCAGCCGCACCCGCCCCGCCCGACAGCTGAGCGCGAACAGACCCAGACCGGCCACCAGCGCCAGACCGGTGGCCTTGGCCAGCACGGCCAGGCCGGCCGCAGCGCCCAGGCCCAGCCAGTCCAGCCGGCGATCGCGATCGAAGGCCCGCAGCGCGAACCAGGCGGCCAGCGCCCAGGCCGCCATCAGCGCGGCATCCGGGGTGTGTATCACCGAGCCGGTGGCCAGGACGGGCGCGCCGGCGGCCAGCAGGGCCACCCAGAACGCCCGCCGCGGCCGGCCGGTCAGCCGGCGGGTCATGGCGAAGACCAACCAGACCGCCAGCGCCCCGCAAAGCACGGCGGCCAGCCGCACCCCCAGCTCGTTATCGCCCAGCAGCGCGGTGCCGCCGCGCACCAACCAGGCCACCGCCGGTGGATGATCGTGGTAGCCGGCTGCCGGCTGCTGGGCCCAGGCCCAGTAGTAGGCCTCGTCGGGGCAGAGATCGACCGCCCAGGCGAAGCCCAGCCGGCCGACGCTCAACACCGCCAGCAGCCACAGCAGCCGCCGGGCCCAGGGGTCGCCACCGGCGCTCATCGCCGCCCCGCCAGCCGGATACGCCAGACCGCGGCCAGGCCCTCGGCGAAGATGCGCGCCGACATCTTGGAGCGGCCCCGGGTGCGATCGCGGAAGGCGATCGGCACCTCGACCACGCGCAGCCCGGCGGCCAGCGCCCGGTGGTTCATCTCGATCTGGAACGCGAAGCCGCGCGCCCCGGTGCGCGCCGGCTGCAGCCGGCGCAGGGCCGCGGCCCGCCAGCACTTGAAGCCGCCGGTGGCGTCCCGGATGCCCAACCCCAGCACGGTGCGCGCGTAGAGCGAGCCGCCCTGGCTGATCAGGCGCCGGTGCCAGGGCCAGTCCGGGGTGCAGCCGCCGGGCACGTAGCGCGAGCCGATGACCAGATCGGCATCGGCGGCCGCGGCCCGCAGCCGGGGCAGATCAGCCGGCGGGTGCGAAAAGTCGGCGTCGAGCTGCAGCAAATAGGGGTAGTCGCGCGCCAGCGCCCAGGCGAAGGCATCGCGGTAAGCGCAGCCCAGGCCGCGCTCGGCCCCGCGCCGGTGCAACACGTGGATGCGCC
Source organism: uncultured Myxococcales bacterium (assembly GCA_964454005.1). Classification (GTDB taxonomy): domain Bacteria; phylum Myxococcota; class B64-G9; order B64-G9; family B64-G9; genus CAYVQE01. The sequence continues at coordinate 4,241 of CAYVQE010000210.1, forward strand.
CATCGGCGGCGGCCAGCGCGTCGGCCAGCCGGCCGGTGCCGTCCGGGCTGGCATCGTCGACCACCAGCAGGTGGCCGTCCAACGCGGCCAGGGCGGCGCCGGCGATGCGCTCCAGGTTCTCGCGCTCGCAGTAGGTCGGCACGATGATCAGCGCGTCGGCGGGCATCAGGCGGCCTCCGGCTGCAGGCGCGCGGCCAGGATGCCGGCCACCCGCTCCGAGGGCCGCGGGCCAGAAAGCCCGGCGGCCACCTCGGCCAGCCCGGCCAGCACGCGCCGGCGCTCGGCCGAATCGGCCAGCAGGGGCGCTGCCGCCGCGGCGATCGGCTCCGGGCGGGCGGCCGATTGCAGCAGCTCGGGCACCAAGCGCCGGCCGGCCAGGATGTTGACGATGCACACGTGGTCGAGTTGGAACAGCGGCCGAACCAGAGCGTAGGAGGTGCGCGAGACCCGGTAGACCACCACCATCGGCACCCCGGCCAGCGCCGCCTCCAGCGTGGCGGTGCCCGAGGCGACCAGCCCCAGCCGGGCGCCGCGCAGCGCGGTCGCCGCCCCCCCGCCGACCAGCTCGGCCTCGACCCCGGCCGCGGCCAGCGTTTGCTGCACCGGCCCGGCGGCGATGCCCGGCGCCAGCGGCAAGCGAAACCGCAGCTCGGGCCAGCGTTCGCGCAGCCGCTGGGCGGCCCCGGCGATGGCCGGCAGCAATCGCTCCACCTCGCGCGGGCGGCTGCCCGGCAGCAGCGCCACCCGATTCCCGATCGGCGGCGCAGCCGGCACCCGCTGCTCGAGCAGCGGGTGGCCGACGTACTCGACCGCCACCCCCCGCCGGCCGAAGAACTCGCGCTCGAAAGGAAAAATGACGCACAGCTGGTCGACCCGGCGCCGGATCTTGCGCACCCGCCCGCGGCGCCAGGCCCAGGCCTGCGGGGCGATGTAGTAGATCACCGGCACCCCCATCCGCTTCAGACGGCCGGCCAGATGCAGGTTGAAGCCCGGCAGATCGACCAGCAGGGCGGCGGCCGGCCGGCGGCGCTCCACCTCGGCCAGCAACCGATCGCGCAGCCGCAGCACCCCGGACAGGCCGCGGACCACCTCGCTCAAGCCGACCACGTTGAGCGCCGTCCCGTCGGCCACCACATCCTGCCCGGCCGCGCGCAGCTGAGCGCCCCCGAGGCCGAAGCAATCCAGCCCGGGCAGCCGCTGGTGCAGCCGCTCCAACACCCGGGCCGCGTGGGCATCGCCCGAGGCCTCACCAGCCACCAGCAACAGCGCCGGTCGTGCTGCCGCCATCCGTTCTCTCCATGCGATCGCATCGCGGCCGGACGGCTGCTCAAGACCCCGCCGCCGGCTCGATGCAGGCCAGGATGCGCTCGGCCAGCTCGACCACGGCCCGGCCGCTGCGCCCGCAGACCAGGGGCCGGCGGCCGTTGGTGAGCACATCGACGAAGGCCCGAGCCTGGTCCCGGAGCGGATCGCCCGCCGCCACGTCCATCGACTCGGTGCGCTGCCGGCCCTGGTCGAAGGTGTTGCGCCGCAGCCGGCGACCGGCCAGATCGACCTCCAGCAGGCCGTCGGCGTCGAGCACGCTGAATGCCCGCACCCGCTGGCTCGACACCCGCGAGGCGGTCAGCTCGGCCACCAGGCCGTCGGCGAACTCCAGCCGCACCGCGGCCACGTCGGGCCGGCGCGACACCACCGGCCAGCCCGAGGCCGCCACCGAGCTGAGCTCGGCCCGGGTCAGTTGCAGCAGGATGTCGAGGTCGTGGCACATCAGCTCGAACACCACGTCCGCTTCCGAGCCCCGCCCCGGATAGGGCCCCAGCCGCTCCATGCGCACGAAGTGCGGTTGGCGCAACCGGCCCAAGGCCTGCTCCAGGATGGGATTGAACCGTTCCAGATGGCCGACCTGGAGGCAGGCGGCGTGCTGCTCGGCCAGCCGGCAGAGATCGTCGGCCGCCGCCAGCGAGGTGGCCAGGGGCTTCTCGACCAGCAGGTCGATCCCCGCCCGCAGCAGATCGGCGGCGACCGCGTGGTGCTCCGGGCTGGGCACGGCCACCACGGCCGCATCCACCCGCCCGGCCAGCTCGCCGTGGCTGGCCAGCGATCGGCAATCGAAACGGGCCGCGGCCCGGCCGGCGCGCTCGGCATCGATGTCCACCACCGCCACCAGCGCCACGCCCGGCAAACGATGCATCTTCTCGCAGTGGTAGCAGCCGAAGTAGCCCGCGCCCACCACTGCCACCCGCAGCGGGTTGGCCTGTGCGGTCTGTGCGCCCCGTGCCAACCGGACCTCCTCGGGCACTTGTCTACCACCGCCTGATTCGCGGCACAAGGGCCTCGGTGGCCACCCGTTGGAGCACGTCCGATTGGGCTGACAGTTTGTCAATCCTTCCCGGCCGCTGGGGGCCGACTTGTCAAAATGTCCCCGGTGCGGCCGGCCGCTTTCCGGGCGCGGCCATCCTGGATGAAATATGCTTGACAATCGACCAGTTGCACGGCAGAAAAGCCGCCCCGGATCAACGGTCGCTTGGCACGGGGATTGCTGTATTCCAATCCGGGGTGTAGAACCGCGACCGCCACCGGGCGGAGGAGACGGATGGACGCCTTGCTGAAGAAGCACTTCTGGATCATCAACCTGGTCTTCCTGGCCACCGGCGCCTGGTTGCTGGCCGGCGGCATCGACGGCGTCATCGCCCACAAGCTGCGCGAGATCCCGTCGCTCTCAAAGGGCATGCCGGCCGATCGCGACCACCGGCCTAACCGGCAGCAGGCCAATGATTACCAGGTGATCGTGGATCGCAACTACTTCGACTCGGCCATGAGCGCGCCGGTCGAGCAGGTCGAGGAGGCCCAAGGGCCCGAGATCGACGATCAGGCCGGCAAGGAGCTGCTCGAGGGCGACGGGGTGCCGAGCCAGCTGCGGGCCTCGCTGATCGGCACCATCGTGGCCGATCGGTCCGAGTGGTCGCTGGCCATGATCACCGATCAGACCACCTCCGAGACCGATGCCTACCGGGTCGACGATCGGCTGATGGGCGAGGCCACCGTGATCAAGATCCTGCCGCTGCGGGTGATCATCGACCACAACGGGGTCAAGGAGTACCTGGAGCTGCAGGAAGAGGCGGTGGCCAAGAAAACCAGCCACCGGCGCAAGCCCCGCCACGCCAGCCGGGGCAAAAAAGACTCCAAGCTCGGCGAGGGCATCAAGAAGGTCGGCGACGACAAGTACGAGATCGAGCGCGGCGAGATCGAGAAAACGTTGTCGAACCTCAACTCCATCGCCATGCAGGCGCGCATCGTGCCGTCGTTCAAGAACGGCGAGGCCAACGGCTTCAAGCTGTTCGCCATTCGCCCGGGCTCGCTGTACAGCAAGATCGGCATCCAGAACGGCGACATCATCCACAAGATCAACGGCTATGCCATGACCAGCCCGGACAAGGCCCTCGAGGTCTACCAGAAGCTCAAGAGCGCCCGCTCCATCGAGGTGGAGCTGACCCGGCGCGGCAAGAACGAAAACCTCCACTACAACATCAAGTGATTCCGAACCCGCAGCGGGAGCCACCGATCATGACCAGTCTCATCCTGTCCCTCGTATTGAGCACCGCCCCCGCGCCCGCAGCGCGCAGCACCGCCGCCGCTCCCCCTGCGGCCGTGCCCGAATCGCTCGGTCTGCTGGCGCAGGATGATTCGCAGGAAGGCAGCGACACCTCGCGCGGCCGCCGGCCACCGGTGCCGAGCCTGAAGAACCTCAAGAAGATCGAGCGCCCGGCCGGCCGCAAAAGCGGTGTCAAGCGCACCGACAGCCGGATGAAGCCCGCCAAGCCGACTCTGCGGCCGCGCACCGGCCGGCCCAAGCCGGCTCTCGACCGCGAGCAGGTGCGCAACCCGCGCCAGCCCGACCGCGCCGGCCGCGCCGCGCAGGCGACCGATCGCCGGCGCGGCAGCACCGCCGACCGCAAGTCCGGCCGCGGCAGCACCGCCGGGCGCAAATCCGGCCGGGCCGCGGACGACAGCCCGGCCGCGGACGGCGCTCAACCATGACATTATAAACAAC
>CAYVQE010000211.1:0-8190 GCA_964454005.1 uncultured Myxococcales bacterium
ACCACCTCTTCACGCCCCGCCCCGCCCGGTTCCTCCCCGCCCGGTTCCTCCCCCCCCCCATGGCCCCCAAGGGTGCCATACGCTTCGTAGCCAGGAATCGGGATCAGCGCTCCGCCCGGTTCCTCTGGCACCTAGAATGGGCACCTAGAATGGGCACCTTGAATGGAAGGCTAGCACTTCGAATGGGGCCGGCAGAACCCTGCCGGCAAGTTGTTGCTCTATCCCGGTCCCGAGGCGCTCCGGATTACCGGCGTATGCAGGCAATTCAAGAGGAAAGCCCGGGCGACCGGCTTGGCCCCGATCTTGCGTTCGACCTCCCGTGAGCTGCCTTTCGCAATGCTTTTGTACCAACGATCACAAAGAGGGAGGATTCGCCATGATGAAAAAGAGCCTGTTGGGAATACTGATCTGCACTCTGTGCGTCGGCCTGATCGGCTGCGGCGGCGGTGACGCCGAACTCGATAACGAGCTGTTCGGCTACTGGTTCGAGTGCGACTACTCCGGCGCGGTCTACATCGACGATGACGACTACGGCTGGGGTTTCCAGATTGCGGCAGATGGGGTAATGACCACGGCCCGGCTGGATTTTTGGGAGGAAATCATCGAACTCCACACCAGCCCCTTCGGGCGTCTGCTCAAGGCCCACAACGGCCAGTTCAAGGTCGACATCGACGGAGAGGGCACCAGCAAGGGGAGTTACTCAATCACCCGCATGACCAGCGACGAGGGTTACAACTTCTCCATGCTGAACCTGAGCGGCTCCGCGGCGGCGGGCTACTACCTGAAGCTCGCCAATCTGTAGTCTAACTGGAAGTTCCCTTGGGAACTTCCAAGTAGTGGGTGAAGCCGAGCAGGTCGAAGCTTCCAGGCCGCAATGGCAGGTGCCATACGCTTCGTGGATAAGCTTTGTAGAGAAGCCCGCCGGCCGGATCGGGTCGCGGGCTCAGAACCCCCACCAGCTGTAGACGGTCACGCCGCGCCGCCGGTAGGAGCGCTCGCCGCCGTGGATGAGAACAGCCGGGACGTCTTCGTCGCCGGCCAGCGAGCGCCAGTAGTCCAGGCCGCGGAAGAAGTCCGCGGCGATCGTCTCGCCCGACTTGATCTCCACCGGCACCTGGGAGGTTCCCCGGTCGAGCAGCAGGTCCACCTCGTGGCCGGCCGCGTCGCGCCAGAAATACAGATCCGGCTCGCGGCCGGCGTGCATGGCCCGCTTGAGCAGCTCGGCGATCACGTGGCACTCGAAGATGGCGCCCCGGGCCGCGTGACGGCGCAGATCGCCGGGCGTGCGGATGCGCAGCAGGGTGCACAGCAGGCCGGTGTCCAGAAAGTAGAGCCGGGGCGACTTGATGATCCGCTTGTTGAAGTTGCGGTGGTGGGGCTCGAGCAGACGGACGATGAAGCTGGCCTGGAGCACCGACAGCCAGCGCCGGGCGGTGGTGTGGGTGACGCCGCAGTCGGCGCCCAGGGCGGACAGGTTGAGCAGCTGGCCGTTGCGGCCGGCGCACAGATCCACGAAGCGGCGGAAGGTGCCCAGATCGCCGACTGCCAGGATGTCGCGCACGTCGCGCTCCAGGTAGGTCTGGAAGTAGTTGGCCAGCCAGTCCTGGGGGTCCAGACCGCGGTCGTGGATGCGCGGGTAGCAGCCGGTGAAGAGCTGCTCGAACAGGCCGACCGGCGGGGTCCGGAGCGGGTCGGGCAGGTCCCGGCCCAGGGCGTCGAGCGGCGGCGGCGCGGTGCCGGCCAGCTCGTGCATGCTGAATGGCAGCAGGTGGCGCACGGCGCAGCGGCCTGCCAAGGACTGGGAGACCCGCTCGAGCAGCAGGAAGTTCTGGGAGCCGGTCAGGACGAAGCGGCCGGGGCGGTCGTCTTCGTCCACCGAGACCTGGATGTAGGAGAACAGGTCCGGGGCGCGCTGGATCTCGTCGAGCACCACACCGGACTGGAACTGGCCGAGGAAGCCGCGCGGATCCTCCAGGGCGAAGGCGCGCTGGTCGGGATCCTCCAGGGAGGCGTACGCATGGTCCGGAAAAGTGGACCTGACCAGGGTGGTCTTGCCCGACTGGCGCGGACCGGTGAGGCTGATGACCGGGTAACTCTTTGCATCTGCGACGAGTTTTTTTGAAAGCTGCCTGGCGAGCATGGCGGTCCTCTAGATCGTGCAAACTGAATATGTGATATTCAATCTGCACGGATAGTGTGCCCCGGATTCGGTCCCGGGTCAAGGCTTGCTTCATCAGCAGGCCACCCAAAACGCCCACAGGAAAAAGTGCTACCTCCGTCCCCCTTAGCGTGATCGTCTGCCGCGTAGCGTGATCGTCTGCCGCGAGAAGTGCAGTGTCTAGCGACCGACGCGGACCGACGCGGGTGGAGTGGGGGGGACTGGTTTTTGGATGGTGGGTTCGTAACCTCCCAATATCAAAAGCATAGTGGTTCGTAATTTTCGAGTCGGAATGATGCGCTACTCGGTATATATACCGAGTAGCGCATCCCAACCACAATCAACAGGAAGGATCGCAACTAGCCGGATTCAGAAATCCCCTGATAAAAAGAAGGATTACAACGTGTTGACACAGCCACCTACTAGGTATATATACCTAGTAGGTGGCGCCCATGCTAAAAAGTCTCTCGCAAGCAAAACCGAAGATCCGGGCCGCCCTGAAGGCAGGCCCAGAAGTCGTGTTCAAAGAAGCGCAGCTGCGCGATCTGCTCGCACAACATCGGGAAGCCTGGGAGTTCGACAAGGGTCTGAAGCTTGCCGATTTCATCGAGTACCTGGTGGCGACAAAGGATCTCCAGAAGGTCGAGCTGCGCTCAGAGAAGTACAAGACCGTGGTCCGGTACGCCCTGCGCAAGTACTCCCCGTACCTGATGGCGCTCTCGATCCGCCCCCGCTCCTACCTCTCGCACGGAACCGCTGTCTTCCTCCACGCGCTGAACGACCAGCTTCCCAAGACCATCTACGCGAACCAGGAGCAGACCCCAAAACCTTCTTCTTATGGCGGGGAACTCACTCAGGACAGACTCAACCTGGCCTTCTCGCGCCGCCAGCGAACCTCCAGCTACGTCTACAGCCTGGAGGGCGGCTACCGGATAGTCCTCCTCAGCGGGAAGCAGACGGGTGACCTGGGGGTCAAAGCCGCGCAGGGCCCAAACGGTGAACTCCTTCCCGTCACAGGAATCGCCAGGACCCTCATCGACATCGCGGTTCGCCCCGCGTACGCAGGTGGGATCGTTCAGGTGCTAGAGGCCTATCGCGGGGCGAAGGGCAGGGTAGGAGCGAAGGAGATCGTCCAGACGTACCAGAAGCTCGACTACCTCTACCCGTACCACCAGGCCATCGGCTTCCTGATGGAGCGCGCCGGGTTCGCGGCCAAGGAATACAGACAGCTTGCGAAGCTGGGCACTCCGTTCGACTTCTACCTCGTCCACGGCATGAAGAAGACCTCGTTCGACGAAAAGTGGAGGCTATTCTTCCCAGAGGGCCTTTAGCTTCACGGTCTCCCCCACGACGAAGTCGAAGTAGAACCTGAAGTCGTGTACTTCTCCCGGGGCCACCGCGGCGACTGCAGCCCAATCGGGTTCGTGGAAGTCGTAGGTCTGATCGATCTTGGCCAGCAAGTTCAGCGGCACGCGCTTCGCGAAAAAGATCTGGCGAAAGAGATCCAAGTTCTCCGGGAGCGCAAGGTCGATGCCTCGCTTGGTCACGGTCTGGTAGACGTCGTAGAAATCGCGCGCCCGGGGGGCCATGTTCGTGCGACCATACTCCGGCATCTGCTGGCAGATCGCCCGGAGCTTCTCGATCACGCACATCTCCTCCGTGTAGACGTAGATGGTCCTGCCGCCCACCTCGGCCGACACCTTGCCCTCGCAGTACTCGTGCTTGCTGATCTCCACCTTGAACTTCCGTCCTTGCTTGGCGTCGACAGCCTCAGACTGGATGCGCATCTTCTCGCGGTTCCAGCCGAGGGCCTCTGCGCGCGCTCGAGCGATGATCTTGAACTCGACGGCGTAGCCGCCCCACCAGGTTTTCTCATCGTTCTCGAGTGGGGGCGGTTTGACCTCGAAGCGCTCGTCGAACACGACGTGGTCGACCCGCTCGAACTCTTGCTTCAGCGCGCGGAAGATGCTGCTTTCGGCAACGGCCAGATCCTCGAACTCATCCTTGATGGACAAGTCCACGTCGACTGATCCTCGACTGATCACCCTGTGCGCCATCTCCAGCGCATTGCCTCCCTTGAGAACGAGGCGCGCGAAGAGGGCCTCGTCAGAGAACAACGCGACGATGACGTGCTGTCTGATCTCGGTGAAGTCCACTCGTTCTCCTCCTCCGTGACGGGAGGCTACCACAAGGAGCACGCCGCTAAGAGGTGCCATAGGCTTCGTAGCCAGGAATCGGGATCAGCGCCAGGGCATGCCAGGTGTGCCCAGGACGGGCTCGGCCAGCGGACCTTCGGCCAGGTCGTCGAAATAGGCGTGATCCACCAGGTAGGGATAGGCGAAGATGACCATGCCGCGGGCACCGAGTTGGCGGCTCGTTTCGAACTGGGCCGCGATCTCGCCGAAGTCGTCGTAGTCGCCGTGGATGCCGGCGTAGACGTGCCGGCCGGCCGCGCCGTCCACGTGATCCTGGAGCATGCTGGCGAAGTCCAGCCGGCCGCCGGGCGGATCGGTCAGCCCGAAGTAGATCATGGGCACGATGGCGTCGATGGTGCCGGCCTGGCACCAGGCGCGCGGATCCTGGAAGTACTGGTGAAACCCCTCGGACACGGCCGACCAGCCCCAGACGTTGATGCGGATGAACCAGACCGCCGCCGACAGCACCGCCTCGGGCCGGTGGGTCGCCAGGGTCTCGTAGACCCCGCCCACCAGGGCGTTGATCTGGCGCCGCTGCCAGTCCTCCCGGGCCAGCCCGGGCTCGGCCGCGACCGCCTCGGCGTAGCGCTGCTCTGAGACCGGATCGTGGCTGAACCGGGTGCCCGGGTAGCGGATGTAGTCCAGGTGGACGCCGTCCAAGTCGTAGGCGGTGACCAGGTCCTGGACGACCGCCCGGATGTGGTCGTGCACGGCCGGGTTGCCCGGGCTGAGGAAGACGTAGCCGTCGGCGCAGTTGCCGAACATGGGAACGCCGTTCGCGTCTACAGCCGACCACTCCGGGTGCAATTCGAGCACGTGGGGGATGCCCTCGGAGACGGGCGCGTCCAGGGCGCAGCTCCAGGCCGGCACGGTATTGATCCAGGCGTGCACCTCCATGCCCGCCCCGTGGGCCTCGTCCAGGGCGACCTGGAGCGGATCCCAGCCCGGATCGCGCCCCAGGGCACCGCCCAGGCCGGCCGCCCAGGGCTCCACCGAGGAGGCGTAGTAGGCGTCGGCCGTGCCGCGCACCTGGAAGTACAGCTGGTTGAAGCCGGCCGCGGCGGCCTCGGCCACGATGCGCCGGACGTCTCCGGCCGAAGCGTAGTTCCAGCGCGTGACCCACAGCCCGCGCGCCTCGTAGGCCGCGTGGGGCTGGACGGTGACGGCCAGTTCGTCGCTCACGATCGCCCCGATGCGGGCCCGGACGGTGGTCTGGCCCGGCCGCAGGGCGGTCAACAGGCCGCTTGCGATCTCGACCGGGGCATTCGGCTCCAGCACCCAGCTGACCTCGGCGGTCACGTCACGCTCCTGCCCGTCGGAATACGACCCGGTGGCGCTGACCCGGCGGGTCATCCCCTCCTCCACCTCGAGGCTCGCCGGGCTGAGCGCGATGGCCTCCAGGACCGCTTCTTCGTCACCATCGTCGGGATCCCCGGCGCCGCCGTCGGCGCCTGCATCCTGGCCACCATCGTCGACCTGCCCGTCGGGCGCCCCCCCGTCGGGATCACCGGGATCACCGCCCCCCGCACCACCGCAGCCCAGACAGACCAGTCCGATCAGGATCAGCAACCACCAGGCCCGAAAGCGGATAGGCAATTCACTCCTCCTTTTCCATCTGCGCCGCAGCCACGCATCGCACTCCAGGGCTGAATCATACCACGCCCCCCCCAAAAACATCCGCCTGCCTCGACACAGGCCGCCCGGTCCTCCCCCAGCAGAGGCCAAGCCTTTCAGCGAAGCCAACGGATCGGTTCCCCTGGCACCTTGGATGGGGGGCGAGGTGGCTGCCACCGCCAACGGATCGGTTCCCCTGGCACCTTGGATGGGGCACCCTGGATGGGAGCCAAGGGCCAAACTGGGCTACGAAGCGTATGGCACCCTGTGGGGCGGCGGCGGTTTGTGCCGTGCCCTTGGGTGCGGCCCTGAAAGGCGGGGACGGTTGGAACACCGAGCCGCGATGGAAACAATCACTTGACAGAAAGCCACCTGGGCCGTATTCTTAATTTGTACAAGATGTACAAGACTGGGAGGTTGTCGGATCATGCCCAAGAAAGCAGAAAACCAGGCCGGGAAGCAGCCAGCAAAAAGGCCTGCAATCAAGAGCCGGAAGGCATCTGTTGAGCATTTGAGGCCCTTGGTTCATTTCAACATCGGTAAAGCTCGAGACAACCTGCCTGAGATTGTCAGGGCGGCCGAGGCGGGGGCCTGTAGTTACACCGTGGGCCGACGTGACGATCCTGCGGCGATTGTTTCGTCCTACGAGCGGCTTGCGCCCTTATTTCGTGGGGGCCACAAGGCCCGATTGGCGTTCATGGTCGTTTGGAACCTGCTGCAAGGCGCGCCGGACCACCTGAGAAAGCCGCAGTTCGATGAGTTGATCGAGCTTCCGGTGATCGATCTGCTCACCTTGCTGGCCATCGATTCGCTGCCTTTGGACGCCGAGAGAAGGTCCGAAATCGAGGGGACGCTTTCGGAGCCGAGGATCTTGCTGCGGCTGCTCAAACGGGCCAAGGTGGCCCGGGCAATCGAAGAAGCCCGGGACGAAGGCTTGTACGAGGTGCTCGAGCACCAGAGCAGTTCGGTCGACCTGGGGGCGCAAGGGGACGCCTCCTCGGGCAAGTAGTTCGAGCCCTCCGATTTGGCCGCCACCATTCACTACCTGGCCAGGGTCCGCTTGGCCGACCTGGCGGAATTGAATCTGGGGTTTGTGGTCTCTGGCGGGGAGCCTTTCGAGGCCATCGACGGCATCGACATCGAGGACGATTTGAAGCAGGCGGTCTTCGACATGTACGTCGAGGCTTACAGCCAGCTCGATCCCAAGCTCAACGTGACCGACCCGGACGCCTTGCTCGACTACACCCGGTGGTTGTTGGTGGTAGGCGGTGGCGACGAGGTGGTCGGGTTCGTGCTGTCGAAAGGGTCTGAATACGGGGTGAAGGTCTGCGCTTTGGCGACCGACGGATCGAAGCCTGCCAAAGACGCGATCAAGGCCTTACTTCGCCGCTTGTTCGTCGAGGAGGGCATCTACGGCGAGGTCTCCGATGCGGTCGAGGCCATCGTTGCAGACCACGCCGCCTGGGTCGGCGCGACCCGGGCGGCTGAGATTCTGGCCCCGAATGAGATCGAGCCTGACGAAGACGACGAGGATGGTTTTCACTACTTTCGGGTCATCGACAACGTCGGCCGCAAGCGCAAGCTGATGGTCGGCAAGCCGGACGTGGGATAGCTGACCTGTCGAGGGTCTTGGCCGCCAGGTATGGTCAGATCCACGACTAGCTTTTCACCTCTCTTCTAATTGGAAGTTCCCTTGGGAACTTCTAACTCACTGATTTTTCTAGTGGGCTTACATGGGAACAACGGCCTGTGTGCTCTCTAACTCGTTGATTTTATTATCCCCCGCCCTTTGATGCCAGCGGCGTCAGCCTGATCCACTTCCATCGGTGTTGACGGGATCCGGATCCCGGGGGTTGGCAAGGGGGCGGAGCCCCCTTGCATGATCCGGAAGAAGATCCGCCGTAGCAGGAAGGTGTTGATGAGGGGGGTCTGGGGGGAGACCGATAACCTGTGAATTGGCTGTGGGAAGCGTGGGGATTGATCGACCAAGGATTGTCCTGGTCGAAAACTGGCGCTCCCACCCGTTGCATCCGACGATGATGGACAGCCTGGCAGAAAAGGCGGTGAGGAGCTGGTAGCCGCCAGCTCCTCACCAAGTACTACGTGTCACCAAGACGCGTAGAAGCATCTCACTGAATTGTCGTGAGGTCCAGATCCTTGGTCCAGGCTGGGGACCCCTGGAGCTTTTACTCGTCGAGTGCCGCACCTGCCATCAGGTTTTCT
>CAYVQE010000212.1:0-8083 GCA_964454005.1 uncultured Myxococcales bacterium
CTGGGCGCCAACGAGGGCTCGTGTTGCTGCGGCCCGGGTAGCCTCCCCAAGGCTACGATCCTGCGCATGGCCCACGAGCTGGCCGGGAAGGTGGCGAGCATCCGCGTGGTGGGACGCAAGCCCGAGGAGGTGCTGCCGTGAAGGGCATCCTCTTCCTCTGCGTGGCCAACTCCGCGCGCAGCCAGATGGCCGAGGGCATCGCCCGCTCGCTGGCGCCGGCCGGGATCCAGGTGTGGTCGGCGGGCTCGCGCCCGACGAGCGTGCGGCCCGAGGCCATCGCCGTGCTCGAGGAGATCGGGATCGACATCTCGCAGCACCGCTCGAAGGCGGTCGCCGAGATCCCGGCGGATCAAGTCGACACGGTGATCACCCTCTGCGGCGAGGAGGAGTGCCCGCTGTTCCTAGGCCAGGCCACGCGGCTGCACTGGGGCTTGCCGGACCCCGCCGGCGTCCAGGGCAACGAACAAGACCGACTGAATGCTTTCCGCGCTACTCGCGACGAGCTGCACCGCCGGCTCGAGGCGTTTCTCGCCGGCAAAGACGAAGGAGACCACTCATGAAGATCCAGGTGTTCGACCCGCCCATGTGTTGTTCCACGGGAGTCTGCGGTCCCTCGGTCGATCCCGAGCTGGTGCGCTTTGCGGCAGACCTCGACTGGCTGAAGCGCCAGGGCGTCGAGGTCGAGCGTTTCAACCTCACCCAGCAACCCGCGGCCTTCGCCGGCAACGACGTCGTGAAGGCAGCCCTCGGCAAGGACGGCAACGACTGCCTGCCGCTGTCCCTGGTGGACGGCGCCGTCGTCTGCAAGGGCACGTACCCGACACGCGACGCGCTGGCCGACTACGCCGGGATCGATGCGCCCACGAGCCTCTTCACCGATGCGGTGAAGGAGCTGGTGGCCATAGGCGCGGCGATCGGTTCGAACTGCGAGCCTTGCTTCAAATATCACTACAACGAGGCGCGCAAGCTCGGCGTGTCCAAGGAGGATATGCGCCTCGCTGTCGAGATGGCCGCGGCGGTCAAGGAGTCCCCCGCGCGCTCCATCCTGGAGCTTGCGGACAAGTACCTGAGCGTGCCGCCGCCGTCATCGACGACGAGCTCCTGTTGCGGCGGCAGCGAGCCCGCACCCGGCAGCGGCAAGTGCTGCGGTTGAGGAGCGGTGTGCCTTGAATCGCTACCCATTGTTGTCATCAAAGAATATCCCAGCCTACGCGGTGGTCATGCTGCTGTGGGCGGGCTTCACCGTGGTGCTCGCCATCGTCCTCCGGGCAGTGACCGACAGCCCCGTCGGCTGGGCCACCGCGCTCGTCTTCGCCGCGGTAGCGGTGATGCTCGGCATGTCGGTTATGTTCGGTGCGAGCGCGGTCAATCTGCGCAAGCTACGCCCCGGCTTCGAACGCCTCGCGAACGGGGCGACGGACCCGGCGATCCCCCGAGTGTGGTGCCCCGTGCTGACCATGGCGACGCGCGCGGCCGTGGAGCTGAGCGAGAAGGTCCGCCAGCCAGAGGTCAAGCGCGCGCCGAAGGAGTGAGATCATGGGGATGACACGCCGAGAAATGCTGCGTGCCGGCATTTTGACTGGCACCGGAGCTGCCGTTGCTTCAGCGGCAGTGGTCGTATCGCGAGCGAGAGGCGAAGATCCCCGCGATGTCACAGGTGAGGACTCCATCCGCGATCTATCAGTGCTGGTTGGTGTGGAGCCGAGTGATGACGAGGACGCGCTGCTCCGCATGCAGCGTGAGCTCGTGCGCGCCATGGCCAAGCCGGCCGAGGATCGGCGATGGATCATGGCCATCGACAGGCGCAAGTGCGTGGGCTGTCACGCCTGCACGGTGTCGTGCATCGCCGAGAACCACCTGCCGCCCGGCGTCGTGTACCGGCCCGTGGTCACGAACGAGTCCGGCCGGTTCCCGAACGTCAAGCTCGAGTTCACCCCCAGGCCTTGCATGCAGTGCGACCAGCCGCCGTGCGTTCCAGTCTGCCCGGTGAACGCAACCTGGATGCGCGCGGACGGGGTTGTGGTCGTGGACTACGACGCGTGCATTGGCTGCCGCTATTGCCTCACCGCGTGCCCCTACGGCGCTCGCACTGCGGACTTCGGCCTCAACTATCGCGATGCCGATGCCCGGGGGGCCGATGGCCAGGCCGTCGCGGGAAAGCGGGGGGCCGTCAACGAAGCGACCGCGAGCCACGAGTACGTGAAGGCATGGAATCGACAGGGACATGCATCGCCGGTGGGCAACGCGCGCAAGTGCCATTTTTGCCTGCACAAGCTCGAACAAGGGCTCCTGCCGAGCTGCACGAGCACATGTATCGGTCGCGCGACGTTCTTCGGCGACGCAAACGATCCCAAGAGCCTCGTCGTGGAGCTGATCACCAAGAACCATGTGGATCGTCTGTTGCCGCACCTGAACACCGAGCCGCGGGTCTACTACCTCGGCTAATCAATGAACATCGTCATGCACGCGAACGCAACGACCGAACACGCCCCGATTGAGTCGACCCTGACCTCGGCTTGGCGGAAAGCACTGCTGGTCTCGTGGGTCGTGCTCCTCGTTGTGGGCAGCTACGGAATGTGGCTGTGGGCCACACAGGGGCATCTGGCGACCGGCTACGGCTCCTATTCTCCGTGGGGGCTGTGGATCGCCATCTATTTCCACGGCGTGGGCATCGCGGGCGGCGCTTTTGGCCTGGCAGCGCTCGGTTACATCCTGGAGTGGCCGGGCCTGAAGAAGGTCGAGACACTGCGCACGGCGATCGTGCTCGCCTTTGCGGCGGTGCTCCCTGCATTCTTCGGAGTGTGGCTCGATCTCGGGCACCCGGAACGCGCGGCGTCCATCATGCTGCGGCCGAGCTTCACCAGTATGATGGCGTTCAACGCCTGGATGTACAATGGCTTCCTGATCGTGGCGGGTGCAGCCTTCCTCGTCTCCTACCGCAGGGGTTCCGCTTGGCTCAAGCCGCTGCTGTGCCTCGCGGGGCTTTTGTCTATCATGTTCCCCAGTCAGTCAGGCGTCTTTTTCGGCGTGGTCGATGCCAAGCCGTTCTGGCACAGCCCCCTTCTGCCGATGTTGTTCCTCACCTCGGCGCTCACCGCCGGCGCCGCAACCTTGATGGTGGTGCTCGGCATCGCCCGACCCGCGGATTTGCGAGACGCTGCACCACGGCTCCGCGCCGTCATACTCGCCGGCATCGCCGCTTATGCTCTGTTCGAGTTCGCGGAGATGTCCCTTCAGCTGTGGAACCCGCTCGCCCATGCGCCGGAGATCGGGCTCATCTTGTTCGGCCCATATTGGTGGGTGTTCTGGATCGTTCATCTGAGTCTTGGCATGGTCCTTTCTGCGCTGCTCCTCTTGTCGAGGTCGCCGCAGCTGTGGTGGATTGGCGCGGCCCTCGTGGCGGTCTGTTTCCTCAGCGCTCGGCTCAACGTGCTGATACCCGGCCAGGCCACCGCGGATCTGCTGGGGCTGCGGGATGCG
The DNA here is from genome assembly GCA_964454005.1 of uncultured Myxococcales bacterium. GTDB lineage: Bacteria > Myxococcota > B64-G9 > B64-G9 > B64-G9 > CAYVQE01. The sequence goes on from CAYVQE010000212.1 coordinate 3,481, forward strand.
TTCGTCCATGATCGCCTGAGCTTCACCTATCACGCCACGGCCATGGAGTACTGGGTCGGTCTGTTCCTCGTTGCCATGGGCATGGCGGTGTTCTGGATGGGGCGGCGCGTGGATCTGTTCCTCGCCGGCAAGCTCGGGCCAAGACCGCCGTTGGATGGAGACCAGCCATCATGACACACGAGTTCGACCCTTCTCGTCGAGCGGTTCTGCACAACGGCCTGCTCGCTGGTGGAGCACTGCTCGGCTTCGGCGCTCTGAGCAGTGCGTCCGCGGTGCGAGCAGAGGCGAGCGCCCGCAGAGAACGCGGCGTTATGAACACTGCCCGTCCAGATGTCCAGAGCCCGGGTTTCTTCCCCGAGAACGTCATCCACAGCACCTGCCTGCAGTGCAACACGGGCTGCGGCATCAAGTGCCGGTTGCAGGACGGCGTGGTCACCAAGATCGATGGCAATCCGTACTCACCGTGGACGATGGTGCCGCATCTTCCCTATGGGACGGACTTCGAGAAGGCGGCGCCGGTGGATGGTGCCATCTGTCCCAAGGGGCAGGCCGGGCTGCAGACAGCCTACGACCCATATCGCCTGCGCCGTGTGCTCAAGCGGGCGGGCAAGCGAGGTGAGAACAAGTGGGTCTCCATTCCTTTCGAGCAAGCGATCGCCGAGATCTGCGAGGGCGGTAAGCTGTTCGCGTCGGTGCCCGGAGAAGCCGATCGCCACGTGGAAGGGCTGCGTGACATCGTCGCGCTACGCGACGCCGAGGTCTCCAAGGCCATGGCACGCGCAGTGGAAATGATCTGGGACGAGAAGGATCGAGCGAAGAAGGCCGAGTTCGTGCGGACTTTCAGAGCCGAATTCGCCACGCAGCTGGACAAGCTGATCGATCCCGAACACCCTGACCTCGGTCCCAAGAACAATCAGATTGTGCTGGCCTGGGGGCGGCTCAAGGCCGGGCGCGGTGACTTCTACAAGCGCTTCGCAGCTGCCCTGGGCACGAGCAACGCTCATGGCCACACCACCGTGTGCCAGGGCTCTCTCTACTTCACCTGCAAGGCGATCAGCCAGCAGTACCTGGGCGGGAAGTTCACCGGAGGGAAGAAGTTCTACTGGCAGGCCGACACGGAGCATGCGGAGTTCATCTTGTTTGTGGGTGCCAACCTCTTCGAGGCCAACTATGGGCCGCCCAACCGCTCCGTGCGGCTCACGGATAACCTGGTCAAGGGGACGGCCAGGATCGCCGTGGCCGATCCACGCTTCTCCAAGCTCGCGAGCAAGGCCTGGAAGTGGTTGCCACTGCGGCCCGGCACGGATGCTGCCCTGGCCATGGCGATGATCCGCTGGATGTTCGACGAGGGGCGCATTGACAAGCGGTTTCTCGCGTGCGCAAACACGGCCGCAGCGAAGGCTGCCGGCGAGGACTCGTACTGCAACGCCACCTGGCTCGTGGCTTTGGAAAAGGGCAAGCCCGGCAAGTTCGTCCGCGCCGCGGACGTGGGCCTGGCCGAGACCGAGAAGCGACAGTACGTCGACAAGAAGACCGGAGAAAAGAAGACCTACGACGAAAGGCGCCTGGCGGTGATGGTCCAGGGCGTACCGATCGCAGTGGATCCCAACGACGATGCCGTGGCGGTGACGGGAGATCTCTTCGTCGATACAACGCTCGCTGACGGCACCAGGGTGAAGAGCAGCTTGCAGATCCTCCGCGACAGCGCCAACGAACGCACCGTGGCGCAGTGGTGTGAGGTTGCCGGAGTCGAACTCGATGACGTCGTGGCTGTCGCTCGGGAACTCACGAGCCATGGCAAGAAGGCGGCGGTGGACATCCACCGCGGGCCGGCCCAGCACACCAACGGCTTCTACAATGTGCTCGCCTGGATGAGCGTGAACATGCTGCTCGGCAACTTCGACGCCCGAGGCGGCATGATCAAGGCGACTACCTTCGACATCAAGGGCAAGGGCAAGTGGTTCGACCTCGCTGCACATCCCGGCAAGAACGCCACGTTCGGCGTGAGCTCCATCCGCCACGGCGTAAAGTACGAGGAGACGACGCTGTTTGCGGGCTATCCCGCCCGGCGCAACTGGTATCCCCTCTCTAGCGATATCTACGAAGAGATCATCCCCTCGATGGGCGATGCCTACCCGTACCCCATCAAGGCGCTGTTCCTCTACATGGGAGCGCCGACCTACGCGTTGCCGGCGGGGCACACCAACATCGAGATCCTCTGCAATCTCGAAAAGGTGCCGTTGTTTGTCGCCAACGACATCCTGGTGGGCACGACATCCATGTACGCGGACTACATCTTCCCGGATACGGGTTTTCTCGAGCGCTGGGAGTTCCAGGGCTCGCATCCGTCGGTGCCGGACAAGGTCCAGCCCGTGCGCCAGCCGGTCATCGCGCCCATCCCCGAGGACGTGACCGTATTCGGACAGCCCATGCCCATGAACCTCGAGGCGATGATCCTCGCTATCGCCGAGAAGCTGGATCTGCCCGGGTTCGGGCCGAATGGCTTTGGCGATGGGCAGCCGCTTCTGCATCAGGACCACTTCATGTTACGGGCCGTGGGCAACCTCGCCTTTGGCGAGAAACGAGACGGCTCGGCCGCGGTCCAGGGCGCCAGCGAGCGGGAGGTCGAGCTGTTCGTCCAGGCGCGTCGCCATCTACCCAGGTCGGTCTTCGACCTCGAACGTTGGAAAGGCATCGTCGGTCAGCGGATGTGGCCCAAGGTCGTGACCGTGCTTGGCCGCGGCGGAAGGTTCGAGGACCCGGGAAAATCGTACAAGGGCGGCCGCTACGCCCACCCATACGCGGCGCTGCTCAACCTCTACCAGGAGAAGACCGGATCCACGATTCACGCGGGCACGGGCGAGCACAACCCTGGCGTGGCGGTGTACCTCCCGGTGCGCGGCTTCGACGGCAAGGAGCCAACCGCTTTGCGACAGGGGTATGCATTCGCCTTGATCACGCACCGCACGATCTCGCGTACCAAGAGCAGAACGGTGGCCGATCCCTGGCTCTCACCGATCATGCCTGACAACGGCGTGCTCGTACACCCGGACGACGCGGCGGCAAAAGGGATGCGCGACGGACAGCAGGTCAGGATCGTGAGCGCTAGCAACCCCAAGGGAGAGTGGCCCCTCGGCAACGGGAAGACGAGAGAGATGGTCGGCACGGTGAAGCTGACTCAGACCGTCAGGCCGGGGGTCGTGAGCTTTGCACTCGGCTTCGGCCTATGGGCAACCGGCGCAACGGACTTGGTCGTCAACGGACACCTGATCTCCGGGGAGCCGAGCCGGGCGCGTGGCGTCCACGCCAACGCGGCGATGTGGGTCGATCCGAGTCTTGGCAACACCTGCTTCCTCGATCCCGTTGGCGGCAGCGTCAGCTTCTACGATACCCATGTGCGGCTGGAGCCACTACATGAAAAAGCGCCCGATGGATGAGACGACAACCAGCAGCGAAGTCCGATCGGGCGCGAACAGCAGCAGCCCTCCTGCAGTGGGTGCCGCGAGGTCGAACCGCCCCTGGCTGTTCGTCGTGGCGATCACACTGGCGCTTTGCACGATTGGAATCGCGGTCAGCGCGCTGTCGACCTCGGATCACGTGCGCTTCCGCGCTACGGGCTCGACGGGGGCCTGCGCGGCGCTGGTCGAAACGGCGTGCGGAGCTGCTCATACCAGCCCGGCTGCAGAGCTTTTTGGCGTGCCGATCTCCCACTACGGCACCACGTTCTACCTGGCGGGAGTGGCGCTGGCGATCCTTGGCCTGGTCCACCGCAAGAGGAAGTCCAGCGACCAGTACATGCCGACCCTCGGTCTTCTCGTCGCGCTGATGGGCCTGGGCTCCGTCGGGTACTCGGTGTTCCTCGCGGCCTTGCTCATCCACGCCGAGGAGGCGTGTCCGCTGTGCATCGCGCTCTACGCCGTGAACGCAGGTCTGCTGGCCACCGGGCTCGTCTGGTGGCTTCGCGGCGTTCGACGACCTGCGCTGCGCCCCTTGCTCGTGAGCGGTGCGGTCGGCGTCTTGGTCGGCGGCGGGTTCTTCGCTGTCAGCACTCCTTTCGTTTCGCGGGCGCTCACCACACCGCCCTCGTGGGACACCGTGCGGGTCGAGAACCCAGCCGGCACGGGCTTCGAGCCGTTTCTGCTGCCAGAGCGGGTTCCGTCCAAGGGCGGACCGTTCGCGGCGGACGAGCTGATCGAGTTCTCCGACCTCGAGTGCCCCTACTGTTCAAGGCTTCACCGAACCGTCACGTCGCTGTTCGAGGATCGCGGGGCTTCCGGCTTGCGGGTGCGCTTCGTGCACTACCCGCTCGACTCGTCTTGTAACCCGCACGCGAGAAGAAGCTTGCATCCGACCGCCTGCCTGATGGCTCGAGCTGGAATCTGTGCACAGGGCCAGGGTCGGTTCTGGGAGTTCATCGACGCGGCCTTTGCACTTGATGGCGAGCGATCCCGCGGCGTGACCATCGACATCGCCCGCCGGCTCGGCCTGGACCTGGAACGCTTCGGGGCCTGTCTGGAGGACGAGGCCACCGCCAGAACGCTCGCGGACGACATCGCGCTCGCGCACCGCGCCGGCATCCGGGCCACGCCGACGCTCCTCATCA
>CAYVQE010000213.1:0-7954 GCA_964454005.1 uncultured Myxococcales bacterium
GCGGGGTGCTGCTCGAGGCCCGCGCGGTCAGCGTCAGCGGCGCCATCTGGGCCCACGGCGGCAGCGGCGGCGGCGGCGGCAACAACCGCGGCGCCACCGGGGGCGACGGCCAGGACGCCGGCGCCTCGATGACCCCGGCGGCCGGCGGCGCCGGCCGCGACGGCGCCTCCTGCGCCATGTACGGCGCCATCGAGGGCGGCGACGGCGGTGCCGGCGGCGTGGGCCAGAACCCCGGCGGCAGCGGCCAGGGCCCGGATCACAACCTGTGCGAGCCGGATCAACCCTTCGTCGGCGGCGGCGGAGGCGGCGGCGGGGTGGGCCGGGTGCGCATCAACACCACCAGCGACTGCGATTGCACCGGCACCCTCTCCCCACCCCACTCCCCGGGCGTGCTCCAGGGGGGGTGAGCTAGGACGCCGTCTTGCCCCTGCGGCCGAGCAGCCAGGCCAGCAGGCCGGCGGTGGCGATCAGGAGCCAGACCGGGATCAGGCTGATCAGCTTGAGGTCCCAGAAGGCCTGGCCCGAGGGGTGGCTGATGGCCAGCACCAGCAGGGTGTAGGCGCCGCCGGGCGGACGCCGAGCCGCTGCGGGCCGGCCGGGGCCGCCGGGCGGATGCCGGACCGCGGCGGGCCGGCCGGGGTTTGCCGGGGGGCGGCGGCGGTCATGGGCGGTGCTCGTAGGCGCCGATGTCCGGGGCGGCGCCCTGGGGGATGGGGGTGCCGTCGGCGTCCCGGGCCAGGCCGACGTCGGTGCCCTGGTCGATGCAGTCGGAGCCCGGGCCGAGGTGGAAGTCGCCGCCGGCCGGGTCGGCGAAGGCCGGCTGGCCGACCAGCGAGCCGTCCGGGGCCGGGCCCTGGGTGTAGAGGTTGTGGCTGTGGGCCAGCGAAGCGGTGGCGCCGAAGGGCTGGGCCGCGGCCGCGCCGCTGGCGAAGACGTTGTTGCGCGCCTCGATGGCGCCGCCGCTGACCGCTGCCGGCATGTCGTAGAACACGTTGTTGACCACCCGGGCCGAGTGCGAGGCGTAGAGGCCGCCGGACAGCCCGACGAAGACGTTGCCGGCGATCTCCAGCCCGGCGGCGTGCGAATACAGCGGGCCGGGCGAGGGCGGGCCGACTTGGTTGTAGCGCACCAGCAGGCCCTGGCCGTCGCCGAAGTAGATCGAGGCGCCGCCGTCGCCGCCGGTCTGCGGCCCGTAGAGCCGGTTGTGCTCGAAGCGGCCCTGGCTCTGTGCGGGGTTGTTGGCGATGAAGCAGAACTTGTTGCCGCTGTCGGAGCGGTCGAGCAGGTTGTGGTGTACGTTCCAGCGGTCGCAGTTGCTCAGCTGGATGGCGTCGCCGCCGGCTTCCGACTGCGGGGTGTAGGGCGGCGTCCAGTTGCGGTTGACGTGGTGGACGTGGCAGTGGTGGATCTCGATGTCGGTCACGCCCTGGATGAACATGCCGTCGTCATCGATGTCATACACCTCGGTGTTGTAGACCTCCAGCCCCGACAGCGAGAAGGCCCGCAGGCCCCAGCCGGCGCCGTGCAGCGCGCAGTTGATCAGCGCCAGGCCGTCGGCGCCGCCGGCGCGCAGGCAGCTGGTGGCCTCGGGGGCGTCGATCACCAGGTCGCGCACGGTCACCCCGCTTGGGCCGTCCAGCCGGATGGCGTGCCGGTTGGCGCCCGGCTGGGCCACCGCGGTACAGCGCAGCACCGGCCGCGGCCCCTGGCCGTAGGAGGCCAGGGTCAGCCCGTCGGCGCCCAGCCCGATGGCGTCCGCCTCCAGGGTGGTGCCGCGGCGCAGCACCACCACCAGGCCCTCGCTCCAGGCCACCGGCGCCAGGGAGGCATAGGGGTTGGCGCGCGAGCCGTCGCCGGCGGCGTCCGAGCCCTGCTCGGGATCGATGTGCACGGCGTCGGCCGGCGGCTGCCACAAGGGGAAATCGGGGATCAGCCCGGCGGCCGGGCCGGGATCGACCGCGCCGCCGTCGCCGTCGCCGCCATCCGGACCGGCATCGCCGCTCGCGTCGCCGCCCGCATCGCCCCCCGGATCGCCGCTCGCGTCGGCACCGGGATCGCCGCCCGGGTCGGCGCCCGGATCGGCGCCGGCGTCGACGCCGCCGTCGGCCGCGTCCGGCCCGCCGTCGCCGCTGTCGGCCACCGTGCCGCTGCAGCCGGCCAGCAGCGCCATCAGGCAGCTCGGCCCCAGCAGCCACAGCCCGATCGCGGCCAGGTGTCGGGTTCGGTTCATGGCGCCTCCCCACATTGCTGTGCGCGGTGATCACGGCCATTGTCGCCCCGACCGGGCAAAGGCGCAAGCCGGTCGCCGCTGGGGTCGGGAGGGAGGATCGCGACCGTCCGCGAGGGGAGAACCTGGCGTGAATTCGGCGCTTGACATCCTGCGTCAAGAGGTGTAGACAGCAGGACAAACAGACCGATCGTTCGGAAGTTGACTCGATGCGTCATTGCTGCCGAAAGGGCAGCCCAATTGGAGGCGAGCATGGAAAAGCCGCTGTGTCTGGTGACCGGAGCCTGCGGGTTCATGGGCAGCCATATGGTGGAGAAGCTGGTGGCGGCCGGTTACCCGGTCCGGGCCACCGACCTGCCCCACATGTACGAGGACGACGATCGCAAGGCGGGACGTTTCCCCAGTGTGATCAAGGATCTGGATGTCGAGTTCATCCCGGCCGACCTGACCGACGCCGCAGCCGTGGAAAAGCTGGTCGACGGGGTGGGCTGGGTGTTCCACATCGCCGGGCTGTTCAAGTACTCGGCCACCTGGGAGCAGCTGCGCGGGGTCAACGAGGACGGCACCCGCAACCTGGTCGAGGCCGCCCTGGCCACCGGCGAGCTGCAGCGCTTCATCATGTGGGGCGCCGGCGGGGTCTACGGCTTCCCGAAGCCCGAGCAGCTGCCGTTGACCGAGGACATGCAGACCGAGCCGCCCAACAACTACCTCAAGTCCAAGGACCTGGCCGAGAAGGTGGTCATGAGCCTGTGCTCCGACGCCGGCGTGGCCCACGCCGTGCTGCGGCCGACCTCGGTCTACGGCCCGCGCGGGGTCTACGGCGGCGGCGAGATGATCATGCAGCTGGCCACCATGAACCCGCTGGCGGTGCCGGCCAACTTCACCGGCCGGGTGCCCTTCATCCACGTGGCCGATGTGGTCGGCGCCGCGCTGCACCTGGCCGAGCACGACGGCGAGATCGACGGGCCTTACAACGTCAACGACGACAGCCAGATGACGCAGGTCGAGCTGATGCGCTTTTTCGCCCAGCTGACCGGCCACGCCTTCGTCAAGCTGCCGCCCATCCCCATCGAGTACATCCGCGCCGGGCTGGGCACGGTAGCCGACCTGGTCCAGCACGTGACCCGCGACATGCTGCGCATGAAGAGCCCGGTCGAGGCCGACATGGTGCGCTTTCTGGGCCAGGACTTCGTCTACGGCAACGACAAGCTCAAGGCCACCGGCTACCAGTTCGTCTACCCGGACGCCCGCCACGGCCTGCGCGACACCGTGCTGTGGTACCGCGAAAACGGCTGGATCTGAGCGGACGGACAAGGAGGACGACCATGAGCATCGATATCGACGGCGCCAAGCTGGACTACCTGAGCCTGGCCACCGCCAGCGACGACTTCCTCGAGGAGGTCATGCGCGCGGGCAGCATGCCCAGCGGCGAGAAGCTGGCCGGCTGGGAGTTCAAGGGCTTCAACACCATGGATTTGACCGGGCTGATCGGCATCCGCAAGTTCAAGAAGGGCTTCTACCAGGACGGCGCGTACCTGCGCGGCTACAACGTCAAGGTCGAGCAGGGCGGGCTGATCGACCCCTGGATCGACATCATGCGCAACGGCGACTCGGTCAAGCACGGCTACTACGAGGTCACCCCGGTCAAGCCCGAGGAAAAGGACAACGAGTACCCCAACGCGCTGCTGCTGAACTACTACGCCTCGGAGCGCAACCCCAAGCCCGATCCCTCGCGCTTTCTGCGCGACTACCTGGTCCAGGCCGACCCCGACAACGACGACCTGTACCTGGGCAAGGCCTTCGTGGCCCTGGGGCCCAAGCGGGTCTTCGTCTCCTACTTCGTGCTCGAACGCGAAAACCCCTCCTCCCTCTGAGCCACCGCCCCCCGGGACGTCCCATAGACCGTAAACCGACGTCCCGGGCGGGCTGCCCCACCGGCCGGCCGAGGCTGCGCCTGCCAGGTCGAGTCAACAGTGAAGTATCGCCGCAACCGGCCGACGGAGTCGCAAACCGTGCAGATGGAGCCTGCATCGATGTTCGTGGCCCGGGTCACCAGGTGCGGGTGTCGTCGGGGAACCCCGGATCAATAGAGGAACTTGAACTGAAATCGGCCCTGCTCGATCATGGGCGACGGCTCCGGATAGTACTCGGTAGGCCGCAGCTCGATGCCCTCCATGGTGCCGTGGATGAATGCCTTGCTGTGGTAGCTTACATCCTCGAAGTAGATCCGGCCCCCGTAGCCCAACCAGGAGTCGTGGTCGACCGGCCACCGCTCCTCGTCGAAGATCAGGACGATCCCGCAGACACCCGCCACTCCACCGGGCTCACAGGGCTGGAGTTCATCGAGGGGGTTCTCCGCCCAATACAGAATGGAGTACAGACCGGCCTCGGCGTCGCCAGCGTGCAGCTCCCAACGCGAGTTGCCGGCCTCCATGATCAATGGTTCATTTGCATGGAAGTCGATCCGCTGACCGTCCGGAAACACCAAGTCCATCTGGACCAGGTCCGGGCGCCCCTGCCCGCAGCTCGTCTGACTCAATAGCAGTAGCAGCAAGCCCAACCGTAGGTCGCGGTGTCCCAACCGCCGCACAGTGGGCATCAGTCGGCCTCCAGGTCGAAGTATCGACCGAGATCCACCATCCACAACGCGCCCCCGGCGTCGATGCAGCAACTGCGGTAGACCAGCGTATTGCCCCAGATCTTGGGCGTTCCCTCGACCATCTCCTCGCCGAAGGTGACAGCCTTCTGCTGCCCGGTCACCAGGTCGTGGACGTAGACCCGAACCCCGCTGGGCTGAAAGCTCCCGTTGCGGCTGCCGTGGCGCAGGTCGCGCCAGGCCACCCAGCGGCCGTGGACGCAGGGAAACTCCTGACCGTGCTCCTCGTCGGTGATGCGCCGGGTCTCGCCGGTCGAGATCCGGTACAAGTAGATGTCGGCGTTGGTGTAGGTGCCGTTGGGGTAGACTTGACCGTGGCGCAGATCGGTCCAGGCGACCAGATCGTCATGAATGGACAGGCCGAACTGGCGGGTATCGTCGTTGGTCAGATTGCGCGACTGCCCGGTCTCCAAATTGTATAAAACGACCTCCTCCTTGAACTGGCCCTTGCTGTAATCCTCCCAGACGATGTACTGGCCGCCTAGCTCTGGAAAGAACTGTTGTCTATATTGATTCGTCAGCCGTCGGGCCACCCCATCCTCTATGTCGTATAGATAGACCTCTATGTTTTTTCCCCCGTCTTCATCCCAGTGACGCTCATCGTTGAAAACGATTCTGGAGCCATCAAAATCGAAGTATGAGGGATTTGCGTCAGGTAGGTCTGGTATATACCATCTTTTATCTTCAATGTAGTATAGGTAGAGTATTCGCGGTGGTACGATTCCGTCATGCCCAGCAGAGGCCACTATCCCATTCGCAACCCTCGGCCAGGTTCGAGCACTGCTTGAATCTTCTTGAACGGGAGAAATCGGATACAGCCTCACTTCTCTTTGGGTCTCAAGGTCCACCAGATATAGGTATAGTTCCCAACTCGAGTAGACCACGTAGCGTCCATCGAAGTCGAAGCCACCAATGGCGTCGTCCAGATAGCTGATCCTAACGGCGCCGTGGGGGTCGACAACGTCGAATCCCTGGTGTACGGGCGGCGGGCCGGGATCGCCGCCAGGATCTCCGTCGTCGGTAAACCCGTCGACGTCGTCCAGGCTTGCATCCTGCGGTCGGCTTTGATCCCACGTGCAGCCGGCAAGCGCGACCACCAGAACAAAGGTCGCATAGAACCCCAGCGTCCGTGACACGACCAACTCCCGCCCGCAGATCAGGGCCCAAAGGTGAAAGGAAACGCGCACCGCTCGGGCGGCAGCGGCTGCCCGCCGAGTTCGGGGCACGACGCGTCGAAACTCAGTTCGGCCCGGGATGAACCGTGCCGGTCGTGGACCAGGAACTCAAGATCGTGCCAGCCAGGCTCGAGCCAAATAGGCTCCGATGTCCTTGTCCCAGCTCGCGCCCACAAAGCATCGATCAGCCTCAGGCCGTCCACGGTAAGCTCCGCGCCGTCGTCGGAATCGGTGTTGAGGCCAGCGTTTTCCCCCAAGATTCCGTTTCTTGATTCCAAGACTGCATAGACCGACGATGTAAAGCCGGTCGGGAAAGCGCTGTCCGTAGAGGACAGCGCTTTTCCGACCGGCGTGCCGCCAAAAGGCGGAGGGGCACCCAAAGAGCTTTGGCCGGCTCGGTGCACCCTCCTGGCCGAGATGGAGGGTCTCCATCCAGCTACCCTACTGTACCAAGGTTTCGACCGTGTGGGAATGCTCCGATGCGGTCGCCGCCGGTCAAGTCGACTGGCGGCTGGAGATTGGTACGGACTGCCCGATCTGCGGCGGCAACGACTGCTGGCGCGAGATCGCCCCATACGAGCGCAAGGTCATCGAGTTGATGCCCTACCGCGAGGGCATCATCGAGGTGGCCCGCTTCCAGTGCCGCACAACGGGCAAGACGTTTTCGCTGCTGCCGTACTGGCTGGCGCCCTACCACCAGTACACGGTCCGCTCGATCCTGCTCGCCCTTCTGCTCGCCGCAGCAGCGCAGGAGAACGGCATCGGGAGTCTGTTCTGCGCGGCCGAGACGTGGCCGGTGGCGACAGCGACCGGCGCGGTGGAGGGTGCGGTGCGCAACCTGGTGGGCATTAGGCTGGATGGGCCTGGCATGCGCTGGGGACTCGCCCGTGCGGAGTGGATCCTTCATCTACGCTGCATCTTTCTCAATGGGCAGTGGGACGACGAGATCGATGGACCTTCGCTGCGCGACCCCGGGATCGTCTGATCCGCCCTACAGGGGGAGGCCCTGGAGTAGGGTGGAGCGCACCGCCGGGGATTGGGAATCACCAAAGTACCGGGCAGTACTCCACGTAGACAATGTCTCCGTTGAATGGCGAGCCGAAAGGCGACAGCCGCAGATCGGTAGATTTGTCCACTTCTAACCACGCCCAGACGTCTGACGCGTCAAAGGACTCAAGGTCAAGCTGGCCTTCGCTAAGCTGATGAAAGCTCACTTCATCCGGGTGAAGAAGGTTACCGTTTCTGAAGACTCGAACGAGGTCTGATGATACCGGCAAAGGATCCAGTCTTAGGGGTTCGACGAATGTAAACCCCTGGAACTCTGGTAGAAAATGCATGTCGTCATCACACAGAGAAACCCAGGTTGTTCCAACGTTTCCAGCCGCGGCAAGCGCTTGCTGGAATTCCGAGAGGCGAAGCACAGGATCGTAAAAGTCAGCCTGGAACGTGCAACCTTCCGGACCAGGGGATACCGTTGTGATGTGGACTTCAGGTGGCTCGGAACCCTCAGCTCCGAAAAGATGCTGAGACATAGAATCAATCTTTGCTTCTAGTTCTGCTGCCAAGTCGATCACAGGCGTAGCGTCAGAGGCTTGCGAGCATTGGCTGTCGAGAGAATCGCCCGAACAGTCGTCGTTGTCGTCGACGATGACGATCCAGAACTTGGAATTGTGGTCAAATAACTTCAGGCCGTCGATCTGCTCGATCGTCCAGATGGCCGCACGAATTGTCCCGGCTTCAGGTTGCTCCTGGGCAGGAATGGCCTCTAGGGTATCCAAGAGCACGACCTGCGCTGCTTGATTGTCGGTGACGTTGAGTACCGGGCCATCCACACCAACGAGGTTAGCCAGGCCGTTTCCTGCAGAAACGACCCGAACGAGAACCTCGTACTTATTC
>CAYVQE010000214.1:0-7777 GCA_964454005.1 uncultured Myxococcales bacterium
CCGGCTGCGGCTGCGCCCCGGCAGCGCCGGCAGCAGCCCGGTCCGCTGCCGCCTCGGCCTCATCGGCCGCGGTCGCCGCAGCCTCATCGCCTCCCGCAGCCACAGCATCCTCGCTCCCAGCCGCCGCAGCCTCCTCGTCCTCATCCTCTGCCGCCGCCACCCGGGCTTCGCTGATGCGCTCCAGATCGGCCAGCGCCCGCTGCCGGGCGTGGCGGCGGGTGAAGGCCAGGATGCGCCGCGCGGCCCGCTGCAGCAACGAGCGGTGGCGGGCCTTGGCGGCGTAGGGCACCACCGCGATCACCCGCTGCAGCTCGCGGTCGAGCACCGCCGTCTTGGGGATGTAACGCCCGGCGGCCTCGGAGCGCAGCGCCCGGTAGACCAGCCGCGGCACCCGGCCGATGTCGTCGCGTCCGACGTAGATCAGCACCGCCCGCCGGCGCAGCCACTCGAAGGCGTCCAGGCTGGCCCTCCGGCACAGGGCACAGTCGGAGTGCTCGTCGGTCAGCACGAAGGCCAGCGCCTTGCGCTGCGTCGCAGCCAACTCCCGGGCGCGTTCCAGTTGATCGATGCGCAGCACGTGATCGGGAATCGGAATGCCGGCCGCGGCCGCGTCCAGCCACAGCACCACCCCCAACAGCGCCAACACAGCGATCAATAGACCCTTCTTCAGCACGATCCGACCTCCCGCCGCACCAGCATAGCACGGCCGGGCGCCGGCTGCAGCGGCGGTCCCCAGGTCCCCGCATTCGAACTCTCGGGGGAAGGTCTTCTCAGTCGCCGGCTTTTTCTTCGCCGCGCAGCTCGGCCGGGTCGGCCTCGATGATGGTGGCCAGGCGGTAGCGGGAGACCTCGACCAGGTAGTCGGAGGAGTCGACCTGGACCAGCAGCTCATTCTCGGCCTCGGGGGGGCTGGCCAGGGTGAGCTGGTGGCGCTGGACGATTTCGGGCAGCTCGGGTGGCCCGGCGGCCGGGTCCTCGGCTGCTTCGGTCTCGTCGGTCGCGTCGGCCGGCTCCTGCCCGTCCGCAGCGTCGCCTTCCTCGTCCGCCAGCGGCTGCGGGTCGGGCACCTCGCCGGCGGCGGCTGCGGGCTGCAGGGCGGCGTCGGCCATGGCCAGCTCCAGCGTCCAGCGTTTCTCGGCGCCGGCCAGCGCTTTTTTGGCCGCGTCGCTGCCGGCCTCGGCGCGCACGCCGTCGAGTTCGATGCGCTCGAGGCGCTCGAGCAGGCCGTCGAGCTTCTCGGCCGCGATGGGCGCGCCGTCGAGCCGCCAGCCGTCGCTGTGGGCGCGCTGCAGCTGCAGCGTCTGCTCCGGGCCCTGGATGCGGATGGAGACCAGCCGATCGGTGCCGATCTCGAAGTAGGGCTGGGCGAACCAGTTGGCCGGGCGGGCCCGGATGTCCCAGATCTGGATCTCGGCCGAAGCGAAGGTCTCCGGCCGCAGGTCGGAGCGCAGGCAGACCGCGCGGCCGGCGGCGTTGTCGCCCAGGTAGAGCACGTGCTCGGCCTCGCCGGCGGCCAGGGTGATCTTGCGCTGGAAGGTCTCGTCGGTCACCTTCAGATCCACCCGGTGCTCCTCGCCGCGGGCCACGATGCGGCTGCTGCGCAGGCCGGTGAGCTTGCCCAGCAGCGCATCGACCTTCTCGTCGTCGGCCGGGTAGCCGTGCTGGCCGGGCAGCCGCCAGCGCTCGCCGGCGCGCTCGAGCATCAGCTGGTCGACCTTCTCGCCGCTGCGCGCGGCGATGGTGATGCGCTCGACCGCGTCGGGCTCCAGCTCGCCCAGCACGGCCACCGGCTCGATGTGGGTCGGCTGCGGGCCGCAGAAGGCGATCAGCGAGCCGAACAACAGCAGCTGGAACACCAGCGCTGCCGTCAGGATGCCGTTGATGCGTCGCATGCCGTCCTCCTCAGGCGCTCGGCTCGGTCAGCCGGATCGGCCGGGCGCGGCCGCGCCGGCCCAGGGTGAACAGACCGATGGCGATCACCGCCAGGGCGGCGAAGCCGAACAGGCCCAGCTCCCAGCCCACCTTGGTGCCGTCTTCGATCTTGCCCAGCGTGCGCGCCATGCGCTCGCGGGAGCGGATCTGCAGCAGGGCCGGGTCCTCGACCGTCCAGTCGACCAGGTTGGCCATCAGCTGCAGGTTGGAGCGGTTGATCTCCGAGATCTGCATCGCCAGCGCCAGGGTCATGTCCGAGATGAAGCTCGACGAGCCCAGCACCACCAGCGGGGTGTCGGGCGGCGACTGCTCGATCACCCCGGCCCGGTAGCGCTCCGCGGGCGCTTCGTCCTCACCGGCGCCGGGCGCGGGCGGCTGCTCGCCGGCGATCACCGGCGGCTGGCGGTCCTTGTAGTGCGAGTCGAAGCGCCGCCGCACCACCACCGCCAGGTCGAGCTGGTCGCGCTCGGCGGGCGCGGCGTAGCCCAGATCGCCGTGGCTCTGGTAGTCGGGCGCGGCGTCGAAGGCGGCCGACTCGACCTGCCAGGCCTGCTCCGAGGTGCTCAGCAGCGGGCGGCAGGCCGCGGCCGCCTCGTCGTCGCCGGCGTCGGCCGGCGCGATGCACGAGACGCTGGAACCGTAGTGCACCACCACCTCGCTCAGCGCTGCGGTGGCCGGGTTGTCGCCGGCCAGCCCGTCGCCCTCGACCACCACGAAGGGCGGATAGTCCACCATCTGCACCTCCTGCACCACCAGCCCCGAGCCGAGCTGGCGCTGCACCGGCACCGGGAAGCGCAGGTTGCGCTCGTCGAGCACCACCCCGTCGCCCACCTGCACCCCCCAGTCGGCCAGCAGCCCGTCCAGCCCGTCGTCCACCGGCTGGGTGGACAGGCCGCCGTCCGGCGCCGGTGTGAAGGTCTGCGCCGCGGTGGCCACGATCAGCGCGCCGCCGCGCATCAGGTACTGATCCAGGGCGAAGCGCGCCTTCTCGCCCAGCTTCTCGGGCGCCAGCACCAGCAGCACGTCGATGTCGCCCGGCACCCGGCCGTCGTCCAGCTTCACCCGGCGCAGCTGGTAGCTCTGGCGCAGCTCGCGCTCCAGCATCTCGAAGCTGGGCTTGCGCTGCGGCGGCCGGCGCTGCATCCGCTGCAGCCGCGGGTCCATCTGCTCGGGCACCACCAGGCCGACCGTCTTGATAAAGCCCGGGGCGTGGCGTTGCAGCGCCGAGCGCAGGCCGTCGCGGATCTGCTTCTCACCGGGCCCGCCCGAGGCCGACAGCACCTGCTGCTCGTCGCCGATGGCCAGCACCATGTCGAGGTAGAAGGGCTGGCCCGCGGTCAGGCTCATCATCGGCTGGATGCCGGTGTCGCGGGCCAGCTGCTCGGGGTCGATGGCGGTGTCGGGGTCGTCGGGGTCGACCCGCGTCCAGCTGAACTTGCCGCCGCAGCGCTTGGAGAACTCCTCGGCCACCGTCTCGATGCGCCCGGGCACCGCGGCCAGCTGCTGCGGCAGGCTGGACGAGGAGGCGATGATGCGCAGCTCGGCCGGCGCCGGCAGCTGGGCACAGAGCGACTCCAGGCTCTTGAAGCCGTAGACCGTCTTTTGCACCGCGCGGGCCACGTCGTACTCCAGGTTGCGCAGCCGCACCTGGATGCCGTCGCCTTCGAAGTCGACCTTGATCAGATCGCGGTAGTCGAGCACCTCGTGGCGGTCGCCGTAGCGCACCAGGATGTGGAAGTAGGCGTTGACCACCGACTCGGCGTGGCGGTCCTCGAAGTGGAAGGGCACCGGCCCGATGCCGTAGTCGCGCTTGGCCTCGGCGGCCAGCTCCTCGTCGGTGGTGGGGTCGACGAACTCGACCATCAGATTGTCGCCGCCGGCCGCCTGCAGCTCGCGCAGGAAGTCGCGGATCTGCGGCACCAGCGGATCGAGCAGGGGATGGGTCTGGTCCGAGAAGTAGCCGCGCACCAGCAGCGGCTCGGGCGCGCCGCGCACCAGCGACTCGGTCACCGGCGCCAGGCTGTACTCGTCCCACTCGGTCATGTCGGCCCGCGGGTCGCCGGCCCAGGCCAGCCCCAGGTTGAGCACCAGCAGGTTGGCCGCCAGCAGGCCCATGGCCAGGCCGAAGCGCGAGCGGCGCTGGCGGCCGACCCGGTTGTGGCCCCAGCGACGTACCTCGAGCACCAGCGCGTTGGCCGCCAGCGCCAGCCCGGCCAGGCTGACGTAGTAGACCAGGTCGCTCAGCGACAGCACCCCGCGCAGCATGCTGGCAAACCGCGACCCGGTGCCCAGGGCCCGCAGCACCTCGTCGGCCGCCAGGCCCAACGTCAGCACCTCAGGCAGCAGGCCCAGGCCCACCAGGCTGCCGCAGACCACCACGCTGAGCATCAGCGCCACCAGCTGGCTGCTGGTCAGCGAGGAGATCAGCATGCCGATGGCCAGGTAGGCCGCCGCCAGCAGCAGCAGGCCCAGGTAGCCGCCGATGACCGGGCCCCAGTCCAGGTCGCCGACGATCTCGATGAAGATCGGCACCGGCAGCGTCAGCACCAGGGCCACCGCCACCAGGCCCACCCCGGCCAGGAACTTGCCCAGCACCACGTCGCGCAGCCGCAGCGGCAGGGTCAGCAGCAGCTCCAGGGTGCCGGTGCGGGCCTCCTCGCTCCACAGCCGCATGGTGAAGGCCGAGGTCAGCAGCACCAGCAGCCAGGGCATGTGGCGGAAGAAGGGCTTGGCGTCGGCGATGTTGCGGGCGAAGAAGTCCTCCAGGAAGAAGAACACGAACAGCGAGGCGCACAAAAAGATGCCCAGAAAGATCAAGGCCACCGGCGATAAAAAGGCGGCCTTCCACTCCTTGCGGGCGATGGCCCAGGTGCGGTTCACAGCGCCACCTCCTCTCTGGACGCTCCGGACTCTCCGGACGACAGGCTGCGGAAGACGCTCTCCAGGGTGCGGCTGTCGGGCCGCAGCTCGCGCAGCGGCCAGTCCTTGGCCTTGGCCAGCTCGAACAGGCGCCGGCCCAGGTCGACATCTTGGGCCGCCTCGACCTGCAGCCGCAGCAGGCCGTCGCCGCCGTCGGCGTGCACGCCGGTGATGCCCTCGCTGGCGCGCAGCTCGGCGGCCACCGCCTCGCCGTCGGCGCCGGCGGCCAGGCCCAGCCGGAAGCGGTTGCCGGCCGTCAGCTCGGCCAGCTCGGCGTCGGCTTTGAGCGCGCCGTTGATCAGGATCAGCACCCGCTCGCAGGTCTGCTCGACCTCGCTCAGGATGTGGGTCGACAGGATCACGGTCGAGGTCTCGGCCAGCCGGCGCACCAGCTGGCGCACCTCGACGATCTGATCCGGGTCCAGGCCGCTGGTGGGCTCGTCCAGGATCAGGATCGGCGGCCGGTGCAGGATGGCCTGGGCCAGGCCCACCCGCTGCCGGTAGCCCTTGGAGAGCTGGCCGATGGGTCGGGTGAGCACGTCGGCGATGTCGGCGTCGCGCACCGCGCGGCTGATCAGCGCCCCGCGCTCGCCGGGCGGCGTGCCGCGCAGGTCGGCCGTCAGCAGCAGGCTCTCCTGGACCAGCATCTCCTGATACAGCGGCGCGTTCTCCGGCAGGTAGCCCACCCGCTGGCGCACCGCCAGTGGATCGGTGACCACGTCGTGGCCGTCGATCCGAGCCGATCCGCTGCTGGGCTCGAAGTAGGTGGTCAGGACCTTGAGCAGGGTGGTCTTGCCGGCCCCGTTGGGCCCCAGCAGCCCCACGATCTGGCCGCGTGGGATCTCGAAGCTCAGCCCGTCCAGGGCCCGCACCGGGCCGTAGTTCTTGGTGACGTCGTCGACTTCGATCATCCTCGCTCGCTCCCCCGGGGTTGAGGCCCCGGCACCACAGGTGGAAAGCGGACAGACCACTCATCATTTTCCCGTCCGTTTGCCGCTGGCTGCAAGCCAGAACAAGCCGGACGATCGGATCATTCCCGAGCGGTCTTTTTTTTCAAGTCGATTCGTGTTCGGGGGGCTGCGCCCTTGCGGTCGGCGGCCGGCGGCCCTACCATGGGCGACCATGGGCGACGGACGGCGGCCATGACAGCGCCCGGCCGCCAGGAGGACCAACGCGGTGACGGCCAAGCGGTGTCGCGAATGCATGCAGCACTACCCGCAGGACCACTGGGCCTGCGCTCGCGAGCGCTGTCCGGCTTGCGGCGGCGCGCTGGTGGCCCAAGCGGCCAGCCAGATGGAGCTGGAGTACGAGCACTACGACTCCTCGGCCGACATCCGCTTCGACCTGTCCGGGCTGCTCAGCCCGGAGCGCAAGCACGAGACCAAGCTGCTGCTGTGGGCCGGGCTAGGCCTGCTGCTGTTGGCCTTCGGGGCGCGCTTCGGCTTCGTGTTCATCGGCCGGCTGGAGGGGTTCTGGGCCGTGCCGTGGTGGTTCGATGCGATCGTGGGCGCGATGCTGCTGCTGGCGGCGGTCATGGTGGTGTGGGCGGCGCGGCGGTTGATCCGGCACCGCCGGGCGCTGCGCCGCGGCGGCTGAGACGGGGCGCCCGCAACGGGCGCCGAGGGAGATTGCGATGCGCACGGGTGGTTCGATGACGGGGTGGGGGACGGTGATGGTGGCCGGGTTGGGCCTGCTGCTGGCGGGCTGCCCCAAGGAGGCCGACGAGGCCGCGCCGGCGGCCGGCGACGGGCAGCAGCCGGCCGGCGGCCAGCAGGTGGTTGCGGTGGACAGCGATCACCCGGGGCCGAAGGTGATGCGCAACGGCAAGCCGGGCAAGCTGGTCGATATGCGGGTGCGGGCCAAGCTGGTGCGCGACGGGGTGCAGCCGTCGGCCGAGGCGGCCTCTGGCTGGGAGGCCGACGGCGACTGGAAGGTGTTCGAGATCCCTTACCGCGACGGCGATCTGAAGTTCGAGCTGGCCATCGAGGTGCGCCGGGACGAGGCGGCCGGCGACCAGCCCACCGGCCAGGGGCGGCTGCTGTGGCTGGAGGGCGACCCGGCGCCGTTTCTGCAGGCGCTGGCCTACATCTTCGGCACCAGCCCGCCGCGGGTGACCGGCCGCCGCGGCGACGCGCTGGCGCTGCAGGTCAAGACCATCACCACCGAAGGCCGCGACACCGGCAAGGTGACGCTCGACAAGACCGGCGGCGGTTGGATCGTCTGCCGCATCCGGGTGCCCGGCCCGCAGCAGTCCGAGTTCGACCTCAAGCTGCTGCCCGCCCGCGGCCTGGCGCGCATCGCGCCGGTGTCGGGCCAGCCCAGCGGGCCGGTGATCCGGGTCTTCGCCGAGGCGCTCGAGGCCGGCTAGACTCGACTATTTTTCCATCAGGCGGCGCAGGCCGGCCACGAATGCCTCGCGGTCGAAGGCGCGCTGTTCGTTCGTGATGGCCCACACCTCGCCGGCGACCACCTCGCCGATGGCGTGGACGGCGCTGTGGCGGTCGAGGCCGGCGGCCAGCAAATGGTCGAGGGCCTGGCGCGTCTCGGGCGGATCGTCGTAGAGCAGCTGGCGCTCGACCATGCCGTGGACCAGCAGGTGGAGCTTGAGCGCACCGGGGGCGATGTCGGGGTGCGGCTCGTCGCGGTGCTCGGCCACGATGCGCTGCTGCAGCGCATCGAGCTGCTCGCGGCTGGGGGCTGGGGTCTTGGGATCGTCCATGGGCCGATGCTAGCGCCGCCATCAGCGCGGAACAAGGGTCGCTTTGCCTGAGGGCTTGCCGAGGCCGGCTCCGCCCGAGCCCTGATTTCCCACCTCGGCCGCGATCTCTGCGGACCGAGAACCGCTCGCTACGCTCGCAGGCCCGGCTTCGCCGTCAGCGAGGCGTTTTCGATGCTCGACGTAGATGACTACGACTCCGCTCGAAAA
>CAYVQE010000215.1:0-7769 GCA_964454005.1 uncultured Myxococcales bacterium
TCCTCTCATTTCACTCTAGCACGGACCGGCGCGGCGCGACCAGATACCAGCGGGCTGGGCCCGGACCGCGCGGAGTTGACAGGCATCCTTGCGATTTGCTATGAGAATCGACATACGTCTGCCAATGAAAATCCCACGACAGGGGGACTTGAGATGCGATCGCTACTCGGATCCGGATGGCGTTTGGTGGTGTTGGCCGCGAGCGGCCTGGCCTGGCTCGGGGCCACGGGCTGTTCGCCCTCGATCGAGAAGCTCTGGGAGTTCCCCACCGCCTCGGCCCTGTACTCGACGCCGCTGGTGCTCGACAACCTGATCGTGTTCGGCTCGGAGAACGGAACGCTGCATGCGGTGGACAATAAGGGCAAGTCGCGCTGGCAGTACGCCGCGCCGAGCGCCGAGATCTTCGCCCACCCGATCAGCGATGGCAAGCGAATCTACTTCGGCGCCACCAACCAATCCTTCTACGCGGTCAGCCTCAACGGGCAGCTCAAGTGGCAGTTCTCGGCCGACGAGCGCATCAAGTCCGACGCCATCCTGTCCGAGGGCGTGGTCTACATGACCTCCTACGACGGCCACGTCTACGCGCTCGCTGCCGAGACCGGCAAGCAGCAGTGGCAGTTTCCGGCCGAGCCCGAGAAGGCCGAGCCCGACGAGGAAAACGACGAGGAAAACGACGAGGCCAAAGGCGAAGCGGCGGATGAGGCCGGCGACGGCGACGAGGCGACCGCCGGCGACTCCGAAGCGACCGGCGACGACGAAGCCGAGCCCAAAGCAAAGCCCCGGGTGGAGCCGAAGGCCTACTCCTACGCCGCCCCGGCGGTCAAGGACGGGGTGCTCTACGTGGGCAACCTGGACGGCTACATGTACGCCCTCAACACCACCGACGGCAGCCTGAAGTGGCGTTACAAGACCGGCGGCGGCATCACCTCCACGGCCCTGGTGGTCGACGGCACGGTCTACTTCGGCAGCAAGGACGACAAGGTATACGCCATCGACGCGGCCACCGGCACCCGGGTCAAGTGGCAGTTCCAGACCGGTGGCGACGTGCTCAGCTCGCCCAAGATCGAAGCCGGGGTGCTGTGGATCGGCTCGAACGATCACAAGTTCTACGCCCTGGATGCGGCCACCGGCGAGGAGAAGTGCCACTTCTTGACCCAGGGCGAGGTGGTCTCCTACGGCGTGTTCTACAAGAACCTGGTCTTCTTCGGCGGCGGCCAGGGCGACGCCAGCATCTACGCCCTCGACCGGGCCAACTGCAAGCAGTTCTTCCGCTACAAGACCGGCTACAAGATCGAGTCCGACCCGGCCATCGACGGAGATCGGCTCTACGTCACCTCAGGCGATCACAAGCTCTACGCCTTCAAGATCAACCAGACCGGCAAAAAGTAACCCACTACTCGAACACGCCCTCGATGGTCTCGTCGCAGTCGGGGCAGCGGCCGCCGGGGGCCAGCTGGTTGGCCAGCACGCTGAAGCCGTGGCGCTCGATCAGCACCCGGGCGCAGCCCGGACAGCGGGTGTGCTCGCCTTCGTCGCCCCAGACGTTGCCCGAGTAGACGAAGCGCAGCCCGGCCCCGAGCCCGATCTGCCGGGCGCGGTGGATGCGCTCGGGCGAGGTGGGGCCGCGGTCGACCATGCGGTTGTCGGGGTGGAAGCGGCTCAGGTGCCAGGGGATGGCCGGGTCCAGCCCGGCCAGAAAGCCAGCCATCCGCTCGAGCTGGGCGTCGTCGTCGTTCAGCCCCGGGATCAGCAAAGTGGTCACCTCGACCCACACCCCGGCACGGACGAGTTGGGCGATGGCGTCGAGCACAGGCTGCAGCCGGGCGCCGCAGACTTTGCGGTAGAACGCGTCGTCGAAGGACTTCAGGTCGATGTTGGCCGCCAGCAGGTGACGCGCCAGGTCGGCCAGCGGCTCGGGCTGGACGAAGCCGTTGCTGATCGACACGCAGCCCACCCCGACGGCCGCGCCAGCGGCGGCGATGTCCTGGCCCCACTCCATGAAGATGGTCGGCTCGGTGTAGGTCAGCGCGATGGTGGCCGAGCCGGCCTGCCGGGCCGCGGCCACCACCTGCTCGGGTGACAGCTGGCGGCCGGGCACCTCGCCGTGGCGCACCGGGTACTGGCTGATGTCGTGGTTCTGGCAGTGCTCGCAGCTCAGGTTGCAGCCGGCGGTGGCCACGCTGGTCGAACGCGAGCCGGGCAGGACGTGGAACAAGGGCTTTTTCTCGATCGGATCGTGGTTCAGCGCGATGGCCCGGCCGTAGGTCATGGCAAGCAGGCGGCCGCCCTCGTTGCGGCGCACGTTGCAGACGCCGCTGCGGCCCGGCTTGATGACGCAGGCGTGGGGGCACAGGCCGCACTCGACCGTGCCGTCGTCGCGGCGGCTGTAGTAGCGCGCTTCGTTGGTCGTCATGTGCACCTCCCCGCTGCCGGTACACCACCCATCCTAACCACCGCCGCCCAACGCAACAAGTCCGGGCCTCCGGGGCCTCCGCTAGACCTTGCCCGGCCATGCGGCCGGTGTTACTCTGGCTCGCCGTTTTCGATGCGGCCGGCCGCAGGCCGGCCCAGCCCGAGGAGATTGTCAGATATGAGCCAGCCGAACGAGATTCGCCAGGAGCAGGTCGCGCGCACGGCCGAACGCTGCGCCGAGCGCGACATTCTGATCCCCACCTTCGCCCAGCAGAAGGACCCGTCCCTGATCCCGGATGCGGTCAAGGCCGAGCTGGCCGACATCGGCCTGTGGGACGTCCACCCGCGCAACCTGTTCCGCATCAGCTGGAAGAACGACCCCGACAGCGGCGGCTTCCACGGAGTCAACGTGATGGAGATCCCGCGCGAGCTGACCGGGGTCAAGCCGCGCATCTTCGGCCTGGTGGGCAAATACTTCCCCACCGGCGCGCACAAGGTGGGCGCCACCTTCGGCTGCCTGGCGCCGCGGCTGGTCACCGGCACATTCGATCCGACAACCCAGAAGGCGGTCTGGCCGTCGACCGGCAACTATTGCCGCGGCGGCGCCTACGTGGCCAGCCTGCTGGCCTGCGAGTCGGTTGCCATCCTGCCCGAGGAGATGAGCCGCGAGCGCTTCGAGTGGCTAGAGACGATCGGCTCCGAGGTCTTCGCCACCCCCGGCTGCGAGTCGAACGTCAAGGAGATCTACGACAAGTGCTGGGAGATCAAGGCCGAACGCGGCGACCAGGTGGTGGTGCTCAACCAGTTCGACGAGTTCGGCAACGCCATGTGGCACTACGAGGTGACCGCCAGCGCCATCGAGGAGGTGCTGCGCGACCGGCTCGATAGCAACGAGCGTTTCTTCGGTTACGTCTCGGCCACCGGCTCGGCCGGCACCATCGGCGCCGGCGAGCGGCTCAAGGAACTCTACCCGGCCTGCAAGGTGATCGCCTCCGAGGCGCTGCAGTGCCCCACACTGCTGCGCAATGGCTTCGGCGGCCATCGCATCGAGGGCATCGGCGACAAGCACGTGCCCTGGATCCACAACGTGCGCAACACCGACTTCATCACAGCGGTCGACGACACCGACCCGATGGCCCTGATCCGGCTGTTCAACGAGCCGGCTGGCCGCAAGCTGCTCGAACGCCGGGGCGTGGACTCCGCCGTCGTCGAGCAGCTCGACCTGCTGGGCATCTCGTCCATCGGCAACCTGCTGGCCTGCATCAAGACGGCCAAGTGGAACCAGCTCGACGAGCGCGACGTCCTGTTCACCATCTTCACCGACTCGATGGAGCTGTATGAATCGCGCCTGACCGAGGCCCGCACGGCCGAGGGCGAGTACACCGAGCTGATGGCCGAGCGCGACCTGCACCTGCACCTGCTGGGGCTCAAGACCGATCACATGGCCGAACTCGACCACTGGGACCGCAACCGCATCCACAACTTGAAGTACTTCACCTGGATCGAACAGCAGCAGAAAGAGCTCGACGAACTCAACGCCCAGTGGTTCGACTACCGCGACTACTGGCCGCGCCACTGGCAGCGGGCCGCCGAGTACGACGAGCTGATCCGCGAGTTCAATCAGCGCAGCGGCCTGGCCGCCAAGTACGCCTAATGCGCCCAATGGGGACGGAGGGTGGGGCGCTGAACCTCCGTCCCTGATCCTCACTCCTTCTCGAAGACTTCGTCGACGGACTTGAAGAACTTATCGGCCCGTCCCGAGACCTTCTCCAGCTCACCGTCGTCGAAGTACAGCCCGCCGCAGTTGAAGCACTTGTCGATCTCGACCTCGTTGATCAAGATGGTCTTCATTTTGAAACCGCACTTGGGGCAATGCATCCAGTGCAGGTCCTTGAGCTTCTCGCGCTCGGCCGCGTTCATCTCATCGCGTTTCTGCTGGGCCAGCTTGCGCAGCTTGAGCGCCTCCTGGCGCGCGAAGTACTCGTCTTCGGAGCTGGTGATCTTGAGCGGCGACATGGTCTCTCTCTCCGTTTCAGCCGCAGGCTGAAAGACCCGCGGTCATGGGTTGTGGCCCTGCCGAGGGGCCTGTCACTGCCCGAGCTGCTCCAGGTTGGAGCGGGCGACCGCGGCCTCCGGACCGTGGGGCAGCACCTCCAGATAGCGCTTGTAGTACTCGATCGCCTTGTCGTTGTCACGCCGGTACTTGTAGGCCTCGGCCAGCCCGATGATGGCCACCCCGTAGCGCGGGTTGCTGCGCAGGGCGCGGCGGAAGGCGCCCACCGCGGCGCCGTCGTGGCCCAGGTCGAGCAGGCACAGTCCCTTGCCGGTCAGCGCCTCGACGTCGCCGGGTTTGTGCTCCAGGGCCTGCTCGTAGGCCTTCAGCGCCGGCCGGGCCCGGCCGGCACGCTGCAGCCGATCGGCGCGGCTGACCCAGCCGTCGTACCCGGTGGGCTGGTCCGGCTTGTCCTGCTCGCCCTTGTCGTCCCCGTCAGCGGCCGCGGCCTGCTCGGTGTCCTTCTCGCCGGAGTCGGCGGCCGCCACGTCCTCGGCAGCGCCGTCATCTTCCTCGTCCGGGGCCTCGTCGTCCGCGGCCTCCGGCTGCTGCTCGGCCGGCAGCTGTTCCAGCAGCGCCTTGGCCAGCTGGTGCTCGGCGCTGGTGGCCAGGATGCGCTCGAGCTGCGCCCGGGCCTCGGCCGGGCGGTCGAGCCGGGCCAGCACGCGGGCCAGCGCCTGCCGGGCGCGCAGCAGATCGGGCCCGCCGGACTTGGCCTGCAGCTCGATGGCCCGGCCGAGCTTGCGCACCGCTGTGTCCAGCGCGGCCTCGTCCGCGGCAAAGGCGGCGCCGTCGATGTAGACCAGCAACGGGTCGTCGGTCTTTTTGCGGGCCGCTTCGGCCAGCGGCACCTCGATCTGGGCCCGATCGGCCCCCTTGACCCGCAGGTAGTCGGCCAGCGCCCGCAGCGGGGCGAAGGCCTCGGGCGCCTGCTCGCGGGCAGCGTCGATCAGGCGCTTGGCCTCGGCCAGGTCCTGGCGGCGCTGCTCGGCCAGCGCCGCCTGCCGTTGTTCCAGCGCCTGCTTCTTCTCGTCGAGTGCCTTGAGTTGCGCCCGGGCCTCGGCCCCCGGCTCGGCACCGGCGGCAGCGGCGATCTTCTCGCGCTCGGCCTGCACCGCGGCCAGCTGGTCGCGGGCCGCGGCCGCGGCCCGGCCGGCGCGCTCGGCCCGGGTGACGTGGACCTCGGCCAGCAGCCCCATGGCCTGGGGGAAGCGGCCCTTGGCCTCGTCCACCGCGCTGGACAGATCCTGGATGGCCGCCTCGAGCTCGGCCGCCGAGTCCTTGAAGAAGTGCTGGCGGCCCTGCTCGAACTGGGTGCGGGCCAGCTTGGAAACGCTGGGCTCCGGCTCGCCGATCACCTGCTGCACCAGGCCCATGAAGCGCTCCGGCGCCAGCAGGTAAAAGGCCCCCACCCCGGCGGCGATCAGCAGCAGGGGCACGATGAAGTACCACTTGCGCCGGCCGCGGCGCTTCCACTTCTCCACCACGTCGTCCTCGTCGGCCGCGGCAAAGGCCAGGTCGCCCCAGGAGTCGGGCTCCCCCGCCTCCGCCGAGGCTCCCTCCTCCGCCAAGGCTGCGGAGGGCGAGACGGCGGGTAGACCCGCCGCGCCGTCGCTGTAGGCGGGCGGGGCCGAGGGCTGGGGCGGTGCCGAAGCCTGGGGCGGTGCCGAAGCCTGGGGCGGTGCCGAAGCCTGGGGCGGTGCCGAAGCCTGGGGAGGCGCCGAGGGCAGGGACGGCGCCGAAGCCTGGGGAGGCGCCGAGGGCAGGGACGGCGCCGAAGCCTGGGGCCCAGCGGGGCCCGCCATCTCGCCCGCCGGAGCCTCGGCGGAGGCGGGAGCCTCGGCGGAGGCGGGCTCGGCCGCAGGCAAGGGCTGGGTGGAGCGTTCCTGGCCGACCGTCTCGATGGAGTGCTGCGGCGCTTCCTCGGCGGCGGGCCTACCGGCGGCCTGGTCGACCACCTGGAAGAACGACGACAGCTCGGCGATCGAGCCCAGCCGTTTCCAGGTCTCGCCGCTCTTGGAGATCTCGTCGTCGCGCTCGACCCGGCGCTCCACGATCCACTTTTGCAGCGTGGTCAGCTCCTTGAAGCTGAGCACGGAGCCGTCGGCCTTGCGCACCATCCAGTTCTTCTCGGCCGGAGCCGGCTCGCTTTCCTGCTGCGACACCGGTTCGGTCAGCACGAAGGACTTCTTGCGCACCTTGAACAGGTGGCCGCAGTTGCTGCACTTGACGGTGACCCCGGCCTCGGTTACCCGATCGTCTTCGAACTCGTACTCGCTGCCGCAGCGTTCGCACTTGATATCCATCGCCTCAGAGCCTTGTCTGCGCTGGCCGGCCACCGCCCGCCAGCGGTTCCGCACCGAACGATCAACCTGGCCGTTGCCACGCCTTTCGGGCGGGGCGAGACCGATTTGCTGAATTCGTGCGCTCGGCCGTCTTTGTTCCCATGTAAGCCCATTGAAAACCCAATGCGTTCAGCGTTCCGAAAGGAACCTCGGATCAACGGTGCTTGATCTCGCGCGCCTTGCGCAGGGCCGCCTTGGCCCGCTGCCCATCGCCCAGCCCGGCAAAGGCCTCAGCCAACCCTTCGAGCGCCTCGACCGAGCCCGGATGCACGCCCAGGGCCCGCTTGAACTCCAGCGCCGCGCGCGAGAAGCGCTTGGCGCGCAGGTTGCGGCGGCCCTGCACCAGGGCCCGGCGGAAGCGATTCTCCGGATCGGTCGGCTCCGGCCGCGCCGGCGCATCGGCCGCAGCCTGCGGTTCGGCGGCCGCGGTGGCCGGGGCCTGGACGCCGATGGCCGCCAGGGGCAGGTAGGCCGACAGATCGAGCACCCCGTAGCGCGTCACGGTCACCGCCCCGACGGCCAGCAGCGCCAGCGCGGTCGCCACCAACGCCGACCACAGCAGCCAGCCCGCCCGCGGCGGGCGCAGCGCGGCGTAGGGGTCGCGCTCGGGCCCCGGCTGCGCCGCGGCGCCCACCGGGGCGCCCGGCGGCACGGCCACCACCGGCCGCATGGCCGCCGCATCCAGCGGCCGCGAGGGATCGACCGTCGCCGGCCCGCCGCCCTCGCTGCCGGCGGCGGCCGCATTGGGCCGCTGCACCAACACCCGCTCGGCCGGCTGCCAGTCGCCGTCCGGAGCGGCCACCTGGCAGCCGGTCACATCCTCGCGCTCGGCCAGCCAGCGATCCAGCGCCGCTCGCGAGGGAAAGTCGTAGGTCAGCCCGTGGGGAGTGCGCACCCGGAAGCCGCTCAGGCCCGGATCCCGCTTGCGCGCCGACTGGGCCCGGATGGCCGAGACGCCG
>CAYVQE010000216.1:0-3662 GCA_964454005.1 uncultured Myxococcales bacterium
CATCTTGATCTCTAAGTCGGATCATGAGATCCTGGCCGTGAATAAGAAGGGGTGACGGTGGAGAAAGTACGTGTGCTGAAATATGCGCCCGTTGCACGAGCGCAAGAAGAAACACCTCTTGAAGACGAGTGAACGGTTGGCCTCGCCCTCTGGAAGGGATACCTCTGATGGAATAAAGCGACCGGCTTCTCGATGGGCAGACCTGCCGCGATCGCTGGGCAGACGATGCCACTGTCTTCTATCCTGCCCGCGGACGGCGCGGGCGGCCCACGTGGGCTGCGGGATGTGACGCAGCGGCTACGTCTGCCCGGACTGCGGCGCCCGGGCCTCGCTGTTCGGCCAGGGCGGCGGCCAGCGGCTGCTCCATGATCATCCGGACCTTGTTCTCCACCTGTTTCTTTGTCCCGGAGTGCTTGCGGAGCGCCTTCACGAAGGCCTTCTCGAAGAGTGTTTCCATCAGTCGGCCAAGGTCTCGTCAAAGGTGTGCCACTCGGCCCTGCCCTCGCGGAGCTTGGCCTGGACCTCCTCCATGGCCTCGTGGAAAGCCGGGTGAGCCAGGATCTTGGCCGTGGTTTCGCCCTCGGCCTTGCGCTTCAAGGCGAGGAGGTACTGGGTGATCACCTCGGCGACCGTGGTACGGTTCTCTGCGGCGAAGAGCTTGGCGAAGTCCACGAGATCCTGGTCCAAGCTGATGTTGAGTCGGTTTTTTGCCATCACGTCCTCCCGAAAGCATCTGTTCCTAATATGCGCATAACAGGAACAGTCGTCAAGCCCACGCCCAACGCTTTTTTATACCCAAATATTCCTATTTGGGCCCTCTGGGGCGGTCGGACGAGCCTGCAGCTGTCGCGGCCGAGACCCGCGTCGGATCGTCACGCAAAGCGGGGGGCGCCCGCCCCCGGCTCGTCACTCGGGCAGGGGTTCGACCCACAGTGGATCGCGCCCGACCTGGAACGCGACACTTCCGTCCACCGCCGGGACCGTCTCGTCCCGCAGTGGGCTACCGCCGGCGTCGGTGATCAAACCGGTCACCCGCGCGCCGCTGCCGGCGACCCGGCGCTCCACGGCGACGCCTTCCTCTTCCGCCCAGACCACCCAGCCCACCAGGCCGCTGCTCGCGTTGCGGTAGGCCGAGGCGTACACCCGGGCGTCGCCGGTCTCGACCGGGCCGAGGCGCTCGGCCCACAGCGCATCGGTGCGGGCGGCCAGCATCTGGTAGGCGAACCACGCCGGGCGGGGCCGTCCGCGATCGGCCTCGCTTTCGAACTCCAGGAAGCCACCGGAGACCAGGCCCATGCGATCGAAGATTCCGCCGTAGTTGCCCCCGAAGCGGTGCCAGGCGACCAGGTTGTTCCACATGATCCGGCGCACCCCGGCATCGCGGTTGAGCACGAAACGCCGGATCAGGGAACGGGCCTGCTCGGTCAGGCTCTGGGTCGGCTCGCCGCAGATCCCGCTGGCGACATCGCAGCTGGGCGCCGACGGGGGGCAGTCGGCGTCCGAAGCGCAGCGGGGTACGCAACGGGGCTCGCCGGCGACGGCCACGCAGACCTGCTCGGGCGTACAGGCCGCCCCGCAATCGGCCGCGGCCCTGGTCACCTCGCCCACCCAGGTACCGTTCTCGGTCGACCACAACTCCACGCCGGTCAGCCCCTGCGCGGCGAACAGGCTCTGGTAGCCGGCGGCGGCGCGGATCTCGACGGCGCCCGCCGTGCCCCAGTGGTGGATGTCGACCGCGTCGAAGCGAACGCCCCGTTCGGCCAGCACGGGGATGACCCGCTGGTGGAGTTCGTCGACGGTCGAGGAATCCGTGGAGCCGATCAGCACCAACGCGGCCGTCGGATCGGCCTGGCGGACGGCTGCGGCGGTGATCTCGAACCAGTCGGCGTAGACCCGGGCGGCGTCGGGCAGCGCGGCGATGCGCGGCGTCTCGTTGCCCACCTGCCAGTGCTTGATTCGAATACCGCCGGGTGCATCGTCACGGCCGTCGCCGTCGTAACGCTCCACCACGTCGCGGACGAAACGCTGGTACTCCGCGGTCCGCCGCAACGGGTCGCGCAGGCCTTCGTCCAGGATCCCGCCCTCGTGGAACACCGCCAGGTAGTGCACGCCAGCAGCGGCCGCCGCGGAGAAGCACTCCTCGGTGCCCATCTCGTTGAACCAGTCATACCCCTGACCCAACTCCGGCTCCAGCTGGTCCCAGATCAGCTGCAGGTTGCTCCTCGTCCAGTGCGCGCCGAGTGCCCGGTACTGCTCGCCGGCCCAGGACAGGTACTGCGCGTGGGTCAACCCGGTGGCCTGCTCGTAGGGGGTGAACTCCCGGGTGAAACCGGCGAACACACCGAAGGCGCTGGCGATGGTCTCCGCCGTACCCGGTCGGCCGTCTCCGGCGCCGGAACAGCCCGCACCCGCGAACAGGAGCAGGACAGAGATAAGCATCTGGACGGCGGCCTGGCCCATGCCCGACAGCATCACACGACCGGCGGCGATGAGTCGAGTACGGAAGCGCCCCGTCCGACAAGGCCGGCGATCACGGATCGCCGTCGCGGGTGGCGATATCTTCGTGCCCGGCGGTCTTGGTCCAATGGACCGCGTCGCCCTGGCGCCAGAGGCGCACCTCGGCGCGGCGGTCGCCGGCCAGGTCGGCGTCGGCGCCGCGGATGGCGGCGAAGTCCTCCTGGGCCAGAAAGCGGCTGAGCAGCTCCACCGCGCCCTCGACCGCCGGACCGTCGAGCCGGCCTTCGAGCAGGCCGCCCATCAGCCGCCGGTGCACCTGCTGGGCCGTGGTCTGGATGCAGAACTCGCCGAGCTCCAGCACCAGCTCGTCCGGCCCGCACAACCGCGCCCCCTCGATCCGCTGCTCGACCATTCCCGCACCTCCCGGCGCCCCCCAGCTCCCAAGCTGACCGCTCGCGCCCGGCCTGTCAACTCGCCGCCCGCCTGAAACCCCGGCGCTGCCAGACCGCTTTTTCACATTGGCCGCGAGGCGTGGCTGCGTCCGGTTGTGGGCGCCGTTGGCGAGCCGGCCGAATCGAGCGCGCTGTGCAGGCTCTGCGCACATCGCCGCCCGGGCTGCGCAGGATGTGCGCAGCCCGAGCACCGGCGGCCGGCGCCACAGCCGACCCCACACCCAACCCACCAGGAGCAAAGACAAAACGAACCGCTGGGTTTCTGGCATGGATTTCGCTGGCGATCCTGGGTGCGCATTCATCCCGGCCTTGCCTGCGGGCGCCGGGGATCTTACGATGCCAAACTCGAACGGGAGGCGAACAGAGATGTCGATCGACGCGAAGCAGCTGAGCATGATCGGTCTTGCGCTGGGGCTCGGAATCGCGATCGGAGCCTGTGGCGACACGGGTTCCCCGCAGCCGGCCGAGCGGGAAGCCGCGGCCCTCAGCGGCCAACAGGACACCTCCGCACCGGACCAGGCTCCGACTTGCGCGCGACGGGGCGGCCGGGCTGGTGGGCACGGCGACTGCGGCTGCGACCAGGCCGGCGAGCCGGGCTGCCGCTGCGGCGGGCACCACGGCCGCTCCTTCGTCGACGAGGACGGCGACGGCAACTGCGACCACCACGACGGCCAGGCCAGCTGCCGCTGCGGCGGGCGCCACGGCCGCTCCTTCGTCGACGAGGACGGCGACGGCAACTGCGACCACCACGAC
>CAYVQE010000216.1:3762-7753 GCA_964454005.1 uncultured Myxococcales bacterium
GGCCAGGCCAGCTGCCGCTGCCGCAAGCACCACGGCCGCTCCTTCGTCGATGAGGACGGCGACGGCAACTGCGACCACCACGACGAACAGGAGCCCGATACTCCTTGAGAACGGCGCCCCGGCGAACCCGGCTTCTGACCCCCGCACAGCTGCTCGGGCCGTGGGCCATCGGCCTGGTCGGCACCCTGCTCGTCGCCTTGATCGGCCTGCTCGGCTGGTACTTCGTCGAAAACCGCGCCCGCATCAGCCGCATGATGTCGGAGCGCAGCGCCACCATGACCCGCATGGTGGCGACGGAAGTGCGCAATGTGGCCCGCTACGGCAAGGCGCAACGCCAGCGCGTCGACCAGGTGCTGTCCGAGCTGGCTGCCAGCGCCGATATCACCGGGGTCCGGCTCGAGCGCGATGACGGCGCCGTCGTCATCGCACACGGCTCTTTGCCCGAACAACCGGAGGGGCCCGCGGGCGCGCCGCGCATCGTCGGCACCACCCTGTTGTGCGCCAAGCGGTTCCGCATCGAGACCCATGTCTGCGGCCAGTGCCACGACTGCCAGAGCTTCTGCACCTCCGCCGGCGGAATAGCGCTCGACGGAACCTACGTCGTCTCGCTCGGCGTCGACGCCCGGCCCTACCTCAAGCTGCGACGCGCTCTGTGGTTGCAAGGCGGTGCCGGCCTGGTGCTGGTGCTGATCCTCGGCGCGGCGCTGTGGTCGTTGCGCCGGCAGGCGGGTGCGGCGTCGGCCATGGGACAGGCCCTCGCCGCCGCCGAGGAGCGGGGGCGTTCTCTCGAGCGGATCGGCCTGCTGGCCGGAGGCCTGGCCCACGAGATCAAGAACCCGGTCGGCTCGCTGCGGGGCTTTGCCCAGCTCATCGCCGAACGCGTCCCCCCCGGCTCGAAGGAGCACGAGTACGCCAGCTTGATGGTGTCCGAGCTCGACGGCCTGACGCGCAGGGTCGATCGCCTCAAGGACATCGCCCGGCCCGAACCACCGCGACTCGTCTCCGGCCGGCCCGTCGAGATCATCCGGCGCGTGACCTCGCTGCTGATGCCCGACGCGCAAGCGGCCGGTGTGCAGATCGTGCTCGACCTGCCCGACGGGGCCGGACCGCAGGCCCTCATCGACCACGAACGCTTCCGCGATCTCGTCGTCAACCTGCTCACCAACGCCATCGATGCATCGCCCGAAGGCGGCTCGGTGATCGTATCGCTGCACCGGGATCCCAAGACCGGCGGGCTGAGCCTCGAGGTGAACGACGAGGGGCCCGGCATCCCCGCCGAGGAACGCGACCGGGTCATCCAGCCCTTCCACTCGACCAAGCCTTCCGGTCTGGGCCTCGGCCTGGTCGTGGCGCAGCAGGCCGCCGAGGACCATGGCGGTAGGATCGAGCTCGCCGACAGCCCCCGCGGGGGACTGTCGGCGCGTGCCCATCTCTGGTCGGAGAGGTCCCCCCGTGGCTCAGCGCGTCATCCTCATCGTTGACGACGATGCGTCGCACCGGCGCATGCTCGCAGAGGCGCTCGAGTCCCAGGGCTACGCCGTGCGCCAGGCGGTCGACGGCCCGGCAGCCCTCGATGCGTTGGCCTCGCACTCCGTGGATCTCGCCTTGCTCGACATTCGCATGCCCGGGATGAGCGGGATGGAGCTGCTGGAAAGAATCCGCCGGGTGCACGCAGCGCTGCCGGTGGTGATGGTGACCGCGCACGGCGACGTACGCACGGCGGTGGCGGCCATAAAGATCGGCGCCCATGACTTCCTCGAAAAGCCGATCGACATCGAAGAGCTACGCACGGTCGCGGCCGACATACTCGAACGTCCGTATTCGGAGCCGGCCGGCTGCTCCGGGTCCGGCAGCGACGCCGACGCCTTGCCCGGCTTCATCGTCGGTGTGAGCCGGGCGCTCGATCAAGTTCGCGAGATGGTGCGCCTGGCCGCCGACTCGAACAGCACGGTGCTCGTTCGCGGAGAAAGCGGCACCGGCAAGGAGCTCGTCGCCCGGGCGATCCACGAGCTGTCCGCCCGGGCCGGCGGACCGTTCGTGACGGTCGATTGCGCGGCCGTGGCCGAAGGCGTGCTCGAGAGCGAGCTGTTCGGCCACGAACGCGGTGCGTTCACCGGCGCAACCGCACGCCGCAAGGGGCGCTTCGAGCTGGCGGACGGGGGAACGGTGTTCCTCGACGAGATCGCGGAGATGCGCCCCGATCTGCAGGCCAAGCTGCTGCGTGTCCTGCAGGAACGCAGCTTCGAACGCGTAGGCGCCTCGCAGCCGATCCGCGTCGACATCCGCGTCGTCGCCGCCACCAACCGCGACCTCGAAGAGGAGATCGCGGCGGGACGTTTCCGCGAGGATCTCTACTACCGCCTCGCGGTTGTCGAAATCGTCATCCCGCCGCTGCGCGACCGGCGGGAGGACATCCTGCCGATCGCACAGCATCTGCTGGCGCGACACAGCAGCGGATCGGCGCCCAGGCTTTCCTCCGATTTTTCCGCGGCCCTGGCCCTCCACGACTGGCCCGGCAATGTCCGCGAGCTGTCGAACGTTTTGGAACGCGCGCTGCTGTTCGGCGCGCGCGGAGAGCTGGCGCTCGAGCATCTGCCGGTCCACCTGCAGGAGCTCGGTGGCGGCGAGGGGCGCTGCCTTCGAGCGGGCGACGAGATCGCGACCGGCGTTCGGCCGGGTCTGTCGCTGCGCGACGTGGAGCAAGACCTCATCGCAAAGACCCTGGCAGCCTTCGGCGGCAACCGCACCCGCACGGCCGAGGCGCTCGGCCTGTCGCGCCGGGCCTTGCTGTACAAGATGAAGCGATACGGCATCCGCTGATCCCGCCGCCGGGCGCTCGACGATTCAGGTCGTTGCCGCCGGACTTTTCTTTCGGTCCCGGCGCATGGTATTGCATGGTGTCGCCAGATGGGCGTCGATGCCCCAAACCAAGCCGACGGAGGTCGCCCCCATGTCGCAGCGTCTTCGCATTTCGATACCCTGCCTGCTCGCCCTGGCGCTCAGCGCCGCCTGCACCGAGGAGCTGCCCGGGGCCATGAAGGCCATCCCGGCCGACGCCGACATGGTCGGCACCCTGGACACCCAGGCCGCGCTCAGCTACGCCAAGGCTGCCATGCCCAAGCTGGTGCCCGCCAGCCTGAGCGACGAGGTGCCCTCGTTCCAGGCGCTGGCCAAGCAGGCCATGCAGCTGGCCGGGGTGGACCTGGATGAGCTGGGCCCGATGACCTTCTACAGCTACGCCGACGGCCAGCGGGCGGCCTTCATCATCGCCGGGCTGGATGCCGCGGGGCTCAAGGGCGAAAAGAGCGGCGACTACAAGGGCCGGCCGGTCTATACGCTGATGGGCGATCTGCACTACGCGCCGCTGGGCGGGCTGGGCCTGGTCTTCTCGCCCGACCGGGCGCTGGTGGACAAGACCATCGACACCTTCGCCGGCGACGCCGATGGCCTGGGCGACGCCGATCGCGGCAAGCTGCTGCGCAAGATGATCGAGATCCACGAGAAGATGGATCTGCTGCGGGTCTACGTGCTGACCGAAAAGCTGCCCGGCACCGAAGGCATCCCGTTCAAGTTCGACGGCGGCGCCATGTTCCTCGGCCTGGACCAGGGCGCCGCGGTCACCCTGCTGACCGACAAGGCCGGCGCCGACAAGATCGACCAGGCGGTGGGCATGGGCCTGATGGGCCTGCAGACCGCGCTGATGATGGGCGGCGGCGGCGACATGCCGGTCGAGATCGACAAGGCGACCAAGACCATGGTGGGCGAGATGCTGGGCAAGATCCGGCGGCAAAAGAAGTCCGACCGCATCATCATCTCCTACGAGGGCGATCTGAAGCCGCTGCTGGAGAAGATGGCCGGACTGGGCGTCGAGGCGGTCGCCGGCCGCGCCATGGCCCCCGGCACGGCCAGCCCCGGCACTGCCAAGCCCGCGATGCCGCCGAGCAAACGCCCCGCCCCGGCCGCCCCCGCCCCGGACGCCGCCAAAGCCCCG
>CAYVQE010000217.1:0-7474 GCA_964454005.1 uncultured Myxococcales bacterium
TGATCCGCGATGCGAGGCGATTCGTGACGTCTGGAGCCTGAACGGTTACCCGGGGATTTGGAGCGCAGAGCGCTCAGCCGTTCTTCTTGGCGAACTCGCCCATGAAGTCGGCCAGGGCCTTGGCGCCTTCGACCGGCATGGCGTTGTAGATCGACGCCCGGCAGCCGCCCACGCTGCGGTGGCCCTTCAGCCCGCCCATGCCCTGCTCGGCGGCCTCGGCGATGAACTTCTTCTCCAGCTCCTCGCTCGGCAGGCGGAAGACCACGTTCATCTTGGAGCGGCAGTGCGCCGGCACCGGACAGCGGTAGAAGCCGCTGTCCTTCTCCATGGCGCCGTAGATCAGCCCGGACCGCTCGTCGGCCAGCTTCTCCATCGCCGCCAGCCCGCCCTCGTCTTTGACCCACTGCATGACCAGGTTGACCATGTAGATGGCGAAGGCCGGCGGCGTGTTGTAGAGCGAGTCCTTGGCGTGGTGGATCTTGTAGCTCAGGTAGGCCGGCAGGTCTTCGGGGCAGCGCTCGACCATGTCGTCGCGGATGATGACCACCGCCACCCCGGCCGGCCCGGCGTTCTTCTGGGCGCCGGCGTAGATCAGGCCGAACTTATCCGCCGGCAGCCGGCGGCTCATGAAGTCGGACGACATGTCGCAGACGATGGGCACCTTGCCGGCGTCCGGAAACTCGTGCCACTGGATGCCGCCGATGGTCTCGTTCGACGTCATGTGCAGGTAGGCGGCGTCCGGATCGAGCTTCAGATCCGCCGGTGGCGGCAGGTTGAGGTAGTTGTCGTCCTTGCCGTCGAAGACCACGTTGACCTTCCCGATCTTCTGGGCGTCGGCGTAGGCCTTCTTGGCCCAGGAGCCGGTGACGGTGAAGTCGCAGCTCGAGCCCCGGGGCAAGAAGTTCATCGGCGCCATGGCGAACTGCAACGTGGCGCCACCGCCGACGAACAGCACCTTGTAGTTGTCGGGCAGGCCGAGCAGCTCGCGCACCAGGTCCATGGCGCCGCGGTGCACCGCGTCGTACTCCGGCGAGCGGTGGCTCATCTCGATGATCGACATGCCCTTGCCGGCGTACTCGACGAACTCGTCGCGGGCGCGCTCGAGCACGCTCAGCGGCAGTGTCGACGGCCCCGGGTTGAAGTTGTAGACCCGACCCATCATGCACCTCCCTCGACGAAAGACTCGATGATCCCGACCACCTCGTCACCGATGCGGCCCAGGTTTTCCTTGCTGGACGCGCCCAGGTGGGGGGTCATGATCACGTTGGGCGCGGTGAGCAGCGGGTAATCGTCCGGCGGCGGATCCGACGGCCAGACGTCGGTGGCGTAGGCGCGCACCTTGCCCGACTCCAGCGCCTTTTTCATGGCCTCGGCGTCCACCGTGGCGCCGCGGCCGGTGTTGACCACCACCACCCCGTCCTTCATGGCCGCGATGGCGTCGGCGTCGATGATGCCGCGGGTCTCGTCGGTCAGCGGCAGGTGCAGCGACACGTAGTCGGCTCCGGCCAGCGCCGCGGCCAGGCTGGGCTTGACCTCGGCCAGCTCGTGGGGCTTGCCCGACTGGCGGTAGGCCGTCAGCTCCATGCCGAAGGCCCGGGCCCGCTTGGCGAACTCGGTGGCGATATTGCCGGTGCCCACCAGGCAGCAGGTCTTGCCGAACAGCTCGCTGCGCTTGAGCTCCTTCTTGATCCAGCGCCCCTCCTTCATCGACTCGTGGCCCTCGATCAAACGGTTGGGCACCGCCAGCATCAGCGCCATGCCCAGCTCGGCCACCGCCACACCGGGGGCCTTGGGCGTGTTGTGCACCACGATGCCCTTTTCGGCCGCGTAGGCCTTGTCGATGTTGTCGGTGCCCACCCCGCCGCGGATGATCAGCTTCAGCTTGGGCGCCGAGTCGATGTACTCGCGGGTGCACTTGGTCTTGGAGCGCACCAGCACCACCTCGGCCTCGTTCAACCGGTCCTTGTCGTCGGTCACCTCGCCGAAGCGCTCCAGCTTGCCGGGCAGCTCCGGTCCAAAGGCATCGGAAATCAAAATCAGCATGGGCACGGCCTCCTTTCGATCCAGCCCGCTTGGGTCATCTCGTGCAATCGGCCCCTCGGCTTCAATCGCCGACGGCCGTCGGGTCCTCGCGAAGCGAGCGCACCACCACGCCGGAGCGCAGCTTGGGCTCGAACCAGGTGGACTTGGGCGGCATGATCTCGCCGGCGTCGGCGATGGCCATCAGCTGCTCCACGCTCACCGGGTGCACGGCGAAGGCCACCCGGGCGTCGTTGCCGCAACGCCGTTCGAGCTCGCCGGTACCGCGTATGCCGCCGACGAAGTCGATCCGCTCGTCGGAGCGCGGATCGGCGATGCCCAGCACGGGCTCCAGCAGGTTCTGCTGCAGGATGGATGCGTCGAGCGCGGCCACCGGATCAGCGGCATCGAAGGTGTCCGGCCGCGCCCGCAGCCGGTACCAGCGCCCGTCCAGAAAGCAGGTGAACTCGCGCGGCGCCTGCGGCTCGGATTCGTGCCAGGGCTCGACCTCGAAGCGCTCGCCCACCCGCTCGAAGAAGCGCTCGGGCTCCAATCCGTTCAGATCGCGCACCACCCGATGGTAGCCCATGATGCGCAGCTCGTCGTCCGGGAACAGCACCGCCAAGAAGTGGTTGTAGGGTTCGTCGCCGCTGTGGTTCGGGTTGCGCTCGCGCAGGATGTTGCGCACCCGGTAGGCCGAGGCGCTGCGGTGGTGGCCGTCGGCGACGTACAGAGCCGGCACCTCGGTGAAGGCCTGCGCCAGCTGGTCGCGCTCGGCCGGCTCGCCGACCACCCACAGGGTGTGGCCGACACCGTCGTCGGCGGTGAAGTCGTAGACCGGATGCTGCCCGCGGCAGAAGGCGCGGATGCGATCGCTGATCTCCTTCCGGGCGCGGTAGGTGAACAGCACCGGACCGGCGTTGGCCATCAGCATCTCCACGTGCCGCGCCCGATCGTCCTCCTTGTCGCGGCGGGTCAGCTCGTGCTTCTTGATCGCGCCCGATTCGTACTCGTCCACGCTGGCGCCGACCATCAGGCCGTGCTGTACGTGATCGCCCATGCGCAGCCGGTAGATGTAGAGACAGGGCTGCTCGTCGGCCACCAACTCGCCGCGGGCGACGAGCTGCTTGAAGTTCTCGGCGCTGCGCTCGTAGACCTCGTCGGCGTGCACGTCCACGTCCGGCGGCAGATCGACCTCGGCCTTGACCACCCGCAGAAAACTCAGCGGGTTGTCGGCCGCGATCTGCCGCGCCTCGTCCGAGCTGAGCACGTCATAGGGCGGGCTGGCCACCTTGTCCACCAGGTCCGGTCGGGGGCGGAGCCCGCGAAAGGGTCGAATGTCAGCCACGATGCATGCCTCCTTTGCGCCCGCGTTCCAGTGCCGTGCGTCCTGTGCTGGATATACACCGGCTCTGGCGCATTGCAAGCCAAATCGGGGCCCCAGGTGCTGCTCTTGCTGCGCCCGCCGCGGGGCGGCCGTTGACAGTTTCGCGCTGCGCTGCGAGCATGTCGCTCGCTCGCAGCGCCTCGACACGGCGCGTCGAAGCGCCCCCCGCCGGCGCAAAAGCGGTAAGCCCGCGGCAAGGGCGAGAAGGGACGGACGCGGTGGCCGACGAGCCCGAAGTGATCGAGATCCCCATAGACGGGACGCTGGATCTGCACACCTTCCGGCCGCAGGAACTCGGCGAGCTGTTGCCCGACTACCTGGCCGCCTGCCGCGAACGCGGCATCCTGCAGCTGCGCATCGTCCACGGCAAGGGCACCGGCGCTCTGCGCCGCAGCGTCCACGCCCTGCTGGAACGCAGCCGGCTGGTGGCCGACTACCGGCTGGCCGGCGTCGGGGCCGGCGACTGGGGCGCCACCCTGGTCGAGCTGCATCCGGCGGATCCGGCGGATCCGCCGGATCAGTCGGATCCCCCGCCCGGCGCGCCCTGAAGCCCCCCGCCGGCGCGGCCCTTCGCGGAGCGCAGCGCCGGTCGCGCCCGCCGGCCGGTCGCCAGCGCGTAGAGATCGCTCGTCTATCATGGGCCGCCGTGCTAGTATGGGTGCCATGCGCGTCGAGCCACATCCGCCCGCAAACCCCCAACTCGCCTGGCCCTGCTGGCTGCTGGCGCTGCTGCTGGCCGGCGGTTGCAACCCCTTTCTCGAACGCCAGCCGGCCGACGGCGGCGGCCCGGACGGCGCAGCCGACGCCGGCGACAGCGGCGGTGACGCGGGCGGCGATCCGGGCTGTCCACCGGCGGGGCAGATCTGCGGCCAGCCGGGCCTGGACGGCCAGGGCGTCGACGCCGACGGCGACGGCTGGGGCCATTGCTGCGACTGCGACGACGCCGACGCGACCGTCCACCCGGGGGCCGAAGAGGTGTGCAACGGCCGCGACGACGACTGCGACGGCCGCACCGACGGCGGGCTCGACGGCGATGGTGACGGCTTCGGCGTCTGCGACTGCGACGACACCGACGCGGCCGTGCACCCGGGCGCGGCCGAGGACTGCAATGGCATCGACGACGACTGTGACGGCGAAACCGACGAGGGCCTGGACGAGCGGCCGTGCCCATTGCAGGCCGGCGTCTGCGCCGGCGCGCACGAGCGCTGCGAGGCGGGCGCCTGGACCGGCTGCGACTACGGGCCGGACTACGAGCCCGAGCCCGAGACCCGCTGCGACGGGCTGGACAACGACTGCGACGGCGCCAGCGACGAGGAGCTGCTGGTGCTCGAGCCCGAGTCTGGCGCCGCCGCCGCTGACGGGCTGGACAACAACTGCAACGGCCTGATCGACGAGCCGGGCGGGGTGCTGGTGCCGGTGCCCTCACAACCCGGCGTCTGGATCATGGCCTTCGAGGCGGCGGTGTTCGCCGAACCCGACTGCAGCGGCACCCGCTACGGCGCCGCGGCCGACGACTACCCGGTCGGCTGGCCGGCCCAGGGCGAGTCCACCGTCGAGCTCCACGCCTGCTCGCTGCCCGGGGTGCTGCCCTCAGGCCACCTGAGCTTCTACCGCGCCCGGCGCGCCTGCCGCGCCCAGGGCATGCGCCTGTGCAAAGATTTCGAGTACCGCCCGGCCTGCGACGACAACACCTACCAGATGTTTCCCTACGCCAACGTGTTCGTGCGCAGCCAGTGCAACGACCCTTACGGCGGCAGCGGCGCGCCGGTGCCCACCGGCAGCTACGACGGCTGCACCGCCGACGGCACCACCTTCGACATGAGCGGCAACCTGGCCGAGTGGGCCAACGCCCAGCTGCCCGACTGGCCGGACATCCGCCTGCTGGCCGGCGGCAGCTACGCCTGCAGCTACTGCGAGTACGGCCAGGACTGCCTGGACTGCGGGCCGGAGAACGCGCAGCAGAACGAGATCATCGAGCGGCTGTGCCAGTGCCCCATCTTCGACTTCCTGGGCCAAGAGTACGTCGCCTACCGCGCCTACCCCCGCGCCACCGCCTACGCCCACTTCGGCACCCGCTGCTGCTACGAGCCGGAGCCCCCCTGAACGCTGAAGACCGCAAGCCACCCACCCCGAGCCGCCAACACCCGGCCAGCTAGGCACGAGTGTCGGCCTCGAACCATGACCCCGAGGTGGACGAGGTGCTCGAACGCGAGGGCCGCTATCTGCCGGTCGAAGCCAAGTAGACCGCCCCCCCGCCAGTACACCATCCGCCACCTGTCAGCCCCATTGAACAATCCGCAGCTCCCCTGACCAATAACGCCCCGTGCACATCGGCGGCAGAGCCGCAATAGCCCTTGACCGGATTATCGGCCTGATAACGACGTCGTGTACGCGGCATTCACGAGCCGGCAACAAGAGCCCATTGTCGCCAAGGACCAATTCGACCGCAATGTGGCCGTAGGCATCAAATCCATCTGTACGGTGGCAAAACAATGCTCGGCAGTGTTGGCGAGCCTTTACCTGGGAAGCAGCAGCCCGTGAAGCCGAAAACGAAAGATCGAGGGGTGCGGGACATGAGCAGAGCCAAGGGGCCAGCGGAACAGGGCGCAAAGTCGAACTCATTCGTTCGCAGCATAGCCCGCAAGGCTTGGGAGCCCAGATACCGCCTCATCTTGCTCGGCCTCCTGTTCTTTTTCATGGCCTGCCAGAGGCAGGATTTGAACTGCCTCGTCGGCTACTTTGTCGAACTCAGCGAGCACACGGGCTGCGGTCGGGGTACCAGCGGATGCTCCTGCGTCAAAATCGAAGGTCCGCCCACCGAGGCACCGGAGTACCGATTGAGTCTCCCTGCCGAAGCGGCCGAGGTGCTCAATCTGGCCGCTGCTGGTAGCTGCGATCCCGACCATGACGATCTGCTCGTCGGTCTGCTGCAAGAGTTTCTTCCGGCCCTGAACTCCGAGTATGCAGAACCCGGCACCGAGCAGCTTTCTTGTCTTTCCAGAACCGGCGGTTTCGCCAACATCCAAGCGGTCTGCCACGATCAATGCACCAGTTTGTCAGCCTGCGAGACATGTTTCCAGTCCCGACTTCAGGCGGTTTTCGGCGCTGCCGCTGTTGAAGCAGAGGGCGACCTGGGGTTTTGCACCGATCGCTATACCGACGGCCTGGGCTCTCCCCCAGCCCAACTCGAACGCTGCCTGGTGGCCGGCGAGCGTTGTCTCATGGATGGCGACCTCGGACCGGAGAGTCCGTGGGACTGGATGCAGCTGTGGCAGGTCGCCCACCACGCCTACGACTTCACACCCGCCGGTCTGCTGATGGCCTATCAGGGTGATTCCGATCCCCCGTTGTTGGTGGTCAAGTACCCGGACGCATTCGCCCGCTCGATTTCGGACAACGACTTTCTCCATTTGATGGCAGCGGCAGACCGAGAGGGAAAACTCCTGCTCGCCAAGATTCGTGATCTGATCCCAGCCCGGGCGGGCATGGCATACATCCCGATAAGCGTCGAAGAACTCGGAGTGGCGGGGGAATTCGAGGTCCATTTCGATGTCGGTTGCGACGGCTTCTTCGATGTCGATCTCGTGGTTCGACTGCTCGGATTGACGACCTGGTTCAACTCATTCGAAATCGCACCAGGCGAAAGCGCCAGCGATGCCTTCAGTCAGCAACTGGCGAATCCCGAACTCGGTGAGGATCACCTCATCAGCGAGAGGTCGAGCGCCGGAACGGCCACGGCTGCAACCACCATCGGCTTGCACATCCACTCGGGCAACATGCAGTTGCGCTTCAATATCGCCGGCGACATCGGCATTGGGGACATCGACGACAACGTCACCTGTCAGGCCCGGATGGAGGCATTCGCCGATCTGGAACTCTGGGACTGGGCACCGGTCACCACACAGCAGGGCATTCGGCTCGATTGGGCCAAGGTCTACTTCGAGTTGTTCGGCTGCAGCGGTTTTTCGCAAGGAACATCCAAAATCCGGAAGATGGTCAAGGAACAAATCGAATTCCTCCTCGAGGATGGATTGACCGCCGAGCTTAGGTTCCAGGACCACGTCATCG
>CAYVQE010000218.1:0-7441 GCA_964454005.1 uncultured Myxococcales bacterium
CTGGCGCGAGCGGCTGCGCCGCTGGTGGCTGGCACCGGCGGCGGCTGCCGCCGGGGCGGCTGCGGCCCTGCTGCTGGTCTGGTGGCTGGGGGGGCCGGCGGCGCCCGAGGGCGGCGAGCCGGCGGGTCCGGGCCGGGCGCTGGCCGAGGTGCAGCAGGCCGAGCAGACCTATGCCAGGGCCATCGCCAGCCTGGAGTCGGCCCTGGCCGAACAGCGGCCCATGTCCGACCCGGCCGTGCGGCGCACCATCGAGCAGGGTCTGGCCGAGATCGACCAGACCCTGGAGCGCTGCCGGCAGGTCTTGCGGCGGCGTCCGCACGACCTGGCCGCGCACCAGACCCTGCTGGCCGCCTACCAGCACAAGGTGGACTTTTTGACCGAGCTGGTGGGCGAGAGCCTTTGAAACCCGAGCAGCGAACGGGGCGGGTGAAGGAGTTGAAGCCATGACCGACTTGAACGAAGCGTTCGGAAGAATCCTGCTCGCCGGCGCCGGGTTGCTGCTGGCGCTGCCCGCGGCGGCCCCGGCGGCCGAGCGCGAGCTGCCGGCCGAGGGCCTGCGGCAGGTGCGCATCGGAACCCGGTCCGGTGACGTGACGGTCGCCGGCGGCGAGCGCGACAGCGTGCTGGTCCGCTGGCCGGGCGACGCCGATGCCGCGCCGCGTATCGAGCGGCGCGGCGACCGGCTGCACATCGGTGGCGATCCCGAGCAGGGCGGCGGCGGAGATGACGCGCTGCAGGTCGAGCTGCCGGCCGGGCTGGCGGTCGAGGTGGCCAGCATCAGTGGGGAGTTGGCAGCCCGGAGCTTGAAGGCCGGCTGTACGCTGCGCTCCATCAGCGGCGACATCGCGGTGCGCTCGGTGTCCGGCGGGCTGGAGCTGCGCGCGGTCAGCGGCGACGTCACGGTGGCCGAGGTATCCGGTGACCTGGCGGCCAAGACGGTCAGCGGCGGCCTGCGGGTCACCGGCGCCAGCGGCGGGCTGGTCGAGCTGAAGTCGGTCAGCGGCGAGGTGGAGCTGGCCGGTGAGCTGGGCGAGGTGCGCGCGGTGGCCCACTCGGGCGGGCTGCGCCTGCGCGGGCACATCGCCGCCGGCGGTGGCGTGCGCGCCAAGACCTTCAGCGGCGATCTCGAGATCGCCCTGCCGCGGGACGCCGACTTCGAACTCGACGCCGGAACGCGCTCGGGCACCGTCGCGGTCGAGCACGCGCTCGAGCCCGCGCCCGAGAGCGATATGCGCGCCGAGGGCCGGGTGGGCAA
Organism: uncultured Myxococcales bacterium; assembly: GCA_964454005.1. GTDB lineage: Bacteria > Myxococcota > B64-G9 > B64-G9 > B64-G9 > CAYVQE01. The sequence goes on from CAYVQE010000218.1 coordinate 1,256, forward strand.
GGGCGGTCCCGACCTGCGGCTCAAGTCCTTCTCCGGCGATATCGTCGTGCGCATCGCTGATTGACCGAAGGGTTCCCGCCACACCCCGTTTGACAATCGGCCGCATCTCCCATACAAGACCGGCGAATGCCGAATACCTTGGGGAAGGGCGCCTGCGCGTCGCTTCCCGTTTCCGGAGGCGGCTTTTTCCGGAAGCCATGCGGCGCAACCGGGGGTGCCGGCGGTGGATGCGGCGATGAGCAGAACGCGGGGACTGGTGCTGGTGGCGGCCTGGTTGCTGGGCGGCTTGCTGGGCGCACCGGCGCCGGCCGCGGATTACGGCGCCGGCCCGGTGGCCGTGATCGACATCGACGGCCCCATCTCCGACGGCCTGCCGCGCTATGTCGAACGCGGCGTGGCCACGGCCGAGCAGCGGGAGGCCGCCTGCCTGGTGGTGCACATCCGCTCCTTCGGCGGCCTGTTGCAGGCCGGCGCCAGCGTCAAGGACAGCTTGTTGGCCACCGCGGTGCCCACCCTGGCCTACGTCGACCGGCGGGCCATCAGCGCCGGCGCGCTGATCGCCCTGGCCTGCGATCGCATCGCCATGGCCCCCGGCGGCACCTTCGGTGCGGCCACCCCGTATAACCAGCAGGGCTCCGGTGCGGCCAAGGTGGACGAGAAGATGATCAGCGCCGTGCGCGCCATCTTTCGATCCACCGCCGACGCCAACGGCCACCCGGTCGATCTGGCCGGCGCCATGGTCGACCCGGATGTGGCCATCGCCGGGCGGGTCGAGGCGGGCAAGCTGCTGACCCTGTCGACCAGCGAGGCGGTCGACGCCGGGCTGGCCTTCGCGGCCGACGACCTGGGCGCGCTGCTGGCGGCCGAGGGGTTGGCCGATCGCGAGCGGATCGATATCGGCCTGACCGGGGCCGAGCACCTGGCCAACGCCCTGACGCACCCGGCCCTGTCCGGCATCCTGCTGTCGATCGGCATGCTGGCGCTGATCGCGGCGTTCAAGATCCCGGGTACCGGTTTGCCCGAAATCGCGGCCATCCTGGCCTTCGGCGGTTTTTTGTTCGGCAAGCACGTGGCCGGGCTGGCCGGGGCCGAGGACACGGCCCTGATCGTCGTCGGCCTGGCCCTGCTGGGGCTGGAGATATTCGTCATCCCGGGCACCACGGTGGCCGGGGTGATCGGCGCGCTGGCGGTGATGGCCGGCGTGATCATGGCCTTCGTCGGCGAGCCCACCTCGAGCCCGTTCTTCGCCCGCGAGCTCAAGCGCGGCATCAACGCGCTGGGCTACTCGATCGGCGGTGCCGCGGTGGTGGGCACCGGCTTGTTCATGCTGCTGCGCCGCACCCGGGTCTGGAAGCGCTTCACCCTGGAGCGCAGCCAGGCCGACGGCCCGTTGCCAGCGGTGGGGGTGGCCGCGCAGGCGCCGGCCGACGAGGCGTTGATCGGCTCGGGCGGCACGACCACCACCGCGCTGCGGCCCGAGGGCGAGGTCGACATCGACGGCCAGCGGCTGCCGGCCCGGGCCGATAAGGGATACCTGGACAACGACATACCGATCATTGTGGTGGGCGTCGACGGGCCGCGGGTGCTGGTCGCCGCCGCTGTAGACAAAAGCGCCGAAAACGAGGGGACGGGCTGAGCCGTCCGCTTCGCGGGAGGTCGACCATGGAAGAGATCCTGGAGGAGCTATCGCTCGATGGGCCGACGATCATCGTCATCGCGGCCGTCGTCTTCGTCTTGTTCTTTCTGTGGCTGGTGCCGGTCAAGCTCTGGATCCAGGGCATGGCCAGCGGCGTCAAGGTGGGCCTGCTCAACCTGGTCGGCATGCGGCTGCGCCTGGTCAAGCCGCACCTGATCGTGCTGCCGTTGATCGAGGCGGTGCAGGCCAACGTCGAGCTGACCATCAACCAACTCGAGACCCACCTGCTGGCCGGCGGCAACATCGGCAATGTGGTCGAGGGGCTGATCAGCGCCTCGAACGCCGGCATCCCGCTGTCGTTCGAGAAGGCCGCGGCCATCGACCTGGCCGGTCGCAACGTGCGCCGGGCGGTGCAGATGAGCGTCGAGCCGGCGGTCATCAACTGCCCCATGCCCTCGGTGGGCAGCCGCTCCGACTTCATCAGCGCGGTGGCCCAGGACGGCGTGCAGCTGCGGGTGCGCGCCCAGGTGACGGTGCGCGCCAACCTCGAGAAGCTGGTCGGCGGCGCCACCGAGGAGACGGTCATCGCCCGGGTGGGCGAGGGCATCGTCTCGGGCATCGGCTCGACCGAGAGCCACTCCAAGGTGTTGGAGAACCCGGACATCATCTCGCGGCGCGTGCTCGACAAGGGCCTCGACCAGGGCACCGCCTTCGAGATCATCTCGATCGACATCGCCGACATCGATGTCGGGCGCAACATCGGCTCCGAGCTGCAGATCACCCAGGCCGAGGCCGACAAGCAGGTGGCCCAGGCCCGGGCCGAGGAGCAGCGGGCCATGGCCCAGGCGCGCGAGCAGGAGATGCGCGCCCGGTCGCGCGAGATGTCGGCCCAGGTCATCGCCGCCGAGGCCGAGGTGCCGCGGGCCATGGCGGATGCCATTCGCAGCGGTCGTTTCGGTAGTGGCGGCGCGACCCCGGTCGCGCAGGCCTGAGGGAGGAGGAGCCATGAGCGGATACGTCATCGGCGCAATTATCGGCGGCATCGTCGTCGTATTCTGGTGGTTGATCCCGGTGCGGCTGTGGGTCGCCGCGCTGGCCAGCGGGGTGCCCATCGGGCCCCTGGCCTTCATCGGCATGCGGCTGCGCAAGGTCAACCCGCGCGCCATCATGCCATCGCTGATCACCCTGCGCAAGGCGGGCATCAAGACTCCGACGGCCAAGATCGAGAGCCATTACCTGGCCGGGGGCAACATCAACAACGTGGTCCGCGCTCTGATCAGCGCCAACCGGGCCGGCATGCAGTTGACCTTCCAGCGGGCGCGCGAGATCGATCTGGCCGGGCGCAATGTGTTCCAGGCGGTCAAGGACACGGTGCTGCCCAAGGTGATCGACGCGCCCGAACCCAACCAGGAGAAGAACTGGTTCGACGCGGTGGCCAAAGACGGCATCCAGCTCAAGGTCAAGGCGCGCATCACGGTGCGGGTCAACCTCGACCGGCTGGTCGGCGGTGCCACCGCGGAGACGGTCATCGCCCGGGTGGGCGAGGGCATCGTCTCGGGCATCGGCTCGGCCGACACCTACAAGAAGGTGCTCCAGCACCCGGATATCATCACCAGCCGGCTGGGCGAGCGCGGCCTGGACAGCGGCACCGCCTACGATATCCTGTCGATCGACATCGCCGACATCGACGTGGGCAAAAACATCGGCGCCAGCCTGCAGGTCAGCCAGGCCCAGGCCGACAAGCAGATCGCCCAGGCCAAGGCCGAAGAGAAGCGCACCGTGGCCGCGGCCCGCGAGCAGGAGATGCGGGCGCTCGAGGAGGAGATGCGGGCCAAGGTGGCCGAGTCGCGGGCCGAGGTGCCCAAGGCCATGGCCGAGGCCTTCCGTGCGGGCACGCTGGGGCTGATCGACTACTACAACCTGAAGAACCTGATGGCCGACACCGAGATGCGGGGCGCCATCGCCGGCGCGCAGACCGGCAGCGGCCAAAGCAACCAGATGCCGTCCATCTGACGGGGCGCGGTCGCGATGGCCAAGAAGCGCAAGCAGCGACCGCCGCAGCCGCCGCTGCGGCCGGCCCAGCCGCAGGGGCTGCGGCTGGGCCCCGACGACATCGTGCGGGCCATGGTCTTCGGCAACATGCTCCAGCGGCCCACCCCGCGGCGGCTGGGCAACCAGCGGTCCTTGCCCGATCAGGCGCCCCCGCCGCCCCGAGAGGCACGGCAGACTGCGCCGCCCCGAGAGGCACGGCAGACTGCGCCGCCCCGAGAGGCACGGCAAAATGCGCCGCCCCAGCCGAAACCGGCTGCGCCGCCCCAGCCGAAACCGGCTGCGCCGCCCCAGCCGAAACCGGCTGCACCGCCCCAGCCGAAACCGGCTGCACCGCCCCAGCCGAAACCGGCTGCACCGCACCGAGAGGCACAGCCGGATGCGCGCACCGAGACCATGCCGGCGGCCCGACCGGCCGAGAAGACCTGCCCCAGCTGCCAGCGGCGGCTGCCGGTCACGGCCAGCTTCTGCCCCTACTGCAGCAACAAGCTCGATGGATGAGTAAAGCGGAGGGAGAGGGATTCGAACCCCCGGCGCCTCTCGGCGCTGCGGTTTTCAAGACCGCCGCCTTCGACCGCTCGGCCATCCCTCCGCACCGCGGGCGGAGCCATTGTCGCTGAAAGCCTTTGGCTTGTCCAGCAGCTGGACGGACCCTGTCTCGACCGGGGCTGCGAAAACTCCACTCGATTCCGCTGAAGGTGTAACAAGGACTTGACAAAGTCGGTCGTTTGGCGTACACAATATGGGTGATAAAGCCCGGTGCGAACCCGTACCGGGGCCGGTTCGAAAACGCGGATCGGGGTTATTTGAAAGCAAGTTGTTCGGGCTTTTGATTAGGGCCTTCTTGTGTACCTGGGTGCGTCCCCATCCCCCCCGACACCTGGGAACCTCGAAGGCCCATTTTTTTTCCGAGACCATCCAAAGCGCGCCAGCGGGTCTTGACAGGTCCCAGGTGGAGTGCTATGCGTCATTGCCCGCTCGCGGGCGGGCCGGTTCTGTGACATGCGGAGCGGATCGCATTTGGGGAGAGATGGCCGAGAGGCTTAAGGCGCTGGTTTGCTAAACCAGTGTACCGTAAAGGTACCGGGGGTTCGAATCCCCCTCTCTCCGTGTCGTACGCCCATAGCTCAGCTGGATAGAGCGTCGGACTACGAATCCGAAGGTCAGAGGTTCGAATCCTCTTGGGCGTGTAGACTTTTTTCGCGGAGCCGGGGCAGATGCAAGCATCCGACGGGCAGTGCATGGGCCGGGCGCTCGAGCAGGGGCGCCTGGCTTACGAACTGGGCGAGGTGCCGGTCGGGGCGGTTGTCGTCTGCGACGGCGCGGTGGTCGGCGCGGGCGCCAACGCCCGGGAAAGCCGGCGCGATCCGACGGCCCACGCCGAGATGCTGGCGCTGCGGCGCGCGGCCGCACGCCTGGGGCGGTGGCGGCTGAAGGGGTGTACGCTCTACGTCACCCTTGAGCCCTGCCCCATGTGTGCCGGGGCCATGGTCGCGGCGCGCATCGATCGCCTGGTCTTCGGTTGCTCCGATCCCAAGGCCGGGGCGATCGAGAGCCTGTACCAATTGGCCGCCGATCCGCGGCTGAACCATCGCTTCGCGGTGACCGGCGGAGTATGCGCCGACGAGGCGGCCGCTATGCTGCGCAGCTTTTTCCAGCAGCGCCGCGCGATGCGCTCTTTGAAATGAACGGGTAGGTCGGGAGTAGCCGTGATGTGGCACGGAACCGGTCTTGGAGAGATGGCCGAGCGGTCGAAGGCGCTTGCCTCGAAAGCAAGTGTACCCTTTCGGGTACCGGGGGTTCGAATCCCTCTCTCTCCGTAGCGGCCGCTTCGGGTGGGACGGTGTCTCCGACCTGGAGAGATGCCCGAGTGGCTGAAGGGGCACGATTGGAAATCGTGTGTCGGTCCTGCCGACCGAGGGTTCGAATCCCTCTCTCTCCGTTTAGCCCGGCTCTGGGGCGGCTGGGTCCTGCGCAACGGCGGGTTACCAACTCCGTCAGGCCCGGAAGGGAGCAGCGGTCGTAACACTGTCCGTGTGATGCAGGGTCGCCTGGCCGCCCCTTTTTTCGTTTCGCGGACGCTGTCCGCACGAGGAAGCCATGTCGTACCTGGTTCTGGCCCGCAAGTACCGCCCCGCCGCCTTCGACGAGGTGATCGGACAAGACGGCGTGGTGCGGACGCTGAAGAACGCCATCGCCATGGATCGGGTGGCCCACGCCTACCTGTTCACCGGCGCTCGCGGGGTGGGCAAGACCACGGTGGCCCGGTTGCTGGCCAAGGCGCTCAACTGCGAGCAGGGCCCGACCCCGGAACCCGACAACGACTGCAGCATCTGCCAGGAGATCGCCCGCGGCGGCTCGCCGGACGTGTTCGAGATCGATGGCGCCTCGAACACCGGCGTCGACGACGTGCGCCAGCTGCGCGACAACATCCAGTACCTGCCGGCGCGCAGTCGTTTCAAGATCTACATCATCGACGAGGTGCACATGCTGTCGACCAG
>CAYVQE010000219.1:0-7427 GCA_964454005.1 uncultured Myxococcales bacterium
CCCCCCCCATGCGCCGCCAGAACTGGGCAGATCCGCTTGAGTTCTTCTGTAAAGTACTTCCTCTGGAACCCTGGCGAAACCTTGCCGATGTCGTGCACCGCGGCAACCGTTACGGCACTCGGGCCGAGTAACTCCATGATGCGCGTCGGGAGCAACGCGGCCAGGGTTTTTGCTACGAACGCCACCTGCCGGCAATGGGTGTGTACATCGATCCCCCCACTCCCATCATCAATGGACTTGGCGAAACAGTCAGCCCAAGGCACGACAGGGACGGAATAGTGGCTCAGTCTGAGTGGCATAACCCCTCGCGTCCATGCCATGATCCATCATGCCTCATCTTGATAATCCGCAAGAAGAAGGCAGGCACGGGATGCCATTCAAGTAACCATAGTGACGTTCGCACTTTCCTCAGGTGTGGTCAAGGGGTTATTGCGCCGGTTTTACGCGCTTTTCTCCAGCGCTCTTTCTGTGGGGTGAGACACGTTGATGCGCACGGGTTTCATTGCGCACGCAGATGGGACCATTCGCGGCGACAAGGGATTTAGCGACTGCCTGCTTAAGGTGCTGTGGCCACTACCCGGCCCAAACGCTCGTAGAGGTGGCGTGCCAGGTGGACTAGGTTTTCGGTGTCCTGGCGGTTGTAGGCGATGAGGGTGTCGAGGGCGGTGGGGTCGCCGCGGCGGTGGCGGTGCCAGAGGTGGACCGCATCGAAGCCGTCTACCTCGGCCAGCTCGCTGGGGCGCTGGATGCCGAGCCGGCGTTCGATGTGCTTCAGGCCACCGGTCAGGCCGATGCGGCGGGCGGCGTGGCAGAGGTCGTAGTGGGGTTGATCGAGCTGGAGGGCGGGGAAGGCTTGGCGCAGGAAGGGTACGTCGAAGACCGAGCCGAAGAAGGAGACCAGCAGCTTGCAGCCGGCGAAGGCCTGCTGCAGGGCCGCGGTATCGAGGTCGCGGCCGCGGACGAGGACGTGGAAGTGGCGGCCGTCGTGGACGCCGACCATGGTGACGCGGTCGCGGCGCGGGTCCAGGCCGGTGGTCTCGATGTCGAGGTAGCGGACGTCTCCGTTGAAGGCGTCGTAGAGGCTCCAGTGCTCGGCGCGTTTCAGGCGGCCGGCGAAGAACCGGTGATCGCTGCGCTGCAAGGCTTCGTGCCAGCGGGCGATCTGGGCGCTGAGCTTGCGGTGCAGCCCGGCGCCGACCGGGGGTCGGCCCTGCAGGGCCAGGTAGGCGCTCCAGTCGTCCAGCCCGGCGCGCCAGATGGCCTGCTCGGTCCTGGCCCCCACGCCTCGAAATACGCTGAAACGCCTGCGTATCATGCGATTCACCTCGCTTCCGGCCGCTGCCCGCGAGCGGCGGCGTCCCAATTTACCCGAGGCTGGCGCGATGACAAGGGGGCAGAGTGGGATGAGGGATGGGCGCGGCGATCATTGCCGGGCCCGAGGTTCTGTGGCGGGCACGCTGCCGGCAATCACATCGGCGGCGCAAGCCGACCGGAAAGGAGTTGTGGAATGCTCGATGCGATGCGTGAGGACATGAGGCGGTTTACTCCGGAGCAGGGCTACAACCTGGTCGGGGTGGATGACTTCGAGATGCCGGGGGAGCAGCTCTACCTGATCGGCCACTTCGCGACCCGGGCCGAGGCCGAGGCGGCGCAGCGGGAGTTCAATGCGCGGTCGAATGGGGACCAGGCTTACATCTATGGGCCAGAGGAGGGCTGAGAGCCGAGTGGGGGTCGCCGGGCGGAGGGGTTGATCGGGTGGGTGGCCGGCGTGTGCTACCTTGGGGGTGTCATTGAACGCGATCGGAGGTGAGCCGTGCGCGGTGGGCAGCTGGCTCGGGTTCTGCGCTTGATACAACTGTTGAGCAATCGGTCGGGCGGTGCGACCGTGGCCGAGATCGCCGACAAGGGCGGCACCAGCGCGCGCACGGCCTACCGGGACATCGACGCGCTGGAGCAGGCGGGCTTTCCGGTGTACCAGGACAAGGACGGCGGCCGGGTGCGCTGGAAGCTGTCGGAGGGCTTTCGGGCGCGGCTGGCGGTTCCATTCACGCTGGACGAGGCGCTGGCTTTGTACCTGGCGCGCGCGGGTGTGGCCCGGGTGACCGGCGGGGGGTTCGGACGCGAGCTGGAGTCGGCCTTCGACAAGGTGGCGGCCACGCTGGAGGCGCGCTTCAGCCAGCGGCTGGACGCGGAGCGGGCGGTGTTCACGGTGGACGGCGGGCCGGCGCGGGCGCGGGAGGCCGCGGCGGTGCTGGACTGCGTGCGCCAGGCGATGGCGCAGCGCGAGTCGGTCAGCATCGTGTACAAGTCGCCGCAGCGCAAGCGGGCCTCGCGGCGGCTGGTCGACCCCTACCGGCTGCACGCGGTGGGCGGGGCGCTGTACGTGGTGGCCTGGTGCCACCGGCGCCAGGCCATGCGCACCTTTTTGCTCGATCGCATCAAGCTGGCCAGCTCCAGCGGCCGGGCCTTCGCCGAGGATCGCGCTGCCGAGGCGGCGGCGGTCTACTCGGAAGCCTTCGCCACCTTCGACGGGGCGGCCGCGAACGTGGTGCTGCGCTTCGAGCCCGAGGCGGTGCCCTACCTGCGCGAACGCCTCTGGCACCCCAGCCAGACGATCGAGCCGGAGCAAGACGGCCGGGCGCTGCTGCACCTGCGGGTGCATCCGGGCCCGGACCTGGAGGCCTGGCTGCGCTCCTGGGGCCGGCTGGTGGAGGTGCTGGAGCCGGCCGGGCTGCGGCGGCGGGTGGCCAACGAGCTGCTGGCCGCGGCCGGCCGCTACGACCGCCGCCGGCGCCACGGCCGGGCCGAGCCGCGGGGGGCCAAGCGGCTGGCGGCCAAGCAGGCCGCCCGGCGCCGCGACCGCACCGGCGGTGACGGCGACGGTGCCAGCGGCCGCACGGGGCGCTCGGGCGGCGCCGGGAAAGGCTCCGGCCGCGAGGGGCGCTCTGTTGGCGGCGCAAAGGACTCCTGCCGCGAGGGGCGCGCGGGCGGCGGGTCGGCAGCCCGTGGCCGCGAGGGGCGCTCTGTTGGCGGCGCGGAGAGCTCCGGCGGCAAGGGACGCTCGGGCGGGGGGCTGGATGCGGCTGGAGGTGGAGCCGGCCATGGTCGGGGCCAAGCGATCAAGCCCGACGTGGTCTACATCCTGCAGGAGGCGCGCGACGGGGCCTACGAGCCGATCATCGCGACCCCGGCCGGGGGCGATACGGACGCCTGCTGGTGGACCGAGGACCTGACCGGGATGCGCCTGGCGCAGGCGCCGGTGCGGCTGGAGGACGGGTCGGTGATGATGGTGGACGTGATCGACTCCAGCGATGGTCTTTTCATCAGCCACCGGCAGTGGTCGGCGGCCAACCGGCCGCTGGAGGAACGCTGAGCGGCCGCTTGGCGCCCGCGTTCGAGCACGCTGCACCGAGCTGTACCGAGCTGTACCGAATGGCGCCGCGCATGATGCGCGGCGCTTTTCGTTTCCGCAGGCGGGCGCCCGCAGCGAGATGGGTGGACGCTGCGTAGCGGATGGACCGCTCGGACGGGTCAGAACCGGCCGCTGAGGCTCAGGCCCAGGGCCGGGCCGGCTTCGGGTCGGCCGGCGGGGGCGGCCAGGCCCAGGGGCGAGAGGTTGAGTTCGAAGGCGTCGCCGGCGGCGCGTTCGTTGAAGCGGCGAGCCGCGAAGGGTGCGTCGATGATGTCGTAGAAGGCCAAGCCCAGCCAGCTCAGCGCGCCTGTCCAAAACATGACCTTGGCCCAATCCGGTGTCCGCACGAAGGGATTGAGATAATGACCATAGCCGACAATCACCATGGTACCGGCCGTAGTGCGGCCCAGGCTGGTGACCACCGCGTGCCAGTACTCTCCAGCATACAGATGCCCGGCCGAGGGACCCGTGCCGAGCACCAAGAACGGGATCAAAAAATCGACATTGATCAAGCCATATCGCTCGTTCTCGATACCGCAAGTCAGCCCCAGGCCGATCGCGGTCGCCACCCCGAGCGTACCGAGGGTAAACCCCATGGCCACCGCAGGCGAGCGACGGGGCTTCTCAGTCGGTGGGTCGGGTGTCCGTTCGGCTGCTGCCGGGATGGCCCGGGCGATCAGCAGCAGGGCCAGGGCGGCGGCGAGCGGAGCGTGGCCGGAGCGGGTTCGGTGCGGCATGGTTCACCCCCGGTCACAGGACCTCGCAAGCGGCATGCCAGACGGTGTGGGTGGGGTTTGCGTTTTTGAAACGGGGGATTGGACCGAGAGGCAGCCCTGCGGGGCCCATCGCGGGCGTGACCGAGGGGCACGGTTGTGAACGATGGTGGCGCCCATCGCAGTGCCGGCGGCGGCGGGGGCGGATGCGGATTGGGCGTGCTTGCCATTGACAAGCCGCCTGCCGGGCGACAAATAAAAAGCTCGGCAGGTCCTTGCTCGCGAGGCAATGGCGGTCATCGATGGCGATGCTCGACGAAAACGATTGGTCGGATCTCTTCGCTGCCTTTGAAAAACGCGGCGTCGAGCGCGATCGCGTCTGCCGGATCCTGGAGCGGCTTCCCGCCGGGCCGACCGAGCCCGAGGAGCTGCGGGAGCGGCTGCGGGTCGAGCTGGCCGGCGAGCTGGCCGCCGCGCTGCGGGCGGCCGGCCGCGGGCGGCTGACGGACGGCGGCTGGTGGCTGATCTTCGCCGCCTGCCGGCTGGCCATCGACGGCCGGGCCGACTACCTGGCCCAATGGGTGGTGTCCGATCGGGTCGACGTGGGCGCATTCGTCGCCGGCGTCGGCGACCAGGCGGTGGCCAGCCCGCCGGGCTCGGACTGGCGCTCGGTGCACGCCCACATCGACCGGACCCGGCAGGCCGTCGCGGACCTGCGGCGGCGGGTGGAACGCGACCGCTCCGCGGTCACGAACGATTGAGCCCGGTAGGCAGCGCTTCTCGCCGGATTGCACCGGCGGCCGAATCCGGCCTTGACCCCTGCCCCGGCCCTGTCACAAGATCAACACCGGCAACCGAAACCCGATTGCTGCCGGAGGAGCCTCACGGCGTGGCCGTGCTTGGCTCATCGCCCATTGTCGTCGCCAGCCACAACGCGGCAGCGCGGTGGCTCCGGCATCGGAGCGGCGGTCATCCAGGGGGGCTGCATGAGCGACGAGACGGACGACGGGCCGAAGACGGCGCGGGGCGATGAGCGCGCAGGGCCGGCGGATATTCCGCGCCGGGTGCTGGACAATCTGATCGAGGGCTGCCAGGTCATCGGACCGGACTTCCGCTATCTCTACGTCAACGAGGCGGTGGTCCGCCACGGCCGCAAGCCCCGGGAGGAGCTGATCGGCCGCACCATGCCGGAGGTCTACCCGGGCATCGAGGACACGGAGATGTTCGCGGTGCTGGGCCGCTGCCTCGAGCGCGGCGAGCCGCAGGCGATGGACAACGCGTTCACCTTCGCCGACGGCTCGACGCGCTGGTTCGAGCTGCGCTTCGAGCCGGTGCCCGAGGGCGTGGTCATCCTGTCGCTGGACATCACCGACCGCAAGGCGATGGAGGTGCGGCTCAGACGCGCCAACCGGACGCTGACCGCGCTCAGCGAGTGCAACCAGACCCTGGTCCGCGCCACCGATGAGCGCCGGTTGATGCAGGATGTCTGCCGGCTGGTGGTCGACAAGGGCGGCTACCGCCTGGCCTGGTTGGGGCTGCAGGACGCTCGCGGCGGAGCAGCGCTCGTCCCGGCGGCCCGCGCCGGGGCCGACGCGGGCACCATCGACCAGTTGCAGGCCACCTGGGACGAGAGCGAACGCGGAGCGGGACCGATCGGCCGGGCCATCCGCGGCGGCCGGACGGTGGTGGTGCCCTCGATCGCCGATGACCCCGACTCCGCACCCTGGCGCGCCAATGCGCTCGAGCGCGGGCTGCGATCCTGCATCGCCCTGCCCATCCGGGACGACGGCGGCGTCCTGGGGGCGCTGGCGATCTACGCCGCCGAAGCGGATGCCTTCGACGCGGTGGAGCGCGGGCTGCTCGAGGAGCTGGCGCTCGATCTCGGCTACGGCATGGCCACCCTGCGCGCCCGCGCGCGGCTCAGGAGCACCGACGAGCGGCTGGCGGCCATCGCCCAGGCCGCGCCGGCGGCCATCTTCTCGCTCGACGCTGAGGGCCGCGTGCTGACCTGGAACCAGGGCGCCGAGCGGATATTCGGCTGGACGGCCCAGGAGGCCGTCGGCCGGCCGGCCCCGATGGTGCCGGCGGCCAAGCAGGCCGAGTTCGCCGCCCTGCGGCGCCGGGTGCTGGCCGGCGAATCATTCACCGGGGTCGAGGCGGAACGCGTCCGCAAGGACGGCAGCAGCGTCTGGATCGACATCTCGACCGCCCCGCTGCGCGGCGCCGGCGGTGACATCAGCGGCATCATGGCCGTGGTGCTGGACGCCACCGAACGCCTGCAGATCGAGCGAGCCCTGAAGGACAGCGAGCTGCGCTACCGCGAGCTGGTGGCCAACCTGGAAGACGTGGTCTTCTCCATGGACCCCGAGGGCCGCATCACCTTCATGAGCCCCGCCATCGAACGGATCTATGGCTACCGGCCCGAGGCGGTCATCGGCATGCACTACACCGAGTTCGTCCACCCGGACGACCGCCAGCGGCTGGCAGCCAGCCTCGCGCGCACCCTGGCGGGCGATGCCGCGCCGGTCGAGTTCCGGGGCCTGGACGTGCACGGCCGCATCCACCACCTGCGCAGCATGAGCCGGATCCGCCGGGCGCAGGGCCGGCCGGTGGGCGTCGACGGGGTGCTCGTGGACCTGACCGAGCAACGCCGTACCGAGGAGCAGCTCGAGCTGGCGCAGCGGCTGGAGGCGATCGGGCGGCTGGCCGGCGGGGTGGCCCACGATTTCAACAACCTGCTGTCGGTCATCATCAGCTACGCGGATTTCGCCCTCGACGAGCTGCGCGAGTCGGATCCCATCCACCAGGACATCGCCGAGATCCACCGGGCCGGCCAGCGCGCCGCGGCGCTGACCCGCCAGCTGCTGGCCTTCAGCCGCAAGCAGATCCTCGAGCCCGAGGTGCTCGAGCTGAACGCGGTCATCGCCGGCGTCGAGAGCATGCTGCGCCGGCTGCTGGGCGAGGACATCGACATCGCGGTGCACCTCGACCAGGCTCTGGGCCGGGTCGAGGCGGATCCGGCCCAGCTGGAGCAGGTGATCATGAACCTGGCGGTCAACGCCCGCGACGCCATGCCCCGGGGCGGCAAGCTGTCCATCGAGACGGCCAACGTCGAGTTGGACGAGGACTACAGCGAACAGCACGTCGCCGTGCGTCCGGGGCGCTACTGCATGCTGGCGGTCAGTGACTCGGGCACGGGCATGGACGCCGCAACCCGGGCGCACATCTTCGAGCCCTTCTTCACCACCAAGACCGAAGGCAAGGGCACCGGGCTGGGGCTGGCCACGGTCTACGGCATCGTC
>CAYVQE010000220.1:0-6833 GCA_964454005.1 uncultured Myxococcales bacterium
ATTGTCAGGTGTTTTTGGTTCCCCTCGTTTTGCGAGAACTGTTTGAATGTCAGTTCCTGTAGCATTTTCCGCGGAGCCGAGGAGTAGGACAGTTGGTGTGCCATGCCCTGGTATATAGGCTCCAGAAGTGTTGACAATCAAGTCGAGATTGATCTTGGGCAAGTATTCTTCTATAAGCTTTTTTCCGAATTCACGTTTCATAAACGAGTTTGCCGTGATCTGCCCAACAAATCCACGATTGCGGGCTAGTTGAAAGAATCTTTCAGCAAAAGGTACACAGAGAGAATACTTACCAGCAGCGGATTCGTACATATGGCGGTAACGTTCTCTGAGAACCTTGTCTTTGACAGTGATATAAGGTGGATTTCCAACAACTGCGGCGTACTGTTTGTGAAGTATGCCACGGGCAGATTTCTCATCATCAAGGGCGAATTGTTCACCCATCCAGTTCTTGGATGTCGCGGCGGAATCTTTGAAGTCGAGTTGCTCTAGTTGGGGGTTGTGGAGGAGGGAGTCTGCTACTACTAGGTTTAGGGGGAGCCTGGGGGCGTCGGATAGGGTTTTGAAGCCGGCTTTGTTTAGGAATGCCAGGGTTAGGCGGAACCTGGCTATTGCTACTGCATAGGGGTTGATGTCGGCTCCGGCTGCTGCTTCTAGGGCCTTTAGGGCTGCTTGGCGGATGTCTGTGCCTGGTTCTTCTTTGACGCGGTGGTTGCAGAGGCGCTCGAAGGCGCCCAGTAGGAAATGGCCGGAGCCGCAGGTTGGGTCGATTAGGGTTGTCTCTTCCAGGCCGAAGCGCTCGATGGCTCGCTCCAGAGTGCGGTCCAGGATGAACGACTCGATGAAGTGGGGGGTCTGGAGTAGGGCGTAGCGCTTTCTTACTTCTTCGTCTAGGTCCTGGTAGAGGTCGCCCAAGAAACGAGTGTCGGGTTGGCCGAAGCGGAAGTAGGGTTGCTCGGCTGCGGGCTCTCGGAAGAGGTTGAGTAACGACCTTGCTCCTTCTTGGGATGGGCCCAATAGCCAGACTGGGTTGTGACGGGTGTCGAATAGCTCGGCTCCGGCGGGTAGGCGCGATAGCTCGCGAAAGACCGTCAACAAGTACTCGCGCTCGGTGAGCGATGGGGCTTGCTCGAAGAAGAGACGCTGGGAATCGAAGGCGCCTGGGCCTGCGATGCGGTTGTGGTTGATGAGGGACCGGTCCTCCAGCGTGCGCACGAACACACACGAGAGGAACCAGGCGGCAGACACCTGGCCCACCAGCCTTTGGCGCCACTGCTCGGAACTGTCGGCCGTGCGCTTCGCTTCTTGTTCTGCCTTGTGACGGGCCTTCAGGGCCAACGTGACGCCAGGCGACTTTTCGGCCCTGGCCAGCAGATCGTCTTTGAGCGCATTGAGAACCGGTGCGGCCACGGACAACAGATCGCCCGCATCCAGCGGAGCTTTCGGGTCCGGGTTTTGCTGGAGGTCCTTGAGCTTCTTCTTGCGCTTGCCGCGAGCCATCGGTTCTCCGGTCCTACCCGCTCGCCCCGGCCTTGTGGTACTTCTCGAGCCAGGGCCTGTTCAACCACAACGTCTGCTGCTCCCCAACCCCAGGAATCGCCAGGGTGCCGTTGATCTTGGGTACGCCCTTTTCGTCCACCCAGGGAACCAGCAAGAAGATGGCCTTCGACTCATCCCGCTCCGAAGCCGCCACCAGCCGCTCGAGGAACTCGCCCAGCTCGTACCGCCCGATGAGCCCCGGCTGGACGAGCACCAGGGGCTTTGTTGGCGGTAGGAGATCCTCTGCAATCTGGGCTGCGAAGGACTTCGCCATATCGACCAGGTTCTTCCAATTTGGATGCGCCTTGCCCTCTCGGTCGATTGTGTGCACCACTTCCATGTCGAACTTCTCGTTGCCCTCCGCATAGTCATGCAGGGCAGCAAGAAACTTCTCGTCGAACGAGACCGGCTTCACCCCGATCTCCTCGGCCAGACGCCGGGATGCGATCTGGGCGGAGGTGGCGTTGACCCCAAGCACCAGCAGACGCTTTTTCTCCAGGGTGTAGTCGATCCGATCCTGCACCCGGCGCCCCCTGATGGCGCGTTGATCCATCGAAAGCGCCTGCCCCGGAAGCGCCGTCTTGTACGACTCGAGCGACGAGTACTTGGTGCCCAAGGTGGTCCGGCTGCTCTCGCCGGGCCGGGTGTAGCTGCCCGCATCCTCGTCCCACACCTGACCAACGTCCGACATGAACTCGTCCAGCTCGGGCCGGTCGGGCAGGGGCTCTGCCTGCGGGTAGCGGGCCTGGACCCGGCGCTGCACCTCGTTCGGCACGAGCCCGCTGTGCAAGGTGGCAGCACACAGTTCGAGGGCGCGCTTGGCCCCCATGCCCCTGGGGTAGATCTCGAGGCGGGCCGAGCGGGCGGCGCCCCTTGCTGCCGAGGCCGCCATGGTGAGAAGGGCCTCGTCGGACAAGTTCACCAGCGGCGAGCCGAGCGCCGCCTCGCGCAGCACCCGGGCCGCCTCGCCGGGAGAGGCCAGGGGGATGCGTGCGGCCAGATCGTCTGCGGCCTTGCCGAGCGTCCTGATTACGTGGGCAAGCTCTTCCGAAGCGGCCAGCCAGCACGAGTCGTCCTGCTGGCGCAACAAGCGAATGCCCAGCGGATCTGCCTTGTCCACTTCGGAGACCGCCCGCAGCAAGGCCGCCGCCCGCTGCAGGGTGACCTCGGAGGCCACTGTCCGGTCGTGCGGCAGCCGGGCACGAAGCTCCTCTGCCGCCTGCTGCAAGGATGCGGCCCCGCCCGCGTCGTGGACGATCTCGCGGGCCATCGATTGCAGTCGAGCGAAGGCCGGGTGATCCTGCCACTCGTCTCTGGCCTTGCCGAGCGCAACATAGATCGCAGCGGCGGTCTTCTTGGCGTTCTTAGCGACCTCGGCGGCCTTGACGTTCATCCGGCCGAAGAAGGGTTCGTCCAGCCCGAACAGGCGCCTGAAGTAGTTCATGCGCCGGTTGCGCGTGGAGAGCAGGGCTTCGATCCATCCTTCCAGGGTGGTGGGGTTTTGCCGTTCGTCGGCCCGCTCGTTCTCCTCCTCAAGCAGCTTTCGCAGCTCCTTCAGCTCAAAGCCGTGGCGTTTGCCCAGGTTGTGGATCTGGTCCACCGGTGCGTTGGCCAGGTTGGCCAGGGTGTGAAAGCCCGCGTCCTTCAGCGGTGTGACGGCCTGGTCTGGGAGCTCTGCGTCTTCCAGCTCCAGGTCCTCTCCCCGGTATCCCGGTAGCAGCGACTTGGACTCATGGACGGTGAGCTGGCGGATGTGGGACCAGGTCTCTTTGAACTCCAGGATGCGCCGCGCCACCGCGGTGCCCACCCCGCGGATGCCGGACAGGCGGTTGTCCGCCAGGTTTTGCAGATCGCCCGCCTCGACCAGCCCGGCCCGGTCCAGGGCGTTTTTGGCCAGCGCCGGCAACGGCAGCGAGGCGATGGGGGTCTCGGGCCCGATCTTGGCAAGCTCTTCCCGGTCGAAGCCGTGATCGCTGATGGGCTCGACGCCGGTGCCGGGCTCGTCGGGTTGCTCCCGGAACACCTCGCGCCAGGCCTGGAGCATGTCATCGGCCGACGGGAAGCGGCTTTTCGTGTCTGGCTCGAGAGCGGTTTGGAAGAAGCCGGCGAGCTGATCGCGCACCGCCGGGTCGAAGCGCTCGGCGGCCAGGATGGGGCGCGGGTCGTCCGGGTCATCGGCCAGGCGTGGCCGCACCCCGGTGATCATCTCGTGCAGGGTGATCGCCGCGCTCCAGCGATCGGCGGCCGTGTCCCAGCCGCCGCGCTTTTTCAAGTAGGGGTCGCGGTAGGCGGCGGTGCCCACCTGCAAGTCGCCCCGCGGGGTCTTGACCAGCGAGAAGTCGAACAGGGTGAGGCGGTTGGCGGTCTTGGTGACCGCGCCCACCCCCAGGTTGGCGGGCTTGATGTCCCGGTGGACCTGGCCCTTTTCTTCCAGGTGGCCCAGGGCGTCGAGCAGGTCCTCGCCGTAGCGCTTGGCGAAGTCAAGCGAGATGCTGCCGTCCTTGGCCAGCTGGTTGTGCAAGGGGCGATCGCCTGCCAGGGAAAGCAGCAGGCAGGTGCGGCCTTTGATGGTCAGCTTGTCGTGGATCTGAACGATGCGCGGGTGGCGAAGCTCGGCCAGGGCTTGCGCCTCCTGCTGGAGGCGCTCGTCGGTGGCCTCGGATAGGCTGACCTTGAGCGCATAGGTCTTCCCCTCGCGCTCGACCTTCAGCACCCGGGAGGTTGCGCCGTGGCCCAGTACGCCTTCCACCATGAGCCCGCCCCCGAGCATTTCGCCTTTCTCGGCGCTGAGCGGGTCTGCGGCTTCGGTCCCGGGCGGCTCGGGCCGGGTGACCTGGTCCATCAAGAAATCGACCCACTCGTCGGCGTCGTCGATCCGCAACGACGGGGTCAGGTGGGTTGCTTCTCGTACCACCTCGGCAACTTCGGCGCTGATGGTGTCCTGGGCAATCTGGGGATCGAGGTAACGGGTGTTCTCTAGGCGCTGGTCCAGCTCGGCCATGCTCGTGGCCGGGGGTTGGCCGGTCAGCACGAAGTAGGCCAGCGCCCCCAGGCTGAACATGTCGGTTCGTACGTCCCGGCTGGAGGCTCCCTCGCGAAGCTCGGGCGCCATGTACAACGAGGCGCTTTCACCCGCCAGGGCGGTCCAGTGCCGGGTGGACTCGATCCCCTCTCCCCGGCCGAGCTGGAAGTTGAACAGCTGGGCTTCGATCCCTTTTCCCGGCACGCGGCGCACCAGCACCGACGAGGGGCTCACGTTGCCGTGGAAGACCTTCTTGCGATGGCAGTAGGCCAGCGCCCGGCCGACCTGCTCCAGGATCTGCACCCGCTCGTCGAAGGTGGGCCTGGGCTCGGCGCGGATGAAGGCGTCCAGCGGCAGGCCGCTTTCGAAGGCATCGAACAGCACGGTGGGTCCCAGGGGGGCGTCCGATACGTAGTCCGCAAAGCGCAGGATGTTCGGATGCTCGCGAACCTCGTACAGAAGCGCCGCTTCCCGCGAGGCGGCCCGGTAGAGCTGCTGGCGTCGTTCCACGCTGGTCTGCTCGGGCACCAGGTAGACCCGGGCCCGGCGCTCCAGGTTGGGCTGGTCTGCGTGCACCGCCCGGCGGTCCTGGTAGCCCTGGCCCTCCAGGACCACTTCCTCGAGCTTGTACGAGCCCACCAGATCGCGGCGCTCGCGCTTGCGCAGGCCGATTGCTTGCATGGCGCGCGCCACGGCTTCCATGCAGGGCTTGTTCACCCGGTAGCGGGCGTGGCGCGGATCGGCGCCTTCGAACGCGTGGTGGGTCAGCGCTTGCCGAAGCCCGTCTCGGTCCACCACCCCGATCCGGCCCTCGGGCTTCAGATCGATCACGGTCTTCTCGTGGCTCAAAAACACCAGCGGCTGCACCCAGGGGCAGCGCATCCCGCCCTTGAGCGCCTTTTTCAGCCGGGAGGCCAAGACCTTGGCCTTGAAGTTGGCGAGCCGGTAGGGGGCCTCCATGTAGATGGAGCGCCCTTCCTCGGTGTTTCGCCACCAGTCCACCATGTCGCCCTGGTAGCGGCCGGGCCCGCTCTTGATCTCTACCAGGTACAGGCAGGCGTACCCGAGCACGATCAGGTCGATCTCGTACAGGCGTCCGGTGGCCGGCTCCAGCAGCTCGCAGAGCCCCCAGATGTGGTAGGGGTCTTGATCGGGCAGCACCTCGATGGCGTGGCGTATGGCCTCGCGCTCGTGCTCATGAGGCGAGTCCCCCTGGGTGACGATGCGGCCGGCGCTCAGCATGTCCTGCAGCCTTACCCCAATCAGGCCAATTTCTGTGCCCGCTTCCGATCGGCCGGATCGGCATCCGGCGAGACGATTACCTTGAGTCCACCCGGTGCGGTCTCGAACTGGTCTGCACTGCCGACCAGCTTGGCAGAACGCTTGGCGTTGATCAAGGCTGCCAGGCAGGCAAAGAGCTGGCGATGAGCCGGCGGGCTAGCCAGGCAGGTCACCTGCTCTTCCCAGGCCAGGTCCCGCCCCCCAGAAAAAGCAGCCAGCAGAGAACGTGCAGCCCCAGGCCCTGCCACCACCAGCTTGTCCGCAGGGCCAATCTGCCCAACCTCGACTGGCTCCAACGAAAGCCCCCAGGCCCTGACGCAGGCCTCAAGGGCTTTTTCTGTTGTGCCAGGAGCAGGCTCTGCCAGGACCGTGCGCCAAAGTTCTTCGGCATCCACCGGGTCCAGCGGCTGCCACTCCGACCCAAACGCATTGTCTTCCGCCACCGCCCGAAGCCCGAACACCCCCCGCGCCCCGAGCGCCCCCGGCCATTCCGCATCGGCATCCCGGATCAGCAAATCCAGCCGATCCGCCGTAGTCAAATCCCCCCGAAAAGCCTCCCACCGAGCATCCGCCTGCGCCCCAAACCGGCGATCTGTAGGCTTTCTCTCCTCAAGGTACCGAAGCACAACGAGCGCAGCACGGTAGTACGACTGTCTCGCTGCCTCTGGAATTTGATGTTCCGTAGACGCCATGACTTCCCCTTCGATGCCTGAATCCGATTAGCTAGGCCAGCCAACGGATACCATGGATCACAATGGTTTTGGAACATGCGTGTCCAGTTTAGCCGCAACGCATATGATTCTTAACCTACGTTCCGCAGGTTCTGACGACAGGTTTTCGGAATTTTCGCCTCGCAAAACGCAAAAGTCGTGCAATAGCAGGCGGTTGAGTTACTCGTAACGGATGGCCCTCACCTCCGCAAGCGCCATCAGAATCCGCTTTTCCTCCAGATCGATGGCGCGAAGCTGCTTCATGTCCTCTCGAAATTCCC
>CAYVQE010000221.1:0-6831 GCA_964454005.1 uncultured Myxococcales bacterium
CCTTCTCCTTCTCGTAGACCAGCTCCTCCAGTGCGGGGATGGGCTTTGCGGAGTTGAGCTTGGTGAACGCGAAGATGACACCCCAGCGGACCAGCTCACTGTGATCATCGGCCGCTTCGATCAGCGGCTCCACGGCCTGTTCTTCACCCAACTGACCTAGCTCGTAGGCGGCCTTCTCGCGCACCGCGGCTTTGTCGGCCTCGAGCTTGTCGACCCAGCAGGCCACCTTCTTCTTGCAGCTGGCATAGGCCTTCAGGCGGTCGAGCGTCTTGGCGATGGCCTCGCTGAGCATGCGGTCCTTGTACTTCTTCTCGAGCCTCTTCACCGCCGCCAGGTGCTCGTCGGTGCCCAGGTTGCCGATGGCCTCGATCAGCGGCACCCGCGCCCGCGGATGCATGTCTGCCTCCATCGCCACCTCGAGCAGCTTGTCGACCACCGAGCGGTCGCCGATGAACGTCAGCGCGGTGGCCACCACCGTATTGACATCCCAGAACTCGGTCTTGAGGTAGTTGGAGGTGATCGGCTCGATGGCCTCTTTGGCGCCGATGTCGCCCAGCGCCGCGACCAGGCGTGTCATGACGAGCAGCTTGTTGGCGCTCTCCCATTTGGAGACCTTCTCGACCATGTCCAGCAGCGGCTGGACCGCCTTTTTCGAGCCGATGTCGCCGAGAACCTGGGCCGCGTTGGCCTCCAGGGCGCCCTTGAGCACCTCGACGTTGCCTTCGAGCATGCGGCGGATGTCGGCGTTGTCGCCTTTCATGGTCTCGCTCAACGGCTCGACGGCCGGTTCGCCGATCTTCACCAGCGCCAGGTTGGCGTGCGAGAAGAAGAATGCCTTTTCCTGGTACAGGGCGCGGATCAGATGGGGCACCACCTTGGGATCGCCGATTTCGCCCAGGGCGTGAACCGCGTTGGCCCGGATGGTCTTGTGGGCATTCTTGTCCTCGAGGATGGCCAGCAGAGGATCGACCGCCTTTTGGGCCTTCAGCTCACCGAGCGCCCGGATGGTGGCGCGCTTGACATACGGATTCTTGGTGACCTTGAGCAGGCGCAGCAAGGGGTCCACGGCCTGCTTGTCGCCGATGGCGCCGAAGGCCGAGGCGATTTTCTGGTTGGCGCGGTTGGTCGCCTTGGCCTTGCGCCCGTCCTTGTCGGGCCCGACGGTGTAGTCGAGCGCCTCGATCATGGGCCCGACCGCCGCCTCGGTCTTCCAGCTCTTGAAGGCTTCGGCGATCTCCTCGCGCACCTTGGGCCGGTCGGCACTGGCCTTGAATGCCTTCACGAAGGCGGACTCGGCCGATTTCGCGTCCCGGCTCTTGAGTTCGGCCACGGCATCCTCGACCTGCTCCGGATCCTGCAACGCTTCGATCCAGCAGGACGTCTCATCGTCTTTTTTGCATTTCTTCTGGCAACCGGGCGCCAGGAAAGCGGCTAGAGTCAGCATCACCAAGAAGGTCCGAGCTTTCACGGGCAACCTCCCTTCGGGGGCGGGCGGTGTGATTCGAACGCGATACTCTCCATTTCCGGATCGTTTCCGTGCATACCGCCGAAGGGGGCGACTAGTCAACGGAAAAAATTGCTTGGCAAGACCCGTGGCCTATGATAACGCTTCGGATCTAAATGGCTATTGAATCAAGACCTGTCATCTCTGGCGATGTCTGGATCCGGCCGCGGGCGAACCATCGCACATCGTGGTTGGTGCTGGCGGGCTTGTTGTGGGCCGCGTTGCTGGTGCTGCCCGCACCCGCCCGGGCGGACGAGGACGCGGCCGAAGACAAGGTCGCCTTCCTGGCCGCCAAGCTCGAAGAATCGTCCAGCTTCAAGGTGCGCCTGAAGGCGGCGGTGCTGCTGGGGCGATTGGGCGATGCCCGTGCGGTGCGGCCCCTGCGCTCGGCCTTGCGCGACGACAACTACGTCGTGCGCGGTGCCGCCGCGCGGGCCCTGGGCAACTTGGGGCTGCCGGCCGCGGTCCATGCCGTCGAGCCCCTGTTCGGGCTGTTGGGCGACGAAGAGCCCTTCGTGCGCAAGGAGGCCGAGCGTGCCCTGGAGCAGTTGGCCGGACAGGAGACGCTCGACCATTACATCGCGGCGCTGAGCAGCAGCAACCAGCGCGAGCGGCTGGCGGCCGTGGCGGTGCTGGCCCAGTTGGACCTGCCGGCGGCCCGCTCGGCGCTGGTGATGGCGCTGGGCGATCGCGACGAGGAGGTGCGCGACAGGGCCATCATGGCGCTGCGCGGCTACTCGGTCGAGCAACGCACCGCTCTATTGCGCCAGGCGCTGGAACGGAGCGATCGCTACCGGGTCCAGGTCACCGCCGCCCGTCTGGTGGGCGAGATGCGCTCGGCGTCCCTGATCGAGCCGCTGGCCGATTTGCTGGTCGCACCCGAGGTGGTGCCCGAGGTCAAAAAGGAAGCAGCCACAGCGTTGCGCGAACTCAAGAAGCAGATCGACGTCCCGGCGCTGATCGAGCAGCTCGCTTCGGACGACAAGCGGTTGCGCAGCCGGGCGATTCAACTGCTGGGCCTCCACGGCGGCCGGGCGGCCGTCGACGCCTTGATGGATCTGCTGCGCCACGAGGACTCCTACGTGCGCCGCCGGGCCGTGTTCGCGCTGGGCGACGCCGGGGATCCGCGGGCCATCCCGGCGCTGGAGTACCTGTTGAAAGCGGAGACCGACCCGCGCTTCGTAGAGAGCATCGAGCGCGCTCTGCGCAAGATCCGGCCGTAGCGTCGATCGGCTGAGTTCTTGGTCCCCCGCCCTTCGGGGATCTCCAGGCTGGCCTATAGGGAGCGGCGGCGGGCCAGGTCCAGCAGCTGGCCGTTGGTGCGCTTCTCCAGGTGGATCCGGTAACCGCTGTCTTGCTTCTGGCCCTTGCCCTGGCCGGCCTGCAGCAGGACGTCGATCAGCTTGTCGCGGTTGCCGAAGCGGTCCTTGATGTGACTCTCGCGGGTGTGCAGGTTCAACAGCTTCTGGTTGGACTGGGCCAGCAGCTTCTTCTTGAGCTGTTCCTTGGTCAGATCGGACGGCCGTTTCAGCAAGCCCATCAGCTCGCTGACCAGCTTGTCCTTGCTGCCGAATCGGTCCTTGACTTGTTGCAACGGGGGCTTTCTCATGGTTCTTCCTCTCCCTGCCCGGGCTGACAAACGGGCGCTGACGGATACCACATCGCAGACCGCGACGCAAGCCCAGGATCCAAAAAACTTGCCCGGGCCTTGCGGGCCCCGGTAGCATCTGGGGCCGGAGGTGGACATGGCTGGCAGCTGGCTGCGGGCCTGCTTGGGACTGTGGTTGCTGATGCCGGCAACGGTGCTGGCCGGCGAGGACGAGGCGGCGCCGCCGGTGCTCTCGCCCGCCGGGCCGCGGCAGCCGGTCCGGGTGGAGGTGCTGTCCGACGGGCTGGCGATCGAGGTGCGCGACGACCTGGTCGGGCGCATGAGCGGGCCGATCTGTCCGGGTGAGCTGCATTTTACCGGCAGCTTCGAGCCCGCCTTGCTGCCGCCGGCAAGCCGCAAAGAGGCGGCCCGCCGCCTGCCGCAGGCCCGGTTGTGGCAGCGATCCCGCGCCGCGCCGCCAGCGGCGGCCGACGATCGCTTGCTGGTGGTCATCGACCCGGGCCACGGCGGCTCGGAAGAGGGCTGCCGGGGGGTGGCCGGCACCCTGGAGAAGCGGCTGGTGCTGCAGATCGCGCAGCGCATCCAGACATTGCTCGAGCAGTTGCCCAGCGTCCAGGCGATCATGACCCGCGAGCGCGACGAGCACATCTCGCTGTGGGACCGGGTCGATCTGGCCAACCAGCTCGATGCCGACCTGTTCATCAGCGTCCACGCCAACGCCTTCGTTCGTCCCGATTTGGGCGGCGTCGAAACCTTCTTCCATTCGCTGGAAGCCTCCGACGAGGAGGCCCGCCGGGTGGCCCGGGCCGAGAACGCCCCCCAGCGCGAGAAGCGTCCGGCCAGCCGCGATCGGGTCCAATCCATCCTGGCCGACATGCGCCGGGCCGAGACGCTGCGCGACTCCAGCCGCTTCGCCCATCTGGTGCAGCAGGAGCTGGCCCGGGTGCTGCCCTTCGACAACCTGGGCGTCAAGCAGGCCGACTTCGTGGTGCTGCGCGGCACCCGCATGCCGTCGGTGCTGCTGGAGCTCGGCTTTTTGACCAACGCCGCCGAGGAGCGCGTGCTGTTGCGCGAACAAACCCAGAGCCGCATCGCCCAGGCGGTGCGGATGGCGGTGATCAACTACCGTAGCTTGTTGCAGCGCAAGCGGGTGGCGCCCGAAGGCCGGCAGGTGTCGCGACCATGAACCTGGTGGTGGCATCGACCAACGCCGGCAAGATCGCCGAGGTGCACCGTCTGCTCGAGGCGCGGGACGTGCAGGTGCGCTCCATGGCCGAGGCCGGATTGGATCCGGGCGTCGAGCTGCCCGAAGAGGCCGCGACCTTTGCCGGCAACGCCCTGTCCAAGGCCCGGGCCCTGGCGGAGCTGGCCGGGCCGGATGCGTGGTGTCTGGGCGACGACTCGGGGCTGCAGGTCGATGCCCTGGACGGCGCGCCCGGGGTGTACTCGGCGCGCTGGGCGGGTGTCGACGCCAAGGGGCCCGAGCGCGATCGGGCCAACAACGCCAAGCTGCTGGCCGCGCTCGACGGGTTGCCCGCCGAGCGGCGCGGCGCGCGCTTCGTCTGCGTCATGGCCCTGGTCGGACCCGGCGAGCGCGTCCTGAACACCCGCGGCGTGTGTGCGGGACGCATCCTATCCGCCCCGCGCGGGCGCAGCGGCTTCGGCTACGATCCGCTGTTTCTGCCGGCGGGATTCGACCGCACCATGGCCGAGCTGGGCATGGACGAGAAGAACCGCATCTCCCATCGCGGGCGCGCCCTGCGGGCGCTGGTCGATGTCATCGATCGGGCCGGCATCGCCTGAGCCGCCCGGCTCAGCGGACCAGCCGGCGCCGCAGCAGCCGTGCCGCCGGCCACAGCGGCAGCGCGGCGGCGACCAGCAACCAGGCCATGTCGGCCAGCAGCGCTGAATCCAACCGGCCCGCGAACAGCTGGTGGGCCGCCGCGGTGGCGTGGGTCAGCGGGCTGATCCAGGCGGCGGTCTGCGCCCAGCCGGGCAGCTGCTCTAGCGGGAAGAACACCCCCGAGAACAGGACCATCGGGGTGACCACCAGGGTGAAGTAGTAGTTGAAGAAGTCGTAGGCCGGGCTGACGCAGGTGAACAGGGCCGCCAGCCCGGCGAACCCGAACCCGCCCAGCAGACACAGCGGCGGCACCAACAGGGCGCTCCAGGCGTCGACCAGACCCAATCCGGCGCTGACCGCCAGCACTGCGCAGCCGGCCACGGTGGCCTTGGCCGCCGCGTAGAGCACCTCGCCGATCAGGATCTCGCCGCTGCGCAGCGGGGTGGCCAGCATGGACTCGAAGATGCGTTGCGGCACCATGCGGGTATAGGTGCCGTAGGTGGCTTCGAAGGTGGCCGAGTAGAGCGCTGCGGTGACCACCAGCCCGGGGGCGATGAAGCGCACGTAGCTCATGCCCTGGACGCCGTCGATCAGACCGCCCAGCCCATAGCCCAGCGCCAGCAGGTAGAGCACCGGCTCGGCCAGATCGCCCACCACCGAGGCCCATAAGAAGCGCCGCCAGACGCGCAGGTTGCGCCGCAGCACGGCCCAGATGGCCACCCCGCTGCCGGGTGCCTCGCGGCTCATTCGCGCAGCTCCCGGCCGGTCAGGTTGAGAAAGACGTCCTCCAACCCGGCGCGGCGGGTGGTGACCCGGAGGCCGGCCGTGCGGGCCGCTGCGGCACAGTCGGTCGGCAGCGGTTGGCCCGGCGGAATGGAGCAGGTCAGGGTATTTTCGTGACGCTCCCGGCGGGTGCCCGGCGGCAGCAACTCGTCGAACTGGGCCTGCAGCTCGGCCGGCAGCGATCCGGCGGGCATGTCGATCTCGATCACCTCACCTCCGGCGTGCTGCCGGATCAGCGATTCCGGGCTGCCGGCGGCCAACACCCGCCCGTGATCGATGATCGCCAGCCGGTCGCATAGCCGTTCGGCCTCGTCCATGGTGTGGGTCGACAGCAGCATGGTGGTGCCCGCGGCTTTCAGGCTGCGCAGCCTTTGCCAGATGTGGTGGCGCGATTGCGGGTCGAGGCCGGTGGTCGGCTCGTCGAGGATCAGCAGGTCGGGGCGGTTGATCAGCCCGCGGGCCACCAGCAGCCGCCGGCGCATCCCGCCCGACAGGCGGTCGATGCGCACCCGGGCCTTGTCCTCCAGGGCCATGAAGCGCAGCAACTCGCTGGCCCGGCCCCGGGCCTCGCGGTTGCGGACGCCGAAGCAGGCCGCGTAGAGGCGCAGGTTGTCGAGCACGGTCAGGTCCGGGTCCAGGCTGTCGTGCTGGGGCACCACGCCGAGGCGGCTGCGGATGGCGCGGCCGCGGCGGCGCACGTCGCGGCCGAGGACCTTGATCTGACCGCCGTCCGGGGGCGAGACGCAGCGGATCAGCGACATGGTGGTGGTCTTGCCGGCGCCGTTGGGGCCCAGCAGGCCGAAGCACTCGCCGCCGGCCACGTCGAACGAGACGTCGCGGACGGCCTGGACCTCCCCGAAGGACTTGCGCACCTGGCGGGCGATGATGGCGTCGGACATGGCAAAAAAAGCCGGTGGCCCTGTGGGCCACCGGCGTGGCATGGGTCGTAAAGGAATCGAACCTTTGGCCCGCGGATTAAGAGTCCGCTGCTCTACCAGCTGAGCTAACGACCCTCGCATTGTCAAACGCGCCTCTGGGCGCCACGCGAACGTTTCCATGCCACGGCCGGCAAGCCTTGTCAACCATTGCGGC
>CAYVQE010000222.1:0-6496 GCA_964454005.1 uncultured Myxococcales bacterium
CTCACCGACGCCCCCGCGGTGACGGCGCTCTTCGCGCTAGGCGTTGTGGCCGTCGTTGCGGCTGCGCGTGCCAAATGAAAGGAGTCCTGCCATGCGAGACGACGCGAGGCTCCTCTCTTTGGTGTTTTCCAAGGCGCACCCAATAGACTTGTGGAACGAGCGACATGGGTTGCGCAGGGATGATGCTGGGGCCATCATCCAGTTTTCGGCCTATGGCGATCGAAGCAGTGAGTTCGGATGGGAGATCGACCACATCGTGCAGCGCCAGCACGGTGGGTCCAGCCTCTTGTCCAACCTGCGGCCACTTCATTGGAGGAACAACGTGGCCAGACCTGGCTGAGGCACCAGCTTGGCACCGGTTGGTTTGGCATCATGATTGGAGGTGATGATCACACTGGCGGCGACTGGTGGCTTTTCGGCCCCTCCCCCCGCGCGCGCAGAGCGCGTGGGGGGAGGCGGAGGTGGGGGGTTCGCTGTCAGACCTGGCCGCTATGATCGTCCTCGAGCGCCAGCCCCGAGACCCCGGCGCAGGGAGGTCGCCCATGGACAGCCGCGACGAGCCGCTGCTCGACGCCGACCCCCGGCCCCGCTCGATGCCCGCCAGCTCGCCCAGGCCGCGCTGGACTTCGCCGAGCGCGACCTGGCCCCCGATGATGCGCTGGTGTGCCCCACCGGCTTCAGCCACCTCGATCGGCGCACCGGCGGGCTGGCCCCGGCCGGCATCAGCCTGCTGGAGCGGTCCGGGGAGCTGGTGTGGCGGCGTTGACATGAACACCGGTAGGTCGGATAGGGTAGAGGCACGAGCTGAAATCGTGACCGCGATCGTGACCGCGAGAACACAGAGGGCAGCGCCTGCAGGATAGGGCATTGGAACCCATGGGCATGCACATCACCTTCGACCCCGACTTCGACAGCGGCGCTCCCTGGCCGGACGCCGGCGCCGATGCGC
The DNA here is from genome assembly GCA_964454005.1 of uncultured Myxococcales bacterium. Lineage (GTDB taxonomy): Bacteria > Myxococcota > B64-G9 > B64-G9 > B64-G9 > CAYVQE01. Next base: position 950 of record CAYVQE010000222.1, read on the forward strand.
TGATCGATAGCGCCAGCGTCGGGCCCCTGGGGCTGCTGGACATCCTGGAGACGCAGACCGGCTCGAGCGGGCGCTATCCGAGCAACGCGGAGCGGGCCTTGCTGCTGCTGGACGCGATCGAGCAGCGGCCGGGGTTCTGGTCGCAGTCGGCGCGGGTGGATGCCTTCGGCACCGCGGTGCGGCTGTTGAGCTGGCGGGATGAGCTGTGCGCCGGGGGGTGGCGGGGCGAGCGGCTGGATGGGAGCCTGGCGGCCGGCGTCGGCGGTGCCGGTGGTGCGGCTTATGTAGCTGATGCGGCTGCTGGAGGCGGTGGGGCTGGTGCTCATGGTGCGGCCGGCGGCGGTGGTTCAGATGGGGGGACGAAGCTGGGGGAGCTGGGGGCGGAGGAAGGGACGGCGGAGCTGGGGACGGAGCCGGGGACGGAGGAGGGGACGGAGCGGTTGGCCGAGCTGGCTGCGGTGACGCGGGCGGTGGCGCCGGGGGTGGTGGATCGACTGTGGGCGCTGGTGGAGCTGCTGGAGCAGGGGCGGCGGCGGCTGGACATCGAGCGCATCGAGCTGCTGGAGCCGGAGGCGGGGCTGGGCCTGGTGTGGCGGCGCTTGCTGGCGGCGCTGCGGCAAGCCGGGGTCACGGTGGTCGAGCGCGAGCCGGAGGCGGTGGCGGCTGCGGCGGGTTCGGACCTGGCGGGCTGCCAGCAGGGTGATTTCGAGCCGCGGGGTGACGGCAGCCTGCAGCTGCTGCGCACCGGCGGCTGGGCCGAGGCGGCCGAGGAGGCGGCGGCCTGGCTGGCGGCGGCGCCGGCGGGCGAGAGCGCGGTGGTCATCTGGCCCGACCCGGTGCTCGACCACGCCCTGCAGCGCCACGGCCTGCCCACCCTGGGCGGCGCCTCCGCCCTGCACGGCAGCAGCCTGCTGGCCGTGCTGCCGCTGGTGGTCGAGCTGGGCTGGTGGCCGCCGGACGCGCGGCTGGCCCACCAGCTGCTGCTGCTGCCGCTGAGCCCCATCCGCCGCAGCGCAGCCCGCCGGCTGGCCGCGGCGCTGCAGGATTGGCCGCTGGTGGGTGGGCCGGAGTGGAGCGCGGCGCTGGCCGCGGCGCTGGAGGCGATCGAAGACCCCGCCGAGCGGGCCAAGGTGGCCGAGCGCATCGCGGTCGTGTTCGAGCGCGGCGTACAGCGCGACCAGCCCTATCCGGCCGCCGAGCTCGGCCGCCGGGTGGCCCTGGTCGAGCGCTGGGCCCGCGGCTACCAGGCCGTGGTCGCCAGCAACGCCGCCGAGCGGGCAGGGCAGATCGCCGTCGGGATCGACGAGCAGGACGGCCGCACCCCCGATCCCCACTCCGGCCCCCGGCCGCGGGACGCCTGGCGGCCCGAGGACTTCGCCCCGCTGATGCGCCAGTGCGCGGTGCTGCGCGGGCTGATGGCGGCCAGCGGGCGGCAGGCCTTTGCGCCGCGCGAGCTGGGCTTCATGCTCGAACGCTCCACCGAGGCGGCCGGCGCCGCCGCCGTGCACCCGGCCCGGGCCGGCCTGACCGCGCTGGGCGCGCCCGGGGCGCTGACCGCGCCGGTCGACCGCGTGCTGTGCTGGGACTTCAGCCTGTCGCGCCACCAGCCGCCGGCCGGCGTACCGCTGGCGCCGGCAGAACGCCGCGCCCTGCAGGCGGCCGGGGTGGAGCTGAGCGACGCCCGGCAGCAGGCCCGGCGCCGGGCGCGCCGCTGGCTGCGGCCGCTGCACATGGCGCGGCGGGCCGTGCTCTGCGTCTGCCCGCGGCGCAGCCGCATCGGCGAGGACGAGTTCGCCCACCCGGCCTGGGACGCGATCGCCGCCCGGGCGGGCGCGCATGCCGGCCGGCTGCAGGCCGATCGGCTGCTGCAGCCGCCGGCGCGCGAGCCGCGCCGGCCGCGACCGCCGCTGCAGCCGCAGGCCGGGATGCAGCTGGAGGCGGGCAGTGTGGCCCGCCGCGAGCGCGAATCGGCCAGCTCGCTGGAGAAGCTGCTGCGCTGCCCGCTGGCCCACACCTTGCGCTATCCGGCCCGGCTCAAGCCCGGCCCGGCCGACCCGCCGCCAGCGGTCGATGGGCCCTTGCTGCTGGGCAGCCTGGCCCACCGCGTGCTGGCCCGGGTGCTCGAGCCGCTGCGCGCCGGCCGGCCGCTGGCGCCAGAGCAGGCGGCCGCCGCGGCCCGGGCCGAGCTCGAGCGCGGGGCCGCCGGGCTGTTTCTGCCCGGCCAGGAGCAGGTGCGCAAGCGCCTGGAGCTGCGCCCGGCCGCGGCCGCCGCCAGCCTGGCCGAGTGCATCGCCGCCGGCGGCCTGCGGGTGGTCGGGCTGGAGCACGAGCTGCAGGGCACGGCAGCGCACCTGGCGCTGCAGGGCCGCATCGACCTGCTGCTCGACGGCCCGCCGGCCGTGGTCGACTTCAAGTGGTCGGGCGCGACCAAGAAGCGCCAGGCGCTGGAGCGCAACACCGCGGTGCAGCTGGCCGTCTACGCCCGGCTGGCGCGGCCGCGGGCCGACGCACCGCTGCCGGCGGTGGCCTACTACCTGATCGACGGCGACCGCCTGCTGGCCTCGGAGCACGCCCGGCTGCCCGGGGCCGAGCCGGTGGCCGGCGCCGAGCCCGAGCAATGCTGGGCGGCGCTGGCGCCGACCGCGGCCGACCTCTTCGCCGAGCTGGCCGCCGGCCGGGTGGCCGCGCCCGGCAACGACGAGGCCCCGCGCAACAACGACTCCATCGCCGACGGCCGGCTGCGGCTCGCGCCGCAGTGCGGCTACTGCGACTACAGCGCCCTGTGCGGCCGGCTGTTCGGGGGGCGCTGATGGGCGAAATCCAGATCATCGCGGCCAGCGCCGGCAGCGGCAAGACCCACACCCTGGCCAGCCGACTGACCGACGCCATCGCGGACGACGGCGTGCGCCCGGAGGCGGTGCTGGCCACCTCGTTCACCAACCGGGCCGCGGCCGAGCTGCTGCAGCGGGTGCGCACCCACCTGATGCGCGAAAACAAGGTCGACGAGGCCCAGCGGCTGCTGGGCGCGCGCTTCGGCACGGTCAACGCGGTCTGCGGCCGGCTGCTGAGCGAGTTCAGCTTCGAGCTGGGCCTGTCGCCCATGCTGCAGGTGGCCGCCGAGGACCGCGCCGCCCGGGTGCTGCGCCAGGCCCTGGACGCGGTGGTCGAACCCGCCGAGCGCGAGCGCATCGACGCGCTGGGCCGGCGCTGGGAGGCCTTGACCAAGCAGCGCCAGCAGGGCGAGGACTGGATGGACGTGCTGCAGCAGCTCATCGCCCTGGCGCGCGCCAACCGCCTGGACCCGGCCGCCCTGGCCGAATACGCCGAACGCTCCGGCCGCAGCCTGGCCGCATTCCTCGACCCGCAGGGCGACGGCGCACACATCGAGCGGGCGCTGCTCGAGGCCATCGCCGCGCTGGAGCCGGCCGCGGCCGCCGCCGGCGACCAGACCAAGGTGACCCGGGAGCTGATCGACCAGGCCGCGGCCGTGTACGGCCGGCTGGCGGTGGGCCAGCCGGTGGCCTGGAGCGACTGGATCAAGCTGGCCATCGGCACGTGCGCCAGAAAGTCCGATGCCCTGGCCGAGCCGCTGCGCACAGCCGCCCGCGCCCACCTGGCCCACCCGCTGCTGCACGCCGACGTGCGCCAGATCCCGGCGCTGCTGCTCGATCTGGCCGCCCGCGCCCTGCGCAGCTACGACGCCTTCAAGCGCGAGCGCGGCCTGATCGACTTCACCGATCAGGAGGTCCACGCCCTGGCGCTGCTCGAGCGCCCCGAGGTCCGGCAGCGCCTCAGCGGCCAGATCGACCTGATGCTGGTCGACGAGTTCCAGGACACCAGCCCCATCGAGCTGGCCATCTTCCTGCGCCTGGCAGCGCTGGCCGGGCGCAGCATCTGGGTCGGCGATCAGAAGCAGTCCATCTACGCCTTCCGCGGCACCGACCCGGCGCTGATGGACGCCACCATGCAGGCGGTCGCGGCCGACACGCCGAGCGAGAGCCTGGGACACTCCTATCGCAGCCGGCCCGGCCTGGTACACCTGACCTCGGCCCTGTTCGCCCCGGCCTTCGCCGCCCAGGGCATCCCCGAACAGCGGGTGCGCCTGCAGCCGGCGGTCGAGACCGAGCCGGCCGGGCTGGGCCCGGTGCTGGAGCGCTGGTACATCGAAGCCCAGAGCAACAACCAACGCATCCTCGCCGGCCAGCTCGCCGCCGGCGTCGAGCGGCTGCTGGCCGACCCCGCCCTACGGGTGCGCCGGCGCGTCGAGCCGGACACCAGCCCGGCGCGGCCGGCCGATGTGGCCGTGCTCTGCCGCAGGAACAAGGCTTGCGACCGGGTGGCCACCGCCCTCGAGCAGCGCGGCATCCGCGTCGCCCGGCCGCGCGCCGGCCTGCTGGCCACCCACGAGGGCCGGCTGCTGCTGGCCGGGCTGCGGCTGTGGGTCGATCCCGACGACCGTCTGGCCCGCGCCGAGCTGCTGCGCCTGCTGCGCCACCCCGATGACCCCGACCGCTTCCTGGCCGATCTGCTGGCCGCGGCCCAGCCGCCGGCCGGCCAGGATCAGGCCGAGCCGCCAGCCGCGACCGGCCAGCCGGCCGACCGCACAGCCGCCGAGCCGCCAAGCGCGGCCGCTCGATCCGCCGCCGAGCCGCCGGCCACGGCTGAACCCCCGGCCGAGATCGCCCCGCTGCTCGCCGCCCGCCGCCGCCACCCCGGCGCCGGCGCCCTGGCCGCCCTCGAGCTCGCCGCCGAGGCCCTCGAGGCCCGCGAGCACTGCCTGGCCTGGGGCCGGGCCCACGCCCGGCTGGCCAACCTGGACGCGCTGCACGAGCTGGCCGCCGCCTACGCCGACAGCGGCGCCACCCTACCGGCCGCGCCCAGCCCGGTCGGCCTGCTGGCCCACCTGCAGCAGCTGGCCGCCGACGGCCAGGACGACCAGGCCGCGGCCGAGGACCCGGAGGCGGTGGTGGTGTCGACCTGGCACCAGGCCAAGGGCCGCGAGTGGCCGCTGGTGGTGCTCTTCGAAATCGACGAGGACCGCGAGGCCATGCCCTACGGCGCGACCGTCATGAGCGAGCGCGACCGCTTCGATCTGGCCGACCCCCTGGCCGGCCGCTGGCTGCGCTACTGGCCCCGCCCCTATCACGAAAAGCGGAAACAAGCCGAGCTGCACGACCGCGTCAGCGCCAGCCCCGAAGCCGAACGGGCCCGCCAGCGCGCCAGCCGCGAAAACCTGCGCCTGCTCTACGTCATCTGGACCCGCGCCCGCGACCGCCTCATCCTGGCCGCACCGCCCGGGAAGCTGACCGCCGGCCCGCTGCAGCTGCTCGAGACCGAAGACCAGCCGCTCCAGGATTCGGCTCCCCCCGAAGAGACCGAGGCCCATTCCCGCCTCAGCTGGGCCGATCACCCCTTCGAGCTCACGCTGCGCAACCTGATCCAGCCCCCGGAGCCCACCCCGGCCGCCCGCCAGACCCAGCCCGCCGCGGCCTACCCCAGCCCCGGCCCCCGAGACATCGCTGTAGCCAAAGTCGGCGGCCGCAAGCG
>CAYVQE010000223.1:0-6470 GCA_964454005.1 uncultured Myxococcales bacterium
AGCATCTGCTGCCGGTCGGCCAGCCGATCCTGGAGCTGCTCGGCCTTGGTGCGGGTCTGCTCGAGTTCGGCGCGAACCTGTTCGAGCTGCTCGGCCGTGCTCTGCGCCTCCTGGCGGGCGTTGTCCAGGTCGCCACGGGCGGTGTTCAGCTCGCCGTCCAGCATGGCCAGGCGCTGCTCGAGCTCGGTGCGCTCCTCGGTGAGCTGATCGCGCTCGCCGCCGACCTGCTGTAGTTGCTGCTCGAGTTCGGCGACCTTCTGCTCGGCCTGCTGCTGCTGCTCGGCGGCCGAGCGCTCGAGCTTGGAGTGCTTCATCATCAGCGACTCGAGCCTCTCCTCGAGCTTGGCGCCGTTGGTCTTCGATTTCTGGAGCCGTTCGCCCAGGTCGGCCGCCGCCGCCTCGTGCTCGGCGCTTTGCTGCTCGAGCTGGCTCTGCAGGTCGGCGATGGTCTGATCGCGGTCTTCGATCTGGCCGGTCAGGCGCGACTCGGTCTCGGCCTGCTCGTCGGCGGCCGCCTCGGCCGAGCTGCGCAGCGCCTCGTAGCGGTTCTTCTCCTCGGCCACGTCGTTTCGCAGCCGTTCGATCTCCTGACCCAGCTCCGCTTTCGTCTGCTCCTGCTCGCGCCTGAGCGCGCCGATCTTCTCGCCGGCCTCGGCCAACTGCTCGTCCAGGCCGGTGCGCTCGGCCTCCCACTCGGTCTGGGCCTGGCCGTACTGTTCCTCCAGCTCGGCCTTGGTGCGCTCCAGCTCATCGATGGCTGCGGTCAGCTCGTCGATCTTCTGGCCCAGCTCGCCGCGGGTGTTCTCCAGGTTTTCTTCCAGCAGTGAGATGTTGCGCTCGCGGTCCTGGATGCGGGCGTTGAGTTCCTGCTCGCGCACCTGGCTGGCCTGGGTCAGCTCTTCCATCTGCTCGTCGAGCTGGGCGCGCTGTCTCTGCCACTCGGCCTCGGCGGCGGCCTTGTCCTGGGCGGCCTGTTCCAGCGCGGCCGCGCCCTGCTCCTCGAGCTGGGAGTACATCTCGGCCGCCTCGGTCAGCGCCGCTTCCAGCTCGGCCACCCGGGCCTCCAGACCCTCCTTCTCCTCGGTCACCGCGTCCAGCGAATCCTGCAGCAGGTCGGCCCGGCCGCGTTCGCCCTCGATCTCCTGGCCCAGCTCCTCCTCGCGTTGCTCCTTCTCCCGGGTGACCTCGTCGAGCGACTCCTGCAGCAGCTCCAGGCGCTTGTTGGCGTCCTCGAGCTGCTCCTCGTACTCCTGGCCCTCGTCGGCCCGCTTCTGGGTCAGCAGCTGCAGCGTCTCCTGCAGCACCTTGAGCTTGTTGGACTGCTCGTCGACCGTGGCCGACAGCTCGTTCTTCTCGTTCTCGAAGCGGCCGGCGGCTTCGCGGATCTGCTGGCCCAGCTCCTCGGCCTCTTGCCGCGCCTCGGCCAGCTGGGCCTCGAGCTGCTGCTTGGCCTCGGTCAGCCCGGCGATCTGGCCGTCCTGGGCCTTGACGCGCTCCTGGGCCTTCTTGAGTTCCTGCTCGGCCTCGCGCACCCGCTTTTTGGCCTTGGTCTGCTCCTTGCGCGCGTTTTCGAGCTCGCGCTCGCGCTTTTTGAGCGTCTTGCGCAGGAAGTTCAGCTTGCCGTCGAAGCCGAACTCGTCGTCGTCCAGCGCCTTCTTGCGCGGCGGCGGGGGAGGCGGGCCGTCGGGCTTGGCCGCCGGCTCCTCCTTCTCGGCCGGTGCGTCGGCCGGGGCGGTGATCTGATCGAAGACCGACTCCAGCTCATCTCCGCCTTCTCTGTCGCGGCTCCATCGGGCTGGTCCGCCGCGGGTCCCGCCGCCGCCCCAGCAGAAGCCCCCTCGGCCGAGGCGGGATCGTCGGCCGCTTCGTCCAGATCGAGCGGCTCGAGTTCCTCGATGGGCTCGAGCTCCTCTTCCGCGGCCTCGGCCGGCTGTTCCGCCGGCTGTGCGGTCAGGCCGTCGAAGGCCGAATCGAGATCATCCTCATCGCCGGCAAAGGGATCGCCCGCCTGCTCCGCCGCCGCAGCCTCCGCAGAAGCCTCTGGCGAAGGCGGATCCAGCCCCAGCAGGCCGGCCAGCTCGGCGCTGACCGCGGCCGGGTCGCCGTCCTTGAGCTTGTAGTGCTCGGCGCGGTGCTTGTGCTCCTGGTGCTGCTGGAAGGTCTCCGGCGTATCGCCCGTGGAGACGATCATCACCGGCACCTGCTTGAGCTTCTTGGAGCGTTTGATCTTGTTGCAGGTCGAGTAGCCGCTCATGTCCGGCAACTCGGCCGCCAGCAAGATGGCGTCCGGCGGATCTTCCTTGGCCGCGTCCAGCCCGGCCTGGCCCTCGGCCGCGCTGGCCACCGTGAGCTGCCACGCCTCGAGCTGCTGGCGCACACCGGCTTCGAAGTCGGCATCGTCATCGATGATCAGAATGCGTTTCAAGGCACCACCCTGGTCGGCCCGCAAGCGCGAAACACGATTATCCGCCCTCGACCGGCTATACTACGAACACACCGAGACCGCAAGAATATCCGCCCGCTTGCGAGCCTGCCGGAATCGTCCCAGGCCGTTTGCGAACGGTCACCGAACGGCGTAGACGACCTCGATGCGGATCTCGCCCTCGGCGATCAGCTTGCAGGGATCGTAGTGCTCGGCGAAGGTGATCCGGCCGCCGGGGGCTTCGGGATCGGGGGGATCGCTCGGCGGGTGGTAGGACCAGGTCTCGATACACACGCCGGCCGAGCACGAGTCGTCCGCGAGGCCAGCGCACACTTCGGCCTCGTTCTGGCTGGACTCCGAGCAGGAGTAGCGCGGCACGGGCTCGCCGTTGACCAGGATGTTGGCCATGCCTGGATCCAGGATCGGCTCGGTCAGCTTGAACTCGTCCTGGCAGGCGATGAAGGTGGCGATTTGCTCCATTATTTCCGAGAAGTCCCCGTCCTCCTGGCAGATGGTGCCATAGAATCCGTTTTCGCCGAACAGCTCGGCCAGTTCCAGGTAGCGGGTGCCGGGGAAGGCTTCGCAGTAGCGGCCGCTGCAGCCGGGTGTCGTGCAGGCCGGCAGCTTGTCGGCCCCCGCGGCATCGGACTCGTACTCTATGCGGGTCGCGTCGGCTCCCGCCGGATCCATGCCCACCACGGCGGCGAACTTGACCATCTTGCGGGCCTCCTCGAGCTCATCGCCCTTGAGGCCCAGCAGGAAGTCGTAGTAGTCGCGCACCGGCGTCAGCTCGTAGGGCCGGCCTTCGAACGGATCGGACACGCTGCCGTCCGGCGCCACCCCTTTGGCCGCGTAGTAGCAGGCCTTGTCGCGGATGCCTTCCATCATCTCGGTCACGTCACCCACCTCGCCGCAATCTTCCTCGTCGGTGACCACCACCAACGCCAGCACGGCTTCGTCTCTCAAGAAGCCCCGATTCCAGCCATCGATCCCATCGATCAACGGTGGACTCAGCGCGGCCCGGACCGGAGCCAGTCCGCGCTCGTAGCCGCAGCCGTTGACCCCGACCAGCACCACCCCTTGCTCGCTGGCCGCGTCGTAGAAGCAATCCACGTTGTCCGAGGTGATGATCCGACAAGCCGGGTCGGTGACGAACTCGAACTCCGGCGCGTCGTCGCTGCCGACGTTGCGGCCCAGCCGGTACTGGAAGCGGCCGCTCTCGCCGGTCTCGTTCATGCAGGAGTAGCGAGCCGGATCGTCCGGCGGGCAGGGGCCGCACTCCGGCGACTGCATGCCGGTGGTCACCACCGCGATCCGATATCGGCCCTCGCCGAACTTCTCGTTCAGCACGCCGGTGAAGTTCTGGAAGGACAGGGCCAGGGCCCTTTGTTCGCCGGCCATGGAGCGCGAGTTGTCGATCACGAACAGGATGTCGACGTAGCGGTAGACGTTCGCGGTAACCTCTACCGTGTCGGTGCGGATGACCGAGGACGTCACTTCCTGGAAGTTGTAATCCTGGCAGCCAACCAGACCGAGCCCCCCGCAGACCCACGCCAACCCCATCGTCTTTGCGAAAAGCACTCGGCGCCACATGACCCCACCTCCAGCGAGCGTAGACCGCTCACTCGCAATCGACTCTGATTGTCGCGCGAACCGGCACAATCCGTCAAGCAGGCCAGAGTCCTTGTCGATTTTTCCGAGCTTATTGCTCTTGGCTGCCAGTGCTGGTAATCTCGGTTCCAGGAGCCCGTGAGCCCTATGGAGAGTTGCCTTGTTTCAAGGCACCCGGAGGATCGTCGGACTGGGCTGCTGGAACCAGAGGTGCGGGCCTCGAAAGGAGCCGAGATGAAATCGTATCCGAGAGTGGCTCTCGCATTCCTGATGACGCTGGGAATGCTAGGTACAGTAGGCTGCCAAAACTACGGGTTCGAGGAACTGCCCACTTCGGTCATCCGCGAGAAGCGCCACAACATCGTCGTGCCGGTCTCGCAGAACGTCGACATCTTGTTCGTGATCGACAACTCGGGCTCGATGGCGGGCGAGCAGGCAGCCATCGCCAGGTCCTTTTCCTCGTTTACGGATGAGTTGGATGAGAACTTCGGTGGTGATTACCACATTGCGGTGGTGACCACGGGGATGGAATCGGAGGGTTGTCGCCCTTGCCCGCCCGACGAGCCCTGGAGGTACTCCTGCATCAACGAAACCGGCGAGAGCGGTCGCTTTCAGGATCTGATCGGGCACAACAACGGTACCGCTTTTGACCCGGACTACGTGTTCACCAAGAATCCCGACTGTAGGGTGATGAACAGCGATAACGTGTGGGAATGCTTCTATGACACAGATGAAGACAGTGGTGTCGTATTCGTGGGGATCAGAGGCTGTGGCTATGAGAGGGGCCTGGCTCCGATCAGAGCGGCGCTGAGTGATCGCTTGTTGAATTCGGCGGCAAATTCCGGGTTCTTCCGTGAAGAAGCCATCCTGGCCGTCGTCGTGATTAGCGACGAGGAAGACTGCGGCGAGGTTGGCGATATCAGCGAGAACCTACAGGGTGGAGGCAATCACTGCTACTACGCTCAAAAAGGTGTTGCTCCAAATGGGGATTTCTCGGACCCGACGGGTAAACCTTACGAGTTGACCTCGGTTCGAGAATACTACGACTTCTTGATGTCCTTGAAGGACAACAGGAGTGGCATGGTCAAGTTTGCAGCCATAGTGGGCGTCGAGGATCCAGATAGTCCGCTGGAGACAGAGATCACATATGTAAGCGACTCGGGCGTATCAGATGCCAACTTCGCATGCGAGGTTCCAGGATGCGCCCAGAATTGCGATCCCGGGGATTCTTCCTGCGTGAAGGGCTGTCACGCCTATCCGGGAACTCGGTATATCGAATTGGCCTCCATGTTTGGACTCAGTCAGGGCGAAAACGGATTCGTCGACACGATTTGCCAAGAGGATTTTTCGGAGACGCTCGCCCGATTGGGAACCTTCGTCGCCTGCCCGAGAGTTTTCAACCTGTCCGAACCGATTCTCGATCCGGGACTGGCCAATATCCTGATCAACGGCGAGCCCGTACCCCGGTACTCCTGCAGCGGTTCAACGCCGGAGAACTTGGAACTCTGTGAAAACGAAAGTGATACATGCTCTTCTGGAGAATGCGTGAAAACATGGATCTATGAAGCCTCGGAGGATCCTGATACATCAGGAGGGCGGCTGTCTTTCGCCGATCACTATGATCCATGCAGCCTGATAACCGAAGGTGAAATAAATATCGAGGTTGTATACGCTACGCAATAGATTAAGGAGCAGCCACCACAGATCAATTAATATGCCATCCAGTTGCTCCACAGAATCATCTGAGAGCATCTTTTCGAGCACCGGAGCAGGTGCTGTGTCGCCACGAAGAATCTGGACTCGCGGAGGTGGTAGTCGTCTGACCTGAACCGGTTTAGATTGGTCAGGACTGGAGGACGAGATGCCGAAGCGGACGAAGTTGACGGAGGGGATGTGTAGGGAGTCAGGCTATTCAGGCGTTACAGCCGAAATGTACAACAGGAGAATCTGGACTTGCACACACTTCAGCTGCCTCGGAACAGGTTTCTCCTCCATATATCACTCGATTGAGGAGGCAGCTTTGACCTCCTTCATCGAAGGATGTCAAGAACCAGGACCCACCATGTACCTTTAACTTAGCGCTTCTTACAATTTCCCCGCCATCTGTATGGTCACGGAAGTCGACTACTGTTTGAAATGGATAAAGCTTTCCTTCAGGGCACTCCCAGTTGGCGGCTGCACTAGATGACGTCGTTGTGCCAACTACATCCCATTCTTCATTGTCATAGTCCCATCCATATATTGTGATGGTTGCCGAAGGAGCATTTGAGTATCCTTCAACAGGAATGCTCGAGAAATCACAATAGTGGTAGTTTCCATTTGTCGGCTTGGTTACACAACCTGCCATGCATAGAAAAATATACAGCATGCTGATAGCCAAAGCCCCTCTCTGCCAATGATTGTGGGACACTCGCCTTCGTCGAAAATAGTGTAGATT
>CAYVQE010000224.1:0-6432 GCA_964454005.1 uncultured Myxococcales bacterium
AGGGCCGGCCTCGGAAATCCGAGCCCGGCGCCGCTCTGCCCGTCGAGCCCATCTATCGAACAATCGGGACCTTGGCGTCTTTCGGGACGCTGGCCCGCACCTTGCACAGCAGGCGGGCGGAATGCGTCGCACGATGTGCGATCGATGGACGATGGTTTCCCACGGGAGGAGCACGCGATGAGAATTCTATCAATTTCGATGAGCGCTGTATTGGCCCTGTCGCTGGCCGCCGCCGGCTGTGGCGGCGGCGGTGGCCCGGCGGCCGGTCAGGTGCTGGCCTCGGATGAGGAGCGCATCACCGCGCCCGACGCCGCCGCCGCCGACGTGGCCCGGCAGTCGGACGCCAACCGGGCCTTCGCGCTCGACCTGTATCATTATCTGGCGGCCGAGGACGGTGATCTGTTCTTCTCGCCCTACAGCATCTCGCTGGCGCTGGCCATGACCTGGGCCGGTGCCCGTGGCCAGACCGAGCAGCAGATGGCCGAGGCGCTGCACTTCGAGCTGGGCCAGGATGCGCTGCATCCGGTGTTCAACCACCTGGACCTGGAGCTCAACAGCCGCGGCCAGGGCGCGGCCGGCACCGAGGGCCGGCCCTTCCGGCTGCACGTGGTCAACCAGACCTGGGGCCAGGTCGACTACACCTTCCTGGAGCCCTTCCTGGACGTGTTGGCCCGGCACTACGGCGCCGCCCTGCGCCTGCTGGACTTCATCAACGCCCCCGAGCAGTCTCGCCGGACCATCAACGCCTGGGTGGCCGAGCAGACCGAGGGGCTGATCGAGGACCTGATTCCAGTCGACGCCATCGATTCGCTGACCCGGCTGGTGCTGACCAACGCCATCTACTTCAACGCCGGCTGGGACGAGGAGTTTCCGCCCGAGGCCACCCGCGACGGAGAGTTCGAGCGCCTGGATGGCAGCACCGTCAGCGTGCCGATGATGTCGCAGACCTACGATTTCCCGTTCTACCTGGGCGACGGCTTCCGGGCCGTGGAGCTGCCCTACGACGGCGGCGAGCTGTCCATGGTGCTGCTGCGGCCGGACGCCGACTTCCGCGACTTCGAGGCCAGCCTGACCGTGGAGCAGCTCGACGCGGTGCTGGCCGGGCTGCAGACCGAGCAGGTCACCGTGCGCATGCCGCGCTGGAGCAACGACGGCGACACCATCTCGCTCAAAGACGCGCTGTGCGCGCTGGGCATGCCGGTGGCCTTCTCGAACGAGGCGGATTTCTCGGGCATGGACGGCCGGCGCTTTCTGTTCATCAGCGACGTGGTCCACCAGGCCTTCATCTCGGTCGACGAGGCCGGCACCGAGGCCGGCGCCGCCACCGCGGTCATCATGTCCGGCATGGGCGAGCCGCCGGACGAGATCAACCTGGACCGGCCCTTCATCTACCTGATCCGCGATATCCAGACCGGCACCATCCTGTTCATGGGCCGCGTGCTCGATCCGAGCTGAGCGCGACCCGACCCGCCCGCCGGCGCTTGTTCCCCGCGGTCCCGAGGACCGGTGCGGCTTGCACCGACCCCCGCCCATCCGGTAGATCGACAGCATGACCACCATGCCTACCCCCGATCGCCTCCGCCGCCGTCCACCCTCGAGCGCATCGGTCCTGCTGGGCCTGATGGCCCTGCTGGCCGCTGCCGGCGGCTGCCGCAGCGGACCGCGGCCGGCAGTGGATCTGTTGTATGTCGATCTGGACGGCAGCCTGCTGGACGAGACCAGCGAAGTGCCTCCGGTCAACCGCGAGGCGGTGGTGCGCTTCCGGGCCGCCGGCGGGCGGGTAGGGGTGGCCACCGGCCGCATGCCGGATGCGGGCCTGCCGCACGCGCGCACCATCGGCGCCGAGCTGCCGGCCATCCTGGCCAACGGGGCGCTGGTGCTGGGCGACGGCGGCCGGCCGCTGCGCATCGAGGCCATGGCCGACGCCGAAGCGGTGGAGGCGATGTGCGCCGTGGTCCGCGGCGCCGGTTGCCAGGCCATCTATGTGGCGCACGCCGAGCTGGCCAGCGGCCGGGTACGGGTCGAGCAGGGTCGCTGCCGGGCGCCGCAGCGGGCCGGCTGGCAAGCGATCAAGCTGCGGGCCAAGCGCTGCCCGGATCATGGCGGTCTGCTGGCACGGCTGCAGCGCATCAGCGCCGGGCGCCAGACCGTGATCGAGTCGGGCGCCGGCGAGTGGCTGGGCGTTTCGATCAGCGCCCTGGGCGCCACCAAGGGCCGGGCCATCGCCTTCGTGGCCGAACGGCTGGGCGTGCCGCTGGCGCGGGTGGCCTTCGTCGGCGACGGCGGCAACGACGTCAGCGCCGGGCGCACCCTGACCGCCGCCGGCGGCCGCTGCTTCGCGGTGGCCAACGCGGTCGACGCCCTGCGCACCGTCTGCCCCGAGCACACCGCGCGGCCGCATCACCGGGGCGCGGTGGCCGAGGCAATCGATCGCCTGTTGGCCGGTCCCTGATGGATACCAGGGCAGTCTATGGACACCGGGCGTCCGGCTCGATCTCCCAGAAGGGCTCGGCCAGCTGCTGCAGCTCGATGGTCTGGTGGCGGTCGATCTTCTTCTCGAAGGGCTCGTATCCGGCATAGGTGCAGACCGCGGCGCAGTGCAGCGGCTTGCCCTTGGGCTTGCCGCCGGTCTCGCGCACCAGGTGCAGCTGCAGATCGGCACCGCGCAGCCGCCAGCTGCCGTGCTGGCGGTGGTTCTGGATCTCCGAGATCTCGAATGCCACCACCACCCGGCCGCCCGGGCACAGGTGGTAGATGTCCTCGGAGCTGGCGTAGGAGTGCACCAGGCGTTTGCCGGTCAGATCGGGCGGCTTCATCCAGCCCGGCGCGTCGCCGCGTTCGGCCCTTTTGATGCGCTTGATGTTGGCCCGCTCGACCTGGCTCAGGCCTTCGCCCCGGCGCAGCTTCTCGGTGGCCGCCGCGTTCGGGCTGTACCAGTCGAAGCCGCCGAAGTGCGCCTGCAGCTCCGGGCTGCGGAAGCGGTAGCCGTGGCGGGCGAAGATGGCGTTGCGCAGCAGGCGCAGCTCGGCGTCGCTGCAAGTGGTCAGCGCGCCGTAGTCGAGCGGACGCTCGAGCAGCCCCAGGTCGCCCCGCTCGCCGGCGGAGCAGACCTCGACCGCCTTGGGCCGTGCCAGCGTCCGGGTCGAGGCCACCGTCACCAACACCAGCACCACGAGCATGACCGACTTCGTCCACATCCTGTCCACGTCACACCTCCTGGCAGCCGATCGAGGGCTTCCATCCCCTTGATAACACCGTTCCGCCGCCGCTGGCCACAGCCTGCCGGCAGAACGACCGCGATCGCGCTGCCGCTTCGCCGCAGCGCCCCCGCGTTCCGGAAACTCGACCCGGGCCGGTTTTGCAGTCTGGCCGTTCGCTCGTCTCTGTCGAGTTCTGCGAAGACCTTTGGCAGATCATTCAGTGAGCCGCAGACCGTGGCGTAGAGTCTTGATCCGTACGTTCTCCGCAGCTTGCGTAGAAGTTGTCGGTGCTCGACAACGGTGCATCAACTCCAACGCGGCCCGACCTTTTTGGTTGCGGCGGAGCCGCGATGGGGTGTCTGACACCCTGCAGACGTGAAAATTCTCGTTCATGGTAGGTGGCCGCCGGGGGGCGTCAAGCCAGCCCCGGTCGGGGCGCTGTCCAGGAGCCCGGACCGAGGCTTCACAGCCAGGCGAAGCGCTCGCCCAGCGCGGCCTCCAGCCTCCGGGCAGACTCATCGGGGCCGGGCCGGTCCGGTCGGTCTCCAGCACCAGGTCGGGTTCGCCGGGCGGCTGGTAGTCCACGTCGGCCCCGGGCAGGGCGTCGATCTCGCCACGCTCGGATCGTTCGTACAGGCCCTTGGGATCGCGTCGCCGGGCCGTGTCGGGCGCGCAGCGGACCCACACCTCGAAGAAGTGATCCACCCGCTCGCGCGCCGATCGGCGGTGCGCGCGTAGCGGCGCGGTGGCGCTGACGACCACCTGCGCGCCGCCCTCGGCCGCCAGGCCGGCCAGGTGGGCCAGGGCCGCGTAGAACCGGTCGCGCTCGGCGGGCGTGTAGGTCGGCTCGGGCGTCAGCACGCGGCGTACATCGTCGCTGTCGAGCCAGACCGTCGCCAGGCCCCGGCGGCGCAGGGCCCGGACCAGCAACCCGGCCAGGGTGGACTTGCCGGCGGCCGGGACGCCGGTCAGCCAGATGACCACACCCTGGGGGATCGGGTCGCTCACGGCAACAACCCGTCCACCCGGGTCGGGTCGAAGGCGCGGCCCGCAACGAGCGCCTCGGCGAAGCTGAGCAGACGATCGCGGGTGCCGTCGGCCACCTCCGGGTACCACACCGGGCTGGCCACCACCAGGGCCCGCCAGGCGAAAAACGGGGCTACCACCTCGAGCAGTTCCCGGTCGCCGGTGGCCACCAGGTAGGCCTCGTAGAAGGTGTCCCACAGCGCGCGCAGGGCGCCATCGAACCGGTCCTGCTCGAGCAAGGCGAAGAAGAGGTAGTTGATGGTCAGGGCGGTGACATCGTCGGCCGGCTCGCCGGCCGCGCCCCGGCTGCAGTCGAGCACGCTGAAGTCGGTGCCCTCACGGAACAGCAGGTTGAAGGGGTGGAAGTCGCCGTGGACCCGCGATGCACGCCGCTCGCGTCCTTTCAGCTTCCAGCGAAAGCGCACCGTCCCGGCCTCGATCTCCTTGACCCGGGCGGCCGGCGCCACCGGGTGGGTGTCCGGGTAGCTGTCGGTCAGCCCGAAGATGCCCTCGCCCGAGCCGACCGCGTCGCGCAGGGCCCGCCGCCAGGCGGCCGGTTCGGCCCGCTCGGCGTGCAGTCCGGCCAGGTAGTCGGCCAGGGCCCGGGCCCGGTCCAAGTCGCGCTGTCCGGCCTCCTCGGTCCGCGCCAGGGTCTGCAGGTCATCGGCGTACAGGCGGCCCTCGACGTGT
Organism: uncultured Myxococcales bacterium; assembly: GCA_964454005.1. Taxonomy (GTDB): domain Bacteria; phylum Myxococcota; class B64-G9; order B64-G9; family B64-G9; genus CAYVQE01. The sequence goes on from CAYVQE010000224.1 coordinate 4,917, forward strand.
TCGGTCAGCAGCCAGGGCTCGCCGGGCGCCATGGGGACCAACGCGCCGTCCGGCCCGAAGGTGCCCACCCCGCGGGGCTGGACGTGACGCGGGATGCTCGCGAAGGTGTCGGCCGACAGGACCATCTCGGCCACCCGATCGGCCCGGCGTCCGTGGCCGAAGGGGTCCGGGCTCATGGTGCGCAAGACCATCCGCCGTCGCCGGCCGCCGGCCTCGAAGTCCACCGCCAGCGGCCGGCCGTAGCCGTACTCCTTGCCGGCCGCGCCCTCCCCGCCCAGGGGCGACAGTTCGACGACCCGCACCTGCTGGTAACCCAGCGAGGTCAGGTAGTCCTCGATGCGCTCCGCCTGGATGTCCGGTCTTCCCTCGCGTCCCATCAGGGTCCTCCTTGCTCGGCCAACAAGGCCGCGGCCTCCTGCTCGGGCACGTCGCGCCAGTGCCGGTAGGCGCTGGCCACCGCGAAGGAGGTCTGCGAGCGCAGGTTGGCGCAGTACAGGCTGTCCACCTCGGCGGCCACCCGATCGGCCGCGCGCCGGTGGCCGGTCGGTACGGCCACCACCAGGGCCTCTGCCCCGGCCCGACGGCAGGCCTCGACGGCCGCCAGCAGGGTGAAGCCCGAGGCCAGCCCGTCGTCCACCAGCACAACCGGCCGCCCGGCCAGATCGGGCGCCGGCGCGCCGGCGCAGGGAGGCGAACCGCTCGGCCACCACCCGTTCGGACAGGCCCGCAGCGACTCGATCTGAACCACCCGTCCTGGTCTGGCCATGACGTGCCTCCCGGTGCCTGGCCCGGGCCGGGCGCCAGTTGCGCGGCCCGGGTTGCTGGTTTGCTGCAAGAAGGGGACCAGCCGGTCGCGGTTTCTTGGCACCCACATTGCGTTCCACCCACATTGCAATCCGTGGCTCCAGCCCATGTTGGCGGGTCGAAGCCGTCATCAGCCTGGGTGGAAGGGGGGTGGCATTGCTGGTCCTCGACGACGTGTACATCGAGGTCGACGGCCGGGCGTTGCTCGGCGGCATCGACCTGACGATCCAGCCCGGCGAGACCCACGTCGGTGCGGAGGATCCCGACGAAGAGAGCGACCTGTCCGAGGCGCTCGGGCGAGAGGCCTACGCCTGGATCGACGAGCGCATCGAGCAACTCAGGCCCGCCCTGGACGAGGCGCGGGACGCGCTGCGGCAGACGGGCTTGCCCGACGCCGCGCTGAGCACCAGGGTGGTGCCCACCCTCCCGGCGATGACGACACATGCTCGCTGGCCGCTGCCAACTTTTTTTGCAGGTTTTATGAGCCGGGTATTGGCATTCCAACCGTCATAGGGTATAAGATTAGCCCATGCGCGACGCCAGGTTCTTTACCCAGCCGAAGTTCGAGTGGCAGCGCCGCTATGAAGCGCTGCGGGCCTCCTTCGTCGAGCGCCAGCCTGCGGCTGTCGTCGCCGACCGCTTCGGCTATTCGCCAAACTACATCCACCTGCTGCGCCATCAGTTCAAGCACGGCAAGATCGACTTCTCGGAG
>CAYVQE010000225.1:0-6422 GCA_964454005.1 uncultured Myxococcales bacterium
AAGCAGCGTAGATTCGTCGCGCCGTGCGAGGAATTCTGGAAGTAGTAGATCAGGGTGTGGTGGATTCTTCCTCGGCGGACCGAAATCCTCCAGTGCCTTCTTCAAAGGTTCTTCGATCTCGTTGTAGGTCACCTGCCGCGGCTCGCCGCGCTGGGCGCGGGCCAGCAACATCAAGACGAGCAATGGCTTGTGCACCGCGCGTTCGGTCCCGCGCTTCCAGGTGTTCAGGTTGTCGACCAGCTGGTGCCAGTGCATGCCCGTCATCCCTTGCCGCGATCGCGATGCGGCGATGATAACACGGCCGCGACGGCGGAGACGAGTGGCTTACTTGACCACCAGCTTCATCTCGGCCTGGACGATGCGATCGGTCTTGCCGAGGCCGGGGGTGAGCAGGTAGGCGCCTTGGGGCAGGGTCTGGCCCTTCATCTGCTTGCCGAGCTGCTGGCCGCGGGGACCGATGACGCGGGGGCCCTTGCCGCGCGGGTCGTGGGGCGAGATGTAGCGCAAAAGCGGGCGGTGGTGGTGCGGCGCATGATCGGGTCTCCGTTCTCCCCCGCGTTGCGGTGTGGTCTGCGACTGTAGCGGCGAAGCGGCGCGCCGATCAAGCGGCCGCGGGGCAGGCATGCGCCGCCGGTCGTCTCATTCCGGGGCCAGCAGCACGAACTGCGCGTCGCCGCTGCCGGCGAGCTGCAGGCCGGCCTGGTCGAGCACGGCCGGCAGGTCGGCCAGATCGAGGCCGTGGCGGGCCTGGAGGTGATCGCGCAGGCGGCTGGCGGGCAGGCGACGGGCGCCGCTGTCGGGGTCGGATTCGGCCTCGAGGGCCAGCAGCCGCAGCGCGGCCGTGGCCAGCTCGGCCAGCCGGCCCTTCTGCTGCAGCCGGGCCAGCCGGCGGCTGCCGGCGGTGAAGCGCTGGCCCAGGGTGCGCACGAAGGCGCCGGTCCAGGAATCGAGCCCCAGGGTGTCGGACAGAAAGGTGCCTGGCACCTGGATCAGCTCCACCGGCTCGGCGGTCTCGACGGTGGCGTTGCGCGGCTGGCCGGTGAACACCGCCGTCTCGCCGAAGACCTCGCCCGGGCCGAGCTGCTGCAGCTCCACCCGGTGGCCGTCGCGCTCGGAGTAGACCCGGCAGCGGCCGGAGCGGATGTAGTAGGCGTCGTCGCCGCGCTCGCCCTCGACCACCACCCGGGCGCCGGCCGCCAGCCGGCGCACCGGAAAGCGGAAGCGGCCGCGCAGCACCTGCTGGGCGGCGCGCTTGAGCCCGGCGGCGTTGCTGAAGCGCCGTTCGCGCTCGGGCGCCAGGGCCTGCTCGGCCACCTCCAGCAGCGCCCGGCGCAGCGCGCCGGGCACCGGTTCGCTCAGCTCGACCCGCCGGCCGGCGGCGGCGTTGTCCAGCGCCGCGGCCGCCGAGTCGCCGGCTATGGGCGGCCGGCCGGCGGCGATGCGGAACAGCACCGCGCCCAACGAGAAGACATCGGTGCGGGCGTCGATCTCGTCCAGCGCGCCGCGGGCCTGCTCGGGCGCCATATACTGGTAGGTGCCCACCACCAGCCCGCGGTCGTCGACCGCCGGGATGCTCAGGGTGGTGGTCTTGCGCCGGCCGCCGGCGGTGGCGCCGGCGGCGCCGGGCTCGGGCGCCAGCACCCGGGCCAGGCCCCAGTCGGTCAGGTAGACCTGGCCGAAGTCGCCCACCATGATGTTCGACGGCTTGACGTCGCGGTGGACCACGCCGCGGTCGTGGGCGAAGGCCAGCGCGTCGCAGACGCGGAAGAAGACCTCCAGCGCGGCCTCGACCGCCTCGTCGGAGTCGTCCGGCTGCTCGGCCAGCATGGCCGACAGGGTACGGCCCTCGATCAGGCGCATGGTGAAGAACAGCTTGCCGTCGTCGTCCACGCCCAGCTCGTGCACCGGCACGATGTTGGGATGGTCGAGCTGGGCGGTCACCTGGGCCTCGGTGATGAAGCGCTGGCGCACCCGCTGCTCGTGGGCCCGCTGCTGGTGCAGCACCTTCATGGCCACCTCGCGGTTGAGGGTGCGCTCGAGCACGCGGTGCACCGCGCCCATGCCGCCGCTGCCGATCTCGCCCTGGTCGTCGAAGCGCTCCTCGAGCGCCAGCAGCCCCAACACCGGGTCGCGCGCCAGCTGCACCCGGCGCCGGCCGGGCGGGCGCATGTCGACCGTGCTGTCCTCGGCCAGCGGCAGCCGGCCGCGCTGGCTGGACGATGCCTTGCCGCTCATGGGTGGGCCTCCGCGGTGGTCGCCGATGGGGGTCACGAAAGCCCGGGGGGCGGGGGGAAGTCAAGCGCAGCGAGTGGAACTGGCCGCGGAGGGGTGCTAGCATCGGCGCGGATCTGCGGACCTGTTGGAGGCTCCGGTATGCGGCGCGTTCTCTTTACCTGGCTGGCGGTGGCGCTGACCGCCTGCACCTACACCTCGGTCGAACGCCTGGCCGACGATCACCCCATCTCGCAGGACGTGGACTGCTCGGGCTGGCTGCCGCCGAGCATCGACCTGGGCCTGGGCCTGGGGCTGGCCACCGGCTCGGTGCTGTTCTTCACCGAGACCATCGACACCGGCGAGACCTGGAACCTGGTGGGCGGGGTCAGCGGCGCGGTGGCCGGGGCCTTCTTCCTGGCCACCGCCATCACCGGCTATATCTGGACGGCCGAGTGCCGCGCCGCCGAGCAGCTGCACCTGCAGTGGCGCATGGAGAGCGACGAGGACTTACGCCGCGGCATCGAGCTGCGCTGGCGCCGCAGCCGCGGTCTGCCCGCCGAGGGCCGCCGGCAGCGGGGGGAATGACCGGCGGTCAGGGACCGGTCATGGTCCGGTGGCGTCGTCTATCGCGACGGCGTGGAGCCAGTCGAAGCGCAGCTTCAGGTTGCCGACCACCAGACCGATGGTGCCGGCCGGCAGCGCCGGGGCCATGTCCTCGAAGGTGATGGAGGCCGATGCCCCCGTCTGCTCGGCATGGGCGCTGCATTCCAGCAGCGGACCGTGTATGTGGGCCTCCAGCAGGTAGGTCTCATCGGCGGCCAGCGGACCGAGTTGCTCGAACTCCATCGCGTCCGGCAAGGCGCAGCTGTTGTCCAGCCGCCCGGCCCATAGCCCGCCGCCCTGCTCCAGGGCGCAGAAGTAGGCGCGCCGTTGGGCGCAGTCCTGGGCGTCCGGCTGCAGCCGCAGCAGCAGGGCCACCACCCCGGGCTCGCCGGGCGTGTTGCCGCACGGTTCGGTGACCTCGAAGCGGGTGCTGGCCTCCAGGCCCAGCCAGGCGGGCCCCTCGAGCAACGCCGCGCCGGCCGAGCCGAACGAGCTGCAGACGGACTGCTCCAGCCAGCCCGCGGCGACCTGCCAGGCGGCGTTGCCGCCGAAGCGCCACTCGGGCACGGGGTGATCGAACTCGGTCTCGTAGCTGCCGCTGCGGAAATCGACCGGGAGGCTGCGGCTGCGCTCGGCCGCGGTGCCGGCGCCCCAGGTGCAGGTCAGAGCGCTCGTGGCCGACAGGCCCGGGCTGCCGAGCAGGCTGAGCTGGTAGCTGCCGGCATCGATCTCCCGGATCTGCGTCAGCTCCGGGCCGGAGTCGCCGTCGAGCCCACAGGCCAGGCAGGCGGCCTGGCCGGCGAGACCGAGATCCAGCCGGCAGTGGGTCTTGGTCAGCACATCGGTGTAGACCGTCTCGGGCACGCAGCTCAACTCGAAGGCGGCCGGGGGCTGGCCACAGCCGGTGCCGGGGAAGCACTCCGGCAGGCACACCTGACCGGGATCGCAGTCGGTCTCGTCGCGGCAGACGCAGGCCGGATCCGGCAGGTGCTCGCAGGCGCCGGTATGCGGGTTGCAGACATCTTCGGTGCACGGGTCGCCGTCGTCGCAGTCGGCCGCCTCGCCGCAGGGCTTGCAGGCGGTCAGCGGCAGGTCGGGGTCGTCGGGGGCGCAGACGAAGCCGGCCAGACAAGTGCAACCGGCCACGGCGCAGCTGCCGTCCGGCTCGCAGGGCTGCTGCGGGTGGGCCGGCTGAGGGTCGAAGGCGCAGCCGGCGGCCAGCAGCAGCGGGGCCAGGGCGAGTGGTGGGGTGCGGCGCATGGGAACATTCTAGCGCCGTGGCGGGAAATGGACCAGGGGGTGGGTGGGGCGGTGGTGACGGGCGGGGGTCTTGTCCCCTTTTCGTTCTTGGTTCTTGGTCCTTGGTTCTTGGTTGGGAGGCTTGCGGCGGCGGGTGGTGGACGCGGTGCGGTCGCTTGGGTATGGTCGGGGGCGTGAAGAAGCTGCTCGTCATCCTGCTGCTGTTGGCCGCGTTGGGGGTCGGGTTTCTGGCCGGCACCTACTACGAGGCCCACCGGCCGCTGGAGCCCGAGGATGTACAGCGCTTCCAGCAGCGGCTGGCCGAACGGGCCGGCGACTGGGCCGGCGAGATGAGCGACCGGATGCGGCGGCTGCTGGGCGGGGCCGGTTGAGCGCGGCGCGGCGCCGCGTGGAACAAGACGGGGAGGATGCCATGCGCGCGACAGTCATTCTGATGTTCGGCGGGCTGCTGGCCATGCCGGCCGGCGCGGCCGAGCAGTCGATCGACCGCGAGGTGCTGAAACGCATCGATCTGCCGGCGCCCGATGAGAAAGGCGCCGTCTCGGTCGAACGCGCCCTGGCCCAGCGCCGCTCGCGGCGTAGCTACGGCGATCGCGCGCTGACCAAGGCCGAGGTGAGCCAGCTGCTGTGGGCGGCCTACGGCGTGACCGAGCCGATGGAGAAGCCCGCCCGGCTGCGCGGTGGGCTGCGCACCGCGCCCTCGGCCGGAGCGCGCTACCCGCTGGAGATCTACCTGGTGGCCGCTAAAGTCGACGGGCTGGCCGCCGGGGTCTACCGCTACGACTCGGCCCAACACCGGCTGGAGCTGCTGGCCAAGGGCGACCGCCGGGTGCAGCTGATGCGCGCCTGTGGCAATCAGCGCATGGTCGGGCTGGCGCCGGTGGACCTGGTCTGGTCGGCGGTCTACGAGCGCACCACCAGCAAGTACGGCGAGCGCGGCCGCGAACGCTACGTGTGCATGGACCTGGGCCACTCGGCGCAGAACGTCTACCTGCAGGCCGAGGCGCTGGGGCTGGGCACCTGCGCGGTGGGCTACTTCGACGACAAGGCCCTGGCCGAGACGGTCGGGCTGGTCGAGCCCGAGCAGCCGCTCTACGTCATGCCGGTCGGCGCGGCCGCCGACTGAGCCGGCTCGGGCGGGGCGGGCCGATCAGCTCCCGGCGCCTTCCGTCCAGAAGGCGTTGACCAGTCCGGCCAGCTCGCCGAAGGACTTGGCCTGGGCGCCGTCGGGCTGCTCGACCACCACCGGTCGGCCCACGTCGCCGCCGGCCCGGATGTCCGGATCCAGCGGCAGCTCGCCCAGGTAGGGCACCCGCAGGCGGTCGGCGATGGCCTTGCCGCCGCCGCGGGAGAAGATCTCGGTCACCTCGCCGCAGTGCGGGCAGATGAAGTGGCTCATGTTCTCGATCACGCCGATCACCGGCACCTGGATCTGGGCGAACATGCCCACCGCCCGCACCACGTCGTGCAGGGCCACGTCCGACGGGGTGGTGACCACCACCGCGCCGTCGACCGGCACCTGCTGCACCAGGCTCAGGGTGGCGTCGCCGGTGCCCGGCGGCAGATCGACCACCAGCACGTCCAGCTCGCCCCAGCGCACGTCGCCCAAAAACTGTTCGATGGCCTTGTTGACCATGGGCCCGCGCCAGATGACCGGCTGCAGCGGATCGATGAAGAAGCCGATGGACATCAGCTTGACGCCGTGGCGCTCGAGCGGCTCGGCGCCCTGCTCGTCGGCCACAGGCTGCTCGTCCGGACCGATGTCGAACATGGTGGGGATGGACGGGCCGTAGATATCGGCGTCCATCAGCCCGACCCGCTGGCCCTGCTGGGCCAGCGCCAGCGCCAGGTTGGCGGCCACGGTCGACTTGCCCACCCCGCCCTTGCCCGAGGCCACCATCAGCACCTTGTCGATGCCCGGGATGCGCTTTTGATCGGCGAAGGGATCCTTGGGCTGGGGCTGCGGCGGCGGCTCGGGGTCAGGCGCCTGGTGGGCCCCGCCCAGCTCCTCGATGGACTTGATCTCGGGCACGTTCTCGGCGATGGCCTTGCCCACCAGGCTGCGCAGGGTGGTGCCGGCGGCCGGGCAGCCCTGGCAGGCGCCGACCAGCTCGACCACGGCGGTGTCGCCGCGGACCTCCACCAGCTTGACGTCACCGCCGTCCTGCTGCAGCGCCGGGCGAACGGCCGCGAGTGCTTTTTCGACCTTTTCCTCTATGGACATGGGATTCGGCTCCTTTCGTCGCCGGCAATGTGCTCCCCGGCCGGGGGGCTGTCAAGCGATCAGAGGTGGGCGGGTGCGCCGGGTCTGGGAGCTGGTGGGGGTTTGTTCTTGGTTCTTGGTT
>CAYVQE010000226.1:0-6152 GCA_964454005.1 uncultured Myxococcales bacterium
CGAGGTCTTCGACCTGGTGCTGGTCGACCTGGAGCTGCCGGACGGGCAGGGGTTCGAGGTGTTTTTGCGCACCCTGGCCGCCCAACCCTCGGCCGCGGTGGCGGTGCTGGCCCGGGAACGCCAGCAGGTGCTGGTCGAGCGGGTGCTGCGGGCCGGGGCCCGCGATGCCATCCTGCTCGAGCGGCTGGACCAGGGGGCGCTGCCGCGGCTGCTGCGCGAGGTGGGCAGCCAGAAGGCGGCCCGGCAGGAGGCGGAGCGCTCCGAGGCCAGCTACCGGGCCATCTTCGATGCGGTCAACGACGCCATCCTGGTCCTCGGCCTCGACGGCGACCGCATCCTCGACGCCAACCGGCCCGGCCAGCTGATGTTCGGCCACCCCATCGACCAGCTGCGCCGGATGCAGGTGGGCGATTTGATCGGCGGCGATGAGGGCCACCCGCCGGCCGGCCTGCTGGCCTATCTGCAGAAAGCGGCGCTGGGCGAGGCGCAGATCTTCGAATGGCAGGCCCGCCGGGCCGGCGGGACGCTGTTCTGGGTCGAGATCAACCTCAAGCTGGCCACCATCAACGGCCGCGAGCAGCTGCTGGCGGTGGTGCGCGATATCACCGCCCGCCGGAACACCGAGGCCGCCAATGCCCGGCTGGCCGCCCTGCCGCGGTTCAGCCCCTACCCCATCCTGGAGTGCGACGCCAACGGCTCGCCGATCTACATCAACCCGGCCACCCAGGCGGTGCTGCGGCTGGCCCAGGCCGATCTCGGCGCCCTGCTGCCGGCCAACCACGGCGCCATCGCGCGCGCCGGCCTGGCCTCCGGTGAGCCGACCGCCGACATCGACAGCGAGCTGGACGGCCGGCTCTATAGCTGGTTCTACCGGCCGGTGCCGGAGCTGGGGGTGGTCCACCTGCACGCGCTGGACATCACCGCCCGCCGCCGGGCCGAGGACCGGCTGCAGCAGAACGCCCTGCTGGACGTGCTGACCGGCCTGCCCAACCGGGCCCTGCTGCGCGATCGGATGCAGCGCAACCTCGATCTGCAGCTGCGCCACGAAGACTACCGCTTCGCGGTGCTGCTGCTGGATCTGGACCGCTTCAAACGGGTCAACGAGAGCCTGGGCCACGACGGCGGCGACCTGCTGCTGCAGGAGGTGACCGCCCGGCTGCAGCGCTGCATCAAGCAGGCCGATACGGTGGCGCGCACCGGGGGCGACGAGTTCGTGCTGCTGCTCGAGGACATCGGTTCGCCGGGCAACGTCACCCGCATCGCCGATCGCATCCAGCGCGAGCTGGCCCGGCCCTTCTCCGTCTCCGGGCGCACGGTCTATTTGTCCGCCTCGACCGGCGTCGTCATCAGCGAGTCCGGCGCCACCGACCCCAAGGCCCTGCTGCAGGAGGCCGAGACGGCCATGTACCGGGCCAAGTCAGAGGGCCCGGGCCGCTACACCGTGTTCGACGAGGCCCAGCACGCCTCGGGCGCCGAGCTGTTCCAGCTCGAGAACGACTTCCAGCTCGCGCTCGAGCGCGGCGAGCTGGTCACCTACTACCAGCCGCTGCTGGCCACCCACTCGGGCCGCATCATCGGCTCCGAGGCCCTGGTGCGCTGGCAGCATCCCACCCGGGGCTTGCTCGGCCCGGGCGCCTTCATCGCCATGGCCGAGGAGACCGGCCTGATCGAGCCCATGGCCGAGCAGGTGATCGAGGCCGCCTGCGTCCAGACCCGCCGCTGGCACGCGGCCGGCTACAGCGGGCTGACCGCCTCGGTCAACCTGTCCGGGGTGCAGTTCCGGCGACCCGATCTGGCCGAGCGGGTGCTGACCCTGCTGCGCCGCAGCGGCCTCGACCCGCGCTGGCTCAAGGTCGAGGTGACCGAGGGGGTGGCCGCCGGCGATGCGGCCCACACCATCGCCACCCTGAACCGGCTGCGCGAGCTGGGCATCGGGGTGATGATCGACGACTTCGGCACCGGCTACTCCTCGCTGGGCTATCTCAAGCGGCTGCCGGTCGACGCCATCAAGATCGACCGCACCTTCGTCATGGACGTCACCGAGGACAACGACAGCGCGGCCATCGTGACCACCATCATCCTGATGGCCCACGCGCTCGGCTTCGAGGTCGTCGGCGAGGGGGTCGAGCGCGAGGACCAGCTGGCCTTTTTGCGCGAGCACGGCTGCGACTACATCCAGGGCTACCTGTACTCGCGGCCGGTGCCGGCCGATCAGTTCGACGAGCTGCTGGTGCGCTACAACCCGCCCATCCGGCCCGGCGCCTGAGCCGGGGCCCGGATCGCTCCGGAGGATCCACATGTCGCCTGCACCCGATCCGGTCGCTCGCCTGGCGCGCGAGCTCGAGCTGCCGCCCGCCGGGGTGGGCGCGGTGCTGCACCTGCTCGACGACGGCAATACCGTGCCCTTCATCGCCCGCTACCGCAAGGAGGCCACCGGCTCGCTGGACGAGGTGCAGATCCGGGCCGTGGCCGAGCGCCGGGCCTACCTGGCCGAGCTGGACAAGCGCCGCGCGGCCGTGCTGGAGTCGATCGCCGAGCAGGGTTCGCTGGACGAGGCGCTGCGCGCGCGCATCGCGGCGGCGGCCACCAAGGCCGAGCTCGAGGACCTCTACCTGCCTTACAAGCCCAAGCGGCGCACCCGGGCCACCATCGCCCGCGAGCGCGGCCTGGAGCCGCTGGCCGAGCGCATCCTGGCCCAGCCGGCCGAAGGCGACGCCGCGGCCGAGGCGGCCGCCTTCGTCGACGCCGAGCGCGAGGTGCCAGACGCCGCCGCCGCTTTGGCCGGCGCCCGCGACATCGTCGCCGAGCGGGTGGCCGAGCGGGCCGGGCTGCGGGCCATGGTGCGCGAGGCTTTCGCCGCTCGGGGCCGGCTGGTCACCGCGTTGGCCCGCGGCGGCGAGAAGCGCGACCCGGAGGGCAAGTTCCGGCAGTACCACCAGCACGCCGAGCCGGTGGCCCGGATTCCGTCGCACCGCTATCTGGCCATCCGCCGCGGCGAGCGCGAGAAGGTGCTGCGGGTGCATATCGAGGTCGAGGCCGAGCCGCTGTTGGCCCGGCTGTTCACCGCGGTCGGGCTGCAGCCCGACACGCCCTTCGGCGGCGAGCTGCGCCGGGCGGTCGAGGACGCCTATCAGCGTTTGCTGGCGCCCGGCCTGGAGACCGAGGTGCGCGGGGCGCTCAAGGAGCGCGCCGACCGCGAGGCGGTCGAGGTCTTCGCCGCCAACCTGGACAACCTGCTGCTGGCGCCGCCGCTGGGGGCCCGGCCGGTGCTGGGCGTCGATCCCGGTCTGCGCACCGGCTGCAAGCTGGCCGCCGTCGACGCCAGCGGGCGGCTGCGCTCGACCGGGACGCTGTTCCTGGCGCGTTCGGCGGCCGAGCGCGAGCGGGCGGCCGCCGAGGTCCGGGCCGTGGCGGCTGAGCTGGAGCCGGCGGCGGTGGCGGTGGGCAACGGCACCGGCGGCCGCGAGGCCGAGGCCTTTCTGCGCGGCACGCTGGAGGGCGCCACCGTGGTGCAGGTCAGCGAGGCCGGCGCCAGCGTCTACTCCGCCTCGGAGCTGGCCCGGGCCGAGTTCCCGGACCAGGACGTGACCGTGCGCGGGGCCATCTCCATCGCCCGCCGGCTGCAGGATCCGCTGGCCGAGCTGGTAAAGATCGAGCCCAAGGCCATCGGCGTGGGCCAGTACCAGCACGACGTGCACCAGCCGCTGCTGGCGCGCAAGCTCGATGAGGTGGTCGAGAGCTGCGTCAACCGGGTGGGCGTCGAGCTCAACACCGCCTCGGCGCCGCTGCTGGCGCGGGTGGCCGGCATCGGCGCCCGGCTGGCCGAGCGCATCGTGGCCCAGCGCGAGCAGAGCGGCCGCTTCGGCTCGCGCCAGGCGCTGCGCGGTGTGGCCGGGCTGGGGGACAAGACCTTCGAGCAGGCGGCCGGCTTTCTGCGCATCCGCGACGGGGCGCACCCGTTGGACGCCTCGGCGGTGCACCCCGAGCGCTACGGCCTGGTCGAGCGCATGGCCCGCGACTTGGGCGTGGAGCTGGCCGCGCTGGTGGGCGACGCGGCCGCGGCCGGGCGCATCGCGCCCGAGCGCTACGCGGGCGACGGGGTGGGCGAGCCGACCCTGCGCGACATCCTGGCCGAGCTGGCCAAGCCGGGCCGCGATCCGCGCGATCGCTTCGAGCCGGTGCGCTTCCGCGACGACGTGCAGGCCATCGGCGATCTGCGCGCCGGCATGCAGCTCGAGGGCGTGGTGACCAACGTCACCGCCTTCGGCGCCTTCGTCGACATCGGCGTCCACCGCGACGGCCTGGTGCACATCTCCGAGCTGGCCGACCGCTTCGTGCGCGATCCGCACCAGGTGGTGCGCGTCGGCGACCGGCTCAGCGTCCGCGTGCTGGACGTCGACCAGCAGCGCAAGCGCATCTCGCTGAGCGCCCGCCAGCAGACCACCGGCTCCACCGCCGGCGCCGGCAAGGACCGGCCCGCCCGGGCCGAAAAGCCGGCCGCGACCGGCAAGTCCGGCCAATCCGGCAAATCCAGCAAATCCGCCAAGCCCCCCCGATCCAGCTCCCGAACCCGGCCCGACCGACCCACCAAACGCCGCTCAGATTCCAGCCAACAAGACACCGGCCTGACCCACAATCCCTTCGCCGAGCTGCTCAAGAAGGGCTGAGAATCGGGTGTCAGACACCGGCACTTGACACTTTTATCCACAGACGGCTGTATTCAGGTACCACACGTCGCATCGATGGAGGGACGCAAGAACAGCCAGCATCCATGCTGAAAGCGGTCTTGCATTGTGTTAATACGATGTGTACAATGAGTACAGCGAGTTGCCGTGAGGAGGCCGCCATGTCGTCAGCCACCACCACACTGACCGTACGCCTGCCGACAGAACTCAGGCAGCGCTTGGAGAAACTGGCGCGATCGACCGAACGCAGCAAATCCTGGCTGGCGGTGGATGCCTTGCACAACTACGTCGAGCTGCACGAGTGGCAGGTGGCCCAGATCAAAGCCGGTATTCACGAGGCCGACGCCGGTGACTTCGCCAGCGATGCCGAGGTGGCGGCCGTGATCGACAAGTGGACCGGCGATGCGGATTAGGTGGACACGCAGCGCCCTTGCCAATCTCGATGACCTGGCTGCTTACGTAGCCGACGATGACCCCATGGCCGCCGAGCGCCTGGTCAGGCGCATCGTCACGGCTGTGCAGGCACTGCGTGATCAGCCAGCGATGGGGCGAGCTGGCCGGGTGCCGCATACCCGAGAGTTGGTCGTGGCCGGGATCGCCTACATCGTGCCCTATCGAATTCGCGCTCGGGCGATAGAAATCCTGCGCGTGTTCCACGCCGCACGCCGCTGGCCCGAAGACTTCTCAGAGTGACAGCGCAATCCACTCGCAAACAGGGTGATTGAACGCCGCCTGATCGTTTCTGCAAGCGCCGAGGTGGTTGTCGACGATGGGGCCGTTTTGGGCTATCATTCCGGCGGGTTTGTACGGGGGGAGGACCGATCGGGAGCGGCCTGCTGCGGCGTGGAGCCGCTGGCGGCCGCGGAGGGAGCGGACGATGCGCGCGAAGGCCGGGTGGATGCTGGTGGGGCTGTGGCTGGCGGTGGCGCCGGTGGCGGCGGCCGAGCCGGTGCGGGTGGCGGTGATGGAGTTCAACTCCAAGGGCGGGGTGACCCAGCAGCAGATGGACGCGCTGGGCGATATGCTGTCGACCGAGATCCGGGCCCTGGGCGGCTATCAGGTCATCGGCAAGAACGACATCCGCTCGGTGCTGCGCATGGAGGAGAACAAGGCGCTGTTGGGCTGCGACGACGCCGGCTGTCTGGCCGAGATCGGCGGCGCGCTGGGGGTGCGCTGGGTGGTGGTGGGCAACGTCAGCCGCTTCGGCGAGCTGTACCTGCTCAACCTGAAGATCATCGACTCGCAGCGGGTCGAGGTGCTGGTCAGCGCGGCCGAGCGCGTCAAGGGCGGTCAGGAGGCCCTGGTCGAGGCCCTGCCGGACGTGGTGGCCAAGCTGTTCGGACGGGCCGGAAAACGCATCCGGGCCGCCAGCGGCGGCGCGCCGACCGCCGCCGCGGACGGGACTACGGCAAACGGTGCTGCGGCCGACGGGACGCCGGCCGCCGGCGCTGCGGCCGGCGGGGCGCC
>CAYVQE010000227.1:0-4509 GCA_964454005.1 uncultured Myxococcales bacterium
GGGTCGCCTCGCGCCCGGCCGCGCTCCGTGTGGGCCGGTCGTGCGTCACCGCTGTCTCGCCCGAGCCGCGCTTGCCCCGATTGGAAAAACTGTGCTAGTTCCGTAGCGGAGGTGGCCCATGCTGACCCCGGTTTTGGGCGTTCTGGCCGTTGTGGCGACGCTGCTATTCATCATCGCGCTGGTGGTGGCCATCCGCCGCGGCCAGCGCGGCGCCGAGATCGAGTCGGAGCTCGCCGCCCAGCGGCGCGCGGCCGCGGCGGCCGGCGCCAAGCTGGACGACAAGACCCGCCAGGCCGACGAGCTGCGCTCCAAGCTCGACCGCCAGCGCGACGAGTGCACCAGGCTGAAAAAGAAGCTGCACCAGCGCTCGCAGCCGGAGCCCGCCCCGGAGCCCGACGCCGAGGCCGAGCGGGCCGAGCAGGAGCTGCGCGACGCCCGGGCCCGGGCCAGGCGGGCCGAGCAGGCGGCCGCCGAAGCAGCCGCCGAGGCCGAACAGCTGCGCGGCCAGCGCGACAAGGCGCGGGCCGACAAGGAGCAGGCCGAGCGGGCCGCGCGGCAGCAGAACGAGGCCCGCGACGAGCGCAAGCAGGGCCGCCAGCAGGAGCTGGACGGGCTGCGCAAAAAGGTGCGCCGGCTGGAGGACAAGCTGGCCGCGGCCAACCGCCGCTCGCGCACCGACGCCCAGGTCTATCGGGTGACCAACTCCAAGCTGGAGCTGGCCATGGAGAAGATCGGCCACCTCGAGCGCCAACTCGGCGCCGGCGCCAAACCCGGTGACTCGGCCTAGTGAGTAAGGCCCCCGCCCGGGCTCACAGCCGGGCGGTCAGATCGATGCTGGTGATCAGCCGGGCCCAGTCCCAGGCCATGCCCAGCGGCACGCGCAGTGCCAGCTGGGTCTCCAGCCAGCCCAGCCGCAGCCGCAGCCCGGGCGACAGGTAGAAGAACCACAGGGTGGTGTTCTCGGTCGAGCCCACCCGCGGCTCGCCGTCGCCCACCCCGCCGTTGAGTTCGATCCCCGGCTGCCAGCGCCCGTCCAGCCGCCAGTCCCAGCTCAGGTCGTAGCGCAGGATGCGCTCGACGTGCTCGCCGCCGGCGTAGACGTGGTAGGCCAGCGCCAGGCCCAGGAAGTGCTCACCCAGGCCCAGCTGGCTCTCGACGTGGGCGGTGTAGGCCGGCGAGTCGTAGCGGAAGAGGTGGCGCTGGTGGGCACCGGCCACCGCGGCCGCGTCCAGCACCGGCTTGTAGTCCTTGCTCAACAGCCCGGAGCTGCCCGAGCCCCAGATCACCCCACCCGAGATGGTCCATGGCCGGCGCGGCCCCAGCCGGGTGCCCCAGATGCCGCGCACCCCCAGCGCGATGTTGCCCAGCGCCGCCTGCAGGCCCTGGTCGGAGGGATGGCCGACCAGCAGCGGCACGTCCACGGTCAGGCCCAGGTGCGACACCAGGGCCAGCTCGCCGCGCAGCACCAGCGTCCACAGCGCCGAACGTTCGATCTCGCGCTGGATGTTCTCGGCGCCGTAGTCGCGCTTCCAGCCCGGGCCCACCCAGATGATCTCGCTGAGCAGGCGCACCCGGTCGACCGGGAAGGCGTCCGGGAACAGGGCGTGGGCCGGGAAGATGTCCAGGTTGGGCTCGACCACCCCACCGCGGGCCTCCTGCTCCCAGGCGGCCCGCTGCTCGCGCTCGCGGGCCAGCTCGATCGAGGACTCCAGCTCGCGGATGCGGCGGCGCACCGCGGCGGCACAGGGGTTGTCCGGGCTGTTGGCCAGAAAGGCGCGCCACAGCTCGAGGCGCTCGGCGGCTGCGGGCACGGGCTCGATACGCGCCGCGGTCTGGAGGAAGACCGGATCGGTGCAGGGTTGTTCGTCTCGCTCGGCCGCGGGTTCCGGTTCGGCTGCGCCGGCGGCCGGGGCGGCCGCCCACAGCACCGCGGCCAATAAAGCAAGGATCGGTTGCGAAGCCATGCGGCCGAGCATAGCACCGCCGCCGCGGCCGCGACAAAACTTTGCCGGCGGCCGGTTCCCGGGGTACTGTTGGCGGCTGTGGGGCGCACGATCACATGGAGCTGGTGGGGGTTGTGGCTGGCACTGTGGCTGGCGGCCGCCGGGGGACCGGCCCGGGCCGAGTCGCCGGATGACGGGCAACAAGACGAACCCCAAACCACCAGCCAACCGCACCAAAACGGCGAACCCCAAACCGCCAGCCAACCGCACCACGAAGGCGGGCGAAGCCCGCCGAAGCCCCCGCCGAAGGCGGGGGCGAAGGCGGGGGCGAAGGCGGGGCTGCGCTTCGTGCCGCTGGCCCGGGCGCTGGCCGAGGTGCTGTCGGATCCGCTGCTGGACGGCGCGCTGATCGGCGCCCGGGTCGATTCGCTGGCCAGCGGACGCACCCTGTTCGCGGTGGAACCGCAGCGGCTGCTCAACCCGGCCTCGGTGACCAAGGTCTTCACCACCGCGGCCGCGCTATGCCTGCTGCATCCGGCCTACCGCTTCCGCACCGAGATCTACACCCTGCGCGATCCCGAGGACGGGGTGCTGGCCGGCCCGCTGTATGTCAAGGGCCACGGCGATCCCTTCCTGGTCAACGAGCGGTTGATCTTTTTGACCCACGAACTCAAGTCGCTGGGCATCGAGCGCATCAAGGGCCCGCTGGTGCTCGACGACAGCTACTTCGACGGCGTCGAGGAGGGCCCGGGCTGGACGCAGGATGACAGCCCGCGGCCCTACATGGCGCGCATGGGCGCGCTCAGCCTCAATTTCAACACCGCCGCGGTGCTGGTCTTTCCGGGCGAGCGAGTGGGTCAGCCGGCCCGGCTGGAGATGATGCCGGACTGCGACCACTTCGAGCTCGACAACCGCACCCGCACCGGCAACCGGCGCACCCGGCTGCGCCTCGACGTGGCCGAGCGCGGCAACCGCACCCGGGTCATGGCCTGGGGCCGGGTGTCGCGCCACCACCAGGGCAGCCGCCACTACGTCCGGGTGGCCGCGCCCAGCTGGTACTTCGGCCGCGCGCTGCGCCACTTCCTGCGCGCGGCCGGCATCCGCACCCGGCGCGCGGTGCGCCGCGGGGCGGTGCCGCGCTGGGCCGACAAGCTCTACGTGCTCAGCTCGCCGGCGCTGGGCGAGCTGGTGCGCAAGGTCAACAAGCGCTCGCAGAACTTCATGGCCGAGCAGCTGTTCAAGGTGATCGGGGCCGAGCTGCTGGGCCCGCCGGCCTCCTGGTACAAGGGCCAGCAGGCCATGAACGCCTTTCTGGCCGAGGAGGTGGGCATCCCGCCGGGCAGCTACGTGCTGCACAACGGCTCCGGGCTCAACGACGTCAACCGGGTCAGCACCAGCCAGGTGGTGGGGGTGCTGCGCGCCATGTGGCAGCGCTTCGACGTGCGCCCCGACTTCGTCGCCAGCCTGGCGGTGGCCGGCACCGACGGCACGGTGGCCAGGCGCTTCCGCCATCCGGCGCTGCGGCGCGAGATGCGGCTCAAGACCGGCTCGCTGCAGCAGGTGCGCGCGCTGGCCGGCTACGTCCACACCCGCGGCGACGAGGCGCTGGCCTTCTGTCTGCTGATCAACCGCTACCGCTGCGACAGCGGCGACGTGATCCAGCTCATCAACCGCTTCGCGTCCACCCTGGCCCGGGCCGACGCCGATCACACGGTGGTCGATCAGGTGCTGGTCGAACCGGTCGACCCGCTGCCCATCGCCCCGCCCATCCAGGGCCCGGGCCCGGTAGAGGGCCACGAGGACGCCCTGGTGCCCTACGGCGAGAAAAGCCTCTATCCCTCGCCGGAGCCCGAGGTGGACGCCGAAGATTGAACCTGTCGCGGACCTTGTGTGGCGGCTGCGAAGCGCGGGCCGGAAAGGGTCAGATGGCATGCGTCGGGGCGAGGAGTACTGTCGGCCGCGAGCTTACTGGGCTATACTCGAAGAGAAACAGCGCTGCAATCGGGAGGCCGCCATGGGCCGAATCGTTCCGCTGGGAAGCCTGGTCCTGCTGCTCGCCGGGCTGTGGGCCTGCTCCGACGCCAAGCTGCCGTGCACGCCCGGGCCCGAGCTGTGCAACGGCATGGACGACGACTGCGACGGCCGCATCGACGAGGATCCCGAGGACGCCAGCGGCGCCGCCTGCGGCCAGGACGAGGGCGCCTGCGTCGCCGGCACCGAGGTCTGCCGCGACGGCCAGGTGGTCTGCGAAGGCGGCCAGGGGCCGCAGGCCGAGATCTGCAACGCGGTCGACGACGATTGCGACGGCGCCACCGACGAGGAGCTCGACGCCTGCGCCTGCAGCGGCGGGGCGCCGCCGGCCGATCAGGAGACCTGCAACGGCGTCGACGACGACTGCAACGGGGCCATCGACGACATGGACGCCTGCGCCTGCACCGATGGAGCGCCGCCAGCCGATCAGGAGACCTGCAACGGCGTCGACGACGACTGCGACGGGGCCATCGACGAGGGGCTCGACGCCTGCGCCTGCAGCGGCGGGGCGCCGCCGGCCGATCAGGAGATCTGC
>CAYVQE010000227.1:4609-6137 GCA_964454005.1 uncultured Myxococcales bacterium
CGGCGGGGCGCCGCCGGCCGATCAGGAGATCTGCAACGGCGTCGACGACGACTGCGACGGGGCCATCGACGAGGCGCTCGACGCCTGCGCCTGCAGCGGCGGGGCGCCGCCGGCCGATCAGGAGATCTGCAACGGCGTCGACGACGACTGCAACGGGGCCATCGACGACCTCGACGCCTGCGCCTGCAGCGGCGGGGCGCCGCCGGCAAATCAAGAGACCTGCAACGGCGTCGACGACGACTGCAACGGGTTGATCGACGACCTGCCCGCCTGCGCCTGCAGCGGCGGGGCGCCGCCGGCAGATCGGGAAACCTGCAACGGCATCGACGACGACTGCGACGGGGCCATCGACGAGGACGACGGCCAGGGCGGCGGCTGCGACGGGCTGGGCGAGGCCTGTGACAGCTACCTGGAGTGCGCCGAACGCATCTGCGTCGGCGACATCTTCTTCCACTACTGCAGCCTGGAGTGCGATCCGGCCGCGGCCGACCCCTGCCCCGACGGCTACGTCTGCCAGGTGGGCAGCAACCTGGACTACTGCCGCAAGCTGTGGCCGGCCTGCGACGCCGAGGCCGACTGCGCGCCGGACCGGGTCTGCACCGTGCAGACGGCTCCGGACGGGCTGGGGGTGGTCACCGAGTGCCGGCCGCCACTGGAGCCGGGCGGGGCCCCGGGCGCCGACTGCGACCCGGAGATGTGCGCCAACGACATCTGCTCCTGGGCCGGGCTGTGCAGCGAGGTCTGCGCGGTGGCCGCGCCGTGTCCGGCCGACTACCTGGGCCGGCCCACCGCCTGCGTGCAGACCGGCTACAACGTGCTGCCCGGCCGCTGCAGCCGCGACGCCCAGTGTCCGCAGGGTTATACCTGCAGCGACAACCGCTGCAGCGGGCCGGCCTGTGTCGACGACGCCGAGTGCGAGCCGGGCTACGGCTGTGTGGACGCGGTGTGCACGCCGGTGTGGCAGGTCGATCGCATCGGCAGCTGCCAGATCGCCTGCCAGGCCGACGGCGACTGCCCGGACGGGCTGGCCTGCCAGCTCGGCATCCGGATCGACGGCAGCGCCATCCAGGGCAAGTGCGCGCCGCTGATGAACGGCAACCCCACCGGCGCCTCGTGCGCCCCCGACGGCTGCGACCACGGCCTGTGCATCACCGGTGACGACTACTGCACCCAGCTGTGCGCCGAGGCCGCCGACTGCCCGCCCGCCTGGAGCTGCATCGAGCTGAGCTGGACCGTCGGCGACCTGGGCACCTTCCCGGCCGCGGCCTGCGTGCAATAGAGGGGCATTTCGTTCCGGCTACGGCAGGCATGCGGCGGGCATTGCGGGACGGTTGCGACGGGCAGGCGGCGGGCATTTCGTTACGGCTGCGACGGGCAGGCGGGGGGCGGTTGGTTACGGCTGCGACGGGCAGGCGGGGGGCATTTTGTAGCGATTGCGACGTGCGGGCCGGAAAATCGATACGTCGCTGCGGTGCGGCCCGGGCACAACCTGCGCGCCTTTGCCTTCGGCAAAGGCCCACAGAACGTG
>CAYVQE010000228.1:0-6058 GCA_964454005.1 uncultured Myxococcales bacterium
CCGTACGTACGGTGGTGTGGGAGCCAGGGGCGGGTGACCGCCCCGGCTACCCTATTGGATCTTCGGGGGACGCATCGGCTCAGGTCATCTCGAGGAAGGCGTCTTCGAGCGAGGTGCCCTTCTGCACGCCGACGAAGGCCACCTGGCGCTCCATCAGCAGCTTGATGAACTCGCCCACCGCCGCGTCCAGGTTCTTCTGGTCGATGAGCACGCTGATCTGCAGCTTGCGCTCCACCGTGCGCAACTCCACCTGGCTGACGTAGTCCAGCGCCTCGAAGGGCGCGGCCAAGTCGGCCGGCGGTGGCGCGGACAGGGTGAACACGGCCACCGCCTCACGCCGGGTCAGCTCGTCCATCGAGGGCTGGGCCGCGATCCGGCCCTGCTTGATGATGGCCACCTGGCTGCACAGGGCCTCGATGTCGGCCATCACGTGCGAGCTGATGATGAAGGTGCGCTGGCCCGATTCCTCCTGGATCAGCAGCCGCACCCGGCGCGCCTGGGCCGGATCCAGCCCGGCCAGCGGCTCGTCGAGCAGCACCAGCTCGGGCTCGCCGATCAGGCACTGGGCGATGGCCACCCGCTTGGCCATGCCGTGCGACAGGCTCTCGGGCGCGCGGCCGGCGAACTCGGCCATGCCGGTCAGGCCCAGCACCCGCTGCACCTCGGCCGCGGCATCGGCCCGCGACAGCCCCTGCAGCCGGGCGCAGACGGCCATCTGGGCGCCGATGGGCACGCCCTTGCGCCAGCGGGCATCCTGGGGCAGCACGCCCAGCCGGCCCTGCAGCATCTCGCCGCGCACCTCGCGGCCCAGGGTGCGCACCGTGCCCGAACTCGGCCGCAGAAAGCCGGCCACCAGCGAGAACAGGGTGGTCTTGCCGGCGCCGTTGGGCCCCACCAGGCCGAAGGTGCTGCCCGCGGGCACGGTCAGATCCACCCCGCGCAGGGCGTGCACCCCGCCGAAGCGCTTGTGCAGATCCTGGATGACCACCGCGTCGCTCAAGCCCGTCTCCCGCTCCCGGCTCACAGATCCCGCCTGCCCAGCACCCAGCCGGCCGCGACCAGGTAGACCGCACCGTAGACCAGCGAGGCCACCAGCGCCACCACCATCTCGGCGCCGCTGCCCAGCATCAGGTCGTAGCGCAACGGCGATGGGAAAACGTAGCGCACGACCTGCAGCGCCTCGTGGAACATGCCGCCCAGCCCGCCCAGCAGAAAGATGCCCAGGTAGGCGCCCAGGCCCATGGTGATCGACAGCAGCGGATTGCCGGTGACCACCGCGCACAGCGCCATGAAGGCCGCGAACGGCACGGCGATGACCACCAGCGCGGCCATGAACCACAGCCCGTCGAGCACCACCGCGGCCGGGCCGTGGGTCTCGTCGCAGACCAGCGCCACGATGGTCACCGCCACCCCGGCCAGCACGATCAGCAGCGCCCAGAAGACCAGGGTGCCCAGCAGGCGGCCCAGCAGCAGGTCGCGGCGGCCGGTGCGCGGCAGGTAGAAGCGGATGCCCTTGGAGCCGATGTCGGTGGCGTTCTGGTCCAGGGTGGCGATCATGGTCAGCAGCGGCATGGCGAAGGCGGTCATGACGAACACCATGCTGACGAACGGCGAGCGCTCGACCAGCAAGCGCTCCAGCACGGCCTCGTCCAGGTCGGCCAGCCACTTGACCGCCGCCAGCAGGAAGGTCTCCTCCTGGGTCAGGTTGCCGGCGGCCAGGTTGTTGATGATGTCGGCGTTGCCGGCCGCCTTCGACAGCAGCCAGGCCAGCGGAAACAGGAGGAACAAGCCGGCCAGGATGCCCGGGGCGCCGCGCAGCTTTTGGCGCAGCTCGAAGCCGGCCAGGATGCGGATATGGCTGGTGCCGGAGTCCATGGACCCGCATGATAGTCGCTGGCCGGGGTCGAGGCAAGCCGGATTCGTCGAGCGGCGTTTGATCCCGCCCGAACGCTGCATTAAGCTGTCGGGCATGAGGACGTCCATGCCCGTCGCCGCGCTCTGGCTCGCCTTGCTGGCGGCCGGTTGCTGCCACGTCAACCGGCTCGACGAGCAGCCCGCGCCCATCACCGCGGTGCAGCTGCAACAGCTCGACGACCCGGTGGCCTCGTTGCACTTCACCCGCAAGATGAACAGCAGCACCAAGCAGCTGGTCGGGCCGCTGCTGCGGGCCAACCGGGCGGTGCTGAAGTTCGACGGCCTGATGCAGCAGCTGGCCGGCGGCCGACTGCGCCAGGCCATCGCCGAGCAGATACCGCAGGTGCTGGCGCGCGAGCTCGGCTGGCAGCAAGGCGACCAGGGCGTGATTCTGGTGATCGAGCCCGACGAGGTGGTCTTTGCGGCCAAGGATCAGGAAACCCCGGTCAGCCTGACCTGGCGGCTGCGGGTCGGGCTGTGCCGTTCGGCGGACGAGGCGCTGATCTGGCGCCGCTGCATCGACTGGCGCCAGCAGCTGGGCGGGCTGAGCATGCTGGAGCTGCTGCACATGAGCGAGCCCCAGCGCCAGCGCCTGCTGCGCGAGCTGGTCAGCGGTTTGGGGGCCCACCTGGTGCGCCTGCTCATCGAGGACGGCGTCGAGCCGGCAGGAGCTTGATTCGATACCCGGTACGTCCGAAGCCTTGGCGGTTGCCCTGATTCGACATGGAAGCCGCGGGCTTGACAAGCCTCTGGCGGGCCGTGTAGAAAAGAGCCGCTTTTTTGCTGGCGGGCAGGATCGCCCGCATCCCCCGTGGCATGCGATGCAGCGTTGATCGCCACCCGAGGTGGTAGAAGAGGAGGAGCATGGCCGAAAACGAAAGTTTCGAGGTGGAAGGAACGGTCAAGGAGGTTCTGCCGGGCGGCATGTACCGTGTCGAACTCGATGGCGGACCCACCGTTCTGGCGTACGTGTGCGGCAAGATGCGCAAGCACTACATCCGCATCGTGCTCGGCGACCGCGTACGCGTGGCCTTCTCCCCCTATGGACCCCAGCGGGGGCGCATCGTCTACCGGACCCGCTGAGCGATATCTCTATGCGGCGGTGCTCAACCGCCGCGCGCCTTGCGCCCCAGCATCGCGTGGACCAACCGCGGGTTGAACCGCCACTGGCCGTCGATCTTGACGCCGCGGATCTGGCCCGCACGGACCATCTTGCGCACCCGCAGCAGGGGCAGCTTGAGCTGGCGGGCGATCTCCTCGATGTCGACCAGCTCGACCTGGGTGGCCGTCTCGGCCGTTTTCTCGGTCGGCTTCTCCGCCGGCTTCTCCGCCGGCTTCCCGGTGGGTTTTTTCGCCGGGGACTTTTTCGCCGTGGTCTTCTTGGCTGGTTTCTTCGCCGTTGTTTTCTTGGCCGCTTTCTTGGCTGGTTTCTTCGCCGTTGTTTTCTTGGCCGCTTTCTTGGCTGGTTTCTTCGCCGTGGTCTTCTTCGCCGTGGTCTTCTTCTCGCCTGCCATGTTCGCCTCCGACCGGAGCCGGCTCAGGCCAGCCCCTCCAGGATGGACAGCGCGTCGCGTACCTCGTCCGCTCCGCCCGGGTTGAGTAGAACCTCCAGCCGGGCCAGGTGCTGCTGGACCCGGTTGATGATCAGCGTCTCCTCGATGTGCGGCGACTCCAGCGCGGGCCGGGCCGCGGCCGCTGAGGTCGCCTGTTGATCCGGTTCGGCCGCATCGGCCATGCCCAGCGCTCCTGTGGTTCGGGTGATGGGTCTGGCCCGGATCATAGGCCGGCGCTCACCGGTGGCGCAAGACCTCCCCAGGGGCACGGCTTGACGCGCTGCGCGGGCCGGGGGCACAATGCGCCCGATGGTTGCGATGCGAGGAGGTCCGAGATGACCGACGAAGCCCGGCTGTACGAGCAGCTGCTGGAGATCGGCCACAACCTGTGGTGGTCGTGGCAGCCCGACTTGGGCGATATCTTCCGCGACCTGGACGTGGAGCTTTGGCGCGAGGTCAACCACAACCCGGTGGCCTTTCTCAAGCGCCTGGGGCCCGAGCGCCTGGCCGAACGCGCCCAGCTGACCGCGGTCGAGAGCCGGGTGCTGTACGCCTACCACCGGCTGCAGGAGTACATGCAGCCCCATCGCGGCTGGGGCGCCACCCACGCCGGGCCGCTGAAGGTGCGGCCGGTGGGCTACTTCTCGGCCGAGTTCGGCCTGCACGAGTCGTTGCCGATCTACTCCGGCGGCCTGGGCGTGCTGGCCGGCGATCACCTCAAGAGCGCCTCCGACCTGGCGCTGCCCGTGGTCGGGGTGGGCCTGTTCTACGATCAGGGCTACTTCCGCCAGCACATCGACGCCGACGGCATGCAGGTCGAGACCTACGGCCGCGCCCAGCTCGACACCCTGCCGCTGAAGCAGGCGCTGGACGACCAGGGCCGGCCGCTGACGGTGCAGGTCGACACCAGCGACGCCACCCTGCACGCCTCGGTGCTGCAGGTGCAGGTGGGCCGCTCGCTGCTGATCCTGCTCGACCCCAGCGTGGAGCAGAACGTGCCCGACGACCAGCGGCTGACGGTCAACCTGGAGCGGCTCTACGGCGGCGGCCAACGGGCGCGCATTCGCCAGGAGCTGCTGCTGGGCGTGGGCGGGCTGCGGGCGCTGCGGGCGCTGGGGCTGGACCCGGGCGTGCTGCACCTGAACGAGGGCCACAGCGCCTTCGCCACCCTGGAGGCGGTGCGCCAGGCCATGGCCGAGGAGGGGCTGGGCTTCGAGCAGGCCTGGCAGGAGGTGGCCGCCCGCTCGGTGTTCACCACCCACACCCCGGTCGAGGCCGGCCACGACCGCTTCCCGGCCGACATGGTGGCCGAGCACCTCGATCCGCTGCGGCGCGAGCTGGGCATCGACCAACAGACCCTGTTCGGCCTGGGCCGCATCCGGCCCGACGATGCGGCCGAGCCCTTCTGCATGACGGTGCTAGCGCTCAAGGCCAGCCAGCGCTCCAACGGCGTGTCGCACATCCACGGCGGGGTCAGCCGGCGCATGTGGCACAAGCTGTGGCCCGGGCGCAGCGAGCACGAGGTGCCCATCGGCCACATCACCAACGGGGTGCACGTGGGCACCTGGTTGGCGCCGCAGATGCGCCGGCTCTACGAGCGCCATCTGGGCCGCGATTGGATCGAGCGCATCCGCCGGCGCCAGGTCTGGGCCGGCATCCATGGCGTCGACGACGGCGAGCTGTGGGAGACCCACCGGCTGCTCAAGGGCGCCATGGTCGAGTTCATTCGCCGGCGGCTGCGGCGCCAGTCCCGCCGCCGCGGCGAGGCCGAGGCCGACATCGAGCGCCGGCTGGGGCGGCTGGATCCGGACGCCCTGATCATCGGCTTCGCCCGGCGCTTCGCGCTGTACAAGCGCGCCTGGCTGCTGCTGCAGGACGAGGACTACCTGGAGAAGCTGCTGTGCGACCCCGAGCGGCCGGTGCAGCTGATCTACGCCGGCAAGGCCCATCCCCAGGACGAGCGCGGCAAGGAGCTTATCCAGCGCATTTTCCACCTGGCGCGCGATCCGCGCTTCGAGGGCCACATCCACCTGGTCGAGGACTACGACATCAACGTCGGCCGCCACCTGGTCCAGGGCGTCGATGTATGGCTGAACAACCCGCGCCGGCCGCTGGAGGCCTGCGGCACCAGCGGCCAGAAGGTGGTGCTCAACGGCGGGCTGAACTGCTCGACCCTGGACGGCTGGTGGGCCGAGGCCTACGACGGCAACAACGGCTTCGCCATCGGCAGCGGCCGCATCCACAGCGACGCCGCCCAGCAGGACGCGCGCGAGGCGGTGCAGCTGCGCCGTACCCTGGCCGACGAGGTGGTGCCCATGTTCTACCGCCGCGACGAGCAGGGCCTGCCCACCGAGTGGATCGGCCGGGTCAAGCACGCCCTGGTCAGCCTGGCCTGGCGCTACAACGCCGACCGCATGGTGGTCGACTACACCCAGCAGAACTACCTGCCCGCCGGCGGCGCCACCACCTCCACCCTGGATGACGAGAGCGACCTGGATCTGCCCACCGTGGTCCGCTGGATCGCTCGCAGCGAGTGAGCCCGGCCCGCACCGGACCGGATCACAGCTGCTTACTGGGTGGCCGGGGCTTTG
>CAYVQE010000229.1:0-5959 GCA_964454005.1 uncultured Myxococcales bacterium
TGAGTGTGACTTGTTTAGGGGGTGATCTTCGGATCGATGTGGCGGTCAGCTACAGTAGCCTGCCTGCAGGGCTGCGGCGCCGAGACCGTCCCCCTGGAACGCGTGAATCGCATCCGCCACGTCATCAAGGGATTTTGCCCAGCCGCTGCCGTACTGAACTCCCTGCGCCCAGAAGTCCGCACTGAACGTGCGATGTTCGGCGGCGATCATCACCTGCGAGGAACGGGAGCCGCTTTTCACCGACGCATACACGAGGAAGGGCTCGTCGAGTCCCTCGACTTTCAGATCCCCAGGAAACCTCGCCAGCAAGGGCTGAAGAGCCTGGGGGAGGCCGCCTGCCTTCTCGAGGTCTGGATAGAGCTTCTTGCTCCACTTCTTGGCCACCTCTGCCATTCGGCAATCCTATCCGCTTCGGCATCTGCTCGCGAGCGCACGATGCTCCGGCACCCAATCCCCCCGATCACGAAGGCCCGAGGTGGCTTTTTGCTCTCGGTACTTCCAGTACGACTCACAGCGCTGCTACCGCCGCCACCAAAGCCAAGAGCAGTACCATTCCACCAGAGCTGTATACGCAATCGAAGCAGTTTCTGTGGCGGAATGCTATAGAACCGGTCGTGGAGCATCTCCTCATTCTCTCCCGGCGCTCGCAGGGATGAGCCCAGCCACTCGTCGACTTCGGTCACCTCCGGATCGGCTTCCCCGTCCAGATCGAGGAGATCAAGGGGACGGAGGCAGCGGACCCGTACACAACGGCCTAGAAAAAAAGCGTACTTCGGGATACAGACAGGCCTCCGTCCCCGTCTTTCCCCGGCTTTGGTTGCGGCGGTAGCAGCGCTGTGGAAGTGGAGACAGATCTCCTTCCCCGGATTTCCCGTGCGCCGACTGACACGCCCGATATGCTCGGGGTCCCCCCGGGCCGGTAACGCGCCGGGTCGCGACCGGGCGTCAGCGGGGCCATTCGGCGACGATTCTCATCTGCTGGCGCTTTTCGGTGATGGCGAGGGCTGACCGAACGCCGCCCGCTGCGCCCACGTGGCCCCATGTGGCGGCGACTGGGCCGCGCGACGTGACCGACACCCGGTTGCCAGGAAGTCGCTGCCCGGCCACCCGGGGGAGTCGTGCTCGTGAACTCCCGGGCTGGCGCTTGGTCGGCTTCGTTGATATACCATTCCTCCGCAGAAACTGCTTCGATAGCGTATACAGCTCTGGTGGAATGGTACTGCTCTTGGCTTTGGTTGCGGCGGGAGCAGCGGCGTGGAAGAGGCTGTAGAGACATGGGAATCGCCACCGACATCATCCTGCTGATCGTGGTCGCCTTCGGCTGCGGACTTTTGCTGCAGCGGATCGGCCAGCCGGTGATCCTCGGCTACATCGCCGCCGGCGTCATCCTGGGCCCGCACACCGGCGGCGTCACCGTCTCCAACACGCACGAGATCGAAAAGCTGGCCGAGATCGGCGTGGCGCTGCTGCTGTTCGCCCTCGGGCTCGAGTTCTCGCTGAAGGACCTCAAGCCGGTCAAGAAGATCGCCCTGATCGGCACCCCCATCCAGATCATCCTGACCATGGGCCTCGGCTTCGGCATCGGTCAGCTGACCGGCTGGGAGTGGAAAGACGCCCTCTGGCTGGGCGCCTGCATCTCGCTGTCCAGCACCATGGTGATCCTCAAGACCCTGATGAACCAGGGCTGGCTCGGCACGCTTTCGAGCAAGGTCATGATCGGGATGCTCATCGTGCAGGACCTGGCGGTGGTGCCGCTGATGATCATCCTGCCGCAGCTGAACAACCCGGCGGTGGGTCTGCCGGCCCTCGGTTTCGCCGCCCTCAAGGCGGCGGCGTTCATCGCCGGTATGCTGCTGCTGGGAACCAAGCTGCTGCCACGGCTGATGGGGCACATCGCCAAGCTCGGCTCCCGGGAGCTGTTCCTGCTGGCCATCGCGGCCATCGGCCTCGGCGTCGGCTACTTCACCCACGAGGTGGGGCTGTCGTTCGCCTTCGGCGCCTTCGTCGCCGGCATGGTGCTCAGCGAGTCGGACTACGGCCACCAGGCGCTCAGCGACATCATCCCGCTGCGGGATCTGTTCGGCCTGCTGTTCTTCGCCTCGGTGGGGATGCTGCTCGACCCCGTGTTCCTGCTGGACCACCTGGTGGAGGTGGTGGCCCTGGTGGCCGCGGTCAGCCTCGGCAAGGGCCTCATCTTCGCGACTCTTTCCAGAATATTCAAATACGGCAACGTCATCCCGCTGGCCGTCGGTCTGGGCCTGTTCCAGGTCGGCGAGTTCTCCTTCGTGCTGGCCACGGTCGGAGTGACCACGAAATCCATCGGCCACGATCTCTATGCGCTGATTCTGACCACGGCCATTTTGACCATGATCCTGACCCCGATCGTATCCAGCCAGACGGCGCGGCTGTACGCCCTGAAGAAGCGCCTGTTCAGCCACGAGCCGCTCGAGACGCTCAACATCCCCGAGACGGGCTTGCGGCAGCACGCGGTCATCGTGGGCGGGGGGCGTGTGGGTTCCAGGATAGCCGAGGTGTTCAAGGGCTTCGGTCTGCCGCTGGTGGTCGTCGAACTCGATCACCGCCGGGTCGAGAGCGCCCAGGCCGATGGCATCCCGGTCGTCTACGGCGATGCCTCGCAGGAGATCGTGCTCGAGGCGGCCGAAATCAGCACAGCCCGGCTGCTGGTGGTCACGACCCCCGACGTGGTCACGGCCCGGACGATCATCTCCACCGCAAAGCGCCCGAATGGCGAGCTGAACGTCGTGGCAAGGACCTCAGATCCTTCGTTCCTGCCGATCTTCAAGGAGCTGGGCGTCAACGGCGTGGTGCTGCCCGAGTTCGAGGCCAGCCTCGAGATGACGCGCAAGTCCCTGCTCCACTTTCCGATCCCCGTGACGGAAATCCAACAGCGGACGGAGTCGTTGCGCCAGGACCTGTTCGCCCCCTTCTTCGACGACGGGCGGGACTACAAGACGCTGGCGCAGTTCCGGTCGGCCGAACAGCAGTTCGATTTGCAATGGGTGCCGCTGCGGGCGGGCAGCCCACTGCTGACCCGCTCGATCGGCGGGGTCGAGATCCGCAAAAAGACCGGGGCGTCTGTCGTGGGCGTGATCCGCGACGAGAAGCTGATCGCCAACCCGGACGCGAAGTTCCGTTTTCAGGTCGACGACCTGGTGGCGATCATCGGCACGGCCGAGGCGCGCGAGTCGTTCCAGGAGCTGGCCGCCCCCGACGGCCAAGACGCGCCGCTGGACAACGTCGATTAGCCTGGGATTGCCTCGGGAACTGCGAACTGGTCGCGTTACATTCCAGTAGGGGGAGGCACCTGATGAGACGAACGAGGACATTGCAGGTCTCGACGACCCTTGGCCTGGCGCTACTCGTCACCGCCGTGACCGGCTGCCAGGGCCACGTGCAGCTGTCCGCACCGGCCGCCACGGCCGACATCGAGCAACGCCTGGCGGCCTACGAGCGGCTTCGCGGTACCGAACTCCACAGGACCCACGTCTACTACGAGGGCCGGTACAGCACGACCCGGACCGACTACTTCAAGCTGGCCGATGGCACCTACATCGACCACCCGGATGATCTGCTGCCCGTCGTCCCGGCCGACTCGCGTACGGCCGCGGCCGCGAAGGAGGCCCGTTCGGAAGAGGCGGCCGCCCAGGGCTGGTTCTGGGCGTGGATAGGCTGCACCGTCGCCTCTACGGCGGTCATCATGTCGCCGCTGGTCGTCGACGACCTCAGCATGACAGGGCCCAGCTTGTGGATCGGCTCGGGTCTGTCCGCCATCGGCATGGTGGGCGGGGTCATTGGCATCATCAAACACCGTTCCGCCAACCGGCAGGCGGCCACGGCCTACGAGTCCTACAACGAGGACCTGCGCCGGCGGCTCAATCTCTGCGTAGATGACGACACGGTGTTCGGCTGCGACATCGGGCTGGCCTGCGAGCCGGCCTGCCGGGCGGGTTACAAGTGCGTCTCCGGTACCTGTGTGTCCAAATGCAACCCGCCCTGCCCGGCCGGCCACGTCTGCGCAGGCGAAGGCGCCCAGGCTACCTGCCAGCCCGCCCCGGGGCCCCGGCGCTGACGGCCCCGGATCCCGTCCCCTGCTTTGCTTGCTGGCCAACCGGCTGCAGCGGCAGGCGGCGGGCGGCCTCGCAGTGAGTGCCGCGACGCTGCGGAACGGCTCCGCCGCGTCCATCCTTGACAGGCTCGCGCCCTCTCCGGTAAGAGCTGAGCAGTGAACACGGTCGCAGGGCGACCCTTATCGTGGAGAAAGACGGCATGTACTGGCGGCACCCCAAAAACCGCCTCACCTGAGGGCGAGGCCTGGAGCCGGTTCGGCTCCATGAAACCGCTGGCCCTCGGGTGACTCCCCCCGCCTGATCTCCCGTGCCTCCGCGGGCGGCCGGCGGTGTTGTCGGCCGGTGGCCCGAGGAGGAGATCATGACCGATATGAAGACCGTGGATTGCCGGGGGCTGGCCTGCCCGCAGCCGGTGATCGATACCAAGAACGCACTCGAAGACGCCGCCGGGCCCATCCGGGTGCTGGTGGACAGCGAGGCCTCCTGCGCCAACGTGCGCCGCTTCGCCGAGAGCCAGGGCGCCGCGGTGGAGGTGGTGGAGCAAGGCGCCGAGTTCCACCTGACCATCGCGCCCGGCGATCAGCCGTCCACCGGTGCAGCGCCGCCCATCGTCTGCTCGACCACCGCGGCCAGGAACATGGTCGTCTACGTCTCGGCTGCGGGCATGGGCCGCGGCGACGAAGCGCTGGGCGGGATCCTGATGGAGGCTTTTTTGGACACCTTGAGCCAGTTCAAGGGCGAGATATCCCACGTCATCTTCGTCAACGCCGGCGCCGAGCTCGCGGTCGAGGGCTCGCCGGTCCTCGAGCAGGTGCGCCAGCTCGAAGAGCTCGGGGTGCAGGTGCTGGTCTGCGGCACCTGCCTCGACCACTTCGGCATCAAGGACAAGCTGGCCGCGGGCAGCGTCTCGAACATGTACGCGATCATCGAGACCCTGTCCAAAGCGGCGAGGATCATTCGGCCATGAGTCGGAAGTTCCCCCGCCCGCAGAGCGGTGGGCAACACGATCGCGCTTTTTCGCTAGAGACGCGCGGGGCGAGCGCCGTCGATTGGGCCCGGAGCGCCGGGCCATATCGTCAGTGTACCACCGCGAGACAACACGCGCTCCTTGAGGGCTGGATCGGCGCGGGCGATACGTACTGGCATTGCTTCTTCTTGTCCTCTCTTCACCGCGCGGCTCCTTTCCTTCCGCCTCGATGGCCGGCATTCGTCCGTCCGACCCCCGGGACCCATCAGTCGCCCCAGTCCAGCAGCCTCTGTTCACCGGTGAGGCCGCGGATGTGGGTCACGTCCTGGCTCACCTCGAGACAGCCGCGATAGGCGCCGGCCTGGTCTCGAACCGCGAAGTAACGGATGTGAATGAACTTCCCATGGAGCTGGATCCAGAACTCGGCCACGTCCTTTTTGCCGGCCCTGAGCGAGTCGACGACCTCCTGGACGACGTGCATGCTCTTCGGCGGGTGGCAGTTTTGCACCTTGCGGCCGATCACCGCCGGGCTGCGCGGGAAGATCCGGTGCGGGCCCTCGGAATAGAAGCGGACGGTGTCGGTCTCGTCCACGAAGGCCAGGTCCACGGGCAGGTGGGTGAGGATGAGGTTGAGCTGCTCGAGAGATAGCGCGCCCGTCATGAGGGCCAGCAGACCCGCAGCCGACGCGCCGCCATCCGCGTCCTGCGCCGCTGGCCGCCCTTCGGGCCAGGGCCCCGCGGGCTCGCAGAGCGCGTAGCCCAACTCGTCCTCGCCGCGCCGGACCTCGGCCCACTCCTGTTCAGAGAGCGTCTGCAGCGAAAGCGGGAAGAGGATCTTCTCCTCCTTGTAGCCCATCTTATTCACGGCCTGGTCATCCTGAAGCCTCAGGAAAACTTGGTTTCG
>CAYVQE010000230.1:0-5908 GCA_964454005.1 uncultured Myxococcales bacterium
AGCAGCGTAGATTCGTCGCGCCGTGCGAGGAATTCTGGAAGTAGTAGATCAGGGCAGAACGCTACACCCGTTGAACCAGACGTAGTGGAACCGACAGATTCCCACTGAGAGTCCGTGTAGTTCCATGCATAGAAAGTGACAGTTGTGTTTGCTGCATTGGTCCAGCCTGACACATCTATTTCGTCCATATTGCATTCGCTTTGTCCGTCGACCGGATTCGTTACGCAACCTTGCAGCAGGAAGATTGAACCTAAAACCACGATGGTCACTAAGGATTTTTGGTTCTGCATTTCTGTCTCCTCATTTGCTTAGTTTTTCCTGGATTTGCTTAATTGATTGAGGATCGGACGATACTCGTTTTCAAACCTCCTTTCAAATATGGCATGCTGATCAATAACGCCGTTGGGTGCAGAACTTTCAAAACGACGTAGTTTCGGTGGTTGAACGAAGCCGCCTTCGGCGGCAGCTTTTAGGCCTAGACAGAACAGGCTCGTAGCTGGTCTCGAGATCTCATCGAACGGCCAACCGGACGTTAGGTTCCCAAAACAAAGAGATGGGGCCATCCTTATGGTGCGCAACTCCACGCCCGACAACCGGGCGTCGAACCATAGGAGGCCCCAATGGCCAGTGTACTCGATCGTATGCGCGATGACCTCATTCTTAAGAACCTCGCTGAAGGCACCATCCAGCAGTACCTCAGGTGCGCCAATGCCTTCGTGCAGAACAGCAAGAAGCCGCCCTCGAAGCTCAAAGAGCAAGACATCCGGAAGTACGTGCTCGGCTTGGCTCAAGAGCGCGCCCCGTCGACCGTCAAGATGCACGTGGCCGCCATCCGCTTCCTCTACGAAAAGACCCTCAGGCGCCCCAACCTCGTCCGAGACCTCCATTTCCCCAAGGTCCCCCAAAAGCTGCCAGACATCCTCAGTCGCAAAGAAATCTGCAACTTGCTCGATGCAATCGACTCGCCAATGCATCGCACCGTTCTCATGACCGCCTACGGCGCCGGCATGCGCATCGCCGAGGCCTGCTCCCTGCTCGTCACCGACATCGACAGTCAGCGCGGCGTCATCCACATCCGCAACGGCAAGCGCGCCCGCGACCGCTACGTCATGCTCAGCCCCGTGCTGCTGACCGCCCTTCGCGAGTACTGGAAGCTCTACCGCCCTGCCAAGCCGCTGCTGTTTCCGGGCGACAAGCCTGGCTCCTTCGTCAGCCACAACGCGGTCCGCAACGCCCTCGGCCAGGCATGCAAAAAGCTCGGTATGACCAAGCGCGTCACTCCCCACTGCCTGCGCCACGCCTTCGCCACCCACCTGCTCGAGGACGGCGCAGACATCCGCACCATTCAATTGCTGCTCGGCCACGGCTCCATCCGCTCGACCGCTCGCTACACTCAGGTCAGCGTCGCGCACATCAGCAAGACCAACAGCCCGCTCGACCGCCTTCCCAAAGGGGGGATGGGCAAGACCCGGTAGGCCGTCGTGCTGAGTCGACAAGCGGGCGCGGCTCAACGCCGTCCCGCCTTCGAAGTCGCCGACGTCTTCCGCGCGCATGGGGAGGCGTTCAGGCAGGCTCACCACCTGCTCGTCGGCCAACTCCAGGCTATGCGCGCCATCGAGTCCTGCCGCACCCGGGCGCTGGGCGGGCATCTCGACGTCTGCCCGGATCCGGCCTGCGACTTCGAGCGGCCGGCCTACAACTCCTGCCGCAACCGTCACTGCCCCAAGTGCCAGAGCCTGGCCCAAGCCCGGTGGGTCAACCAGCGCATCGAGCGCATCCTGCCCGTCCACCACTTCCACGTCGTCTTCACCCTGCCGGCCCAGCTGCGCTCCATCGCTCGCCAGAACAGAAGCCTCATCTTCAACCTGCTCTTCGAGGCCGCTTCGCGGACCCTGCTCGAACTCGGCGACGACCCCCGGCGCCTCGGCGGCCGCCTCGGCCTGACCGCCGTGCTGCATACCTGGACCCGCAAGCTCGCCTTCCATCCTCATCTGCACTGCATCGTCACAGGCGGCGGGCTGTGTCCGACAAACGGCCGCTGGCTGTCGCTCGGCCGCCGCCATCTCTTCCCGGTCAAGGTCCTCGGCAAGCTCTTCCGCGGCAAGTTCCTCGACGGGCTGCGCCGCTTGCATCGCCTCGGCCAGCTCGACCTGTCGGGCTACGCAGCCAGGTGGGCCGACGAGACCTCTTTCGCCGCCCTGCTCGACCAACTCTACCGCACCGACTGGGTCGTCTACGCCAAGCGCCCCTTCGCCGGCCCCGGGCGGGTCTTCCGCTACCTCGGCCGCTATACCCACCGCGTCGCCATCTCCAACCAGCGCATCCAGCACATAGACCAGGACGCCATCCGCTTCGCCACCAAGAACGGCGGGGCCGTCACCCTGCCTCACGAGGTGTTCACCCGTCGCTTCCTCGATCACGTCCTGCCACACGGCTTCACCAAGATCCGGCATTTCGGCCTGTACGCATCGAGCAACGTCAATACCAAGCTTCCCGCGGCCCGGGCATGTCTGGACGGAGGATCCGCAACCCCTTCGCCTCAGCCGCTGGCTTGGTTCGAGCTGCTGCTCTCGCTCACCGGCCGCGACCCAAGGCTCTGCCCGCGCTGTGGTCACAGGCTCATCCACCTGCCGCTGCCTCGCATCGGCGACAAGCCCGGTCTGCTCGGGGAGGCATCGCTTCCCGCGTACCGAGACACATCATGAAATCCAGCCAGCACCCCGATCACCCATCTTCCTATCGACCCTGGTGCCAGGGCCTGGCGATAGCCTTGTCCGCACAGGCCCTAACTCGCTCTGCCGAACCGCCCATGACCTCAGCCGATGCCAATCGACACCATCTCACCGGGCCAAGCGACAAGGCTGTCCACCCAACACCGCACTCGTCGCCTCCAATGATCCACTCACAAGCAGCTCGGCTACCGCTGATTTCCCCATAGACCAACCGCTGGGGCTCGCCGGCTTCGTTCAACCCGACGTTTGCACGACCAGCGCGCGCCGGCACGGTCGACCTGTTCAACCTCGCTCAGCGCGCTGGTCCTGCAAACGCCTCTTAGTTTTCTGTCTTTCAAAATAGATAAAGGTTATATATCCTGTGGTTACAATTGCTTTGTAAAAATGTCCTCTTTGTGTACTGACCGCCGGCTGGCACAACAGTCTTCGACAGTCTTCGACCAAAAAGACGGCACGAACAAAAAGACGGCACGAAGGTGAGGCATGCGATGGCCCGCAGCGGGAGCTTCGGTTGGTGGTGGCAGATTAAACCCGGCCGTGTGGGGAAACGGGATCGATCTCGCTTAGCCGCCGGCCAGCACGGCGGCCAACTCGGTGGGTGCTATCTAGCGGCAGCGACAGAGGCTGCCCTTGACCTCGCGCTCGGCCGGACGGATTCCGCTGTCCCTGGTGCGCGAGCACAAAGGGGGCCACTTCGCGGCGCCTGATGCACTGCGGCGGCTGCAACCGCCAGGCGTCGCTGACGGCCGGTACGTTGGTCGAAGGGACGAGGAAGCCGCTGCAGACGTGGTTCCAGGCGATGTGGTTCGTGACGAACCAGAGGTTCGGCGTCAGCGCCTTGGGGCTGCAGCGCGTGCTCGGCCTCGGAAGCTACAGGACGGCTTGGACGTTGATGCACAAGTTGCGTCGGGTGATGGTGCGGTCCGGCCGTGACCTTCTGAGCGGTCGAGTCGAGGTCGACGAGGAGGTGCGGAGGAGGGCGCTGGCGGACGCTACACGGACCACCGGAAGGCGCTTGTGGTGATCGCCATCGAGGTGCACGAGCAGATGGGCTTCGGGTGCGTCCGCCTTCGGCAGATCTCCGACGCCTCCGGCGTCTCGCTGCGGTCGTTCGTGCAAGACGTCGTCTCGCTGCTCAAGCGGTGGCTCCTCGGCACGCAACAGGGAACTGTGAGTCGAGAGCATCTGGACTATTACCTCGATCAATACACGTTCCGGTTCAACCGCCGCATGTCGAAGGCCCGCGGGCTACTGTTCCACCGCCTCATGGAGCAGGCCGTGCGAACCGACCCGGCACCCTACGCGCGCCTCGTGCAGGGCGCCGACCGTGGGATCACCCCTGGCGGCACGGCGGGTACTTGAGGGGTGCTTACGCGCACGCTCGTCTGCAGCAACGAGTCCTGTAGACGCAGATTGCATCTCAGTGGTGGAATAGGGCTGAGGGGCCCAGATCGGCTGGGGGACGACTGCAGCGCCGGCGAGTGCGTCGAGACCTGGGTCTACGAGCCGCCCAGCGACCCGCCGGCCGAAAACGCCCCCGGCGGCCGCATCCGCTTCGCCGAGCATTACGATCCCTGCAGTCTGATCAGCGAGGGTGAGATCGAGCTGGTCTACGCCACCTTGTGAAACGGTGGCTCGCTCGCGCTCAGCCGCCGGCCAACACGGCGCCCAGTTCGGTGGGTGCGATCCAGCGGCAGCGGCAGCCCTGGACTTCGCGTTCGGCCGGGGGGCCGTCGTGGACGGTGATGAACTGCTCGGGTCGGGCGGCTGCGATGAAGCTGCGGGCGGCGCGGCCGAGGCGCAGGCGGCCGGCTGAGCCGGCCTTGACTTCGATGGCCGACAGGCGCCCGCCGGCCTCGACCACGAAGTCCACCTCGGCCCCGGAGCGGGTGCGCCAGAAGCCGCAGCCGTCCAGCAGCGGTCGGATGGTTTTCTGGATCTCGGAAAACACCCAGTTCTCCCACAGCGGCCCGATGTCCTCGCGCCGATCCGCGGGCTGGTAGCGGGCCAGCACGGCGTTGCGGATGCCGTTGTCGTAGAAGTAGACCTTGGGCCGGCCGGTCAACTCGGCCCGCTTGCCCGAGACCCAGGGCCGCAGCAGCTGGATCAGCTGCGCCTCTTCCAGGATGGCGGCGTAGCGCTTGACGGTGGGGATGCTGAGGCCGCAATGGGCGGCCCATTCGGACAGGTTGACCAGACTGCCGACCTGCGAAGCCATCAGTCGCAGCAGCTTGCGATAGGCCTCCGGCCGGTCGATGCGGAATAGATCCGAGGCGTCCTTGACGACCACCCCTTCGAGCAAACCCACCAGCACGCGCTCGGGATCCGGGCTCAACCAGGCTTCGGGATAGCTGCCGTGGATCAGCATGCGCGCGAAGCGCTCCCGCTGCTGCAGCCGGCGCATGGCCGGAGCCCGGCCCGCCAGGTCGAAGCCGGTCTCGGCCAGGCTGAAGGGCAGCAGGCGCAAACGCCTGGCGCGGCCGGCCAGCGACTCCCGCGTCCGGGCCATCAGGTGGAAGGACGACGAACCGGTGGCCAGGATGGGACAGCCCGGCTTGCGGTCGACCAGCCCCTTGAGGAACAGACCGGCCTCTTCCAAGCGCTGGACCTCCTCGAACAGCAGTGCCGCCGGGCGGGGCAGCAGCTGCTGGATGTCCGCCCAGACCAGCGCCGGCGATCGGCACCAGCCGGCCAGCGAGGGCTCCTCGCAGTTGACCAGCAGAACCCGCGGCCCGAGGTCGCGCAGCTGCGACCAGAGGAAGGTCGACTTGCCCGACTGGCGCGGACCGATGACCAGGCTCGCCTTGTCGGACGGGAAGGCGCCGGGCCAGTCGGCGTTCGAGCGCGGCACGAAGGGATCCGGGCAGAGGGAAGACCAGGTCTCCAGCCAGGAGTCCGGATCGCGCAACCAGGGGTTGGTCGCCTGCAGCACCTGCTCGACAGCGGCTTGCATGTCCGGCGACTCCTGTTCTTTTATCAAAAGCCTACAGAACGAAGCTCAACCTTGAAATTTGCAGGGCTTAAATTAGTCTAGACCAGGGCTACTGTCAAGCCGCTGGCAATCCGGACAGATCCAACTACGACGCCTGCATCACCGTGCATCACCGCCTGCCACGCCTACCTGTAGCTGACCGCCACATCGATCCGAAGATCACCCCCTAAACAAGTCACACTCA
>CAYVQE010000231.1:0-5870 GCA_964454005.1 uncultured Myxococcales bacterium
AAGCAGGGCCGCTTCCGGCAGAACCTGCTGGGCAAGCGCGTCGACTACTCGGGCCGCTCGGTCATCGTCGTCGGTCCGGAGCTGAAGCTGCACCAGTGCGGCCTGCCCAAGCTGATGGCGCTCGAGTTGTTCAAGCCCTTCATTTACTCCAAGCTCGAAGAGCGCGGCTACGTGACCACCATCAAGAGCGCCAAGCGGATGGTCGAGCAGCAGAATGCCGAGGTCTGGGACATCCTCGAGGAAGTCATCCGCGAGCACCCGGTCATGCTCAACCGGGCCCCGACCCTGCACCGGCTGGGCTTTCAGGCCTTCGAGCCGAAGCTGATCGAGGGCAAGGCCATCCAGTTGCACCCGTTGGTGTGCGTGGCCTTCAACGCGGACTTCGACGGCGACCAGATGGCGGTCCACGTGCCGCTGTCGGTCGAGGCGCAGATGGAAGCCCGCGTGCTGATGATGTCGACCAACAACATCCTGTCGCCGGCCCACGGCACGCCCATCATCGTGCCATCCCAGGACATCGTGCTGGGTTGCTACTACGTCTCGCGAGAGCGGGCCTTCGCCAAGGGCGAGGGCAAGCGCTTCGCCAGCACCGACGAGCTGCGCCAGGCCTATGACAACGGCGTGGTCGACTTGCAGGCCAAGGTCCAGGTGCGCATCGACGGTGAGATGCAGGAGACGGTCGTCGGTCGTGTGCTGATCTACGAGATCGTGCCGGAGGGGATTCCCTTCGCCACCGTCAACATGGTGCTGGACAAGAAGTCACTGGCCAAGCTGATCGACATCTGCTACCGCGTCGGTGGCCAGAAAAAGACCGTCTTGCTGGCCGATCGGTTGCGGACGCTGGGGTTCGACTACGCCGCCGAGGCCGGCGTGTCGATCTGCATGGACGACATGGAGATCCCGAAGAGCAAGGCGAAGATCTTGTCCGAGGCCCAGGAGGAGTTGGCCACCGTCAACCACGAGTACACCGAGGGCTTGATCACCGACGGCGAGCGCTACAACAAGGTCATCGATGTCTGGGCCGAGGCCACCGAGGTGGTCTCGAGCAAGATGATGCGCGATATCAGCACCGAGGTCATCGAGGGCCCCGGGGGCGAGACGCGGGTGTCGCCCTCGTTCAACTCGATCTACATGATGGCCGATTCGGGCGCCCGGGGCTCGCAGCAGCAGATCCGTCAGCTGGCCGGTATGCGCGGGCTGATGGCCAAGCCTTCAGGCGAGATCATCGAGACGCCCATCGCCGCCAACTTCCGCGAAGGGCTGACGGTGTTGCAGTACTTTATCTCGACCCACGGCGCCCGCAAGGGCCTGGCCGATACCGCACTCAAGACGGCCAACTCGGGATACTTGACCCGGCGGCTGGTCGATGTGGCCCAGGACTCGACCATCACCATGGCCGACTGCAACACGATCGATGGCATCTACATGACGGCCCTGGTCGAGGGCGGCGAGATCATCGAGCCCCTGTCCGACCGCATCCTCGGCCGCGTGGCTCTCGAGGACATCAAGGACCCGATGAGCGGCGAGGTGCTGGTGCGCGAGGGCGAGGAGATCGACGAGGGGCGGGTGGCCAAGATCCGCGACGCCGGCCTGGAGAAGGTGTTGATCCGCTCGGTGTTGACATGCCGGGCGCCGACCGGCATCTGCGCCAAGTGCTACGGCCGTGATCTGGCCCGCGGCATGTCGGTCAACATGGGCGAGTCGGTCGGCGTGATCGCCGGCCAGTCCATCGGCGAGCCGGGCACCCAGTTGACCATGCGCACCTTCCACATCGGTGGCACGGCCACCCGGCGCGCCGAGCAGAGTTCGATCGAGAGCCGCACCGCTGGCATCGTGCGCTACCACAACATGACCACCGTGCCCAAGAAGGAGGGCCGCAGGACCATCCACGTGGTGATGAACCGCAACGGCGAGGTGGCGGTAGCCGACAACAGCGGCCGCGAGCGCGAGAAGTACTCGGTGGTCTACGGCGCCCGGCTGCTGGTGGCCGACGGTGAAGAAGTCGAACCGGGCACGCCGCTGGCCGAATGGGATCCATTCGCCATGTCGCTGCTGACCGACGCCTCCGGCGTGGTGAAGTTCGGCGACATCCTGCAGGGTGTCACCATGGAGGAGAAGACCGACGAGGTGACCGGCTTGATCAGCCGCGTGATCACCGAGTCCAAGGACCCGGACGCTCGGCCGCGCATCTCGATCAAGGACGCCGACGATCCGAAGATCACGCTCAAGCTGACGGGTTCCGAGGCCATGGCCCGCTATCTGATGCCGGTTGGCGCCAACATCCTGGTCGGCGAGGGCGAGCAGGTCGAGGCCGGTGACGTGCTGGCCAAGATCCCGCGCGAGACCACCAAGACCAAGGACATCACCGGTGGTCTGCCGCGCGTGGCCGAGCTGTTCGAGGCCCGCAAGCCCAAGGACGTGGCCATCATCTCGGAGATCGACGGGCGGGTCTCGTTCGGCAAGGATCTCAAGGGCAAGCGCCGGGTGATCATCACCCCGGAGGTGGGTGATCCCAAGGAGTATCTGATCGCCAAGGGCAAGCACATCTCGGTCCACGAGGGCGACGTCATCAAGGCCGGCGAGGCGCTGATGGACGGCGCCGCCAACCCGCACGACATCCTGCGGGTGCTCGGCGAAAAGGAGCTGGCCAAGTACCTGGTCAACGAGATCCAGGAGGTCTACCGGCTGCAGGGCGTGCACATCAATGACAAGCACGTCGA
The DNA here is from genome assembly GCA_964454005.1 of uncultured Myxococcales bacterium. Taxonomy (GTDB): domain Bacteria; phylum Myxococcota; class B64-G9; order B64-G9; family B64-G9; genus CAYVQE01. The sequence continues at coordinate 2,721 of CAYVQE010000231.1, forward strand.
GGTCATCGTGCGCCAGATGCTGCGGCGCATCCGCATCAAGGAGGTCGGCGAGACCAGCTTCCTGATCGACGAGCAGGTGGATCGCTTCGTGTTCGAGCAGGAGAACGATCGGGTGATGGCCGAGGGCGGCCAGCCGGCCATCGGCGAGCCGATGCTGCTCGGCATCACCAAGGCGGCACTGTCCTCGGACAGCTTCATCTCGGCCTCGTCGTTCCAGGAGACCACCAAGGTGCTGACCGAGGCGGCCATCCAGGGCAAGGTCGACTACCTGACCGGATTGAAGGAAAACGTCATCATGGGCCGGCTTATCCCGGCCGGGACCGGGCTGGCCTGGTACAAGCGGCTGGACTTCGACGTCGAGCAGGCCGAGGAGCAGGACGAGGAAGATGAGCTGGCGCTCGAGCTGGATCGAACCGCTACGCCATCATCCGCTTGAAAAACTGGGCAATTTCGAATCGAGCGCAGCGGTCGGCGCACCGGCTTGGCGCAGCCTCGGCTGGTTGAAAAAGTTCTTGACAACGGGGTGTACCGCTCTTATTATCCGGCCTCCATTTCGGACGACCGAAAAGCCCATTGCTTTTGGTGCTTTGCCGGGTCGTTCGGGGATTGAAGCCAGCAGGAAGCGCAGAGAGGTTGCAGGATGCCTTCGATAAATCAGCTGATCCGCAAGAGCAGGAGCCAGATCAAGCAGCGGACCAAATCGCCGGCGATGAAGGACTGCCCGCAGGTTCGCGGCGTCTGCGTGCGCGTCTACACCACCACGCCCAAGAAGCCCAACTCGGCGCTGCGCAAGGTGGCCCGCGTTCGTCTGACCAACGGGATGGAGGTCACCAGCTACATCCCGGGTGAAGGCCACAACCTGCAGGAGCACTCGGTGGTCCTGATCCGGGGCGGTCGCGTCAAGGATCTGCCCGGCGTGCGCTACCACATCATCCGCGGTGCCCTGGACTCGGTGGGGGTGCAGGGACGCAACCAGCGCCGGTCCAAGTACGGCACCAAGCGGCCGAAGTAAGCTCGAGGAGTGGAAGATGCCTCGTCGCCGTGAAGTTACCAAGCGCAGAATCGCACCGGACCCGATCTTCCACGATCGGCTGGTGGCCAAGTTCATAAACAACTTGATGTACAAGGGCAAGAAGTCCATCTCCGAAGGCGTGTTCTACGGAGCGATGGATTTGATCCAGAAGCGGACCAACGAGGAACCGCTCAAGATGTTCAAGCGGGCTCTGGACAACGTCAAGCCCGTGCTCGAAGTCAAGGCGCGGCGGGTCGGCGGTGCCACCTACCAGGTGCCGGTCGAGATCCGTCCCCAGCGCCGGACCGCACTCGGAATGCGGTGGCTCATCGGTTATGCCCGCGCGCGGGGCGAAAAGACGATGATGGAGAGGTTGGCCGCAGAGTTGGTCGACGCGGCCAACAACCGTGGGACCTCCATCAAGAAGCGCGAAGATACCCACAAGATGGCCGAGGCCAACAAGGCGTTCGCGCACTACCGCTGGTAACAGCCGGAGGCGCGGAGCCAGGGTAGGTGGCTCAGAGCCGACATGGTCTTATCCATGGGTCTTTGAAAAGCTGAGCGGGAGAGCAGCAGCTCCCCGGGGTACCGCCGGCCGCGATGCGATCGCGGCGTCGAGAGCGGTTTCCCCGCAGGCTCTTGAGCCACCGCATCCCGGAGTTGGGAAAGGTCCAACACGTGGACGCCTGTTCCGGCGACGGATAGCGCCCGTCGTCAGGCCGCGCGCCACCAGAAAATCGATCCTCCAAGCCAACCTTCCATTCCGCGGAAATCCTTCGAACTGCGCACGCCGTCGGCGTGCGATCGATCGCGCGATGGTGGCCCCCATGCCTTCGCGGGGCCCGAGGTGCGCCCGCTCGGTCGACATTTGAGGCGAAGAACCGGACGAGGCTTCGAAGAAGCAGGTTCAATCGAAGGAGTGGAGCGAATGGCCAAGGAGAAATTCAATCGAAGCAAGCCGCACGTGAACGTGGGCACGATCGGCCACGTGGATCACGGCAAGACCACGTTGACGTCCGCGATCACCAAGATCCAGCACCAGCGCGGGATGGCGGATTTCCAGTCCTACGACGAGATCGCCAGGGCGTCGATTTCGCAGGGGCGGCGCAACGAATCGAAGATCCTGACCATCGCGACGAGCCACGTGGAGTACGAGAGCCAGGGTCGGCACTACGCGCACGTGGACTGCCCGGGCCACGCGGACTACATCAAAAACATGATCACGGGCGCGGCGCAGATGGACGGAGCGATCCTGGTGGTCAGCGCCGAGGACGGCCCGATGCCGCAGACGCGAGAGCACATCCTGCTGGCGCGCCAGGTCAACGTGCCGCACATCGTGGTGTTTCTGAACAAGGCGGACCTGGTCGACGACAAGGACCTGCTGGAGCTGGTGGAGCTCGAGGTGCGCGAGCTGCTGACGACGTACAAGTTCCCGGGAGACGATATTCCGGTGGTGGTGGGCTCGGCGATAAAGGCGCTGCAGGCCGATGATCCGGATGCGGACGATGCGAAGCCGATCGGGGAGCTGCTCGAGGCGATGGACGATTCGATACCGGAGCCGGTGCGGGCGGTGGACAAGCCGTTTTTGATGCCGGTCGAGGACGTGTTCACGATTTCGGGCCGCGGCACGGTGGCGACGGGGCGCGTGGAGCGCGGAGTGATCAAGGTGCAGGAAACTGTGGAGATCGTGGGCATCAAGGACACGACCAAGACGGTGGTGACGGGCGTGGAGATGTTCCGCAAGCTGCTGGACGAGGGGCGAGCGGGCGACAACATCGGCTGTTTGCTGCGCGGCGTCAAGCGCGAGGAGATCGAGCGCGGGCAGGTGTTGGCGAAGCCGGGCTCGATCACGCCGCACACCAAGTTCAAGGCAGAGGTGTACGTGTTGACGAAGGAAGAGGGCGGGCGGCACACGCCGTTTTTCAAGGGTTACCGGCCGCAGTTCTACTTTCGCACCACGGACGTGACGGGCTCGGTGACGCTGCCCGAGGGCGTGGAGATGGTGATGCCGGGCGACAACATCAGCTTCGAGGTGGAGCTGATCATGCCGATCGCGATGGAGAAGGAGCTGCGATTCGCGATCCGCGAGGGCGGCCGCACCGTGGGCGCGGGCGTCATCACCGAGATCATCGAGTAGC
>CAYVQE010000232.1:0-5860 GCA_964454005.1 uncultured Myxococcales bacterium
GGAAGAGGCCTTCTTCGTCGCGCCCGACGGCGATGACGAGGCGGCCGGCACGGCCGCCGCCCCCTTCGCCAGCCTGGCGCGCGCCCGCGAGGCGGTGCGCCAGCGCCTGGCCGCCGGCGATCCGCCGGCCGGCGGGCTGGACGTGGTGCTGGCCGCCGGCGACTACCCGCTGCAGGCCACCTTCGAACTGGACGAGCGCGACTCGGGCGCGGCCGCTGCACCGGTGCGCTGGCGGGCCGCGCCCGGCGCGCGGGTGGTGCTCAGCGGGGCGCAAGCCCTGGAGCCGGGCTGGTTCGAGCCGCTGGCCGCCGCCGACCCGGCCCGCGAGCAGCTGGTCCCGGCGGCCCGCGATGCCGTGTTGGTGGTCGATCTGGCCGCCCACGGCGTCGACGACTGGGGCGCGCTCAGCCGCCGCGGCGCCTGGCGCGGCAGCGGCCGAACCGCGCTGGAGCTGCTGATCGACGGTGAGCCGCAGCAGCTGGCCCGCTGGCCCAACCGCGGCCAGACCGACGCCGTCGACCCCGAGCAGGACGCGGTGGTCGCCGTCGACATCTTCGGCGCCGGCACCCCCTTCAGCTACCTGGGCACCCAGGCCGCCGGCAACGCCGACGACGGGCTACCCAACTACCAGGGCCGAGCCGACGGCCGCGACTGGTTCCTCTACCACTGCACCTGGGACTGGGGCGGGGCCACCCACCGCTACTGGTGGATCAGCGCCGCCGACCCGCGCTCGGCCCCCGCCTGCTGGCCCGACGGCCAGACCGCATGGGGTGGCTCGGGCAGCGATCCCATCCCGCTGCTCGACGTGCTGTTCGGCCAGGCGGCCGAGCCGGCGGTGGCCCGCAATCGGCCCGAGGACCACGCCCAGGACGGATTCCTGCGCATTCCCGAGGTGTTCTCCGATACGGCCTTCCGCCTGCCGGGGCAGCGCCACCAGGGCTGGGCGGCCGAGGCCGACATCTGGGTCCAGGGGCTGTTCGGCAACTACTGGGCCGACGACTCGCTGGCGGCCAGCCTGGCCGCCGGCGGCCGCGTCGAGCTGGCCGCCGAGCCGCACTACGGCATCGCGCGCGGCCAGCCCTTCTTCGCCTTCAACCTGCTGGCCGAGTTGGACGCGCCGGGCGAGTTCTATCTGGACCGCGACAGCGGGCGGCTCTTTCTGTGGCCGCCGGGCCAGCTGGCCGGCCGCCGCCTGCGGGCGTCGCTGCTGGCGGCGCCGCTGCTCGGCCTCGACGGCGCACAGCACGTGCACTTCGAGGGCCTGGAGTTCGAATCGGGCCGCGGCCGGCAGGTCGAGGCCAGCGGCGTGCGGGACGTGGTCTTCAGCCGCTGCCGCTTCATCGCCGCCGGCGGTGACGCGGTGTCGATCCGGGGTGCGGATAGCGGGCTGGCCTGCTGTCGGCTGCTGCATCCGGGCGGGCTGGGCCTGCGGCTCGAGGGCGGCCACCGCAGCGATCTGAGCCCGGGCGGCTGCTTCGTGCGCGACAGCGAGATCGCCCACTTCGGCCGCTGGGATCGCACCTATCACCCGGCTGTGTCGCTGGCCGGCTGCGGGCAGCTGATCGAGCACAACCACCTGCACCACGCGCCGCACGCGGCGGTGTTGTTCTCGGGCAACCAGCACCGCATCGAGGCCAACGCCATCGGCTGGGTGGTGCTGGAGAGCAACGACGCCGGGGCCATCTACGCCGGTCGCGACTGGGGCTGGCGGGGCACCCGCATCCACCACAACTGGATCCACGACCTGCGCAGCGTGTTCGGCGGCGCCCACGGGGTCTACCTGGACGACGCGGTCAGCGGCATGCGGGTCGACGGCAACCTGTTCAGTCACATTTACGGCCACGCCACCATGAGCGGAGGCGGCCGCGACAACCTGTTCGAGCACAACCTGATCGCCCATGCCACGGGTGCCGGCCACTACACCGACCGGCGGGCGCGCACCTGCAACTACGACTGGAACGGCGACCGGCCCGACTCCTGGAACCTGCTCGGCCGGCTGCAGGCCGTCTACGAGGGCTACGACCGCGGCGCTGCACTGGATCACCAGGCCGAGCCCTGGGCCTCGGCTTTTCCGGCCCTGGCCGTCATGCCCGACGACTGGGGCGCCATCCAGGACTCGCACTGGCAGGATCCGGAGGGCTGCATCTTCGCCCGCAACCTGGTCTGGGACTGCGCCAGCGCGATGCGCGAGGGCAGCTGGGGCGGCGCCGGGGCGCTGGACTGCTACGCCGACACCGGCGCCAACGTCGAGGGCCAGGACCCATTGTTCGTCGACGAGGCCGGCGGCGATTTGAACCTGCAGCCCGACTCGCCGGCGCTGGCCATCCCCGGCTTCGCGCCCATCCCCTTCGACACCATAGGCCCGCGCTAGCCCCAGCCAACCCCGGCCGCAGGGCGGGATTACAGGTCATGCCAGCCGCTTCCTGAACCGAAGGGCGCTGAAGAACAGGATCGCCACGCCGAAGCCGAGCAGGGCGGCGAAGTGCAGCCCCAGGTCGGCGAAGTCGGCCGCCTTGAGCAGGCAGGCGCGCATGATCTCGACGAAGTAGCGCATCGGATTGAGCCAGGTCAGCGGCCGGATCCAGTCGGGCATGTTCTCGATCGGCGTCATGAAGCCCGACAGCAGCACCGCCGGCATGACGAAGAACATCACCCCCAGCACCGCCTGCTGCTGCGAGCGGGTCACCGCGGCGACGAAGATGCCCGCGCCCAACGCGCTCATCAGGTACAGCACCGAGGCGGCGAACACCACCAGCAGCGAACCGCGCATGGGCACGTCGAAAAGCTCGGCGCCGACCACCAGCACCGCAGCCACGTCGATCAGCCCCAGCAGGGCGAAGGGCAGGCACTTGCCGGTCAGCAGCACCCCGGGCCGGATGGGCGTGACCATGAGCTGCTCCATGGTGCCGGCCTCGCGCTCGCGGGCCAGGCCCATGGCGGTGACGATGGAGGTGACCACCACCAGGATCATGGCCAGCACCCCCGGCACCATGTACTTGGCCGAGGACAGGTCCGGGTTGTAGTAGACCCGCGGCTCGAGCCGCACGCCGGGCAGCGACAGCTGTCGACCCTGCAACCCCGCGGCGCGTTCCAGCCGCCGCCGGGCCAGGTCCATGGCTCGCGTCTGGAAGTATTGACTAGCGCTGCTGGCGGCCACCCGAGCCCGGTTGGGATCGGTGCCGTCGACCAGCACCTGCACCTGCACCGGCCGCCCGTGGCCCAGGTCGCGGCCCAGCCCGGCCGGCAGCACCACCGCCACCGCGGCCCGGCCGTCGACCAGCATGCGCTGGGCCCGCTCGGCGTCGCGCAGCAGGGCCAACCGCTGGAATGCGCGGCCGGCGGTCAGCCCGCGGGCCAACTCGCGGCTGGCCGGGATGCAGTCCTGGTCGACGACAGCGGTGGGGATGCGGTCCACCTCCAGGTCGACCGCGTAGCCCAGCACCATCAGCTGGATCACCGGCGCCACCAGCAGCAGCGCCGCGGTGCGCTTGTCGCGGAAGGCCTGGCGCAGCTCCTTGATCATCACCGCGGTCAGCGAGGGCCACATGGGCGCACTCCTCTCAGTCCAGCCGCCGCCTGAAGCGCAGCGTCGACAGCAGCACCATGGCGGCGAAGCCGGCCATGGCCAGCACCTGAGGCCAGAGCACGGCCAGCCCGTTGCCCTTCAGCAGCACCCCGCGGATGACCTCGATGTAGTAGCGCGCCGGCACCAGCCTGCTGATGGCCTGCAGCGGCCGCGGCATGTTGTCGATCGGGAACATGAAGCCGGACAGCAGGATGGTGGGCAGAAAGGCCGTGATCATGCCGATCTGGGTCGAGACCATCTGCGCCCGGGTCAGCACGCTGATCAACAGGCCCTGGCCCAGCATGCAGGCCAGAAAGAGCAGCGACACCGCGAACAAGGTCAGCAGCGAGCCGCGGATGGGCACCTCGAACAGCACCGCGCCCATGGTGACCACCAGCAGCACCTGTACCAGGCCCAGCGCCAGGTAGGGTGCCAGCTTGCCGGCCACCACCTCCAGCCGGCCCACCGGGGTGGAGAACAGCTGCTCCATCGAGCCCTGCTCCCACTCGCGGGCCACGGTAAGGGCGGTCAGCAGCACGGCCATGATGGCCAGGATCATGGCGATCAGCCCGGGCACGATGAAGCGCGCCGAGCGCATGCCCGGGTTGAAGCGCGCCCGCACCCGGGCCTCGATGGGCGGCTCGGCGTCCAGGCCCGACTCGGCCGCCAGCCGCAGGTTGTGAGCCTGCACCGCCCCGGCGGCGTAGCCCATGGCGATGGAGGCGGTGTTGCCGTCGGCGCCGTCGAGCAGCAGCTGGGCCCGGCCCTGCTCGCGGCGCGCCAGCGCCCGGCCGTAGCCCCGTTCGATCACCAGCGCCACCTTCAACGCGCCGCGCCGGAAGCGCTGCTCGATCTGCTCGGGCGACCGCAGCCGCTCGGCCGCGACGAAGGCCTGCGAGGCGGTCACCGCCTGGATCAGCCGCCGCGAGGCCGGGCTGTCGTCGTGATCGAGCACGCCCAGGGCCAGCCGGTCCAGGTCGAAGGAGATGGCGTAGCCGAACAGCACCAGCAGCACCACCGGCATGCCCAGCGCCATGTAGATCACCTGCCGGTCGCGGGCGATGTGGGTGGCCTCCTTGAGGGCCATGGCCCAGGTGCGGCGCAGGAAACCACCCATGGTGCGTCAAGCCTCCCCGGCCGCGGCCCGGCCGCCGGCGCCCACCACCCGCAAAAACACGTCCTCCAGGCTGGGCTCGACCGGCTCGGCCCAGGCCTCGGGTTGACCGGCCCGGCGCAGCCAGGACTGTAGCTCATCCGCGTCCGGCCCATCGGCTTCCAGCTCGACGTGCAGGCCGGCGCCGAAGGGCTCGACGGCCCGCACTCCGGCCCGCTCGCCCAGCTGCTCGACCGCGGCGCGAGCGGCGCCGCGGACCAGCACCAGCCGGCCCGGCACGTAGGCGGCCTTGAGCCCGGCCGGGGTGTCGAGCGCGGCCAGCCGGCCGTCGACCATCAGGCCCACCCGGTCGCAGTACTCGGCCTCGTCCATGTAGTGGGTGGTGACGAACACGGTGGTCCCGCCGCCGGCCAGCTCGCGGATCAGGCGCCAGAAGTTGCGCCGCGACATCGGGTCGACGCCGGCGGTGGGCTCGTCCAGAAACAGGATCCGGGGCTGGTGCAGCAGGGCGCAGGCCAGCGCCAGCCGCTGGCGCCAGCCGGCCGGCAGGGCGCCGGTGATGGCCTCGGCCTGCTCGGCCAAATCGACCCGTTCCAGCAGCTGGTGCGCCCGGCGTTTGCGCCGCCGGCCCCACATGCCGAAGGCGCCGCCGAAGAACTCCAGGTTCTCGGCCACCTTGAGGTCGAGGTAGAGCGAGAACTTCTGCGACATGTAGCCGATGGCCCGCTTGACCGCCTCGGGCTCGGCCAGCACGTCCAGCCCGGCCACCCGGGCGCTGCCGGCCGAGGGGGCCAGCAGGCCGCAAAGCATGCGGATGGTGGTCGACTTGCCGGCGCCGTTGGCGCCCAGGTAGCCGAAGATCTCGCCGCGGGCCACCGCGAAGCTCACCCGGTCGACCGCGGTGAAGTCGCCGAAGCGGCGCGTCAAATCATCGACCCGTACGGCCGGCTCAGCCGCCATCGCCGGCCTCCTCGTCGGCCAGCCGGGCCAGAAACAGGTCCTCGAAGTCGGGCCGGGTGGGCTCCAGCCGACCGCCCACCTCTGCCAGCGCCGCGCGCAACGGCTCGACCGCGTCGCGGCGGACCACGGCCCGGATACGGTCGCCGGCTGGCGAGTAGCCAAGCACGCCGGGGTTGTCGTCGAGAAGCGGCTCGGCCCGGTCGCGCCCGCAGCCGGTCACC
>CAYVQE010000233.1:0-5820 GCA_964454005.1 uncultured Myxococcales bacterium
GGTCTCGCTGCTCGACGGCTACGCCGGCTACAGCCACCTGCGCCCGACCTACGCTCACCGGCCCGAACGCGGCTACCGCTGGCTGGCCCTGTACGAAAATGCCCTGGCCCTGTTCGGCCACGACCTCGGCGAACGCATCCTGGACACGGCCCGCGAGAACCTGCTCGACCCCCAGACACCTACCGACTAATTCCCTGACTCGTACCCGCATGTTTCAGAACATCGCACGCGCCCCGGTTGCGCGCAACAGACCCGGCCGGCCCTCACCCATTCCAGGCCCAGCGTCACCGATGCACCTGGCGGAGGAAGCCTACGCCAGCAGCAGGTAGATGGTACCGAAGAAACCGGCACAGAAGAGCAGCGCGAGGAAGGCGTATGCTGCACCCCAGGCCTGGGCCTTCCATCCCGATAGCTCCTTGGACTTAATCGGCTCGGGGGCCTCGCCGTCCATCTTGAACAGCCGCATTGGTCTCCATTTTACGATTGCTTCCTTGAGGATGAGCCCCTTGTACCCCTTGTAGCCACAAAAAGTAGCCAGAATCGCCGAAGCGGCAAGCAGGAACAAATAAACGCCAGTAGCTGTGGTCATGCCTCCTCCTCTCGGGCGATGGCAAAGCGTTCAGACTCGAGTCATAGGGAAGCGCCCCCCCCCGATGCCGGCGGAGGCGGCGTAGGACTTTGCCCCCCCTTGTGGAGGCAGACCTCGATTGTAAGCTGCCCCGGCTGGGCGTGGGTCGCGCAGGCGAGGCAGGGATCGTCGGCCCGCGGCGTCGGCATGCCGCGCGCGACGTTGAGCCGGGCGAGGGAGTTTACGCGATAGACCCCGCTCGCGGGACCATCCTCCAGGCCGGCGTAACCAAGCGCTCTCAGGTACGGCACCTTCATGTAGGACCAGGGTACCACGCGCTCGGCGATGTGGTCGAGGTAGTCGGCGCCGTCGAAGAGCGCGACCTCGGCGCCGGTCGGTCCGACGACGCGTACGCGGCCTCCGTAGTACGCTGTGTCTCCCCGAGCGTCGACCAACCCGGCGTAGCTCGTCTCACAGCGATAGAGGTCCGCCTCGAGCAGCGCCCGGAGCTCGGTTGACCCGAGCACGCGATCGCGAAAAAGATCCAGCGCGGCCTCGGCCAGACCCACCAGCTCGTCAGCCCAGGCGCGGATGGCGTCGCACTCCTCTCGGCTCAGCGGCTTGCTCATGCCGCCGGGGAGACGATCTTGTGGATCGGCATCTCCCATTCCCCGCGCGGTCCAGGCAGGGTGGCGAGCGCCGAGACCAGCTCCGCCGCCGGGTCGAGCTGACTTGGCAGCGGCCCGAAGCAGCCGCGGCAGGCCGCGTTCGCCCGGATACAGGTCGCGCCGCAGCCCGCGCGCGTCGCCACGCCCATGCACAGCAGCCCCTGGTCGAGCAGACACAGCTCCGGATCAGGAGCCAGCTCGTGGGCTCGGACCAGCCGCTCCGGCCTGCGCGTGCCTCGGATCGTGCCCCGCGGGCACTCGCTGCACAGCCCGCGATCCGATGCGAGCACCGTGCCATGCTTCGGCGCAGGGCCGCCGCTCGTCCAAGCCGATCTCGCGCATCAGGGCCTGCATCAGAACCGTCCGCTTGGCGGCGAGCCAGTTCCCCCACATGTGGTGACAGGAGTGATGCGGGCAGCCGCCGACGACGATGCCATCGACGCCGGAGCGGAACATCTCCATCACCAGCCCCATGTTTACCGAGCTCGAGCAGCGGATGCGCATCACCCGGAAGCCTTTACACGAAAGAAGGGTCTGCTGAAAAGGCCTGAGCCTGCAAACGGACGGGATCCATGCAAAAATCTTCTTTGTGCTTGATGGCCGTGTTTGCCTTGGCCTTGTGCGCGGCCTGTTCGGATCCGGTGTCCGTCGACACGGGCGACGGCCGCGAAGGGGAGCGCCAGGCCGCGCAGCGAGAAACGGCGCCGGTGGCCGAAAGCCCACCCAGGCTGCCCGCCGTGTCGGTCGTCTTCTCGTCGGTGCAGCGCACCGTCACGGGCGAGCGCCGCACGGAAATCCGCAGGCTCTTTAGGATCCCCATGGAGCTGGTCAAGCCGATCTCGGTGCTGTCGGACTCCATCAGGCCGAACCGCAGAAAGTAGCTCGTGCCCAGGGCGCTGCCCGGGCCAGTCCGATCTCCTTCATGGCCTCGGCGAGCAGGATCCCCAGCAGGAACTCAAAGCGCTCCATCCCGTCCTCCTTTCTGTGTGACGACAAGGACAGGATACCAAAGGGGTCTGACAGTTAGCCTGAAGTTCCGTAACCGATCGAGCGCAACTGGCCCACAGCACTAACTTTTTCTCGATCCACGGCGTCCCCTTGGTGACTACACGCTGATCTGCAGCAGCAGATCGAGAGCCCTTTGCTGCTCTCGGGTCGGAGTCGTATCCATCTTGAACGAGCCTTCGCCTTCGGCCGCTCCTTTTCTCTGGCACTCGTTGCGCACGATCGAGCGCAGGCTGGCCATCAGTGTCCGGAAGCTGTGGACTCCCGTTCCGTCCTCGAGCTTCCTGGTGGCGAGCTTCTCGTACGCGTCATCGGAGCGCTCGGCCGGATCAACCGGGTCTCTTCTCTCCTTCGCTTCCTGGTCTTCATCCGCGAACAAGAGAGGACGCCAGGCCTCCATCATGTGCCAGCGCACGTAGTAGGCCAGCATGCAGATGAAGATGTGCGCCCTGACCCGGTCTGCGACACGATGGCGGATCGGTCTGACCATCAGGTCGATGCTCTTGAGCGTTCGGAAGGCACGCTCCACCTCGCTCAGCCGCTTGTAGTTCAGCACGGTCTCCGCCGTGTTCATCATATCCTTGCCTGCGCTCGTCCTGACCACGTATACGCCGTCCAGTGCGGCCTCTGCCCGGACCCGGTCGTCGGCCACCTTGTAGCTGAACTCGTCGTCCTCGATGCTCAGGTCGAAGTGCTTGGCCACCTTGTACTTGTCGATGATCTTGCCGATTCGAACCCCGATCTCGTCCCGACCTCTCAACCGGCCACGTGCGACCATCGACTGGACCTTGCCCAACTCCTTCGATGTCGCCTCCATCAGCGAGCGCCGCTTCTCGGCCCTCAGCTTGGCCAGCTCCAGGTTGCGGCACGCGACCAGGCGCTCGCCGGGGAAGTCCTCATGTTCGAACTCGAAGATGTTGCGCTCGTCGAACAGCCCCAGCTGCAACGAACCTCCGTCGACCAGTTTGCGGATCGCATCGGTACGCAGCGCCGTAAGCCAGTCGACGTTTTCTATTTCCTTGAGCTTGTCGATCTGCTTCTGCGAGATCATCCCCCGATCACCGACCAGCACCATCTTCTCGATGCCGAACTGCTCGCGGACCTTGTCCACCTGATCCAGCAGCGTCTTCGTGTCACCGGTGTTGCCTTCGTACACCGACACGGACAGCGGCCGGCCTTGCCGGTCTGAGACGAGGCCGTAGTTGACTTGCAGCTTGCCCTTTTTGCCGTCACGGTTGTGGCCCAGCTTGGCAAGCGGACAGGTCTTGCCCTCGAAGTAGCTCGAGCTCAGGTCGTAGAGCACGAAGCTGCCTTCGCTGAGGTGACGGGCGGCGAGCTTCTTCTCGATCTGCGCCTGGCGCTCGACCAACCAGTCCATGGCCTCGTAGAGATCATCCTCATCGGCGTCTTCGACCTCCAGCGACTGAGGCAAGGTGGTGGTCCTCCACGTCCGCGGCATGGCCAGCTTGCTGTCAGGCTCGATGACTTGGCTGGCCACCATGGCCATGGCCAGGCTTCTCATCCTGGACTTCCGGCTCGCGAGCAACCGATCGAAGCCGAGCCTCGACATGGCAGAGAGGACGGCCTTGACCCGGCCATGCAAAAAAGAGCGCTTGACCTCGAACAGCTCGTCAGCTGCGAACAGTTCCTTGCCGGAAAGGGCCTTGCGGATGATCGCGACGATGTCGTCGCCGAGGCTGGTGATGTTGGCGATGGTCTCCTTCTTGACCTTGCCTTTTTCGCGGTACGAGCGCCGGAGCAGGTGTGCCTTGTAGGTCTTGCCTTTGTAGGTTCTACGTGTTGTGACCACGTGTGCCGTTCGGTTTCTCGCCATAGTGCTTGCAGCAAAGCACACCAGGGGCAGGTTGTCAAGAGCAAAACGCCGTTTTAGTGCCTACATTATCACGAGCAAAGCTGGGTCACACATAGAGAAAGCCCGATCTGGAGCGGCCCACATGGATTGGGGGGTGCTTTTCAGTTAGGGAACTTCAGGTTAGCGGGCGGAGCTTAGGGGCACCGGTTCGGTGCGTGGATGGGACAGCAAGGTGGCCGGCCAATAGCATGAAAAACAATCTTGACGTGAGGGATATTCATGGTAAAATCCGGCTAGATGATCGACCGGAAAGGCAAAATCGATTCCATTCGGCGCGCGTTGGGCCGCAGCCCGGTTGTCGTGCTCACGGGCCCACGGCAGTCTGGAAAGACGACTCTGGCTCGACAATTTCTGTCAGCCGACTCGATCAATTATTTCGATCTGGAAGACCCTCTGAGCCTGGCCCGCCTGGATGAGCCCATGACGACCTTACGGTCGCTTCGTGGCCTGATCGTGATCGATGAAGTCCAGCGAAAACCCGACATCTTCGCCTTGTTGCGGGTATTGGCCGACCGGGAGGAGCAGGAGGCGCGTTTCCTGATCCTGGGCAGCGCCTCCGGGGACCTGCTTCGGCAGAGCGCGGAAAGTCTGGCCGGGCGGGCCGAGCAGGTGACCATTGGCGGGTTTTCTCTCCGTGAGCTCGGTGTCGAAGCGCTCCAGTCCCTCTGGTTGCGTGGCGGATTTCCAAGATCTGTCCTGGCCGCAGGCGAAGAGGATAGTCTGGTGTGGCGCAAGCAGTTCATCCAGACCCTACTGGAGCGTGATTTTCCCCAGTGGGGCGTGAAAGTGCCCGCCGAGACGCTGCGGCGTTTCTGGGCCATGTTGGCCCATTACCATGGGCAGACCTGGAACGCGGCGGAGCCGGCGCGGGCTTTGGGGGTCAGCGAGTCCTCCTGTCGACGCTACCTGGACCTCATGTCCGACGCCTTGATGATCCGGCAGTTGAAGCCCTGGCATGCGAACCTGAGCAAACGACAGGTCAAGTCGCCGAAGATCTATGTGCGGGACAGCGGGTTGCTGCACCAACTGCTGGGCCTTGATTCCGAGAAGGCCTTGATGATGCACCCCAAGATCGGGGCCTCCTGGGAGGGGTTTGTAATCGAGCAGATCTTGCTCATGGAGACTTATGACGAGGCCTTCTTCTGGGCCACCCATCAGGGCGCCGAGATCGATTTGATCTTGCAACGGGGCGAGCGACTCTTCGGGATCGAATGCAAACGGGCGGACGCGCCTCGCTTGACCAGATCCATTCGCATCGCGGTGGAGGACCTGGGGCTGGAACGGGTCGTGGTCGTATACCCCGGAAACAAGCGCTATCGCCTGTCCGACAAGGTGGAGGTGGTGCCCGTGACCCAGCTCAGCGAGGCCGGGGGTTTGTTTGCAGCCGGCAGCGAAGTGGCTGGCACCTGATTCCGCCCGGCACCTGATTCCGCCCGAGCTGTCGCCGCTGCTGACCGTCAACCCGCTGAACCTGGACATGAGCCTGGTGCAGCCGCGGGGCCTCTATGAGATGAGCCGGCTGCTCGCCGAGCGCTACGGCCTGCCGCTGATCATCACCGAGACCAACGGCCGCCAGCCGCGCAGCGAGCTGGTCGAACTCTACCGCCAGGTGGCCGCCGAGCGCCGGGTGCCGGAGCCGCTGCTCCAGGCCCACCCCATAGACCTCGACCAGCCCCCCACCGGCGGCGTACCCGACAGCCGCATCT
>CAYVQE010000234.1:0-5698 GCA_964454005.1 uncultured Myxococcales bacterium
TCAAGATCGCCAAGGAGCCCATCTCGCTCGAGACGCCGATCGGCGAAGAGGAAGACAGCCACCTCGGCGACTTCATCGAGGACAAGGCGGTCAGCTCGCCGTCGGATACGGTGCTCAACCTCAACCTCTCGGAGCAGACCCGCAAGGTGTTGGCCACGTTGTCGCCGCGCGAGGAGAAGGTGCTGCGGATGCGCTTCGGCATCGGTGAGAAGTCCGATCACACCCTCGAGGAGGTCGGCCAGGACTTCGAGGTCACCCGCGAACGCATCCGTCAAATCGAAGCCAAGGCGCTGCGCAAGCTGCGCCACCCGTCCCGCTCGAAGCGGCTGAGCTCCTTCGTCGACGGGGAATGATGACCCGGGCCCATAGCTCAGCGGCTAGAGCTGCCGGCTCATAACCGGTTGGTCCCAGGTTCGAATCCTGGTGGGCCCAGTAGCTGAATCGAAGCGGATTTTTGTATTGACACATCCAACAGCAGCGGTTAGCTTGCCTTCCATGTTTCGCGGCCTACTCAGGCGTCCCGGAGTCCTGGTCATGGGGGGACAGCCGGAGGCCCGCGGACTCGAATCGGTTTGGCCAGCGCCCGGGAACAACCCGGGCGCTTTTTTTTTGGGAGATGAGGGATGGAACATCGCAATCGGAATTCCAGCGCGCCCCGGCGCTCGGGTGGCCTGGCCAGCCCGGACGAGCCACCGGCGGCGGTGGGTGCGGTCTGGAGCAAAACAGCGGTGGAGGAGGCGCGTGACGTGAGCGCTCTGGAGACCTTGAAGGCGCTGGATGAACTACAGCGGATCGATATCCGGATCCACAACTTGGAGAAGGACCGCGAGCAGATCCCGGCCCGGATGAAGGAGATCGACGCCATTCTGGCCGAGAAGCGCGAAGCGCTGACGGCCGAGCGGAACCAGCTCGACGAGGCCGAGCTGAACCGCCGCATGCTCGAGAGCGACCTGCGGGCGGAGAAGGACAAGATCAAGAAGTGGG
This sequence comes from uncultured Myxococcales bacterium, assembly GCA_964454005.1. Classification (GTDB taxonomy): domain Bacteria; phylum Myxococcota; class B64-G9; order B64-G9; family B64-G9; genus CAYVQE01. The sequence continues at coordinate 985 of CAYVQE010000234.1, forward strand.
AGACCCGGCTGAACGAAATCAAGTCCAACCGCGACTACCAGGCGCTGTCGCGCGAGATCGAGGCGGCGCGCAAGGCGAACCTGGGCATCGAGGACGAAATCCTGCGCAAGATGCAGGACATCGAGGAGTTCAAGACCAGCATCGCCCAGCAGGAAGAGGATCTGGCCAACCTCGAAAAATCGCTGCTCGAGGAGCGCGAAGACTTGCAGCAGAAGCTCGATTCGCTCAACGCCGACATCGACGCCGAGGGCTCAGGCCGGGCCGCGGCCCAGTCCAAGGTGCCCAAGCGCTGGTACCGTCAGTACGACACCATCCGCAAGCGGCGCGACGGATTGGCCGTGGTGCCGGTGCTCGACGAGCACTGCCAGGGCTGCCACATGGGCATTCCCCCCCAGCTCTACAACGTGGTGCTCAAGGGCGAGGAGATCATCACCTGCCCCTTCTGCCACCGCATCCTCTACTACGAGCATTCCCTCGCAGAGGTCCCTGAAGAGAGCTGAACCGCAAAAAAGGTCTCGTCGCTGCGGGCCGTAAGCCGGGTTCTGTTCCCGGCGCCGGTTGCCCGACGCCGGGCGGTGCCCATTCGTCTAGGACGGCCGTTGCCGGCCGCCTCGAGCGGACTTGCGGGATGCAGCGGACGGGCCGTCCGCCCCGCGCCGTCCTACAGCTGCGGGGGCATCCAACCGACCTTGCTCCAGGTGGGGTTTGCCGTGCCCGGGATGTCACCACCCCGGCGGTGCGCTCTTACCGCACCGTTTCACCCTTGCCTCCCGGCTACCGCGTGAGTCGGAAAACCGTGTTTTCCGAAGGCGGGGCCGGGACGAGGGGGAAGGCCCGCGCGGGGCGTCCCCCATGCACGACCGGCCGCTGCCGGCCGACCGCGGGCGGTTTGATTTCTGTGGCACTTTCCTTGGAGTTGCCTCCACTGGCCGTTAGCCAGCACCCTTGCCCTGTGGAGCCCGGACTTTCCTCCCGCCGCCGGGCGAGACCCGACGGCCGGCGGACACCTGGCCCGCAGCGACGAGACCAAAACGTCAAAGAACGCGAGACCGCAGCGCATTCTTAACCAAACTCGGCCTGCGGATCCACCGCTTTCGACACGAGCGGGCTTTACAGGTTCCTCCCGGCTGCCATACAATGAAGTCGTTTTTACTGCAGGAGGTTGCCATGGGTCGGGTCCGCCTGGGAAGGATCTCGCTGCTCTGCGCCATTTGCTTGGCCGGGGTGCTTCATGCCGGTACCGCTGCCGCCGAGTCGGTCACGGTGATGCCCAAGACCAACCACTCCGCACTGACCATGAGCACCGACGGCTCCTACGGCTTCCAGGTGCTGCCGGGCAAACCGTTGCAGCTCGACCTGGTCGGCCCCGGCAAGCTGACCTTGACCGTGCGGCTCAACCATCCGCGCAAGCGCAAGACCTACCGCGGTCGGTTGCACATCCGCCGCGACGAGCGCATCGCCCGCCGGCTCCGGCTGAAGCTGTTCCGGTCGCGGGTCGGCGCCTACAACGAGGACGACGCCATCCACCCGTCCACGCCCAAGGTGCTGCGGCTGCGGGTACCGGCCGGTTTGCAGCGCTACTCCTTCACCCTCAAGGCGCGCCGGCCCACCAGCATGACGCTGGGCATCGAGTACGACACCAAGGCCGACCAGAGCGCCGCCCAGCAGGACGCCGAGCTGGCCCTGGTGCCGCTGGTGGCTCCGGGCGAGGCCGAACCCACCGGCGACACCCCGCAACCCGACCCGGATGAGGTGGCCCTGGTGCCGCTGGCTCCGGACGCCCCCGAGGGCGAGAACGCTCCCGAGCCAGCCGCCGAGCCCGAGCCGGCGGACGAAGAGCAGCCCGCAGCCGTGGCCGCAGGGCCGGGCGACGGGCTCAAGGTCGACGAGCCGCCGCCCGCTGCGCCAAAAGAGGCCGAGCCGGAAAAAGACCCCGAGGTGGCCGCGGCCGAGGCACCGCAACCCGAGCCGCCGGCCGGCGACACGGCGGCCCCGGTCGAGAACATCGCCCCCGAGCCCGAGGCCGGCGCCGGCCGGGTCGAGCAGGATGCGCCCGAGGCGGAGGGCGGCAAGGTCTTCGCCATCGGCGTCAAGGCCGGCGAGATCACGCCGCTGCAGAACATCGGCAGCGCTTCGTTCAAGGTGGGGCTGGATCTGCGCTACGTGCTGCCGGTCTTCGACGGACGCTTGAGCCTCGGCCTGGAGGCTGGCTACCACAGCTACTCGGCGGCCATCGGCTATGACAACACCGCCACCAAGACCAACCTCGATCTGCAGATCATCCCCATTTCGCTCCAGCTCTACTACCGCATCCCGCTCGGCACCTTCCTCGAGCCCTTCGTCGGCGCCGGGGCCGATCTGGTCATCGGCTTCGCCGAGGTGGGCTACCAGGGCGACGGCGACAGCCGCAGCGACGGCTCGGCCATCGGCTTCGGCGGTCACGTCAATGCCGGGCTGGAGGCCGAGCTGGGTCCCGGTTTTTTGGTGCTGGAGGTCAGGGCCGGCATGTCGAACATCGACCTCGAGGTGATCGACAACGTCAACGCATCGGGCATTGCCGTGATGGCCGGCTACCGCTTCGAGATCTGATTCCCGTCCGCCGGGCAGCGCGCCACTGCGGTCAGGGGTTGCGCAACCAGCCAGAGCCCATGGAACAACCCAGCCATCAGCCCCCTGACAACGCCGATCGATGCTCCGCCGATGTCGATCCGGCGCGAGCTGGCTTTCCGCAAGCCGATGGCGCGAGTCCGGCCGGCCGGCGCCAACCGCGCGGTGCCCGGCTGTGGCTCAAGCTGCTGCTGGCCTATCTGGTGCCCACTGCGGCCATAGGCCTGGGCATCGGCCTGCTGGCCCACCGGGCCTCGCGCAACGCCATGGAGCGCCAACTCGGCAAAGCCCTCTGTGCCACCGCCCGCACCGCAGCGCTGCAGGTGGGCCGCCAACGCGCGCTGGCCCTGCGACCGGGCGACGAGACCAGCCGCACCTACAACAATTTGGTCGAGAAGCTGGCCGCCGTCGAGCAGGCGGCCGGGGTCGAACGAATCGTGATGTTCGATCGCCGCGAGCGCTGCCTGGTCGACTCCGACCGCACCTTCGCCATCGGCGAGCCATTGCCCGCCCTGGCGGCCAACCGAGCCGAGCTGCAAGCGGTCTACGCCGGCCGCTGCCGCGCATCGGTGTTGTTCTCCGGCCCCGATGGCAAGCTGTTCAAGACCGGCTACGCACCGGTGCGCATCGACGACCGGGTGGTGGCCGGCGTGGGGGTCGACGGCAGCGCCACCTTCTTCGGACCGCTGAGCGAACTCAGCCGCACCCTGGTGGCAGTGGTGGCGGTGGCCCTGGCCCTGGTGGTGCTGGTCACCCTGGTGGTCTCGCGCCGCATCACCCGCCCGCTCGATCGGTTGACCGCAGCCGCCCGGGCCATCGGCGGCGGCGAACTGGAGGGCGAGATCCGCGTCGAGACCGGCGATGAGATCGGGGTGCTGGCACGCACCCTCAACGACATGCGCCAGGCCATCCTGACCCGTGACCGCCAGCTGCAGCTGATGCTCTCGGGCATCGCCCACGAGGTGCGCAACCCCCTGGGCGGCATGAGCCTGTTCGTCGGCTTGCTGCAGGAGGAACTGTCCGAGCCCCAGGCGCTGAAGCACGTCGGCCGCATCGCCAGCGAGCTGGCCTACCTGGATCGGGTGGTCCACGAGTTCCTCGACTTCGCGCGCAACAAGCCACCCCAGCTCGAGGAGCTGGAGCCGCGGGCGGAGCTCGAGCAGGTGCGCGGCCTGTGCCAGGCCGACGCTGAGCGAGCCGAGGTGGCGCTGGAGATCGAGGTCGACGCGTCGATCACCAGCGTGCGCTGGGACCAGGAGCGGATGCGCCGGGCGGTGCTCAACCTGGTCCGCAACGCCATCCAGGCTTCGGATCCCGGCGGTCGGGTATGCGTGGCGCTGGTGGCCAGCGGCCGGCGGCTGCTGCTGCGCGTGACCGACCGCGGCCGCGGCATCCCGGCCGAGCAGCGCCAGCGCATCTTCGAACCGTTTTTCACCACGCGTCAGAAGGGCACCGGTCTGGGCTTGGCCCTGGTGGCGCGTACCGTGGCCAGCCACGGCGGCGACATCCGGGTCGACAGCCATCCCGGCGCCGGGACCACGTTCGAGCTGCGACTGCCCGCATCGCCTCGAGCGTCGGCCCAGGAGGGAGAGGACGATGGCCAACGTGCTGATCATCGATGACAACGAGACCATCCGCGAGGGCGTGGCCGCCGTGGTGGCCAAGGAGGGGCACAAGGCATTCGCCGCCGGCGATGGCGAGTCCGGCCTGAAGCTGTTCGAGGCGCGGCGCGTCGACTTCGCCGTCGTCGATCTGAAGATGGAGCCCCTCGACGGCCTGCAGGTGCTCGGACGGATGAAGGAGCTGGACGAAGACGCCACCGTGCTGATGATCACCGCCTTCGGCACCATCGAGACCGCGGTGGAAGCCATGAAGTTGGGCGCCTTCGACTTCATCACCAAACCGTTCAAACCGGATGTGCTGCGGGCCAAGCTGGCCCAGGGCCTCGCGGTGGCGCAGGTCAAGCAGGAGCGCACCCGGTTGGCGGCCGAGAACCAGCTGCTGCGCGACGAGGCCTGGCCCCGGATGCCGCTGGGCTCGATGGTCGGCGAGTCGCCGGCCATGCAGGCCGTGTTCGCCACCGTGCGCAAGGTGGCGCCCACCGACT
>CAYVQE010000235.1:0-5636 GCA_964454005.1 uncultured Myxococcales bacterium
AGCCTGATCCGGCCCGAGGCCACCGGTTACGGCGCGGTCTACTTCGCCCACGAGATGCTCAAGACCCGCGAGGAGGGCTTCAAGGGCAAGACCGTGGCCATCTCGGGCTCGGGCAACGTGGCCCAGTTCGCCACCCAGAAGGCGACCGAGCTGGGCGCCAACGTGGTCACCCTGTCGGACTCCTCGGGCTCGATCTACGACCCCAAGGGCATCGACGCCGAGAAGCTGGCCTGGGTGATGGAGCTGAAGAACGTGCGCCGCGGCCGCATCCGCGAGTACGCCGACCAGTTCAAGGGCGTCGAGTACCTGGAAGGCGCCCGGCCGTGGAGCGTCGAGTGCGACATCGCCGTGCCCTCGGCCACCCAGAACGAGATCAGCCGCGAGGACGCCGAGACGCTGGTCAAGAACGGCTGCTTCTGCGTCAGCGAAGGCGCCAACATGCCGTCGGAACCGGGCGCGATCGACGTCTGGATGGATGAGAAGGTGCTGTTCGGGCCGGGCAAGGCGGCCAACGCCGGCGGCGTGGCCACCTCCGGGCTGGAGATGACCCAAAACAGCATGCGCCTGCACTGGGACCGCGAGGGGGTCGACAGCCGGCTCAAGGACATCATGACCGCGATCCACGATGTCTGCGTGCGCTACGGCCAGCAGGGCGATTTCATCAACTACGTCGACGGCGCCAACATCGGCGGCTTCATCAAGGTCGCCGATTCCATGATCGACCAAGGCGCTTACTGAGCGCCCGGTTGCGGCCGACGAGACGTTCGGGGCGCCCGCAAGGGCGCCCCTTTCTTTTGCCCCAACCCGGTTTTTCTTGGCCCGCGACCGCATTGCCAATATAACTGCGCCCATGATACTGCAGCGCCAACCCGCCTTCCGCAAAGAGCACCTGCTGATGCCGATCCGCATCCGCGACGTGCTGCTGGTCTCGTCGCGCTACGATGCCTTCGTGCTCGAGGAGGACGGCCACCTGACCGAGCAGGTCTTCCTCGAGTACCGCTCGCTGAGCCTGTCCTCGGCCCCGCGCTTCACCCACGTGACCACCGAGCAGGCGGCCATCGAGCTGCTGCAGAGCCGCCGCTTCGACATGGTGCTGATGGTGGCGCGCGAGGCGACCTGGGACCTGATCGAGTTCGGGCGCCGGGTCAAGCAGATCCAACCGGACCAGCAGGTGGTGGTGCTCGGCTTCGAGAACGCCGACATGTCGCGGCTCAAGCCGCGGGTGGGTCCCGACACGGTCGACGCCCTGTTCGTCTGGAACGGCGACGCCAAGATCCTGTTGGCCATCATCAAGTCGATCGAGGATCAGGCCAACGTCGACAACGACATCCAGGTGGCCGGGGTTCGGGTGATCCTGGTGGTCGAGGATTCGATCAGCTACGCCTCGTCGTTTCTGGCCACCCTCTACCCGGAGCTGATGAAGCAATCCCACTCGCTGTTCTTCGAGGGTCTCAACCGGCTGCAGCGGCTGCTGCGCATGCGCACCCGGCCCAAGGTGCTGCTGGCCAAGACCCACGAGGAGGCGCTCGAGCTCTACGAGGCCTACCGCGACAACCTGCTGGCGCTGGTGTCCGACGTCGGCTTCCCGCGCGGCGGCGAGCTCGACCGCGAGGCCGGCCTGCGCCTGGTGCGCCGGGTGCGCGGCGAGCTGCCCGACCTGCCGGTGCTGCTGCAGTCGGCCAACCGCGATCACGCCCTGCCGGCCGCCGAGCAAGGGGTGCAGTTCGTCACCAAGGACTCGCCGGCGCTGATGCACACCGTGCGCCAGTTCCTGGTCGACTACCTGGGCTTCGGTCCCTTCGTCTTCCGCCTGGCCGACGGCACCGAGGTGGCCCGCGCCAGCGACGTGCGCGAGCTGTCGGAGTGCATCCGCCGGGTGCCGATCGAGTCGCTCGAGTACCACGCCCGGCGCAACCACATCTCCAACTGGCTGATGGCCCGCAGCGAGTTCGAGCTGGCCGAGATCCTCAAGCCCCAGGACGTCGGCGACTTCGACAGCCTGGAGGAGATGCGCGAGTTCACCCTGGCCGCGCTGGAAGCGCGCTTCCGCCAGGTGCGCCGCGGGGTGATCGCCGACTTCTCGACCACCGAGTTCGATCCCGAGAGCCTGTTTCTGCGCATCGGCGACGGCAGCCTGGGCGGCAAGGCCCGCGGCATCGCCTTTCTCAACCACCTGCTCACCGACGAGTACGACGACGGCCGGGTGGCCGGGCTGCCGGTGCAGATCCCGCAGACCTTCGCCGTCGCCACCCAGGCCTACGAGCAGTTCATGGACGCGGCCGAGCTTTGGCAGCTGGCCTCGGCCGATCTGACCGACGCCCAGATCCTGAAACGCTTCCTGGCCGCCGATCTGCCCGAGGAGATCACCCGCGACCTGCGCTCGATCCTGGAGCAGGTCAACGGACCGCTGGCGGTGCGTTCGTCCTCGCTGCTCGAGGACGACATGTTGCACCCGTTCGCCGGCATCTACGGCACGGTGATGATCCCCAACCTGAGCGCCGACACACCCACCCGGCTGGCCGATCTGAGCCGGGCCATCAAGACGGTCTACGCCAGCATCTGGTTCGCCAACGCCCGCGCCTACCTGGACAACACCGGCCACCGGGTCGAGGAGGAGCGCATGGCGGTGATCCTGCAGCGGGTGGTGGGCCGGCGCCACGGACCGCGCTTCTACCCGGACTTCGCCGGGGTGGCCCATTCCTACAACTACTACCCGCTCGGGCCGCTGCGGGCCGAGGACGGGGTGGTGCAGGCGGTGCTCGGGCTCGGCCGGCTGGTGGTCGACGGCGGCCAGTCCATGCGCTTCTGCCCGCGCCATCCCGCAGTCCAGCCCCAGTTCGCCAGCCCCGGCCTGGTGCTCAAGAACTCGCAACGCGCATTCTACGCTCTCGACCTGGAGCGCTCCTGGGACGAGCCGGACGCCGGCTTCGACGGCAACCAGGTGCTCTGCGATCTGCCCCAGGCCGTCGAGGATGACACCTTTCAGGCCGTCGGCAGCGTCTACGATGCGCCCAACGACCGCATCACCGAGAATTTCCTGCAGCAGGGCCCGCTGGTGGTCACCTTCGCCAACGTGCTCAAGCACGGCGCCATCCCGCTGGCGCCGGCGCTGGCCGAACTGCTGGAGACGGTCACCGAGGCCATGGCCACGCCGGTGGAGATGGAGTTCGCCTGCGACATGGGCGACTGGGGCCGGCGGCTGCACCGCGGACAGCGCCGCCGCGAGCCGGTGTTCTACCCGCTGCAGGTACGCCCGATCCTGGCGCGGCATGCGCTGCACGAGGTGCACCCCGACCAGTTCGACCCCGAGCAGATCGTCTGCCGCTCCAACCAGGCGCTGGGCCACGGCCATTTCACCGACATCCGCGACCTGGTCTACGTCAAGCGCGATCGCTTCGCGCCGGCGGCCGCGCCGGCCATCGCCGGCGAGGTGGCCCGGCTCAACACCGCCCTGGGCAAGCAGGAGCGCTCCTACGTGCTCATCGGTCCGGGACGCTGGGGCTCGTCCGACCACTGGCTGGGCATCCCGGTGCAGTGGTCGCAGATCTCGAGCGCCCGCATCATCGTCGAGGCCTCGCCCGAGGGCTACAACGTCGAACCCTCGCAGGGCACCCACTTCTTCCACAACCTGACCGCCCTGCGGCTGGGCTACTTCACCATCCCGCCCGGCGCCGATCGCGATCGCCCGCGCAGAGACAGCTTCGTCGACTGGGACTGGCTCGACCGCCAACCGGCGGTGGCCGAGACCGAGCACCTGCGCCAGGTTCGGCCCGAGCGGCCGCTGGTGGCCTACATCGACGGCCGCAGCGGCCTGGGCATCATCGCCTGGTGCACCGAGCTGGACACCGTCTGCGCCGAGGCCGACCGCTGAGCCGATCCCCGAAGGAGCCTCACTGTGGAATGTGATGAACCGACCGCGCCTGCGGGCGTGCTGGCCGACCTGTTGGGCTTGCTGGAACTCGATCCGATCGAGGAAAACCTGTTTCGGGGCCCGAGCCAGGATCTGGGCTTCGGCAACCTGTTCGGCGGCCAGGTGCTGGGCCAGGCCATGTCGGCCGCCGCGCGTACGGTCGCGGAGGAGCGGCGGGTGCACTCGCTGCACGCCTACTTCCTGCGCCCGGGCGATCCGGCCCGGCCCATCGTCTACCAGGTACAGCGCATGCGCGATGGGCGCAGCTTCTCGACGCGCAACGTCGACGCTATCCAGCACGGCCGGCCCATCTGCACCCTGTCCTGCTCTTTTCAGATCGACGAGGACGGCTTCGAGCACCAGGCGCCGACCCCGATCGGGATACCCGGCCCCGAGGGCCTGCGTTCCGACGTCGAGCGCATCCGCGCGCTGGGCGATCGCATCCCGGCCGCGCTGCGGGCCAAGCTGCTGTGCGAAAAGCCGATCGAGATCCGCCAGGTCGATCCGGTGGACCCGCTGGCGCCGACGCCGCGGCCCCCGGTCAAGCACAGCTGGCTGCGGGCCCGGGGTGACCTGCCCGACGACCCCACCGTCCACCGCTACCTGCTGGCCTACGCCTCGGACTTCGGTCTGGTCGGCACCGCGCTCTACCCGCACGGCACCACCTTTTTCGACCGGCGCATGCAGGTGGCCAGCCTGGACCACGCCCTGTGGTTCCACCGCGAGCTGCGCATGGACCGCTGGATCCTGCACGCCATGGACAGCCCCTCGGCCGGCTCGGCCCGCGGGCTGAACCGCGGCGCGTTCTACCAGGACGGCCGCCTGGTGGCCTCGGTGGCCCAGGAAGGCCTCATCCGGCAACGGCGCGATCGCGGCTGACGCTCAATCCAGCTCGACGATGATGCGGTCGTTCTTCAGCTCGGCCGGATAGGTGGTCAGCGGCGCGGGGGCCGGGCCGTCGAGGTTCTTGCCGTCGAGGTCGAAGTGCGACTGGTGGCAGTCGCATTCGATCCTGCCGGCCTTCGGATCGTAGCCCACCCGGCATTGCTGGTGGGTGCAGGTGGGGTTCAGGGCCCGGATGGAATCCTTGCCGTCGCGCACGAACAGCACCTTGCGGCCTTTGATCTTCACCACCATCCAGCCGCCGACCTCCTTCAGCTTGGGCACCTTTTCCAGGGTCAAGGCCAGTTTTTTGCCCCAGGCCCGCCCGGCCGGCAGCAACAACAAGGCGGCCGCTACCCCCAACGCACGCCGAAAAAAACCACGCCTGCTCTCCATGATCGCTCCTCCCCGCGTTTTTCGACTCCCCATCGCAGACCCGAAGCGCCCCGGCCCTTCGGGCGGGGGCCCTCGTCCGGACATGGCGCCGGCTCAGCCGCCGAAGACCCGATCCAGCGCCGCGCTGGCCGACTGGGCGGCGGCGCGGCAGGGGCCCTGGGCGGCGGCCTCGAGGGCGTCGACCGCCAGCGGATCGCCGATGGCGCCCAGGGCCCAGGCGGCCGCGGCCTGGACGCGGCAGTCGGCGTCGTTCTGCAGGCTGCCGATCAGGTTGCCCACCGCGCTGGCCGCCCGCAGCCGGCCCAGGCTCCAGGCGGCCTGGCGCCGGACCCCGGCGTCGGCGTCGCCCAACGCGGCCACCAGGACGGCCGGTTCGGCGTCCGGCACCGCGGCCAGCGCCCGGGCGGCGCCGCGGCGCACCGCGGCCGCCTCGTCGCCGGCCACCGCC
>CAYVQE010000236.1:0-5618 GCA_964454005.1 uncultured Myxococcales bacterium
GATGGGGGAGGGGCGGGGGGGAGTTTGGTTCTTGGTTCTTGGTTGGCTGGGGGATCAGTCGGCTTTTTGCTCCCACTTCTTCTTGTCGGTTGCCAGTTTGCGCAGCGACTCGGCCAGCTCGGCCTGGCCCTGCTGCTGGTCGAGCGCGGCCGCCGCCTGCTGCAGCAGCTCGGCCTCGGCCAGGTTTTCCTGGCGCAGCGTCTCGACGGCCGCCGAGAAGGTGTCGAAGAAGGCCTTCAGCTCGTCGCCCCGGCGCAGCGGCCGGGTCTGGGGCACCCGGCCGTCGGCCAGCTGGCCCAGGTAGCGCGAGATGATGTAGATCGGCCCGGCCACCCGGTGGGTCATGAAGATGCCCCAGATGAACAGGGCCAGCGCCATGACCACCACGAAGCCGACCAGGTAGTAGATGGCCATGGCGTCGTAGTCGGCCACCTGCTCGGCGAAGGCCGCGTCGAGTTCGAGCAGCTCGGTGTTGGCCAGGTTGAGCTGCACGATGAAATAGCCCAGCCCGGCCGAGACGAGGACCCCCACGGCCACGATGATCAGGGTCCACTTGAGCTGGAACCCGCGATCGATCAGGAACGTGCGCCGCCGGGCGCGTTGGGGTTCCGCCTGATTCGAGGCCACTGCCATGATCCACCCCTCGCTTCTGGACCGTCGCCTCTCGACGGCCGGGTCGGGCTGTGCCAGAGGCTCTCCAGTTCGTGCGATCCGAACGCTTGCGTCGAGTACGAAAGCCGGGTTTCCGAAGTAGAGCCTCTTGTGCCGCGTTTTCGTACGGTGCTAGCCTGTGTCCGTACAGGTGGGAATCATAGGATGTTCGCTCGCGTCCATGCAAGGATTCATCGCCGCCACGGCCGGGAGCTGCTGCCGGCGGCCGCGGTCTGGCTGGCCGCGGTCTGGTTGGCCACCGCCGGCTGCGGCGAACAGCGCTGCGTGCCCGATGGCACCTTCGGCTCGTGCTGTGCGAGCGACGTCGACTGCCCCGCCGAGCTGGAGTGCTTGCAGCAATTTCCGGGCGGGCTGTGCTCGCGCGACTGCGCCGCGGATCCCTTTTGCCCGACCGCCGGCCGCTGCGTGCACATCATCTCGAAGAGCCGTGGCGATCTGGGCCACGCTTGTTTGCTGCGCTGCGGGCCCGCATACCCCGCCTGCCGGCCGGACTACAGCTGCACGGCCACCAGCGATCCCGAGCTGAAAGTCTGTTTTCCGGGCTGATCGAACCGGCGGCCCGCAGGCCGCCCAGCGAGGAGGACCCATGCGCGATCGTCTCTTGATCCTGACGGCGCTGGCGGCGCTGCCCGGCCTGGCGGCCGGGGCCTGCGCGTCCGGCGGCGCCCCCGCCCGACAGCCGGCCGTCGAACGGGCACCCGCGAAGCCGCCGGCGGGCCCGGCCACCATCGCGCTGGTCGAAGCGCCGCTCGCGTTCCAGGACGAGCGCGAGCCCTTCGTCACCCGCAAGAGCTTCACCTTCGAGCTGCCGCGGCCGCCGCGCCGGGCCCGGCTGCTGCTGCGCTACACGGGCGTGCCCGGAGCCACCAGCGAAGACTACACCATGGGCCGCTTCCGCCACCGGGTGGAGCTGAACGGCACCTTTCTGATGGACCTGAACACCCACGCCGACGACGAGGCCCACCTGGTCGAGCACACCGAGTGGATCTCGCCGCGGCTGCTGCGCCGCCACAACCGGCTGACCTTCATCGCCGGCGACGACGGCGCCCGGCAGGGCCGGCCGGCGCACGACGAGTTCACCTTGCGCCGGGCGGTGCTGGAATTCGACTGGTAGGCCGGAGTTCCCTGGCGAACCTCAGGGTCGGGTCTTCGACCGGACGCGGGCTCAATCGGCGGGCGGAGCGGAGGGGGCGGGCTCGGCGGGCCGACCGGGCCGCTCGCCGCCGGGGCCTGGGCGTTCCTGCCGCCAGCGGCGCTGGCGCCGGCTGCGGCGGCGCATCTTGTGCCTGGCGTGCAGGGCCTCCATCTTCTGCCACTGCTCGGGGGTGAGCAGCTTGCGGATGTCGAGCATCAGGCCGATCCGGTTCTTCTTCAGCCGGGTCTCCAGCTCTCCCAGCCGATCGATGTGCGCTAACACCGCCTTCTCGTCCGGCCGATCGGCCTGCATCGCCCGCTCGATATCCAGCCGCACCTCCTCGACGGCGTGGCGCAGATCCAGCCGGGCGCGGTCGGCCTGGTGGCGCAGCTGCTCGATCTGCTCGATCTGCTCGTCGTTCAGGCCCACCTGCTCGCGCAGGGTCTGCTTCATCACCGCCGGCGACATGCCCCGGCGGGCCTGGGCCCAGGCCAACGGGCTGAGCAACAGCAGCCCGGTGATGATGGCGGCGATCCGTTTCATGGCCAAGCTCCTTTCCCCCGAGTCCCGCCTGCCGGCGGCTCACAGCTGGCGGGGTCCCAGCATCTCATCCAGTGCGCCGTAGCCGCCGGGTAGCTCCCAAGCTTCCGATTCGTCCTCCTGGCCGATGGGGTCGGTCTGCAGCAGCTCGGCCAGGCCATCTTCGGCGATGCCCGCACCGGGATCGCCGCTGGTGATGGCGTCCACCTCGTCCATCAGCGCCAGCACGCTCGGCTGCTGCGCCGGCGGCGGCTGCGGCGCCGGCCGCTCTCCTGCCAGCAGCACCGCCAGCACCCCGATCGCGCCCAGGGCCAGGGCGGCCCCGGCCAGCGCCAGGCGCCGGCCGGCCGGCCGCGGCCGGCCGCGGCCGATCGCCGCACGGCGCACCGCCGCGGTCTGCTGGGCCGGAGCCGGCCCGAAGGCGGCCAACACGCCGGCCGCCCGCTCGATTTGCTCGAGTTCCGCCAGGCTGCGGGCGCAGCGCGTGCATTGGGCCGCGTGGGCGCGTTGCTCGGCGTCGAGCGGCTCGCCGGCGATGCGCCGGGCTTCGATTCGTTCACACAGGCGCATCGTCCACCTCCTGTTCGAACTTCTGTTCGAACCGCGGCCAGGACCGGCGCACCCGGCGCAGCGCCCGCACCAGGTGGGTCTTGACGGTGCCCGGTCCCACCCCCAGGACCTCGGCGATCGCGGCCACGCTCCGGCCCTCGAGGTAGCGCAGCACCAGCACGGTGCGCTGGCGCGCGGGCAATTCCGCCAGCGCCCGGGCCAGCACCTCGGCCTGCTCGTGCAGACCGGCCTGGTGCTCCGGGTCGGCCGTCCGCTGCAGGCCGTAGCCCGGCGGGCGGGGTGCACCCTGCGGCCGCAACCAGCCGGAGACCCGCTCCTTGAGCCGCCGCCGCCGCAACCGCTTGAGCCCCTCGTTGACCGTGATGCGCATCACCCAGGTCTTCAGGCTGGATTCGCCGCGAAAGCTGGCCAGCCGCTGGTGGGCCCGCAGCAGGGCGTCCTGGGCCAGATCGCGGGCGGCCTCCTCGTCGCCCAGCAGGCGCCGGGCCAGGCGCAGCACGGCCGGCGTCTCGTGGGCCACGAAGGCCTCGAAGTCCCGCCGCTGCTCGGTGCCCACCGCATCCGCCGCATCTGCCGCATCCGCCGGGCCGGCTGTCAAGGTCGCCTCCCGCATCGCAATTCAATAGACCCGCCAGCCGCCGGGCCGATATACAGCCCGCCCCGCTCGAGTCCAGCTGGCCGTTCCAGCGCGGTCTTTTGACCTGAAGTTCCCCCGAAAACCCCTAACTAGAAGTTCCCTTGGGAACTTCAGCCTAACGCATTGATTTTATTGCCCTCTGATCTTGACGCGGGGCAACTTCAGCTCGACCGGCAGCGGCCGGGCGGCCATCAGCCCTGCAGCAGCGCCGCCAGCCGTTGGCGCAGCTCGTCGCGGCAGCGGCGAAAGGCGTCCAGTCCGCCGCCGGCCACCGGATCGGCCAGCGGCCAGTGCAGCTGGGCCACCGGCCGGGGAAAGAACGGGCACATCTCCTCGCTGCACAGGGTGATGACCGCGTCGATCGAATCCAGCTCCACGTCGTCGATCGGCTTGGCCCGCTGGCTGGCGCTGTCGAGGCCGATCTCGGCCAGCACCTCACCCACCTCGGGCCGCAGCGCGCTGGGCTCGGAACCGGCCGAGCAGATGCGCATACCACCGGGCGCCAGCGAGCGGGCGATGGCCTCGGCCAGCTGGCTGCGGGCCGAGTTGGCGCGGCAGAGAAAGAGCAGATGCTGCGGCCGGCGGGCCCACAGCAGGGCCGCCTCGAGCCACCACTCCGGGGGCACGCCCTCGCTCTCGGGCCAGGAACGGCAGGCCAGCTGCCCGCTGCCGGGGCCGACCGCGTCGAACATGCGGCCGTCGATGCGCAGGCTCGGCGAGCCGGCCATGCCGAGCGCCGCCGCCTGCTCGGCGTCCGCCACCTGCCGCTCGACCACCTCGGCCGCGGGCAGCAGCACGCTGGCCTTGCGCTTCAGCTCGGCCAACGCCTCGTTGGCGTGGGGGCATTCGGGTCCGGCCAGCAGCTCGACCAGCATGTCGCCCTCCAGGTCAAACCGGTGTGACCACCGGGTCAGACTGCGTCGCCCCGCCCGTCGGGCGGTGCCATTGCAGTTCAAATGTGCAACTCGATCACGTCGCCGTCAACCAGTTCCTGATCGCGCTGCACCCGCTGGCCGTCGAACTTGCCTTCGCCCCAAACCCGGGCGTAGCGCAGATTCTGGGCGAAGTCCTTGTGCACCGTGCGGGCGAAATCGATCACCGTATCGCCCCGGCGCATCACATAGGGCCGCGACCTGTCGGCTTCCTTGCCCGGCGACTTGGAGTAGACGCGCACCAGCCGGTTCAACTCGAACAGGCTGCGGCCCAGCGCGCTGAAGTCCCCGTCGCCCAGTGCGCTGAGCGCCAGCACCGGGATATCCGGCTCGAAGCGGGCGCGGATGGCGGGCAAATGCTCGGCAGCGGTCGGCTCGTCGGCCTTGGCCGCCACCACGAGGGCCGGCAGGCGGCGCACGATGTCCTGCCGGTTGCCGCGCTCGGCCGCCGGCCCGATCAGCTCGAGCTTGCGCTCGGCCAGCAGGCCGGTCACCTCGTCGACCGCCCGCGGCCAGGCCGGATCGGCCGCGTCGATCACCCAGATGGCCGAGTTGGCGGTGCGCATCACGTCGGTCACCCAGTACTCCATGTACTCGCGGCTGATGGGCGGCAGATCGACCAGCTGGAACTGCAGGTCGAGGTGGGCCAGCATGGCCGGGACCGGTTGGCGGGTGGCGAACGGGTGATCGCCGATCTCGACCCGGGCGTTGGTGCTCGCCTCGACCAGCGCGCTCTTGCCGGCGTTGGGCGCCCCGACCAACACCACCTGGGCCGCGCCCTCGGGCTCGACCGTGATGCTGAAGCCCTTCTTGCCGCCGCCACCCTTCTCGATCGCCTCGCGGGTCCGAGCGATGCGCCGCTTGATGTCGGCCTGCATCTTCTCGGTGCCCTTGTGCTTGGGAATGGTCGACAGCATGCGCTCGAGGCAGACCAGCTTCTCCTGGGCGCTGCCAGCCGCCTTGTAGGCTTCCTCGGCGGCCTTGTACTCGGGCGTCAGGTTGGCCGGCATGGGCTCTACTCGGCTGCCCCCGTGGCGGGTGCGGTCGACTCGGCCGCGGCGTCGGGCTCGTCGGCGTCGGGCTCGTCGGCGTCGGGCTCGTCGGCGTCGGGTTCGTCGGCGTCGGGTTCGTC
>CAYVQE010000237.1:0-5538 GCA_964454005.1 uncultured Myxococcales bacterium
GCGGCGAGAAGAAGGAGCTGGTCGACGAGGTGGTGCGGCTGTCGAAGCGCTACGGTATCGTCACGCCCTACACCAGCTACCTGGTCACCGAGGACTCGCCCCAGGTAGCCGCCCGCCAGCCGCGCGACGACCGGCGCCGCCGCCTGCGCCGCCGCCCCCCGCCCCGGCGCCCGCGCCCCGCGTTCAAGTCGCGCTCGGCCAGCAGCGGGCCCAGCGGCGGCGCCGACGCAGCCGCCGCCCCCTCGGCCGCGCCGGCCGAGGCCGAGCCCACGATGGAGCGAGAGAAGGCCGAGCGGCGGATCGACATGTTCGCCGCCAAGAAGGGCAAGGTCATGGGCGCCGAGAGCGGCGAGGAGGCGGTACAGTTCGCCGACGCCATCAAGGACATGAAGCAGTCCGAGGGCGGGCCCGCCGAGGCCGACGAGGCCAGCGGCATCCGCTACGCCGCCGGCCACGCCTTCCGCTACCGCAACGGCGTCTGGGTCGACCTGCGCTTCGAGCGCGGCGAGATGAAGCTCACCAAGATCGCCTACATGAGCCAGGCCTGGTTCGCCCTGATGAAGAAATCGACCGACCTCAAACAAGCCTTCGGCCTGGGCGAACGCGTCATCGTGGTCATCGACGACGACACCGCCATCGAAGTCGCCCCCGACGGCAAGAAAAAGCTCAGCCAAAAAGAGCTAAACAACCTCACCCCCTGACCCCGACCTCGCCCCCCAAAGCGCGCTCCAGGGATGTCGTTACAGAGGGGCTACACCCAGCTGGGAACGACCGCAGAACGGCCACGCTCGATTGGATGACCGGTTTGTGCCGCTCGATTTCCTTCTTGAGATCCGCGACGAGTCGTGATACATGTCGTCGGTCGAAAATATTCGGGGGCGGCGATTTGTATCATGGCAGCAAACCGCACATCGAAAAGCGAGACCCTCATTCGCCTCGCGCGGAAAGGACCGGTGCGGGCTCGCGATCTCGATCAGGCTGGTATTCCGAGGGCTTACCTCAAAAGGCTATGCGACCGGGGTGTGCTCGAACGGGTGGACCGCGGACTCTACCGCCTGGCGGATGCGCCGGCTACGGAACTGAACTCTCTCGCAGAGGCAGCGAAGCGTGTGCCACACGCCATCGTTTGCCTGCTCAGCGCCCTGCAGGTCCATGGGCTGACCACCGAGTCCCCGCACGCCGTGTGGGTGCTCATCGATCGCCGTGCTCGCATGCCCAAGCTATCCTACCCGAAGCTCGAGGTCGTCAGGGCCAGCGGCCCGGCGCGTGAGCATGGTGTCGAGACGCGCGTCATCGAAGGGGTGAGGGTTTGGCTCACCACGCCGGCGAAGACAGTGGCCGACTGTTTCCGATTCCGCCGCCATGTCGGCCTCGAGGTCGCGCTGGCCGCGCTCAAGGACTACCTGAAGACCCGCAAAGGCAGCGTCGACGAACTCGTCGATGCCGCCCGCGCCGACCGCATCTATACTTTCATGCGGCCATACCTGGAAGCGCTTGTATGAAGAAGGCCCCAACCGATGACATCGGCGCCTCGGTGCGCGCCCGCTTGCTGCAGCTGGCCCGCGCGCGCGGCGAGGACTTCCAGCTCGTGCTCACGCGCTATGCCAATGAACGGCTCCTATTCCGACTCGCGTCCTCTCCGCACGCGGGGCGTTACGTGCTAAAGGGAGCCTCGCTCTTCACGCTGTGGACTGGCAAGCCACACCGGGCAACGCGAGACCTCGATCTGCTCGGGTTCGGCGACGCAGGCGTGGAGCATGTGCGCGAGGTCTTCACCGAGGTGCTTGTGCTGGCCGTGCCCGACGACGGCGTCCGCTTCGATCTCGACACGCTGTCGGCCGGGCTCATCCGAGACGAGCAAAAGTACGGCGGCGTCCGTGTCGAGATCGTCGCGCGTGTGGCAAACGCACAGGTACGCCTGCAGATCGATGTCGGCTTCGGAGATGCGGTCACGCCCGAGGCCACCATGGTCGACTTCCCAGCCCTTCTGGATTTCCCGGCACCGCGACTGCGAGCCTACCCGCGCGAGACGGTCGTCGCCGAGAAGCTCGAGGCGATGGTGCAGCTCGGCATGGCCAACAGCCGCATGAAGGACTTCTACGACCTCCTGGTGCTCGCCAGGGACTTCGACTTCGACGGCGGCCTGCTCACTCGGGCGATCCGCGCGACCTTCGAGCGACGCAAGACGCCGCTGCCGACAACGACTCCGGTCGCACTCACGATGGTGTTCGCCGACGACCCAACGAAGAAGACCCAGTGGTCCGGCTTCGTGCGCAAGGCCGACATCGACGATGCCGGCAGCTTGGCCGAGACGATCGCGACCGTGGCCGCCTTCGCCGAGAGGCCGTTGCTCGCCGCGGTACAGGGAACGTCGCGTTCGGCCACGTGGCATGCGCCTGGTCCCTGGCGATAGCGACAGCTCCCCGCCCCCGTACCGCCGACAAGAGCAGATACCGGCGGTTCGGCCCTGTAGCCGCCTCGAACCTTCGCGGAGTGACGGGCCTGAATTCCAGCGCGTTTTCGGCACGAGTCTTTCGGTGGCCCCTTTCAAGGCATTGATCCGTCGTCATAATCTCTGCATCATGTGATCAGTAGCTGTCAAAGTCGGGCCCAATGCCCAGATCGTCTTCGACCGCTTCCATGTTCAGAAACTTGCCAACACGGCGGTCGACGAAGTGCGCAGTTCGACCATGCGGGAACTCGCTGGCACAGAAGGGGCAAATTTCATCTGGCGGTCGGTGGTGTCAGAGGATCGGGTTAGACTGGGGCCGTGAGCGTGCTCGCCGAGATGCCGGGGCTGGTGCTCGACGGCCAGACCAGCGGGCCGACGCCGCAGCGGGTGGTCCGGCTGTTTTGGCCAAACTGGACCCGATTCCCGAATGGTCTTGACTTTTCGGGAATACATGCCATTATGGACAAATGGAGCGCTTCCAGAAGCAGCGCCTGCTCGAGGACATCAAAAAGAAAATCGTTCTCCTGTCCGGTCCGCGGCAGGTGGGCAAGACCACCCTGTCCAAGATGCTCACCGGGGATTACGACTACCTGAACTACGATTATCCCGAGCATCGGCTGCTGATCGCCGAGCGCGCCTGGGATCGAGCCAGGAGACTGATCATCCTGGATGAGCTGCACAAGATGAAAGACTGGAAGGCCTGGCTCAAGGGTATCTACGATGTGGAGGGCCTGCCGCCCGGCCTGCTGGTCACCGGCAGCGCCCGGCTGGACACCTTGCGCAAGACGGGCGATTCGCTGGCGGGTCGCTTCTTCCACCACCGGCTCCACCCGATCGACATCAAGGAGGCCCGCGGCTTGGTCGCGCCCGATCGGGCGCTGGACCGATTGCTCGCCACGGGCGGTTTCCCGGAGCCTTTTCTGGACGCTGATCCGGTCGCCTACAAGCGCTGGCGCAGAACCCACCTGGACGTCATCCTGCGCCAAGATCTGGTGGACCTGGAAGCGGTTCACTCCATACACTCCATCGAGACCCTGATCGAGCTGCTGCGCCGCAGGGTCGGAGCACCGGTCTCCCACGCCAACCTGGCCGCTGACCTACAATGCGATGCCAAGAGCGCCAAGCGTTGGATCCTGATGCTGGAAAACCTGTACGTCCTGTTCACGGTCCGGCCGCACAGCCACAAGGTCGCCCGCTCCCTGCTCAAGGCGCCCAAGTACTTCTTCCTGGACACCGGCCAGGTGGAAGGCGACGCGGGAGCCAAGCTCGAAAACCTGGTCGCTTGCGCCTTGTTGAAAGAGATTCACAGCCGCCAGGACTGCCTGGGCGAAGACCTTTCGTTGAAGTACCTGCGCACCAAGGACGGCCGTGAGATCGACTTCGCCGTGGTCCGCGACGGCGCGGTGGAGCGCTTGATCGAGGTCGAGCACAACGACCCCAGACCGAGCCGACACTTCGCTCATTTTCGCCGCATCTACCCTCGAGCCAGGGCCACCCAGCTGGTGCAACACCTCGATCGGGAACGCACCTACCCCGATGGTCTCGAGGTGCGACGAGCGGCGACATGGTTGGCCGAGCTGGATCTGGCGGGCTCGCCAGACGTTTAATACCCGCCCTGAGCACGAACTGACACCCACCTGGGCTTCGACGCGTCCCGGCGCCGCCGGGTCAATCCTGCCGCTCGAGCAGGGCTTCGACCCGCCGGGCAAAGGCGACCAGATCCTGGCGCTCGTCGGTGAGCGCCCGGTGGATGCGCTCGATGTCGAGCGCCGGGTAGGCGTGGGCCAACACGTTGCGCAGGCCGGCCCAGCCGGCCATGCGGCGGGCGTGTTCCGGGTCCAGAACCCGCGCCGTGCCGAGGTGGACGAAGGCCTGCTGGTAAGAACCGGGTGCCGGCAGGCCCTCGCTGGCTGCGATGTGGAAGGCCAGGTCGATGGAGGACTGGACGGCGATGTACAGTGCGTGCAGCACCATGTTCTGCACGTCGCGGTCGTCGCGCAGAGCGGCCGCATCGACCCGCTGGGCGTAGCGGCGCAGGTCGCCGAGCGCATCCAGCAGCACCTCGAGCAGCCGCTGGGCCCGGGGCCGATCTACCATGCAGCCTCCCGCAACCGCTGGCGGCGCAGCCGCCGGTGCATGCGCCACAGCGGTTCGAAGTCGAGCCAGCGCAGCCGCGCATCTGCCTCCCAGTGGCGCCGCGCGGCGGGCTGCTGGTCGACCAGCAGCCGGCCGTCGTCCAGGACCTCGGCCAGCAAGGGCAGCGCGACCGCGCGCAGATCGACCACCTCGATCGCCGCCGCGTCCGGGCCGCAGGCCGCGGCCAGCTCGGCACCCAGGGCGCTCAGCTCGACCGCGCTGGCGAAGGCGCCGGCAGCGGGCATCACGGCCAGATCCACGTCGGCGAAGTCCTCGCCGCGCGCCATCGAGCCGAACAGGTAGACCCAGCGCAGATCGGCGCGCTGTTCGAGCGCGGCGCGCAGCGCCGCCTCGAGCGCCGGGATCGCGGTGCGGGCATGTCTGGCGGGCTCGGGCTCCATGGGTCGATTCGAGCACGCCGCCGAAAAAGCGTCAATCCCAGTGCCGCTGAGAAAACGATTGCGCCCGGTCGGTGGTGTCAGAGGATCGGGTTAGACTGGGGCCGTGAGCGTGCTCGCCGAGATGCCGGGGCTGGTGCTCGACGGCCAGACCAGCGGGCCGACGCCCGAGCGGGGCCGGCTGCTGGAGCTGGCCTGGGCGCGGCTGCCGGCTGCGGGCGGGCCGCCGCCTGGCCCGCGCGCTGGGGCGCTTCTGAGACCGCCCCAGCTGTCCGGAAAGGCGTGACTTTTCTGGAAGGGGCGCCAGAATAATCGCCGCCGGCATAGATCCCTGGGCCACGGCGGCCGTCCATAGCGGCATCGCTGCCAGGATCCCCGAACGACGGAGGTGGTCGAGATGCGGGCTGTGATTTCAGCGATGCTGATGCTGGCCTTGACCGGCGCCGCCGCGCCGGCCGCGGCCACCGGCTTGCTGATCCCCACCGAGCGGGGGATCAAGCCGCTGGCCATCAAGTACCACCGGGCCCAGGTGAAGATAAAAGACCGGGTGGC
>CAYVQE010000238.1:0-5504 GCA_964454005.1 uncultured Myxococcales bacterium
CGGCCCGTCCTCGCGGGCGGCCGGCCGCGGCGCGCCGCCGCCCGGGTCGCCGCTGCCGGTCACCCAATCGACCGGGGTGCGCCCGCCGAACTCGACCGCCAGCGCCAGGTAGGCCAGCCCGGCCAATCCCGCCAGCACCAGCAACCACCGCAGCCAACGCATCAGCTCTCCTCTCGCACGCCGTCGCTCCGCCGCTCGCCCTGGCGGCGGTCGCGGCCGGGCGCCTCGGCCTCGCGCTGGCGCCGGTCGCTGCCCGATCGGCGGTCGCCCAGCGGCTGGCCCGGCAGAAAGGGCCGCTCGATCAGGCTGACGATCTGGCGCACCTTGCCGCAGCTCGGATCGCGCGGAATCTCGTCCACCCGGCTCAGCCGCAGCCGGACCGAATCGGCCACCCCCTTGCGCCCCAGGTAGTCGGCGAAGCGCCGTTCGAGTTCGGCCCGCACCGCCGGCTCGGCCTCGGCCTCGCGGACCCGGAAGCGCACCAGCAGCTCATCCGCGGCCGTCTGCACCAGCTGGTACTGCACCAGCTGGTCGATGCCCAGAAACAGAGCCTCGAACGGGATGGGCGGCAGAGCCACCGGCTCGCCGGCGGCGTCCGGCACCCACAGGGTATCGTCGGTGCGGCCCTGGACGCGGATCAGCGGATAGGGCAGACCGCAGTCGCAGCGTTCCTGCACCCGGGTGGCCTGGTCGCCGATCTCGTAGCGCAGGATGGGAAAGGCGCGGGCGAACAGGCAGGTGACGTAGACCTTGTCGCCCGGCTGGCCGGGCGCCACCGGCTGGCCGGCCGGGTCGACCGGCTCGACGATGAAGGCGTCGCTGTTCAGGTGCAGCCCGTTGTGCCGGTCGCACTCGCTGGCCAGGTTGATGCCCTCGGAGGTGCCGTAGGTCTCGTAGAGCGGGCTGTCGGGGAAGGCCTGCTCGATGGCCTCGCGCGCCGGCCCGGTCAGCGGCTCGCTGGAGCAGGTCAGCACCCAGGGTTCGATGCGCAGCCGGCCGGCCAGCTGCTCGTGGGCCAGCACCTCGAGCATGGTGGGATAGCAGTGCAGCACGTTGGGCTGGATCGCGTTCAGCTCGGCCACCAGCTGCTCGACCGGCTCGATCACCGACAGGTAGCTGAAGCGCGACACCAGCTTGCCGATCGGCGGGGTCATGCGAAACAGCACATAGGTGATGAAGTGGCCGTTGAGCACCGAGATCAGCGCCACCCGCACCTTCTTCACCAGGATGCGGGCCGCGCGGTAGAAAAACCCGAAGAAAGACGGCTTGAACCGGATGCCGCGGGTCACCGCCAGCGCCCGCACCCAGTCCCAGTCGCGGCGGTCGTAGGCGAAGTAGCCGGGCGCGCCGGTGGTGCCCGAGGTGGTGGTGACCACGAAGCGGCCGCGGTACCAGCTACCCACCCGATCCGGCGACTTGACCCAGCGGTGGACCCCGGCGAGACGCAGCCGGCGATCGGTGGCCACCCGATCGAAGTTCTCCATCAGCATCTCCTTGGTCGTCGGCGGCAGCTGCTGGATGGAGAAGTCGGGCGCGTCCGGATCGATCCCGCGGTAGTGCTCGGCGAAAAAAGGCGAGTTGCGCTGGGCGAAGCGGACCATCTGGCGCAGCTTTTTCTGCCTGATGGCCTCGATCCGCTCGGGCTCGAACTTATCGTGACGGCGGAGCCTCAAGCAGTAATGAATCGTTCGCAGCAGACCCATCTTCTCTCCGCCACCCCTCGGCCGGCACTGTCCCACAGCGCCGCCGCGGCTGTCAAACTCAGCCCGGCCGGCGAGGACTTCGGCGGGACGGGCTACTGCACGGGATCGGGTTGCGGCTGCCCGGCGCCGCCTTTGGATCCGGGCTCGGGTTTTTCGGCGGGCTGCTCGCCCGCGGCCTGCCCGCCGGCGTCCTCGGCCGCATCCTCCTCGGCCTCGACCGCATCCTCCCCGGCCTCGCCCGCATCCTCCTCGGCCTCGCCCGCATCCTCCTCGGCCTCGACCGCATCCTCCTCGGCCTCGACCGCATCCTCCTCGGCCTCGACCGGCCAGCGGATCTCGATGCTCTGCACCGGTGCCAGGCGGCGGATGGGCGAGCGGCTCGGGGTGTAGGCGAAGCTCTTGTCGAGCTCGTCGAGCACGTAGAAAGTGGTGTCGGGCCCGACCGCCACCGGCTCGAAGGAACCGAGCAGGCTACAGGTGTTGGCCCAGAAGGTCAGCGGCTTGACGCGGATGGTGATTTGATCCTTGCCCCGCGGCCACGGGAAGACCTTGGCCACGTCCTCCTCGTGCACCAGCGCGCGCGATGCCGAACCGCAAGCCCCGGCGGCCAGGACCAGCAACACGGCCCCGCCCACCGCCAAAAGCCTCTTCGAACGCATCTCAACCTCCCGGCCAGACGCCTCACCTCGGGTTGCCGATCCGAAAGCCCCGATTGTAGCGATAGGCGGCGGCCGGGTGCAACTCGCTGGTGTCAACCGGTCTGCAGCAGGTTGCCGCTCGGGCCCAGGCTGCGCTGGTAGTCGCGGTAGATGTGCAGGATCTTGCGGAAGTAGTCGGTGAACCGGGGCTGCAGGCGGCCGTAGCGCCGCTCGATGAAGCGCACGTTGCGCGGGCCCCGGTTGTAGGCGGTCAGGGCCCGGCGGTACGACCCCTGGTAGCGGTCCAGCAACCGGCGCAGGTAGTAGGTGCCCAGCCGGACGTTGTACTCCGGATCGTGCAGACCGTGGGGCCCGAACCACTCCAGCCCCAGCCGTTGGGCCATCTCGGCGCCGGTGGCCGGCATGACCTGCATCAACCCGCGGGCGCCCTTGTTCGAGACGGCCTCGGCGGAAAAAGCGCTCTCGACCCGGATCAGCGCCGCCAGGAACAAAGGGTCGATGCGGTGGCGCTGGCCCTCGTCCAGCAGCATCCGGCTCAGCCGCCGCTGCTCGTGGGGCGCCAAGAAGTTCGGGTAGCGCGCCAGCACCTGGTGTATCGAATCGCGCAGGGCCTTGGCCCGCATCTCGCGCAGGCGCTGGTCGGGCTTGAAGCCGGCCGCCAGCTGACCGAGCGGCCGGCTGCCCGACAGCAGCAGGATGTCCGGCGCCCCGTCGGCCGAGGCGCCCGCCGGCGGCAGCGGGGCGGCGCCGGGCCGCGCGGCCAGGGCCAGCCCGACCAGCCCCAGCCCGACCAGGGGGACTCCGAGCCAACGCTTGCGTATGCCGTGTAGCTGTCCGAATCTCATCTCCAACTCCTCGACGCGGTGGTCGAACGGCGTTCCACCGGCTTACAACGGCACACAAAGCAATTTTCAGACCACTTGCAACGCAATGCGTCGAAAAACCAAATCGAACTCGCAAAATGCTGTTATTGCTTCACTAAACAGGATTGTCGCTTCGGCCCCGATCTGCTGCTGCCGAATTGCCCCCAGCCGCCGGCGGCAGGCGACCTTTTCGATTTTTTCTATTTATTCCAACTTATTGGACGGGAAATGCACCGATTCGGAATCCGTATCCCGGAATTTGCAGCTGTAACGCGGATTATACACCCCTGACCGGCATGTCCGGATCCGACCACCGCGTTGCGATTCTTGACGGTCGAGGTGCGACCGGGCATGCTGTGGCTCAGCGAGCGATGGCCGGCCGGGCCGACCGGCGGGAGGCATGCACATGGCCCTGGGACGAGACAAGTGGACCCGCATCGAGGTGGCCACCAAGCTGGAGGCGCCGCGCAAGACCTACCGCTTCCAGGCGCTCTACGTCAGCCCGGGCGGCCTGTTCGTGCCCACCGACGAGACGCTCGATCCGCGCACCGGGCTGACGGTCAGCTTCCAGATCGAGGGCCAGCCGGTGGTGGCCCACACCGAGCTGCGGCGGCTGCTGTCGGCCGCCGACGCCCAGCAGCGGGGCATCGACACCGGCCAACCGGGTTGGGAGCTGCGGCTGGTGCGCATGGAAGGCGACGGCTCGCAGATCCTGGCCGAGCATATCAAGAAGATATTGTTGGAGTCCGGCGGCCCGCGGTGAGCGAGCGGCCGGGCCGGCACTACTGCACCGTCACCGGGGGCCGGGCCCGGGTGCGCCGGATGCGCGCGCCCAGCGCGCGCAGCTTCTTGCCCAGGCGCTGGTAGCCGCGGTCCAGGTGATAGATGCGGTGGATCTCGGTGCGCCCGGTGGCCACCAGCCCGGCCAGCACCAGGCTGGCGCTGGCGCGCAGATCGGTGGCCATCAGCGGCGCCGCCGACAGCTGGCGCACGCCATCGACGATGGCCTGGCCGCCGTCGAGCTTGATGCGCGCGCCCATGCGCCGGAGCTCGGACACGTGCATGAAGCGGTTTTCGAAGATGCGCTCGCGGATGACCGCGGTGCCGCGGGCCACGCTCATCAGGGCCATGAACTGGGCCTGCATGTCGGTCGGAAAGCCCGGGTGGGGCTGGGTGGCCACGTCCACCGCCCGCGGCCGGCCGCTGGCGCGCACCCGCAGGCTGCTGCCCTGCTCGTCGATCTGCACCCCGGCCTCGCGCAGCTTGGCGATCAGCGCGGCCAGGTGCTCGGGCTCCACCGCGTCGACCCACACGTCGCCGCCGGTGATGGCCGCGGCGATCATCAGCGTGCCGGCCTCGATGCGATCCGGGATCACCGCCGCCCGCAGCGGCTGCAGCTCGTCGACCCCGTCGATCACCAGGCAGTTCGAACCGGCGCCGCTGATGCGCGCCCCCATCTGGTTGAGCACCCGAGCCAGCTGGATCACCTCCGGCTCGCGGGCCGCGTTCTTGAGGGCGGTGGTGCCTTTGGCCAGCACGGCGGCCATCATCAGGTTCTCGGTGCCGGTGACGGTGACCATGTCCATCACCACCGTGGCCCCGCGCAGCCGCCGGGCGCTGGCCTCGACGTAGCCGTGCTGCAAGGTGACCTTGGCGCCCATCTTCTCCAGCCCCTTCAGGTGCTGGTCGATGGGCCGGGCGCCGATGGCGCAGCCGCCGGGCAGCGACACCCGGGCGCGGCCGTAGCGGCCCACCAGCGGGCCCAGGCACAGCACCGAGGCGCGCATGGTCTTGACCAGCTCGTACGAGGCCTCGTAGCAACACAGGTCGCAGGTCGACAGCCGCACCCGGCCGCCGCGCGTGTCGACCCCGGCACCCAGACCCTCGAGCAGCTTGCAGGTGGTGCGCACGTCGACCACGTCGGGCACGTTGTCCAGCCGGTGCTCGCCGTCGGCCAGCACGGTGGCCATCAACAGCGGCAGGGCGGCGTTCTTGGCGCCGGCCACCGTCACCCGGCCGGTGAGCTTCTGTCCGCCATCGATCGAGATCTTCTGCATGCCTCACTCCCCGGGGCCATTTTCCGGCGTAAGTGTTTCTCAGGGGGTCTGTCCCAGACCCCCTCGCCTCGAAAAAGCGTGGTTTTTCGAGGCTCACCCCCAATGTCGGCGCGCTGATGCGCGCCGCGCGAGCGAGCCGTCGTTCGCTCGCGGCAGTGTTTCCAGCAACTTGGCGATGGTTGCCGGTCGAGTAGACCGGACGGGCGCTGCCGCGCCCGGCCG
>CAYVQE010000239.1:0-5356 GCA_964454005.1 uncultured Myxococcales bacterium
TGGGGACCCCTGGAGCTTTTACTCGTCGAGTGCCGCACCTGCCATCAGGTTTTCTTCATCCACCGATGCTGCTACCTGCTACCGAGGGCATGCCTACTGCAGCGACAAAGGGGTGCCTTTTTCTAGGGAAAACTCCAAATTCGCAGATCTGTTCGTTAGACCACCAAAACCACCGGAATACGAATGGAGGCGGCCATGGAGGTACGGCGGCCGACACGAGGAGGAGACGCGATATGAGCATTCGTTGCCAGTCGTGTGGTGGCGTGATCGACGACCACCTGGAGACCTGTCCCCGGTGCGGCGCCAGGCGCACGGACCTGCCGGACTTCGGCGAGCCACAGCACGTGCCGGGAGGTGAATCACCCCTGGAAGCGAAGGGCCGGATCGGACTACGCGCGGAGCAACTGTTCGCACCCACCGCCGAGACGTCCACCTTCCTCGCCAAGCTCATGCTGGTGTCCGGTATCTGCGTCGGGCTGGTATTCTTCCTGCCCTGGGCGATCATCCGGGACAACGTCGTCTTCTCCTGGTGGGTGTTCGATACAAGGGCGGGCGGGTCCGCGAGCTTCCTGGTGGTGTGGCTGCTGCTGTCCGGCATCGGCGCGGTCGTGCTGGGGCTGTTGGCGCAGATGCCCGACTGGGTTCGGTCCCTGGCGGCAATGGTCATGGGCTTCATCCCGCTTCTGGTGATGTTCGGTGAAGGCGCCCAGAAGCTGATGCAGGTCGGCGGCCGGGTGGGTGCGTCCGGTATGGGCGCGATGCTGCCGTTGTCGCTGATGCTGTTGGCCTTCGGCACCGTCTACTGGGCCGCCCGGACGAACTCCACCCTGGCGCGGGTGCTGGTGGGCGCCGGGATCTTCTTCTGCCTGCTCGCCTACCTGGTTCCGCACGACATCCCGTATCTCGGCAAAAAGATGCCGATCGCGGCCGTGTTCCAGATGATGGGCAGGACCGACAGCGTGTTCGCCATCTTCTTTTTTTCCTACAGCTTGCTGCCGCTGCCCGCGGCACTGGTGAGCGCGCTGGTGTTTCCGCCCGCTCCCAACCCGGAGTTCTTCGCCGGCCGCAGGAAGGCGGCCAACGCGCTCGGCGTGTTCTTCATCCTCTTCCTGCCGGGCTACTTCGTGATCCTGTCCCTGGTCGCCTGGGCCAACGAGAGGACCATTTTCTTCCCGTTCTTCTTCGCGGTGGTGACGGCATCCTACCTGGCCTGGGTGGTGCTAGGCGGCGCCATCTTCACCGCCTGGATGTCGCGCAAGGCGAAGGCCTCGGCCTCCAGGTCCCGCCAGGCGGCATCGCAGCCGGCAGCGGCCGCCGCAACTGCAGCCCCGGCCGCCGTCCCGCCCGGGCCGCAGCCGGCACCGGCGCCAGCGCCGGACGCCGCGCCGGAAGCAGCGGGCGGAGACCTCGAGACGCGCATGCGCAAGCTCAAGAGCATGCTGGAACAGGGCCTCATCACCCAGGAAGAGTTCGATCAGAAAAAGAAGGAGCTGCTGGCTTCCCTGTAGGACCCCGCCCGAATCGAAGCGTTGTCCAGCAGCATCCGCCAACCCGAAGCTCACCGCCTCCCTGGATACAAACGAACGCCCCGATTCTGGGAGAACATGTGGCCCTCCATCTGTACGGCGTCGTCATTCCAGGACAATGGTCTTGCTACTTGATGACCTTGCCCGTGAACGAGCCGATCATGCTCACGCCCTTGCCGCGGTAGTTGCACTTGAACAGGAAAACTCCGATTTCGGGGTTCTGCCCGTTAGACATCCAAGACCACGAGATCGACAGGGACCGGGATGTTATTTCGATGGCAACCGGAAGACCACCAGATGCAGCCACGGGACCGGTTGCGGTCCAGTGCCGAGAGGGGGGTTCGATGAGGAATCACTTGATCCGGACGTACCCGGTCGTGCTCTGCCTGGCCGTCGTGTCGTTCCTCTCCGGCTTCACGCCACGGGCCCGTGCGGGGGGAATTCGCTACAGGGGGGTGTTCAACGACGCCCACTGTCGCAAATGCAATGCCGAGGGAACGCTGGAACGCGGGCGGCTGTGCGTATCGATGAGGAGTGGCTCACAGTGCTTCGATCTCAACAAGTGCAGCTTCTCGCGCTACCGGGATTCCGTGACCTGCACCATTCCAGTGCCCCCCAACCGCGGCCTGACCCCGACCACCTTCCGCGGCCGGAAGGTCCGGCTCGCCCCCAGGAACCAGGGACGCAACCAGGCGGGCAGCGCCCGGACCTGGCGAGTCAAGGTCACGGCGGTCACCCAGTGGGGACAGCCGATTGCCGACGCGCGCATCGATCTGACCGCGTGCGACCACAAGCCCTTGCGGGCCCCCCAGTTCCTGGGCAAGACCGGGTCTGCAGGCTACGTGTGGCTCAACCTGACCTGCCGGGCACCGACCATCCGCGTCGCCTACCACAAGGACAACAACCGGGACGGAAGGCAGGACTGCCAGCCCAAATTCACCGGTCTGACGAAGGGCGTGCCCAACGTGCACGTCTCCTTGCAGTGCCAGCGGCTGTGACAGGAGGAATATCAATGACCAAAAGGACAATCCCTGCATTGTCGCTGGCCTTCCTGCTCGTTCCGGGGATCGATGCATTCGCCCGGGACGTCACCATCCACGGCCAGCGGGTTTCCTGCGCCCAGCTCCAAGCCATCGGCCAGGACGAGCAACTGGCGCAGGCGTTCCTCGACAGCAAGCGTGCAGCGGCGGCGCTGCGCACCCAGATCCAGGCTGCACACGAGGCCACCCGCGATCGCCGAAGCCGCGAGAACTGGTGGCGCAACAATTGCCGTCAGGCACGCGACACGGTCATGGAGTTCCAGGGTGCCGTCTCCAGGGTCAAGGGGGTCATCGCGGCCAAGGGCGCACTGCTCAAGACGGTCGCGGCGGTGGCCGGTGTTCCCCTGACCCTCAAGGCGGCCGCCCTCGCCCTGCTGTGGAAAAGCGTCGGCTTCACCTGGGGCCAGGCGTGCGATACGGGCGCGGCCTACAACGATTACGAGGTGACGAAACTGGTCAACCGGATCAACGGCCTGAGCCACCAGGTACAAACCTACGAACGGCAGGCGCAGCAGGCATGGGATCTGCTGGTCCAGGCCAAGGCGCTCCACAGACAGCATTGCCGGTGATGCGGCAGACAAAGGAGGCTCGAGATGAAGCGCGGCACTTGGGTCATCGTGGTTCCAGTGGTGCTCGGCTTGCTTGCCCCGGACGCGCAGTCGAAGGGTGTCTGCGACAAGACCCAGTTCTTTTCGGCCGCCAAGAAAGGCGATATGGCAAAGGTGAAGAGGCTCCTGCAGGCCGGCTGCAAGGTCACCGACGTACAGTACGCCGACTCGAAGTACATGCCGCTGCACTTCGCCGCGATGAAAGGCCACGAGCAGCTCGCCCGGGAGTTCATTAAGCTGGGCGCACCAGTCGACGCCAGGGTGAGCGGCGGGATGTCGCCCTTGTTTCTTGCCGCCAAGTACGGCAAGGCCGGCGTCGTGAAGCTCCTGCTGGACAAAGGGGCGAACATGTTCGCGCGTGACGACAACGGGTTCACCGTCCTGCACCACGCGGCCGGCAGCGGCTTCAGGGAAGTCGTCCAGTTGCTGGTCGACAAAGGCAAGGCGACCCGGGTCGGCTTCGATGTCAACGTGCGGGTCAATGGCTACACGCCGCTGAAGATGGCGAGCTTCGAAGCCCGGCGTCTCGCCAAGATCAACCGCCTCAAGCCCGGCATGGACTTCGCGGGAATCGAAGAACTGCTCAGAAGACACGGCGGTACGAAGTAGTGCCCACAAAAGGACTGGAAATCGGAAATCACAGGGAAAGTCGAGAAAGGCACACCCCATGTACCGGCGTATTCGAAAAATCCGTGGAGCCATCATTTTCACAACGGCCATCCTAGCCGCCGAACTGCTCGGTGGCTGCCTGGTCAAGGCATCAAGAGAAATCCCCCTGGGAAATGAAGAGACCGTGCGAGTCGTAGCCCTTGAAGACAGCAGCTGCAGCGGAATCGAGGTTTCACGCGACGTGATCCTCGCATGCATCCAGCGATGCAAGAATGAAATATCCTCTTCATGGCAAGAGACGGAGCCACCCACATTGAGCTATGACGAGAAAGACCCTGCGATCGAACAGGCACTGAACCTCATCGTACAACACATCAGGAACCACGGAAAAGCGATGCTGTTCAGGTGGAAGGGCGGGTGGTCGTCGAAAGTATGGTCGCGTATCGACTTCGCACACCGCACATCCAATGGCAACGCAATCGAGTGTAAGTACGAAGCAGCATGGGAAAGTCTAGGCAAGCTAAGTTCGCGGGTATCCAACAAGCGCACCCCGTTCACGTTGCGGATCGACGAAGTGGCCGGCAGAGAATCGCGCGACTCCGGCGCCAAGGACTGCCGGCTCAACTCGGACTGCCCGGTGGGCAACTACTGCCAGGAAGGCCGGTGCACGTTCGACTGCCGCGAGGACCGCGACTGCGAAGGGGGGCTCACCTGCAACAACCAGAACGGACGCTGCGAATGAGAATCTACATCGTCTCCTTCCTCCTGGTGCTCGCGGTGGTGGCGTCACTCGATTGCACCAGGAGCGTGCGGCGAGAACTGACGCCTGAGCTGGTGGGAGAGCCGGAGCCCTTCCAACGAGAAAGTCGGCCCCGAGAACGTCCAGACAAGCATCGATGTCGAAGGGCTGGTTGCGACCACCCGGATGCAAGGGCCTTTCAGACCAGTTCTCAAGCAAGAGATACGCACGTACTACGAACGATGCCAGAAGGATTCCTTGTACGGCCTGGCCTACGGTTTTGGCGGGCTGGGAGTCATCGTGGGGGCACCACTCACCGGCGTCGGTGCCGTATCCGACAGCATCATGATGGGTTCGGGTATTCCAATTCTCGTCCTGTCCGCCGGCAGCATCATCACCGCCATGGCGCTCGATCTGCAACATGACGACGACGAGCTCTACAACTGCAAGAAGGAGCACAGGCATTCCACAACACACAAAGAAATCCTGGGCGACCCGGTCATGCGGGGCATTCCGGACTACCGGGTGGTGGTCGCCGGCGGTCGCAAGCGCACCTACAAGCCGGGGAAAGACGGCACGGCACGGATCGACCTGACCGGCCTGGTCGATCGGTGCCCCTCGTCGGTGCTGTGGAGGAGTACCTACGACGACCCCGAGCTCTCCGGCATCTCGCGCTTCATCCGCTCGTCGAAGATCGGGGTGGCGATGGTGCAAAAGCGCGAGGTCCTGGAAAAAGAGATCGTCAGGGTCCGGACCCTCGATCTCCGCTCGTACCTGGGACACCAGGCCTCGCGCATCGGGGTCGAGGCCGAGCGGGGCCCGTCGCTGCTGCCG
>CAYVQE010000240.1:0-5194 GCA_964454005.1 uncultured Myxococcales bacterium
AGCCGGTCCCGAAGCGGGTTCGCCCCCGAGATCCGTCAGCGGGGTGGTCTGCTCCATCCCGGCCTGCGGCTGGGCTGCCGGGGCTTCATCGGCCCGGGCCACCGGCGGCGGCTGCACCACGCTGTCCGGCGCCGCTTCGCACGCCGGCGCACCCCCAACGCCTTCTCCCCCTGAGGCGGGCCCGCCCGCCGGCGCACCCCCAACCTCTTCTCCCCCTGAAGCCGACCCCGCAGCCGGTCCGAAGGCGGGCTTGACCACGAACTTGTTGCCGCACCTGGGGCATTCGATCTGGGCCCCGACCGCCGGCACCTTCTCGTCGGCCACCCGGTAGGATGTCTGGCAGTTGGGACAGGTCGCCTTCACGCGCGGCGCTCCCGCTTTCGTCGCAATCCGCTGCAACCCTGCGTATTATCACGGACGTTGGTCCGGCACAAGATCGGCCCGTCCCGCGATCGGCTACAGCGGCCGCACGTAGTCGGCCATGACCGACTTGGGACCGATGGACTCGAACACCACCACCAGCTTGGCCCCGCGCGGCGAGGTCTCCACCGAGCGCACCTGGCCGCGGCCGAAGGTGGCGTGCTCGACCCAGCGGCCGCGCCAGGTGTTCGGATGGCCGTCGCCGCCAACCTGGCTGTACTCGTCGCCGTAGTCGACCACCACCTCGTCGCCATCCGGCTCGCCGTCGCCGAAGATGTCGTCCTCGTCGTCCAGGTCGAAGCCGCAGGGCTCGATCACCTCGCCCGCGCCCTCGGCCGCACCGAGCAGGCCCGGCACCTCGCGCAGAAAACGCGAGGGGCTGGTGATGCCGCAGCTGCCGGCCAGCGCACGCCAGCGAGCGTAGCACAGCACCAGCTGCTGGCGGGCGCGGGTCATGCCCACGTAGCACAAACGCCGCTCCTCGGCCACGCCGCCGGCGCTGTGGCCACCGCTGGAGTCTTCGTCCAGCGACCGGCGATGCGGCAGCAGCCCCTCCTCCAGCCCGGTGAGGAACACGCGGTCGAACTCCAGTCCCTTGGCCGCGTGCAGGGTCATCAGGGTCAACGCGCCCGAGCGCTCGGCCGCCTGGTCGATGTCGGTCAGCAGGGCCACGTGCTCCAGAAAACCGCCCAGGCTCTCGTCCTCGGTGCCGCGGGCGAAGTCTTCGGCCGCGGTGATCAGCTCGCGCAGGTTCTCCAACCGGCCCTCGGCCTCCAGGTTGTCCCGGCGCTCCAGGGCGGCGGCGTAGCCGGAGCGCTCGATCAGCAGGGCCACCACCTCGGCCGCCGGCCGGCCGGCGGCGCACTCGGCCAGCTCGTCCAGCAGCGCGCGGAAGGCCAGCGCCCGCTTGCGCTCCGTCTGGCGCAAGCCGCCCAGCCGCTCGGGGGTGAGCACTTCGGCAATCGGGCAGGCGTGCTGCCCGGCCAGCGCGACCAGCCGCTGGCGGGTCTGGCGGCCCAGGCCGCGCGGCGGGGTGTTGAGCACCCGCAGCAGGTCGACGTCCGAGGCCGGATTGTGCGCCAGGCGCAGGTAGGCCACCAGGTCGCGGATCTCGGCCCGCTCGAAAAAGCGCACCCCGCCCACCACCCGGTAGGGCAGGTGGTAGAGCCGCATGCCCTCTTCCAGCGCCCGGCTCTGGGCGTTGGTGCGGTAGAACACGGCCACCTGGCTCAGGCTCAGCCCGTCGCGTTCGACCGCCGCGGCGGCGGCCGCGGCCACCTGGCACGCCTCGTCGCGTTCGTCGCGGCCGACCAGCAAGCCCACCGGCGCCCCCGGCGCCGCCTCGGTCCAGAGCCGCTTTTGGTGGCGGCGCGGGTTGTGGGCGATCAGCTCGCCGGCCGCGCGCAGGATGCTGGCGCTGGAGCGGTAGTTGCGTTCGAGCTTGACCTCGGTGCAACCCGGGTAGTGCTGGGCGAAGTCGAGGATGTTGGCCACCTCGGCGCCGCGCCAGCGGTAGATGGACTGGTCGTCGTCGCCGACCACGCACAGGTTGGCCGGCGGCGGGCACAGCTTGCGCAGCAGGGCGAACTGGGCGGTATCGGTGTCCTGGAACTCATCGACCAGCACGTACCGGAAGCGCCCGCGCAGCTCGGCCAGCACTTCGGGGTGGCGCTCTAGCAGGCGGTTGGGCTGCAGCAGCAGGTCGGCGAAGTCGTAGGCGTCGGCCTGGCGCAGCAGCTTGTTGTACAGGGCGTAGAAGGCGCGCTCGACGCCCTTGAGCCCGGTGCCATCGTCGGGCCGCAGCTGGCGCTTGCAGCGCTCCACCGCGGCCAGCAGGGTCTCGGGCTTGTTCAGCTCGCGGTCGGCGTCGAGCCGCTCGAGCACCAGCCGGCCGAGGCGTTTGGAATCGTCGGCGTCGTAGATGGTGAAGTCGCGGTCGCGGTCGCGGTCGTGGTACTCGGCGTAGCGCCTGAGCAGCCGGGCGCCGAAGGCGTGGAAGGTCAGCGCCCACAGGCCGCGGGCAGGGCCCACCAGGGCCTCGATGCGCTCGCGCATCTCGCCGGCCGCCTTGTTGGTGAAGGTCACCGCCAGGATCTGCCACGGTGCCACGCCGCGCTCGCGGATCAGGTGCGCGATGCGATGCGTGATCACCCGCGTCTTGCCCGACCCGGCCCCGGCCAGGATCAAAAGCGGCCCGTCGCCGTGCACCACGGCGCGGAGCTGCTCGGGATTGAGGTCGCGCTCCAGATCCATCAGGGGGGCATTGTGGGCGATCCGCGCCGCGCTGTCCACCGCCGCCAGGACCGCAAAGCCCTCACCGTACCCCCGGGGCGCGAATCAGCGGGGAAGCTGCAAAGGAACGCAAAGGGATCAGTGCTGACAGTCGCCGGGCTCGTTGGCACCGCACTCGTACCAGCAGCAGCCCTCGTCCGGCCCGCCGCCAGGCCCGCCGCTGCCGCCGCCGTCGCCGCTGCAACAGTAGCGGCCCTCGTCGCAGGGCTGTCCGTAATCGGGGTTGGACGGGCAGACACAGCGCCCCTCGGCCTGCAGGCACTGGGGCGCCGGGCCCTTGCCCGGGCATGGCATGCCGGCGCCGCACTCGCAGCCACCCTGCTCGCAGGCGGCACCGTCGGCGCAGGCGCTGCCGCAACGACCGCAGTGATCCGGGTTGCTCAACACGTTGACGCAGGCCAGCCCGGACGGCGTAGCGCAGCACTGCGAGGCCCCGCCCAGACATTCCTCGGGATTGATGCCGATGCCGCAGGCGCAGTAGGCACCCGGCCATTCTCCAATGCACATTTGCTGACCGCCGACGAAGTCGTTGCATTCAAAATGATCCTGGCAGCTGCAGTGGCCGACCTCCAACGCGCATACACCGCCGGCGTGCTCGTAGGGGTCGCAGACGAGGCCGCAGTCGCCGCAGTTCTGCTCGTCGATGGGCCGGCAGGCCTGATCGCAGCAGACCTCCAGCGGCCCGCAGTCCTCGTGCACCTCGCAGCCGCAGGTCCCGTCGTAGTCACTGACGCAAACCGGGCCGTTTGGATGGACCAGACAGGAGTTGAAACATGAGCCGCAATGCTCGGAGTGGTCGCGGGGAAAACAGGTGCTGCCGCAACACTGGCCGTTGTCTTTGCAGGCGTCGTTGTTCGGCTCGCCGTCCTCTCCCAGACACCCGCAGAACAACACCTCGCTCTCTTCGTCTGCCACACAGATATCGCCGTCGTCGTGTTCGGCGCAGCTCTCATCACAACCGGTGCAGTTGTATCTGTCGTAGTCCTTCTCGCAGCCATCGACCTCGAAATCGCCCTGCTCCTCGTCGTTGTTACAGTCGTAGTAGCCGAACTCGCAGGCCTCGTACTGGCAGCGGTAGTGGTCGTCAGGGCCGAAGGGGGCACAGACCATTCCGGTGGCGTGCCACTCGGGATCGCCGCAGGCCACGCCGCAGGCGGGGCAGTTGTCCATGGAGCGCAGCGTCTCGCAGCCGTTGGAGCGGTCGCCGTCGCAGTCGAGGTACTCGGCGTGGCAGTGGTCGTAGTCGCAGGCGCCGTTTTCGCAGTGGGGGTTGTCTGCGTGGGCCACCGCGTCGGCGCAGGCGTGGCCGCAGCTGCCGCAGTTGTCGTCGTCGTGCGCATCCGCGCACTGCTGCAGACAGCAGCGGTCGTCGCCGGTGCAGGCCTGCGCCGCGCCGCAGGTGCACGAGCCCAGGTGGCAGCCGTCGGCCACGGCCATGTCGCAGGCGCCGCAGTCCGGGCCGCAATGATCGATGTGGCTGGAGTGCGCCAGATCCCCGCAGGCGCCCCACACCCCATCGCTGCAGGTGCGCGAGCCCTGCATGCACTTGCCCTCGCGGGGCTCGAAGCAGACCGCGGGCGCGCCCTCGACGCACTCGACCACGTTCAGCGCCAGTTCGCGCTCGACCGTCTGGCCGCCGCCGGCCGACGCGTCGGTCACCGCCACCGGCACGGCCAGCTGGCTGCCGGCCACGTCCGCGGTGCCGCCCAGTGCGCCGCTGTCGGCATCGATCTGCAGCCAGGCGGGTGCACCGTCGCCCAGCGTCCAGTCGCCATAGGGCTGAATTCCGCCCGCGGCCTCGAGTTGCTCGCTGTAGGGCACGTCCACGGTGGCTATGCGCAGCGAGGTGGTGGCGATGGCCAGCGGCGCCGCGGCCACGCAGCGGCCCTCTTGGTTGCAGGAAAACCCCGCCACGCAGTCGTCACTGCGCTCACAGGTGTTGCCATCACCGCCGCTGCAGCCGGCCCCCAGCCACAGGATACAGCCCAGGATCGATCCCCATCGACACATGTCAGCTCTCCCCTCTGCCCACCTACTTTTTGGTCATGGTCTCCGTACCCGGTCACATAGATCAATTCGCCGGCCCCGCCAACGATTTTTTTCACAGCCGGCGCTCGATCCCCGCAGCAAGGACCGGGCCAGGTCTGCGCTGCGGCTCAAGCGTCTGAAATCAATGCGAACGGCGAACGGGTGGGGTGTCCGTGATCCGGACACGGTGTGCGGAAAAACGCGACAGCCCGGCCCGCGGGCGGGGGGCATTGCGTGGCGGCTGCGACGCGCGGGCGGGGGGCGCCTTGCGGCGGTTGCGGCTTGCGGGGCGGACCGATTGCGTGGCGGCTGCGACGGACATGCGGCGGGCATCCCGAAACGGCTGCGACGGACATGCGGCGGGCATTCCGTGGCGGCTGCGACGGACATGCGGCGGGCATTGCGTGGCGGCTGCGACGGACATGCGGCGGGCATCCCGAAACGGCTGCGACGG
>CAYVQE010000241.1:0-5227 GCA_964454005.1 uncultured Myxococcales bacterium
AAGGCGCCCGGATCGAAGAGGGTCAAACGCCTCTCGGCCCCGTCGATGGACGCCAGGACGCTTTCTCCTACTACTATCCCGGCTCGTGCCTGGTCACGGGGAGGGACATCATCACCCTGTGGGTGGCGCGCATGGTGCTGGCCGGCTACTACAATCTGGGCCGCGAGCCCTTCAGCGACGTGTTCATCCACGCCAACATCCTCGACGGCAAGGGCGAGCGGATGAGCAAATCCAAGGGCAACGGCATCGACCCGGTCGACATCATCGACACCTACGGCACCGACGCCATGCGCTACGTGCTGTGCGACATGCAGACCGGCAACCAGGACATCCGGCTGCCGGTGACCGCCGTCTGCCCGCAGTGCCAGCACAACAACGAACTGGCA
Source organism: uncultured Myxococcales bacterium (assembly GCA_964454005.1). Classification (GTDB taxonomy): domain Bacteria; phylum Myxococcota; class B64-G9; order B64-G9; family B64-G9; genus CAYVQE01. The sequence continues at coordinate 387 of CAYVQE010000241.1, forward strand.
ACGCTCGACCACGGCCGCAGCGTGTTCACCTACCTGTGCGCCGACTGCGGCGCCGAGTTCGACGTGCTGGGCACCATCGACGAGCTGCCGGCGGCCAAGTTGATCAGCGAGCGCTTCGTCGACGGGGCCAAGTTCTGCAACAAGCTGTGGAACACGGCCCGCTTCGCCCTGGCCCATCTGGAGGGCGACACCCCGCAGCGGCTGGACGCCGGGCAGCTGGCGCTGGAGGACCGCTGGATCCTGGCCGCGTTGAACCGGGCCGTGCGCGAGGTCGACCGCGGCCTGGAGGCCTACAACCCCTCGGCCGCGCTGGGCGCCGCCCGCGACTTCATGTGGGGCGAGCTGTGCGACTGGTACCTGGAGCTCGTCAAGCCGCGGCTGGCCGGCGCCGACGCCGCCTCGGCGGCGGTGGCCCGGCAGGTGCTGGCCCACTGCCTGGATCAAACCCTCAGGCTGCTGCACCCCTTCGTGCCCTTCATCAGCGAGTACCTCTACCAGCAGATCCAGGCCCGGGTGGCGCGCTCCGGGCTGCCCGGTCTGGTCGCGGCGCCGGCGGCCGCGCCGCTGCTGATCAGCGCCGCCTGGCCGCGGCCGGCCGCCGAACTGGACGACGAGGCGCTGCTACAGGTGTTCCGCGATCTGCAAAACGCCACCACCGGCGTGCGCGACGTGCGCGCCAGCCGGCGGCTGTCGCCGCACCAGCCGCTGCGCATCACCGTGCGCACCCCGGCCGACACGGCCGCCGCCTTCCGCGCCCAGGCCCACGTGGTCGAGCACATGGCCAACGTGGAGCAGCTGACCGTGGACCCGCAGGCCGAGCTGCAGCCCGGCTCGGCCTCTGTGACCGCCGGCCAGCTGCAGATCTTCGTCCACGACGTGGTCGACCCGGCCGAGGAGCGCCAGCGGCTCGAACGCGAGCTGGGCCAGGTCGAGCGCGAGATCGCCGCTTGCGAGAAGAAGCTGGCCAACCCCAAGTTCGTCGAACGCGCCCCCGAGGCGGTGGTGGCCGAGCAGCGCGAACGCCTGGCCCGCTACCAGCAGCAGCAGCAATCCATCCAACGCGCCCTGGACGCCCTGGGCTGAGCGCTGCCCGCCCGGTCGGGCTCGACAAGGCTGCCGGGCGCTGCTACGGTCGGACGCAGTTGGACCCGGCGGAGAAAATCGAGACACGTGGCTTGTCGAAGGCGGTCCACCCGCGATCGAGGTGGGGGATCGGCTCGGTATTCCGCGAAGCGCGACGCGAACGACGAGGAGGCGTTGATGATGAACCAGGCGATGCGCATCGGGCTGCTGCTGCTGCCGTGGCTGCTGCTGGGCCCGCTGGCTGCGGCCGGCGATGAGACGCCGGTGGTGGCCGTGTTCGAGATCGAGAACCGCGGCGCGCCGCTCAACGACGCCGAACGCCTGTCGTTGACCGACTACCTGGCCTCGCGGCTGGGCCGGGGCGGCCGGTTTCAGATCATCCCGCGCCAGGCCATCCGCGAGCGGCTGCGGGCGCAGCAGGTCGACTCCCACCGCAAGTGCTACGACCAGCGCTGCCAGATCGACATCGGCCGCGAGCTGGCCGCCGAGCTGACCGTCAGCGCCACCATCGCCCGGGTGGGCGGCCAATGCCTGCTCAACGCGGCCCTCTACGACCTGCGCCGGGCCGCCACCCTGCGCACCGCCAGCCGCCGCGCCGCCTGCGATGCCGACGCGCTGGTCAGCGCCGTCGAGGCGCTGGCCGACGAGCTGCAGGGCCGGGCCGCCGCGCCGGCGGCCGCGGCCCCGCAGCGGGCGGAGCCCGAGCCCGCTGCCGCACCCGCTGCGCAGCCCGAGCCGCAGCCGCCGGGCAAGAGCGTGGGCCTGGCCCTGGCCTGGTCGCTGATCCCGGGCGGCGGGCTGTATTACACCGGCGACTGGGGCTGGGGCATCGTCTACAGCCTGCTCATCATCGCCCCGACCGCCATCGTGCTGGGCGGCTGGGACACCTTCGACCGCAACGTGGCCGCCCCGGCCGGCTTCGGCACCTCGCTGGGCTGCTACATCATCTCGTTCACCCATGCCGGCATCGCCGCCGGCACCTGGGAGCCCGAACCCGACGCCGCCGCCGGGCCGGCCGGCCACGGCCGCCACCGCGACGCGCTGCAGCCCGGCCAGCCGGCCCGCCCCACCGAGCCGGCCCTCATCTTCCCCCTGGCCGGCGGTCGCTTCTAACCCGAAGCCCGCAAACGCTCCGGACCACACAGCCGATTCCCGCCAGCCCGGCTCAGTCGGTCAGCGACTCCAGGCCAAGGGCTACCGAGGCGAGGCTTGCTGCTGTCGCGGTTCGATGGTGAGGCGAAAGCCGAGAGCGAATAGGATCGCATCCATGGTGGCCCAGGTGGGATTGCCCTTGACGGACAGCGCTCGGTAGAGATGCTAGCGGTTGAGCCCGGTCCTGCGCGACAGCTCGCTGACGCCTCCCCGGGCGTCCACCACCATTCGCAGTGCCAGCAAAAACGCCTGCTGATCCTCATCGGCCTCGTATTCCTCGAGTGCAGCCGAAAGATACGCAGCCGCCTGGGCCGGCTCCGCCAGACGTTCGGTCAAGTACTCTCGAAAACATCTCCTTGGACTCATGACCGATCCGTAGATGGCCCCCTGCCGGTTCTATCCGAGTCGATCTCCAGGCTTTGGGGAACACTCTCCATGGACCGATTGTAGCTTATATACCATTCCTCCGCAGAAACTGCTTCAATAGCGTATACAGCTCTATTGGAATGGTACTGCTCTTGGCTTTGGTTGCGGCGGTAGCAGCGCTGTGCGACAGCCGTCAAACTGAGCGGGTAGGAGCGCATGGGCTCGATGCTTCGAGAGCTTCGGCCGGCCGGGTGAACACCGCCCGGCTGAAGACCGCGCTTCGCAGTCTCCAGGTATCGCCGTGGGCGGCGTGGGCGTTCCAGGCCTGGAGCGAGGCCTCCACCTCGGGCCAGTCGATGGTTCCGCGCGCGTAGGCCGCGCGCAGCGCCTCGATCCGGCGGCGCATGCGGCGGATGCTGCGCGCGTTCAACCGCAGCCGATCGGGCAAGACCACGAAGCCCAGAAACTCGATCCCCTCCTCGACCCGCCGGATGCGGCTCTTGCCCTGGTTGAGCCGCAGCCGGATCCCGAGCAGGAACGAGGAGATGGCATGGCGCCAGCCTTGCAGCTCCGCCTTGTCGTCGCCGAAGCAGGCCAGGTCGTCCACGTAGCGCAGGTAGCGCTTGACCCGCAGGCGCTCCTTGACGAAATGATCGAGGCCGTCGAGGTAGACGTTGGCGAAGAACTGGGAGGTCAGGTTGCCGATGGGGATGCCCCGGCGGCGCCGGCTGGGCGAGAGCAGGTCGTCTCCGGGGAAGTGCATGGCGACCGGCTCCTGGGGGTTCGAGCCGTCGATGATCCGATCGCTCAGCTCGAGCACGCGGCGGTCCTTGATGGTCTTGCGGATGGCTTGCTTCATGACGTCGTGGTCGATGGACGGGAAGAACTTGCGGATGTCCAGCTTGAGCACGTAGCGCGACGATCGCGCCCAGGTCGTAAACTGTCTCTGGGCCCGGTGGTTGCCCTTGCCCTTGCGGCAGGCGTAGCAGTGGTGGATGAAGCGCCGCTCGAACACCGGCTCGATCACCTCGACCAGGGCGTGGTGCACCACCCGGTCGCGGAACGACGCGGCCGAGATCAACCGCGGCTTCGGATCCGAGATCCAGAAGGTCCGGTAGCCGCCCGGCCGGTAGGCCCCGCTATCGAGTTCGGAGCGCAGATCAAAGAGGTTTTTCTCGAGGTCGCGGAAGAAGCCTGCCGCGTCCGGCCGCGATCGCTTGCCCCGCAGCGTCAGCCGGGCCGCCCGGTGGAGGTTCTCGAAGGAGACGATCTCCGGCCAGATGTTTCCGGCTCGCTTCATGAGAAGCAGAAGCGGAGACCCCGACCGGCTTCGCCCTCGGCTACCACAGGCCGGGGTCTCCTAGCGTTTTCGGCCCTTCGACCGGATCGGCTGGCCGCATCCAGTCTACCGGGCCGGGACGATGGGGTGTGATTCATCAGCCCGCCATATCCCGCCGCCCTTGAGCGCCGGGCACCTTCGCGGGTTTGCCGAATCGCTGGCCGCGCCCCGGGCACAGCGAAACCCGTTGTTGTTGTTCCTGTTCGTAGGGTTGTTCCTGTTGCGGTTGGATGTGCGCAGGTTGTTCGGGTTGTTGTTCCAGCAACCCCCGCGCAGAACTCACGAGCAGGACAGTAATCCAGTCGCGGCACACTCCCCCGCCGCCCCGCTGCAACAGCCGCTGCATCACGCAACGGCTTTCTTCTTCTTCCCCGATGAAAGCGACCTGAACCAGCCGCCGAGCAGCCGGCCGACCTCCTCGAGCACGCCCGCCAGGTGCTCGTACTGCCGCGGCGCGTGAAGCTGCAGGTCCACGCAAAGCCGGTTGTACAGCTTGAGCCGCGACAGGTGGAAGTCGGCCTGGCCCAGCGCCTGCTTGATGTTGCGGCTCCGGGTTGCTCTGAGGATCTCGTCTTGAAAGTCCAAAGCCGCCGTCTCCATCCGCCGCGCCATCACGAAGCGCTGGTGCTTCGGAAACTTCCTGGTGTGGTTCAACAGCCACGCCACCATCTCGTAGCTCTTGATGAACAACGGAGACTCCTTCTTCTTCATCGGCCAGTGCCTCCTTTTCAAAAACACGCCGCGCAGGGGGCTCACGCCCCCTGCACCCCCATTTCAGAAACCCAGAAAACCAGCACCCAGAACTTCAGAATCACCTGGCCGCGCCCCGGGCACAGCGAAACCCGTAGCGGTTGAACCCGTACGTAGGGTTGTACCCGTCGCGGGAGGATGTGCGCAGGTT
>CAYVQE010000242.1:0-5128 GCA_964454005.1 uncultured Myxococcales bacterium
GTACCTGGGCGTGCAGGACAACCAGCGCAGCCGCATCGAGCACAACCTGTTCCTCCACCAGCCCTGGTACGACAACGCCTACGGCATCAGCCTCGGCGGCGGCAGCGCCGACGAGGTCACCGTGGCCGACAACTGGTTCTACAACCTCAGGCGGCGCATGCTGCGGGTCGAGACCCGGCCGGGCTGGAGCGGGGTGGCGGTGCGGGACAACACGCTGCTGGATTCGGACCTGGGCCCGGTGCTGGTCGAGCACAGCGGGGGCTTCGGGCCCATCGCGTACAGCAACAACCGCTACAGCTCGACGGCCGCGGCCGGCGACTGGTTCGCAGTCGACGGCCAGCGGCTGTCGCTGGAGGAATGGCGGGCGGCCGCCGGCGAGGCCGACGCCGCCGGTGCGGTGGAGCCGCCGCCGGCGCCAGAGCGCTGTCTGGAGACCTACTGCACCGAGGTGCTGGGGCTGGCTGGCGAGATCGAGGCTTTCATCGCAGCGGCCATGGGCCAGAGCCGCCACCACTGGCGTCCCGAGCTGACCGCGACGGCCGTCAACGACTACATCCGCGCGGGCTTCGGCTGGTAGGCCGGCGCGGCCTGGGCTGGATTGACTGGGAGGAGTCGTGATCGACGCATGGACGAGGCGACGGATCTGGATGGCCCCCTTGATCGGTTGGCTGCTCGGTCCGCTGGCGCTGCCGGGCTGCGTCGGCATCCGCAATCAAGCCGACTATCGTTCCGAGGTCGAGCACGAGCCGCTGCCGCTGCGGACCGCGGTCAACGTGCTGATCGCGCCCGAGCTGCGCAAGGAGATGGACGACGCGGAGGAACGGGCGATGCTGGAGCAGGTGCGGGCCTCGTTCCAGCGCGCCCTGGAGGCCGATCTGCGGCAGAACGGGCCGCTGTTTCCGGTGGCCAGCGAGCCCGAGGCGCGGCTGGTGCTGGTGATCGAGAAGCTGGACTCTAAGCTGACGCAGCTGTGGATCATGATGTGGTTCCTGGCGCCGCTGTGGCTGTTCGCCGTGCCCATGAACAAGATGCACACCGGGCTCGGCGTGCGCGCCGAGCTGACCTCCTGGCGGGGCGAGCCGCTGTTCAAGCTCAACACCCGGGCCGCCTGCACCCGCCACCAGGGGCTGTACTACGGCCACCAGGACCTGTCCTTCGGCTGTCCGGCGCGCAAGATCGGCGAGCGCCTGCGCGAACGGATCTCCTTGGATCGGGCCCGCATCCTGGCGCGGGTGGAGCGGCGGGCGGCGCCGGCCGCTGCGGCCGCCGCATCGCCGGCCCCGCGGCCGGTGGCGGCGGTGTTCGCCATCCGCGACATGTCCGACGAGATCTACCCGCACGTGCTCGACCAGCTCACCGAGTACCTGAGCACGCAGCTGGCGCAGCAGCTGGGCTTCAAGGTGGTGCCCCGCGAGCAGCTGCGCCAGCGCCTGCGCAGCGCCAAGACCGAGTCGTACAAGGCCTGCTACGATCGCTCGTGCCAGATCGAACTCGGCCGGGCGCTGGCGGCCAACAAATCGGTGGCCACCACCCTGATCCGGGTGGGCCGGCGCTGCGTGTTCAACATCAGCGTCGTCGACCTGAAGACCGAGGCCGCCGACCAGGCGGCCTCGGCCCAGACCCGCTGCGACGACGAGTCCCTGCTCGACGGCATCACCCAGGCGGTGCAGAAGCTGCGCGGCGGGTCCTGAAGCGGCGGCCGGCCGCGGCTACTCGATCTTCTCGGCCAGGAAGCCGGCCAGGTTCCAGACCTCGTTGTCCACCCGACCGTCGAAGGAGCCGCCCTTCCAGTTGCGCGGGAAGGGGGCGGCGTTGGTGATCAGCATCTCGGCCTGGTAGACGGTCTGGCCGGTGGCCGGATCGACCATCTCGCCCGTCAGGTGCATCTCGTCCAGCCCGCCCCAACCGTTGTGGTTCTGCACGATCTTGTCGAACAGCAGTTTGATGACCAGGTCGGCCTCGGCCGGCGGCGTGGCCTCGGGGGTCTCGGCCGTGCCCAGCAGGCGGTCGCCGATGTGTTCTTTCAGGTAGACGCGCACGCCCTTGGTGTTGAAGCGGGCGATCTCGCCGCGCCAGATGTCGGCCGACTCGAAGCCGTACTGGTCGTAGTCGTCCGGGCGCATGTCCAGCCAGCCGACCCAGATCTTCTGGTAGTCGGCCAGGCTCTTGGCGGCCGGGGTCTCCTTCTTGATCTGCACCGCCGACGAGCAGGCGACCGCGCCGGCCAGACAGAACACGAGCATCGCAGACAGAACACCGCTTCGCATGATATGCATCCCTCCCGATTCGGTTGTGGTTGAAACTCTGCATAGCACACCAGCAACAGCCGGGCAACGCCCGCACCCGGACCCGCCGCTCGGCCGCTTCGCACTGACGATTCTCTTTTCGCTCGCGGTCATGCTAACCTGATTGGCCAGGATGTCTTTGCGGGGGTGAGGCATGGTGAGCCGAGCATGCGTACCGGGGGGCCTGGCAGCCGGCGCCGTCGGGTTGCTGTTGCTGCTGCAGGGGTCGGGTTGCGGCCAATCGGCCGAGCGCTGTCGCGGGGATGGCGACTGCGCGCCGGGGCGGCTGTGCCGGGACGACGGCCGTTGCACCGCCGAGGCGGTCTCCAGCCTGGAGGCTTGCCGCGCCATCCGCTGCCCCGCGGTGGTCCAGCGCGCCTTCCACCCCCCGCGCCTGTCGGTGCTGATGATGCTGCCCGGGCCGCGCCGGGATGTGTTTTGGCAGCAGGTCGCGGCCGGGATGCAGGAGAGAGTCGAGAACGCCGTCGGCCAGAACGGCTTCGATCTGCGGCTGCGCCTGCTGGGGCCCGCCGGCGAGCGGATCGCGCTGGAGGGCATCGCCGGCGACGTGCTCGACCAGGATCGGGTCGGTGAGCTGGCGGCCGCGATGACCGCGGCCCTGGACGGGATGGAGCCACCGCCGAGCGAGCGGGTGGGCCTGATCCGCACCGCGGTGCAGACCGCAGGCCGGCTGGAGGAGCTGGTCGGCGGCGATCACGCCAGCCGGGTGCTGTTGATCCTGTTCGACGATCGCGACGACTGCTCGCAGCCGGAGCTGGCCGCCGCCTGCGAGCGGCCGCAAGCGGCCCAGCCCATCGCCGAGCTGGTGGCCGAGTTGACCGCGGCGGTCGAAGCGGTCCGGCCCGTCCTGGACGCGGGCGCGCCCGAGGGCGGGGTCTCTGTCGGCCTGGGGGTGATCCATCCCGGGCCGCAGGGCTGCAGCGGGCACGGCCGGCAGCTCGACCCGGCGCCGCGCTACAGCGCCCTGGTGCAGGCCTTGCACGATGCGCCCGGGCCGCTGAGCGTCGACTGGACGTCCGTCTGCGACACCTATCCGGGTCTGGTGTTGCTGCCATCGATGGCGATCATGGCGCCGATACGGCTGGAGCCCTTGCCGGTGGCCACCGAGCTGGCCCGGGTGACGGTCGACGGCATGCCGCAGCTGCCCGGCGAGGTGGGCTTTCTGGTCCCAGGCCCTGATGCGGACGGACCCGACCTGGTGTCCATCGCCGGCATGAGCGCCGCCGAGGTCTGGGCCCTGCGCCGGCGCCAGCCCCAACCGAGCCTGTTTTTGGACTTCCCCAGACCGGACTACGAGGGCCGCACCCAGCTCATCGAGTACTGCCCGCTGCACTGGTGAGTTTCCAGATAGGGTGTCTCCAGATAGGGTGTCAGACACCGGCACTTGACACTTTTATCCACAGGCTGAGTGTACACTCGGATGATGCCAAGCCTGTGTCGACACCGAGGCATCCGCGCTGTCAGTAAATTGGTGACCGACACCCTGGAGCACCCCGCTTCCTGTGTTAGGCTGGCCGAGCGCATTCGGCGATGTCATCGCCCGGGGAGGTCAATATGCGAGATCGCGCTCGCGACGATTCGCTGGTGCTGCTCACCGGGGCCACCGGTTACGTGGGCTCGCGGCTGCTGGCCGAGCTGGAAGGCCAGGGCTTGCGGCTGCGGGTGTTGGCCCGCCGGCCGGAGGCGCTGGCGGGTCGGGTGGGCTCGCGCACCGAGGTGCTGCGCGGCGACCTGCTCGAGCCGGACTCGCTGCCGGCCGCGCTGGACGGTGTGGATGCGGCCTACTACCTGGTCCACTCCATGCAGGACCACGCCGACTACGCCGAGAAGGACCGGCTGGCGGCTACCCACTTCGCAGACGCCGCGCGCCGGGCCGGGGTGGGCCGGGTGATCTACCTGGGCGGGCTGGGCCGCGACGCGGATCTGTCCGAGCACCTGCGCAGCCGGCAGGAGGTGGGCCGCATCCTGCGCGATTCAGGGGTGGCCAGCATCGAGTTTCGCGCCTCGGTGGTGATCGGCGCCGGCAGCCTGTCCTACGAGATGGTGCGGGCGCTGGTCGAGCGGCTGCCGGTGATGGTCATCCCGCGCTGGGTGCGCACCGCGGCCCAGCCCATCGCCGTCGACGACCTGTTGCGCTACCTGATCACAGCCCGCAGTATGCCGCTGGACGGCAGCCGGATCTACGAGATCGGCGGCGCCGACCGCGTCTCCTACCTGGATCTGATGCAGGAGTACGCCCGCCAGCGCGGGCTCAAGCGGGCCTTCATCCGGGTGCCGGTGCTCAGCCCGCGCATCTCGGCGCTGTGGTTGAGCCTGTTCACGCCCGTGCTGGCCAAGGTGGGGCGCAACCTGATCGCCGGGGTGAAGAACGCCACCGTGGTCCACGACCCGGCCGCGCTGCGCGACTTCCCCATCCGGCCCATGAACATGGCCGAGGCCATCCGGCGTGCGATGTCGACCCGGGTGTCAGACACCGGCACTTGACACTTTTGTCCACAGGATCGACATCGATACCGGTACTCGACATCTTGGTCAGCGAGCCTCTTTAGCAGCTAACCCTGCGAATTATTCAGCAAACCAACAAAGATTGCCGTTGCCTGACACCCGGGTGCTGCCGCCTGTGGACAAAAGTGTCAAGTGCCGGTGTCTGACGCCCTTGGTTGGGCCCCGGTGGCCCGCACCATCGAAGATGGGTTGATAGCCGGTCTCGGGGAGCGATGAGAACATGAGCGGGGTGTCGAGACACTCGAGCGGTTCTTGAGTTCGATGGGCGGGCAGTCTGGCTGATCGGGTGTCGGTGGGGGCGGCAGCGGTGGAATCGG
>CAYVQE010000243.1:0-4928 GCA_964454005.1 uncultured Myxococcales bacterium
GAGGGGAGCGCAGCGTTGGGAGTGTTCGACTGGATTCCGGCCCGGGTGGTGCGTGAGGTCCAGCGGCTGAACGCGCGGCTGTTGCCGCAGGAGAAGTACCTGGGCGGGCTGACCCTGGGCCTGTCGGCGCTGGAAGAGACCTACCTGGTCGCCAAGAACTTCATCGACGGCTCGATCCACGTCTCCGAGCGGGTGCTCTACGAGAACCAGTACCACGAGCGACGGTTGAGCGAGTACGCCGGCCAGCCGCGGATGCTGGTGTTCGTGCCCGGCTACATGCAGACGCCCAACTCGTTCAACCGGCTGGAGCGTTTCCTGGGCCTGGAGATGTTCGAGACCTTCACCTACGTCTGGAGCGGCTTTCCCTACAGCCAGGACATCACCCTGACCGCCCAGCAGCTCGAGGCCCTGCTGCGCGACCTGGTCGGCCGCACCCGGGTGCGCGAGCTGCTGCTGCTGGGCCACTCGCAGGGCGGCATCATCATCCGCACCATGGTCCAGCACGGCATGGCCCGCGATCTGCCGATCCGCAAGTGCCTGTTTTTGTCCACGCCGCACCAGGGCACCTGGGCGGCGCTGGCCGCCATCCCCCACCGCGGGCTGCGCTCGGCGGCCGGGGTGCTGCCCTACATCCGGCGCGTGCAGGGCGAGAGCGGGCTGCAGCTGATGCCGGGCAGCCAGTTCCTGCGCCGGCTCAACGGCCGGCCGCTGCCCGAGGGGGTGCGCTTCTACTCGGTCTACTACGCGCTGGATCCGATGATCTGGCCGCCGACCAACGCCGTGCTGCCGTACCCGGATGCCGACAACCACTTCGTGCCCAAGATCGGCCACGCCCAGCCGCTGTACTGCTCGCGCGCCGCCCGCTACGCCTTGCACAGCCTGTACGGCGATGAGCCCGAGGTGGACCGGGCCCGGGACGTGCTCGATTCCTTTTTCCCCGAAGACCCGGAGCTGCAGCCCGAAGAACCCCCACCGGCGCCCTGAGCCGACCGCTCAAACCAGCGGCGGTTTGTCCTCGGCCTGCTCCAGCGGGGGGCGATCGAACATGGGCACCGGATCCAGCCGGCCGGCGTCGTCGTTCCAGCGGCAGACCTCGACCTCGTCGCCCTGGATCCACAGCAGGGTGCAGCGCCGGGCCGCCGGCTCGATGCGCTCCCAGGGGTTGTCCACCGCCACCCAGGTGCCGCTGTTGGCATAGACCGCCTGGCCGTCGGCCACCCGGCGGATGTCGACCAGGTGGGTGTGGCCCATCAGCACCAGGCGCACCCCGGTCAGCCGGGCGATGCGCTCGGCCCGCTCGGCCAGCATCTGGGCGGTGGGGTCGGTCTGGCGGCGCAGCTTCTGATCCAGCCGGCTGATCAACCAGACCACCCCGCCCAGGGTGAGCACGGCCAGCAGCACCATCAGCACCGCCTTGGCGAACACGTTCTCGACCAGCCAGCTCGATCCCTGGATCAGGCTGAACAGCAGCAGCCAGATGTACAGCGTGCCCAGCGCGATGGCCCCGGCCACCGCCAGCCGGCGGGCCACCGGCTTGAGCATGGCGCGCACCAGCGCCAGCTTCGAGGCCGAGGCCGGGATGACCTTGAGCTGGTTGAGCCGCTGGTGCAGCTCCGGCTGGGTGGTCTGCTCGGCGGCGGCGGCGAAGTCGCGCTGCTGCTGGGCGTCGGCCTGGCGGCTGGGCCGCGAGGTGCCGCCGGGGGCCCGCGGCTTGAGCGTGCGCATGAAGAACGGGTAGTGCTCGCGGGCGATGCGCAGCAGGTCGATCAGGTTGTAGCGGCGCATGAACTCCAGGTACTGCTCGAAGGAGACCAGCTTGGGGCTGTAGGGGTTGATGCGGTGGACGCTGTTGTAGAAGTAGCGCACGAACATCGAGCCCAGCGGGTAGTCGAGCACGTCCTCGCCCTCGCCGCGGCGGCGGCGCTCGGGCAGCAGCGGCCGCAGCGGGTAGCGGATGGAGTTGGACGACTCGTACTGGTTGCCGTGCTCGATGTAGAGCCGCTGCGGGTCGAGCAGAAACCACTGGTGGAAGCGCACCCGCTCGGCCACCTGCTGCTTGTCGGGCCCGTCGCTGAAGGCGCACAGGCCGCGCAGCAGCGCCTGCTGCACCGGCTCGAAGTACAGCTCCAGGTCGTGGTTGCCGCGCAGGATCTCGACCCGGTGGCCGGCGGCGACGAAGCGGGCCAGGGCGCCGAAGAGCACCGGATGGCCGGCCATGATGCGCTCGAGCTTCCAGGCCGACTTGGACGGCGTCGGGTTGAGTCCGAAGCGCCGTTCGGACGGGCGCACCTCGAAGCCGCGCATGGTGGCCTCGCTGTCGTCCGGGATCTCGGTGGTGGTCAGAAAATCGAACGTGTCGCCGTTGAGCACCAGGCCCAGCCCGTCCGGGTCGCCGGCGTAGCGCTGCTGGAAGTGCGCCAGCATGCGGGCGAAGGCCTCGTCGTGGAAGAACTCCTCCATCGGCGAGTAGCGCGGCGTGTCGTTGCGGCGGCCTTCGCCCAGGTGCAGGTCGCTGACCACCAGGCAGTCGTTCGGTAGGCTGGGGCGGATCTCGTTCATCGGTATGCGTTCAAGGCCTCACCGAGGCGGAATCCGATGCGTCCAGGGCAGCTCCGGCCGGACGGTTGCGTTCATGGAAGCTGGATGGGGTCGATCGGCGAGCTGTGGTCGCCCAGGCCGGAGCCGCCGCCGCCGCTGGTGACCGCCACCGGAACGGCCACGGCGGTGACCACCACCGCGCCGACCGCCGTCCACAGCCACCATTTTTCGTACCAGTCGTCGGTCCACGACGGGGCCGGCTCGGTCGCGCCGGCGGTGGTGGCGGGGGGCGGGGCGGCGGCCGCCTGCTCGGCCTGTTCGGCGTTGCGGCGGGCCTGCTCCTCCTGTTTCTGCTTCAGCGCCAGCACCTCGGGCGAGAAATCTTGGAAGGGGGTCAGCACGCCCTCGACGAACTGCTTCTGGCCGGCCTTGACGTTGATCTCGGCGGCGAAGTCGTTGTAGCCCTCGCGCACGATCATGACCTCGTGGTCGCCGATGGACACGTTCTTGATCAGCGGGGTGTGGCCGATCAGCTTGCTGTCCAGGTAGACCTCGGCGCCTTTGATGTTGCAGTCGAACTTGACCAGGCCCGAGTGCGGCACCAGGTCGACCATCAGGCCGGTGCGCTTGCCGCGGCGGATGGTGAACTCCATCTCGAAGGTGGAGAAGCCGAACTTGGTCGCCTTGATGGTGTGCTTGCCGGGCTTGAGGCGGATCGGCTCGTCCAACGGGGTCTTGCCGACCGGCTTGCCGTCGATGTAGACCTTGGCGCCGTCGGTCATGGCGTCGATCACCAGCAGCCCGGCGCGCGCCCGGCGCCGGCGGGCATCGGCCGGGGCCGGCAGCACGAAGGCCGCCACCAGCAGCAGGATGCTCAATCGGACAGCCGCATCTCCAATCGTCTTCATTTCAGCTCCGCCCTCTCTGGCGGCCGCGTCCGGCGGCCCTGATCGCGAGTATAGGCGAGCCTGGCCGCAGGCTCAAGGCGCTGCTATTTCTTCTTGCCCACCGCGTCCAGCAGGCGCTTGAGCGACTCGGTGTACTCGCGGCCCTCGATCACGCCCTTTCTCACCAGCAGGTGCAGCAGGGCGCGGAACTTCAGATCCAGCGCCAGCGAGGGCTCCGGCGGCGACTCGGCGGTGGGCGGCGGCGGCAGGCCGTCGGGCTCGGCGGACTTCATCGAGTCGAGCTCGCGGCGCAGGTGCGACAGGGTGATCTGGCGCGTCTGGTCGCGCACGCTGTCGATCTCTTCGATGGCTTGCTCGCCCTCGCCGGCCGAGCGCATGCGCTCGGCCTTGGCCACCACCCGGCTGCGTTCGGCGCCGTGGTAGTGGCGGCGGATGGCGCGCTGTATGGCCGACAGCGAGGCCAGCACCGGCTGCACCGGGCAGCCGGCCACGTCCTCCATGCGCTTGATCACCGGCCGGTTGAGCGGATCGCTCATGGCCAGCACCAGTCGCCGCCGGCGACCGCGGCCCTCCATGCGCAGCGGGATCAGGTCGAAGCGCTCGGCCAGCCGGGCCGGGATGCGCTTGAGCGCGGTGGGCGTGGGCGTCGACTGGCTCAGATCGACCACCGGCATCTCCAGCGCCTTGCCCAGCGCCTCGGTCAGCTGCCACTCGGCGATGATGCGCAGGGCCATCAGCGCGGTGCCCAGCCGGTAGCCGGACTTCTCCTTGTACTCCAGGGCCTGCTCCAGGTCGCCCTCGTCGATCAGGCCCTGCTCGAGCAGCACCTCGCCCAGCCGTTTGCGCGCCATGGGGATGTCCTTTCGCTGCCAGGGCATAGTCGCCAGCCGGCAGCCCACTGTCAAGCCGCTCGCCGCCGCGCGCGGGCCGCCGGGCAGCAAAGGGGGCCATCGGGTCGTTTACTTGACTACAGTATCCTACATGTAGTATTGTGTAGGCAACCAGCGACCCGGAGGTCCCATGACGGCAGCATCCAACCGGCGAATGAACGAGCGGCTGGACAAGGTTTTCTCCATCCACATCGACGGCGCCTGGGGCAAGGCCTTCGGCATCGCGCGCAACATCTCCGAAGGCGGCATGTTCATCGAGACCCCCGACCCCTATCCGCTCGGCAGCCGCATGCAGATCACCTTCTCCTTCCCCGGCTCCGGCACCGAGATGAGCGCCCAGGCCGAGGTCGTCCACCTCTGCTTTCTCAACCACACCCCGGCCGGCGACCCCCGCCGCCTGATCGTCGGCATGGGCGTAAGATTCGCAAGCTTCGCCGATCCCGACACCCCCCAAGCAGCCCTCCAGGGCGGGCTGCAGTAACACCGGCGAGCCCCATCGAGGGCGCTTCGAGAGACCAGCTGCCGATGCGTAAAGGTTTCACGGCAACCATCGCCAAGTGGCTGGAAACACTGCCGCGAGCGAACGACGGCT
>CAYVQE010000244.1:0-4901 GCA_964454005.1 uncultured Myxococcales bacterium
CGTCAGTCGGCGTTGCGGGCATCGGGCTCCTCCAGGGCAGCTGGACGATGAATCGGGCTCCGCGTCCGGGTTGGCTGTCCACTTCGATGCGACCGCCGTGGGCGGCCACGATGCCGTGGACCACCGACAGGCCCAGCCCGGTGCCCTGGCCCACGTCCTTGGTGGTGAAGAAGGGCTCGAAGATGCGCTCGGCCACGTCCGGCGCGATGCCATGGCCGCGATCGGCGACGGCCAGCTCGACCGCCCCCGGCCGCACCGCCGTGGCCACGTCCAACCGGCCGCCCTGGGGCATGGCCTGGATGGCGTTGACCACCAGGTTGACCAGCACCTGCATCATCTGACCCGCGTCGGCGTGCACCTCGGGCAGGTCCGGCGCCAGCGCCAGCTCGACGGTGATCCCTTCCTTGGCGCAGCGGGATTCGAGAAACAGCATGCTCTCGCTGACCACCGCGTTCAGCTGCACCGCGCAGCGGCTGGCCGGGGCCTGGCGGGCGAACAGGTTGAGCTTGCGCACGATCTCGCGCGAGTGCAGCGCCGCCGACTCGATGCGGCCCAGATCGCGCAGCACCTGATCGTCCAGCCCGGCGCTGCGCTGGGCCAGCTGGGCGAAGCCCAGGATGCTGCCCAGCGGCTCGTTCAGCTCGTGGGCCACCCCGGCGGCCAGCTGGCCGATGGTGGCCAGCCGGTCGGCGTGCTGGAGCTGCTCGTGCAGCGCCCGCCTCTCGGCCTCGGCCTGCTTGCGCTCGACCACCTGGGCGATCTCGTGGGCCACCGCGTCGAGCAGGTGGCGCTCCTCGTGCAGAAAGGGCCCCTCGTCCAACCGGGGCCGGGTCTGGCGGTAGCCGACGGCGACCTTGCCGGAGTGCTGGCCGGCGACCCGCACCGCGGCGCTCTGCTGCTCGACCACCCGATCGAATCCGGGTGTCTGGCAAACGTGCTCGCCGACCCGGATGTGGGCCTCGGTGATCTCGGGGTACTGCCAGGCCGGCGGCAGCAGGGCCACCACCTGCTCCAGGGTCTGCTGGATGGACAGGTCCGGCTCGCCGGCGATCAGCGCGATGCGGTAGAGGCAGTCCAGCTCCTTGACCCGCTCGCGCTGCTGGTGCTGGCTGGAGTGGTGCGACAGGGCCACGGCCAGCTGGTGGGCCAGATCGGCGTAGAGTTCGCGCTTGGCCGAGTTGAAGAAGTCCGGCTGCCGGGAGCGCAGCACCAGCCGCCCCAGGCGCTCGTCGCCGAACTCCAGGCCGAGCTGCAGGCTCGAGCCGGCCGGCGCGGGCCGCGCGGCCGGGCCCTGGTCGCCGAGCGCGCTCAGCTCGCCGCCTTCGGCATCGAAGACCCAGGCGCCGCTGCAGCCGCTGTCGCCCACCAGCTCCAGCTCGACCCGGTCGCAGGCCGTATAGCGGGCCACCAGCTTGGCCAGATCGCGCAGGAAGCGGCGGTCGGAGATCGGCCGCGTGGCCAGACCCAGGATCTGGCGGGCCAGCTGGTGGTAGGAGCGCGCCGGGCGCGGCGCGATTTCGTCGGCGGCCGTCGGGTCGACCTCGTTCATGGAGCCACCTCGCGGGGCGAAAAAAGCGCCCCTGCCATCGTCTTACGGCCTGCAGCGGCGCTTGGCAAGGCTGGACTGACCACGAAGCGAGCGGCTCTCGGTCCGCAGCCATCGCGGCCGTGCTGGAATGCCGGGGACATCGAGTGTCGAGCCCGAACCCTATTCGTTCGACCCTTGGATGTGGGAGTAGAGAAGGGGGTCCGAACACGCGCCGTTCCACGTGGCGGCCGGTCGCTTCAGCCCGCTCGCACCGCCACGCAGGCGACCTCGTAGGCGCTGAGCTGGCGGTCGGCGGTGAACAGGGTGAGCTGTTCGAGCCGGGCCTGGGCCACCAGCAGCCGGTCGAAGGAATCGCGGTGCAGATCCGGCAGGCGGGCCACTGGTTTGCCGGCGCGGGGGAGCTTCGGTTCAGCAGCTCGCGCCGGGGCTGGGGCCGAAGCTGCGTTCGAACAGGCTTTCGATGGCCTGGCGGCCGCGGTGGTCGAGATGCCGGGTGCCGGTGCCGCAGAAGCGGCTCTGCTGGATCAGCGGTGGGTTGCAGGCGCGCCAGTCGTGGGTGAACCACTCGTACCAGCAGTCGGTCTGCTGATCGAACACCCAGACCGGCTTGCGCTGCTGCTTGGCCAGCTCGACCGCCCAGCCGGTGCCGCCCTTGATCGTGCCGGCCGGCAGCACCCGGCCCACGGCGAAGACCTCGCCGGCCGGATTGACCTGGTGCCAGATGCTCTGCAGCACGCGGCGCATCTCGGGCGAGCGGCTCAACTCGCGGCCCAGCCGGGCGGTCAGGTAGGTCCAGCTGACGTCGCCGAGCTGTAGCTCCTCGTCGCTGAGCTCGACCAGGCCGCGCTCGCGGGCCGGCTGGCGGCCGGCGAAGCTGAAGTTGCGCTCCGGCATGCTCCAGCGCTCGGCGCAGGTGCCGAAGCAGGCCTCGGCGCCGGGCGCCGCGCCCGATAGCAAGGTGTGGGCGGCCGGGTTGGCGCCGGCGCTGGCGGTGCGACCCAGCGGCAGCATCGGGCCCGGCTCCAGCAGCAGGCCGGGGGCGTTGGGGCAGGGCTGGCCGTGGGCCCACACCAGCCGGGCGCTGACCCGATCGCGGTCGGGCTCCAGCTCGATGGCCAGCTCGGGCATGCGCCGTGGCGCGCCGAGCTGCGCCAGCCCGTCGCCGTCGGTGCGGTGGGTGCGCACGGCCAGCCAGATCCGGGCCGCCACCCGCTCGGCCAGCTCGGCCAGCGCCGGCAGCACGGCGGCCGCCTGGGCGGGCTCGGCGCTGTCGACCACCACCAGCTGCGGCCGCAGCTCCAGGTGGCGCCGGTAGGCGTCCAGGGCGGCGGCCAACCGCGCCGGATCGAGCTGGCCGGCCTCCAGCGCCTGGATGGTGCGCCGCTGCAGCACCGCGTGGTGGGCCTGGCGCCGCGCGGCGCCGCCGCTGCCGGCCAGCCGGGCGGCCAACAGATCGTCGTAACGGGCCTCGACCTGCACCAGCTCCTTGCCCACCGCGGCGTGGAACACCTCGCCGCCGGCCAGCAGCTCGTCGATGGCCAGCTGAATCAGAAAGGCGGTCTTGCCCAGCCCGGCCCGGGCCAGCACCACGCCGACCGCATCCGGCCCCGGCTGCCGGCCGGCCGCCTGGTTCACCCAGTCGTGCAAGGGCCCGCTCTCGGCGTCTCGTTCGCGATCCTCAGCCATCTGCGGCCTCCCTCGACTCGCGCCACTCAGCGGCCCGCGGCCCGCGCCTTGCGCGCCTGCTCGATCAGGGCCTCGGCCACCGCCGCCGGCACCGGCTCGTAGCGGGCGAACTCCATGCTGAAGCCGGCCGTGCCCTCGGTGGCCGAGCGCAGCGCGGTGGCGTAGCCGAACATTTCGGCCAGCGGCACCAGAGCCTCGATGCGGCACTGGCCGGCTTCCTCCTGCTGGCCGGCGATCATGCCCCGCCGCTGGCTCAACCCGGCCAGCACCGTGCCGGCGAAGGCCGGCGGGGTCTCGACCGCCACCCGCATGATGGGCTCGAGCAGCACCGGCTCGGCCTGTTGGATCACTCCGCGCCAGGCGCCGCGGGCGGCCTCGAAGAAGGCCACCTCCTTCGAGTCCACCGGGTGCGAGCGCCCGTCTTCGAGCACCACCTGCACCTGGACCACCGGGGCGCCGATCAGCGGCCCGCGGGCCAGCTCGGCGGCGAAGCCCTTCTCTACCGCCGGGATGAACTGGCGCGGAACGGCGCCGCCGCGGACCGCGTCGACGAACTCGAAATCGCCGCTGTCGAGCGGCTCGATGCGGCCCATGATGCGGCCGTACTGTCCGGCGCCGCCGGTCTGCTTCTTGTGGGTGTAATCGAAGGCGGCCGCCTGGCGGATGGTCTCGCGGTAGGCCACCTGCGGCGGCGAGGTGAGCACCTGCGCCCGGTACTCGCGGCGCATGCGTTCGAGGTAGACGTCCAGGTGCAGCTCGCCCATGCCGCTGATGACGGTCTCGCCCGACTCGGCGTCATGTGCGGAGCGGAAGGTCGGATCTTCCTTGGCGAACCGCCGCAGGGCCTTGGCCAGGTTGGCCTCGTCGGCCGTATCGGCCGGCTTGATCGACAGCGAGATGACCGGATCGGGCACGTGGATCGAGGTCATCGACACGGCCAGCCGGCCGTCGGTGAAGGTGTCGCCCGAGCGGCAGTCGATGCCGAACAAGGCCACGATGTGGCCGGCTTCGCCGGACTTGATGTCCTCCATGCGGTCGGCGTGCATGCGCACCAGCCGGCCCACGCGGTGCTTGCGGCCGTTGCGGGTGTTGACGATGGTGTCCTCGCGCTTGAGCCGGCCCTGGTAGATGCGCAGGTAGGTCAGCTGGCCGTAGCGGCCGTCCTCGAGCTTGAAGGCCAGAGCCACCAGCGGGTCGTCCAGCCCGCCGGCCAGCTGCAGCGGCGCCTCGTCGTGCTCCAGATCGAGCGCTTCGGCCACCACCTCGTCCGGCGCCGGCAGGTAGTCGACCACGCCGTCGAGCAGCGGCTGGACGCCCTTGTTCTTGTAGGCCGAACCGAGCAGCACCGGCACGATCTGGCGCCGCAGGGTGGCCTCGCGCACGGCCCGGCGGACCATGTCGGGCTCGACCCGGTCATCGAGCATGGCCTCGGTCAGCTCGTCGGAGAACATCGACACCGCGTCCAACATGGCCTCGCGGGCCTCGGCCACCCGATCGCGCAGCGAATCGGGAATGGTCGTGGCCTCGATCTGTTCGCCGCTGTCGCCGCTGAACACCAGCGCCCGCTGCTCGACCAGGTCGATCACGCCCCGGAAGTCCTCGGCCAACCCCAGCGGCAGCTGCAACAGCACCGGGTTGAGCTCCAGCCGGTCGCGCAGCTGGGCGC
>CAYVQE010000245.1:0-4852 GCA_964454005.1 uncultured Myxococcales bacterium
CGGTGGCCACACGCTATCGGGACGGTGGAGAATACTACGACATCCGGTTGATTGTCCCGGAGCAGCGCCTGACATCCCGGCAGGATATTGAGAACCTATCGCTCACCAGTGCCCAGGGCGACGTCCTTAGATTGCGGGACATCGCGACCGTGGCTCCCGGTACAGGACCGGTTGAGATTATCAGGGAAAACCAGATCAAGCAGGTCGCGGTCGAAGCGGATATCACCGGAGGCGATCTCGCTGGTTCCGTGAAGGAGCTGCAAAACGCTCTGGCTGGAATCGAGCGTCCGGCCGGTTATGTCTTTGAGTTTGGCGGACGGGCGGAGATGATGAGTGACATGAAGGAAACGGTTCTTGTCGTCTTCGCATTCGCCCTGTTTTTTGCTTTCATTGTTTTAACGGTACAGTTCAATAGCCTCAAGCTGCCAGGGCTGATTCTGGGGAGCGTGCCGGTTTGCGGAACGGGTGTGGTGTTTCTGATGTATCTGACACACATCCCGCTGGGGGCAACGGTCATCATCGGGGTGCTGGTCGTGGTGGCGGTGACGGTCAACGACGGCGTGTTGCTCTTGACCTACGCGAGGGAGCTGCAGGAGCGGCATGCCTGTCCACCAAGGAAGGCAGTTCTTGATGCCGCCCGAATACGGCTGCGGCCGCGTGTCATGACCACTGTAACAACCACGATTGGTTTTTTGCCCTTGGCGCTAAACCTGGAGGAAGGCGGCGACATGCTGCAACCCATGGCTGTGGCGGCTATTGGCGGATTAGGGATGGAGATGGCAGTGGCACTCTTCTTGATGCCGTGCCTCTATGTCATCGCCAGCCGCTCCAAGACGCATCTCGACTCAAACGTAGCAGTGGAGACGACATGAAGGACAATCAAGAACCGAGCAGGGCCACTGTGGTAGATGTGCGCCTTAGCTCCATCGGAGTGATCCACACCCCGTTCAAGGAGCAGAGCGGCACGCCGATTCAGCCGCGCTTCGCCCGCGAAGCGGAAGGCATCGTCGAGGTATTCGAGCCTTATGTGGGCGCGCTTGCCGACATCGGTGGTTTCGAGCGGCTGTGGCTGCTGTTCCTGTTGGACAGATCCAGTCCCTGGCAGCCCCGAGTTATCCCGTATCTCGACACCGTAGAGCGCGGTCTTTTCGCGACCAGGGCGCCGGCGAGGCCCTGCCCGATCGGGCTGTCCGTGATCGAGCTTCTTTCGGTCAGCGACAACAATCTCAAGGTACGTGGCGTCGACATCCTCGACGGCACTCCACTGCTGGATATCAAACCCTACGTCCCCAGGTTCGATGCCTTTTCCGACAGCAAAGCCGGCTGGTTGGACGCCGAAGGGATCGATCCAACCGACGCGGACAGCCGATTCTCGAACAAGGACTGAGCCGCGGCTATCCGATCACCCGAACCCCGATCTCGGTGCCGGTCTTCGGCCCCGGCCCGCGCTCCTTCTGGCAGGCGAGCGCGATGGCCCAGAAGCGGTCGGCGTGGCCGCGGGAGGTGCGCTCGGCGTCGAAGGCCTCCTTGCCGGACGGGAGCACCCGCCGCTTGATGGAGTGGACCTGGGCCACGAGCTCGCGATCGCGGGGGAGCACGATGTCCCGCCGCTGGAGCAGGATCTTCATGTCGGTGGCCCAGCGCTCCTTGGACTCGTTGCTGAAGGCCTCGGCCACGACCTGCGGGTAGTCGCGGGCGAGGTTCTCGGCGAGGTTCATGCCGATGCCGCTGCGGTCGATGGACAGCCGGGCGACCGGCAGGGTCTCCAGCATCCGGCGCAGGTCGGCCTCCTGCTCGGAGAACGGCACCTGGTCGTACGACCGGATGAGCCGGCAGGTGAAGCTCCCGTCCTGGTCCTCGAAGACCACCAGCTCCGAGCGGTCGCGCGTGCGGCCCACGTCGAACCCGGCCACGATGCGGCCCGAGGGATCGGGGACGTCGGTGAAGTCGTCGCACATGACCAGGTCCTCGGAGGCGCACGGCAGGATGAGGTCGTAGGGGTAGAAGCTAAAGCTCTCGTCGACGAAGCGATTCTCGAACTCCTGCTGGAAGTCCTCCAGCGGCAACGAGTCGAGCTGCTCGACGATGAGCTGCCGCCCGAAGGCGGCGACCCGCTCCTCGGTCGGCATGTGCGGGGCCTCGACCGTTGCTCGCTTCACGTCGCGGCAGAAGAAGCGGCAAAGCCACCAGGGGACCGCCTGCCGGGTGTGGTGCGGGTACTTGCGCAGCTCCTCGCAGGCGATCTCCCAGAAGATGCCGCGCCGGCCGAGCGGGGTGGAGCAGCCCGTGAGCTGGCCGTGCGAGCGGAGGATCAGCGCCGTCGAGCCCGAGTAGACCTCGCGGTCGTTCGTGTAGTGCGCGAGCTCGTCGAGCAGGACATCGCCCTTCTTGCCGCGGGGTGGCTTGGAGGGCACCGAGATGATCCGCGAGACGCACCGGCCCGCGGCGTTCGACTCGAACACCAGCTCCGTCTTCGAGTCGACGACCAGGCGCTTCTGGTAGGCGGCCGGCATCTCCTCGAAGACCTGCCGGGCGACGAGCACCTTCTCCTTGGCGTCGTCCTGGTTGAAGGAGACGAAGACCGCCGTGAAGCCGTCGCGCAGGTGGCATCGAGCCAGGGCATCGAGGGCCGCCACGAAGCTGTAGCCCACCTGGCGGCTCTTGGTGACCCAGCGGAAGCGCGAGCGGTTGGCCAGGAAGGCGAGCTGAAATGGATCGAGGACGACCGGCTCGTCCTCGTAACGACACAGGGCGCTGATGAAGCCCGCCTCCGTACCGAGCCAGTCGGCCAGATCGTCCTCTGTCTGCCTGACGATGCCGAGCGTCATCCGCGGCCTCCGACAAAGACCGCCGACTCCCTTGCTATCCCGGCGATTGAACGCCTCCATGTGGACAGGGCCAAGAACCGCACGGAGGTGCCACGATGAGCTACACCGACAACATCGCCCTGCCGCCCAGGACGCTGACCGAGGGGGGGCAGCGGGCTCTCCTGAAGACGTCGGGCGAGCACGCCCGCGGCTTCCGCGACCACGTCATCTTCTCCCTGGCGCTGGGGACGGCCCTGCGCGAGCACGAGATCCTCGCTCTCGACGCGGGCGACGTCTTCGGCCCGGACGGCAAGGTGCGCCGCAGGGTCCAGCTCCGGGTCTTCAAGCGCTCCAGCGACGAGACCGACCACCAAGAGGTGGTGCTGCCTGACAACGTCCGCGCCAAGCTCGACAGGCTCCGGGGCTGGAAGAAGCGCCGCGGAGAGAGCCTCGAGCCGGACGCGCCGCTCTTCGTCAGCCGCAACGGCAACCGCCTGTCGGCCCGCCAGCTCAGACATCTCTTTCATCAGTGGCAGGAGCGGGCCGGGTTCGAGCGGCGGCTGCCCTTCCATGCGATGAGGCACAGCGCGCTGACCGCGGTCTACCGCCGCAGCCGGGACATCAGGCTCACCCAGCGCGTCGCCCGGCACAAGAGCATCACCAGCACGATCCGGTACGCGGGACCCTCCGACGAGGACGTCCTGCGGGCCGTCCGGGACCTGCCCTGCTGACGCTCTGCGGGTGCCGTCGAGGGGGTCCAGACCTACTTGCTCTTCGAAAGGCACCGGCGCGCGGGAAGCGACCAGGCGAAACAGACCGGACACTTCCTGCTCACACCCTCGCTCACTTTCCCAAAACCGTCGCGATCGGGATGTCCGGCGGGAACACAATCGGCGCCGGGGCTCGGCTCCGAAAATCCGACCGCCCCCCCGCCCCCGGCATCGACGCCGCCGCCGGAGCAGCTCGCCTCGCCACCGGGCCCGCGGGCGTCTGATCGAGGAACGCGGCGGTTCGGCTCCACCGGATAGGCCGGGAGCGCGCCACGTAAGCCCGCGAGACTCCGTGGTCCGGCCCGGGCGAACCGCTGGGATTCGACAAAAGTGGCGGTTCATCAGTCACGGGCCATCGCAAATTCAACAAGTTACGCCACGGAAAGGCCCGCCAATTCGCCGAGACCAACCGCTACTTTCCTGCCTTTCTGGGGCAGCACCATGCCGACGGTCATCGAAAAACGCCCTGTTCACGGGGGGAGGGGGGGGTGGTCAAATTTTCGGAGCAGGCAACGTTTACCAGATGTGTTCCTACCGGATATTTCGAGCGCGCCAATTCCGGAAAAGTGAGCGGGGGTGGTCGTGGAAAGTGACCGCGCCCCTTGAATGGTCGCCTGAGCGCTGGTGGTCACTTTCGCCTTGCAAGTAGCTGCTGCGACTCGTCGACCCTCATCAGCATTGGAGATCCTGCACCGCCCGAACCAAGTCTTCATCGTTGGGGTGGGCGTATCGCATGGTGCTCGTGATGCTGGCGTGGCGCGCGAAGCGTTGGACCAGACGCAGATCCTTGGTGGCTCTGTAGAGATTGGTGCAACTCGAGTGGCGCAGCCCATGAACGGAGACAGGGCGATCGATCCCGGCCCTTGCCTGCCATTGAGCAAGCCGCTCGCGGAGCTGTCGCCCACTCAGCCGGTTGCCATTGCGGCTCACGAACAGGGGCTCCTCTGGACCAACACCTTCTCTTTTGGTCCGCTTCCAACGGAGAAACTTGTCGAGCTTGGCCCGTAGGCTGTCGGCCAGGACCGACCTCCTGCGCGCTCGGGTTGTCATTGCTCCTCTTGAACACGCGGCAAGCGTTCACGGCAACCATCGCCAAGTGGCTGGAAACACTGCCGCGAGCGAACGACGGCTCGCTCGCGCGGCGCGCATCAGCGCGCCGACATTGGGGGTGAGCCTCGAAAAACCACGCTTTTTCGAGGCGAGGGGGTCTGGGACAGACCCCCTGAGATGGGATGAATCGGTCGGTCGCCTCCACGGCGTGCTGTAAAATAGCCG
>CAYVQE010000246.1:0-4838 GCA_964454005.1 uncultured Myxococcales bacterium
CACCCGCGTGGCCTGGGGCCTGGGCGGCATGCTCAACCTGGCCGACCTGATCGAGGTCCTGGGCCCGGTCATCTCGGGCGGTGACATCGACATCGGCGCCATCCTGGCCTCGGTGCTGCCCATGTTCAGCTCCTTCTACACCGGCCTGGTGCCCAACGTGGAGATCGAGCCCATCGACAAGGTGGCCGACGTCGACGACATCAACGGCGACGGCGAGACCGACGACCTGGTGCCGGACTACGACAACTTCCCGGCGCTGCCGGGCGGCGACATGAAGCTGAAGGTGCCGATGAACGAGCAGATGACCATCAGCGTGCCCGACATGCCGGGCGACGGCGCCGGCGGCTACCTGTACGACGGCGTGGTCGTGCTGGCCGGCGTGATGGTGCGCGACGCGGGCCTGGTGCCGCTGGGCCTGACCGCGGGCATGGACGCCGCCAGCCAGGACGACAGCCCGGA
The DNA here is from genome assembly GCA_964454005.1 of uncultured Myxococcales bacterium. Classification (GTDB taxonomy): domain Bacteria; phylum Myxococcota; class B64-G9; order B64-G9; family B64-G9; genus CAYVQE01. Next base: position 460 of record CAYVQE010000246.1, read on the forward strand.
CGGCGCCATCGCCGACGTCAGCCTGGCGGCCAGCGACGTGGCCGGCCGGCTGCCCGAGGGCACCTACCAGCGGGTGGTGGTGGCGCTGGCGCTGAACATCGGCAAGCTGACCGCCGAGGACAACGAGGATCCGCTGGTGCTGTCGGGCCAGGTGCACTTCGTCGATTCGTTCAGCGGCAGCCTGACGCTGAACACCTTCATGGAGCCGGCGGGCTACAGCTTCGACGCCGGTACCCGCGAGCTGACGGTGGATTCGGTGCCGGCCGACGCCGACGCCCTGCTGGCGCTGGCCAGCGGGGATGCCGGCACCTGGCAGATCCTGCACCCGGCCGAGACCGGCGCCATCACCCTGCCGGCGGCGCCGCCGGCAGGCGACCGGCTGGACGGCCTGGGCATGGGCGTGATGAAGATGGCCGGTGGGGTGACCTACTCCGACCTGATCGCCTTCAACGACGACAACCTGGTCGACCTGGTAACCCTGATCAGCGACTTCGTCATCGTCTACGCCGAGGGCAGCGGCGGGCTGGACGTCAGCTGCGCCACCGGCACCACCAAGGGCGGCCTGCTGGGCCTGGCCGTGATGCTGCTGGGCCTGGCCTGGCTGCGCCGGCGCGCCTAGCGACGGCCACAGCGAACAGCTAGACCCCGAGGGGGCCGCGGGCGACCGCGGCCCCCTTTTTTAGTGTGCTATTGCTGACCGAAGCATCCACGGTATGGACAGCGTCGCGACTTGGCGGTAAACTGCCCGACGTTCCAATCGACGGAGGTGCGGTGGCCCGCAAGAGCAAGACCGTGGTGACGGTGATCTCCAAGATCACCGACAGGCCGGCGCCCACCGAGGCGGCCCTGGTGGTCATCTACGGTCTGGACCTGGGCAAGAAGTTCAACCTGGACAAGCCCGAGATCATCATCGGCCGCTCGTCCAAGAGCGACATCCAGGTCGACCAGGAATCGGTCTCGCGCTCGCACGCCAAGCTGATCCAGGCCGACAAGCACCTGCTGCTGCGCGATCTGGGCTCGACCAACGGCACCTACCTCAACGACGAGCCGGTCGAGGAGCAGCGGCTGCGCGACGGCGACCTGATCAAGATCGGCCGCACCATCTTCAAGTTCCTCTCTGGCGGCAACATCGAGAACGCCTACCACGAGGAGATCTACCGGCTGACCACGGTCGACGGCCTGACCCAGGTGTTCAACAAGCGCTACTTCATGGAGAACCTGGAGCGCGAGCTGTCGCGCTGTTTGCGCTACGGCCGCGACCTGTCGCTGATCATGTTCGACATCGATCACTTCAAGGACATCAACGACTCCTACGGTCACCTGGCCGGCGACCACGTGCTGGCCCAGCTGGCCGAGCTGGTGCGCAAGAACATCCGCCGCGAGGACTTTTTGGCCCGCTACGGCGGTGAGGAGTTCGCCATCATCCTGCCCGAGATCGACCGCGCCAACGCCCTGGTCATGGCCGAGAAGGTGCGCCGGCTGGTCGAGCAGGACATCTACGAGTTCGAGAATGTCACCATCCCGGTGACCATCTCGCTGGGCGTGGCCATCCACGACGAGTCCATCACCGAGGCGGCCGACTTCATCCGCGTCGCCGACGAGAAGCTCTACCAGGCCAAGTCCGACGGCAGGAACAAAGTGGTCGGATAGGTCGGATTCCCGGACATCAGGGAATGGGGAACTCAGTGCGCTGGCGGGTCTTGTCGCCGCGGCGATCGCCCCAGAAGGGGTGGCCGCGCTGCTCGACCAGCTCGTCGACCATCTGCTGTATGCGCCCGCGCACCAGCTCCACCTTGTCCATCAGCCGGGCCTCGGTCGCGGGCGCGTCCGGGTCGGCCGGGTCGAAGTGAATCGGCTGGCCGATGCGGATGTGCCACTTGCTGGGCAGCGGCACCAAACCCAGCGGGCCCAGCCAGGGGAAGGTCGGCGTGAGCGGCAGGTAGGGCAGGCCCAGTGAGCGGGCCAGCCAGGTCAGCCGGCTGAGCATGGGGTGGATCTCCTCGGCGCCCACCACCGCCACAGGCAGCACCGGGCTGTCGCTGCGCAGGGCCAGCTTGGCGAAGCCGCCGCGGCCGAAGCGTTGCAGCCGATAGCGGTCGCGGTAGAGCTTGCCGATGCCCTTGATGCCCTCCGGGAACACGCCCACCAGCTCGCCGGCGGCCAGCAGCCGGGTGGCGTTGTCCTGGCAGGCGCGCACCCCGCCGACCTTGTTGACGAATGGGCCCAGGAAGGGGAAGTGGAAGACTAAGTCCTCGACCAAAAAGTGTACCTGGCGGCCGGCGGTGGTGGCGTTCTCGATGGCCAGCCGCAGCATGATGCCGTCCCAGGGCAGCGAGCCGGAGTGGTTGGCCACCAGCAGGGCCCGGCCTTCGGCCGGCAGGTTCTCGCCGCCTTCGAGCTCGACCCGCCAGTAGCGGTCGTAGAGCAGCTGGAAGAAGGGCTTGACCCGCTGCCAGAACACCGGGTCGAAGCCGAAGGGGCCCACCTCCTCGGCGTGGAAGTACATGCCCATGCGGCCCAGCCGTTCGCCGTAGGTCGAAGGCCGCAGCACCCGGGTCAGCTGGTAGAGCAGCCTGAGTAGCGGGCTGTGGGGCGGCTCGACCGTACCCAGCAGCTCCTGGCGGTCGATCTCGGCCGCCACCGCCCGGGCCTGCTCCGAATCCGCAGCCGGCTTTGCCGGCCGGTGGGTGGCGCGCCCGGTCGCGTCCGGCTTGGCGGTCCTTGAGGGCTGGGCCGATTTCGCGCCCGCGGCCGGCTCAGCGCCCCCGGCTGTCTTGGCGCGCCTGGCCGGTTTCGAGCGACCGGTCGCCTTCGCGCGCCCGGCCGGCTTGGAGCCCTTGCGCCCGGCGCCGCCGGAGCGCTTGCGGGACTGCCGACCGGCGGCCGACTCGGGCTCGCTGTCTGTGGGCCGGCCGCGGGTGAAGGGGTCGCGCCCCAGTACGTCGCCGCTCATCGCGGATCTCCTCTTAGGCCTCGTCCAGCGCCAGCCGCGCGCGCTCGATGCGCACCCAGTCCAGCAGGGTCTCGCGGGTGGTGAACTGGAGCTGCAGGCCCATCTCGCGCCGCGCCCGGCCGCCGTCGGCCACCCAGCTGTAGCGCAGGTAGTCGAGGAAGTCGTGGGGCACGGTGGTCAGCTGCGCCGCCCACAGGAAGTGACCCAGCTGCTCCATCAGCGGCCGCGGGATGGGCAGCGGGATGCGCCCGGCCAAGCGCAGGATGGTCGACAGCGGCAGCACCCCGTCGCCGACGATGTTGTAGGGCCCGGGATGGTCGCCGTCGACCGCCAGCTTGAGCGCGGTCAGGGCGTCTTTTTCGTGCACCAGCTGCAGCAGCGGATCCGAGCCCATCACCGTCGGCGCCAGCGGCCGGGCCAGCAGCCGCGACATGAAGGTATCGACCTGCCCGCCCAGCCGGGCCCCCATGCGCAGCACGGTGCAGACCGTCTTCGGCCGGGCCGCGGCGAAGCGCTGCAGCTGCTGCTCGACGTCGATCAGGTCGTCGATGAAGCCGTTGCCCGGCGTGCCGCGCAGCGGGGCGTCCTCGGTCAGGTAGTTGGGGTTGTCGGGCCGGGCGCCGTAGCTCATCACCGTGCCCAGCAGCACCACCTTGCCCACCCCGGCGGCGCCGGCGGCGTTGAGCAGGTGCATGGAGCCGGCCACCTGCAGCTCGTGGGCGTAGACCGGGTCGTGGGCCGGGTTGGACAGAAAGGCCAGGTGGACGGCGGTGTCGACCCGCTGGACGCGGAACAGCTCGGCCAGCTCCTGGCCGGCCTCGGGCGTGGTCAGGTCGACGTAGTGGTAGCTGGTCTTGGCGGCCAAGGTGCCCGGATCGCGCACGTCCAGCGCCAGGATGCGCCGGTAGGCGGGATCCGACTCCATCAGCCCGATCAGGCCGGCGCCCAGCTGCTCGCTGGTGCCGGTGACCGCCACCACCCGGCTGCTGGATCGCGCCGGGGCGCCCTTGTCGGCTTTGCTGGCCATGGCCCCTCCTGAACCGGGCCCGCGCCGGGCGCGGACCATCGCTGTCCTGTATCCGGAACCGATGATTCCAGACCATCGGCCGGCGCGTCAACTCGTATGGGGCGATCAGCTGGTGGCGGGGCGGTGGCGGGGGATCTGCACCAGGCGCAGCTCGGTGCGGCCCACCCGAAAAACATCGTTGGGCTCGAGCACCGCCTGGCCGGTCTTGTGGCCATTGATTTGCACCCGGGCCTTGCCGATGCAGGTCAGCCGGGCGGTGCCGTCGCCGTTGTTCTTCAGCCGGGCGTGGATCGGCTTGGTGAACAGCCCCGGCAGCCGGAGATCCACGCCGGCCACCTTGCCCAGGCTTAGGGCCCGCGACAAAACAAGTGACTGGTTTGAAGCATATAACTCCGATTA
>CAYVQE010000247.1:0-4800 GCA_964454005.1 uncultured Myxococcales bacterium
CTCGCGAAGCTCGATCCACAGATCGAAGGCATGTGCGACGCGTGTGCGTCCCAGTTCGGCCAGGGCGGTTATTGCGGCACGCTTGTCGACTGTCACGAGGATTGCTTCATCGCGCTCCTCAAGCGCCCAGGCGATCGCCTGGTGTTCTGCCAGATTCGCGCTTGTCATGGCAGGTTGGCGCAGGTGGGTGTACAGGATTTCGGAAGCCCTGGAGCCCATCTGGATGTCGAACGTCGCAATCGCTGTGTTCTGACATTCCAATAGTGCCAGCCGGCGCTTCGCTGCAGCGGAGTGCTGCGCATCTTCCCTGGCCGCCGTGGCCGTGGCCGCGGCGACGAAGAAACGGTCGCGAGGCCATCCGGCGAGGTCGCTCGGGTCGACGGATTGGGCGAGCCAATCCAGCGGCCCGTCGTCGATGATCCAGGCTTTCATGCTCGGGCTCACTCCCAGGTCAGCAGCTCGCGCGCCCTGCCCGCGGTGATGTGCCCTTCCTCCAGGGCGGCCAGGACCAACTCGGACGCCCAGCCGTCCCACAGGGGCGCAGGCCGCTCGGGCAATGATGAGTGGAACATCGTGGGCGGCAGACCGGCCTGGGAGTTCTCGAATGACTTCAGGTCAATGCGCGGCTTCCGGCTGAGGGAAGCCAGGTGATCCGCCTCCTGAGCGTCGAGGATGTCGCAGTTCTTGGCGTGCCAGACGGCGCCCTCGAAGGACAAGCCCCAGTCGGTTGCCAAGGCTTGGATGAGCGCGGTGTTGTCGTCCCGAAGCGCCTTCTTCTGTTCGCCCAGCCATGCCTTGACCTGCGTACGCGGAGCGAGGAAGGCCGGGGCGAACGCACGGGCGCGGGTCTCGGCCGCGTCGTTGTAGTTGCCGGTCTTCTCGGTCGCCCACGACACGCGGGTGGTGATGTCGTGCTCGGACGCATCGTGCAGCAGGTGGCATAGCTCGTGGGCGAGCGTCGCCCGCCGCGCGCCCGGGTGTTCGTTCTGGTCGCATCGGCTGTTGAGCAAGATGACTGGGACGGCCATCGGCTCCCAGATGCTCGCAGCGCTGACATGCCGCGAGCTGATCACCACGCGCGCCACGTGGACGCCCAGGTCGCGGAGGAGCTGCTCGAGCTCATGCAGCGGCCCCGGTTCAGCGGACAAGCTGTGGCGCGCATTCTCACCCAGGCCGTAGCCTTCTCTCCATAGTTCGACGGCCCCCGCGATCCCGCGGACTTGCCTGAAGTCCGCGATGTGGATCTGCCTGCCCAGCACCGTGCAGAGGTGGGCCAAGGTACGGCCTTGCTCGGCAGCCAGGGCCAGTGTGCGGATGTCCCCGGGGGCCGGCCTGTCCTGCGAGGTGGCGGCCCGGAACCTGGCCGGCACCCGATTGGGGGCCAGGTCCTCCCCCCTGTACATCGCCACCGGGTCTACGGCCAGCGCCCGGCAGAGCCGCTCGAACTCCGTGGAGGAAAACACTTCTCCGCGCCGTATGGCCTCCAGGCGATCCGCATTCAAACCCGACAAGCTCGGCAGTTCACCGGCCAGGCCCATCTGCTCGCCACGGTCGATCAGTCGTTTGGCGAGGGTGTTGCTTTCCATGGTCGTCTCCGACGCGACAATGCGCGCCCTTCCGTGTTTTGCTTACCATATCCTGGATTGGAATAGAACCACAGCCCGAGGGACGAGGGACGGGGACGGAGGGACGGGGACGGAGGGCTGCGCCTTGGCGCTGCGCCGCCAGCCTTTATGGTATAATCGCGGTCGAGGAGGCCGGACATGGACGCGGAATCGCTCGCCGAATGGGCCGCGCGCTGGCGGCGGCTGGGGCCTGAGCTGGAGGCGCTGCGGCTGCGCGAGATCGAGTCCGCGGATGTGGCCACGACCATGGAGCTGCTCGAGGATGCCTTCCAGGCCGCCCTGCGCAGCCACCCGCCGCAGCCCGGCTCGGGCCTGGTCGAGCAGCAGCGCTGGTTCAGGCGGCTGGCCGAGAAGCAGCGGGATGCAACGGGGACGGATGCGTGAAGACCCTGGTGCAGGTGGCCGCCGAGCTGCAGGGCTTCGTGCGCCGGCAGGGCTGGGGCTACTGCTTCATCGGCGGGCTGGCGCTGCAGCGCTGGGGCGTGCCGCGGCTGACCCGGGATGTCGACCTGACCGTGTTGGCCGACTACGGCCAGGAGGAGCCGAAGATACGCGCCCTGCTCGAGCACTGGGCCGGTCGCCTGCCGGATGCGGCCGCTTTCGCCCGGGCCAACCGCGTGCTGCTGCTGCGTTCGGCGGAGGGCGTGGGCATCGACCTGGTGTTCGGCGCCCTGCCCTTCGAGGCCGAGGCCGTGGCCCGCGCCAGTGACTTCGCCTTCCTGCCCGGTGTCGAGCTGCGCACCTGCTCGGCCGAGGATCTGATCGTGATGAAGGCCTTCGCCGACCGCACCCGGGACTGGGCCGACGTGGAGGCCGTGATCGCCCGCCAGGGCGCGGCCCTCGACGCGGGCTACATCATAGGCCAGCTCCGGCCGCTGGCCGAGATCAAGGGCATCCCCGAGGCTGTCGACCGGTTGCGGCGCCTGCTGGAGGGCTGATCTGGAGGAGCGATGGATGATGGGGGAGGAACGGGGACGGGGGCGGCGGAACGCGTTTGCGAAGCGAGGCGACGCGCGGGGGACGGATCGTCTCGAAAACACCGGCTGTGCGCTGCCGCGCGGGGGCCGATCGTGCTAGACTCGGTCGAGTGATGGGAGGTGCATGGTGAAACGGCGCTTTACCCTGGAATACTGGCAGGACGACGGCTGGTACGTGGGCCGGTTGCGCGAGGTGCCGGGCGTGTTCAGCCAGGGCGAGACGCTGGACGAACTCGAGGACAACATCCGGGACGCCTATGAGCTGGTGCTCGAGGACGAGCAGCCGCCCGCGCAACGCCCGGATGCGAGCACCAAGGACATCGTGGTCGACGTGGCGTGAAACGGGGTCGCTTCATCCGCGAGCTGGTTGCTGCCGGCTGCTATTTGAAACGCCACGGCAAGAAGCACGACATCTACGCCAATCCGCGCTCGGGGAAACGGGCACCCGTCCCCCGTCATTCCGAGATAAAGGAAAGCCTGTGCAACATCATTCGCAAGCAGCTCGGCCTGTGACCGCGACGGCCGACCAGCGGCAGCGAGCTGCGGGGATGGAGGGACGGCAGGGACGGGGACGGAGGGGCAGAGGGACGGGGACGGAGGAGGGACGGGGACGGAGGGGCAGAGGGACGGGGACGGAGGCGTCGGAAGGCGTGAGCGAAGCGGGCACGGAGGCGGGTGAGCATGCGGCTGGCGGGTGAGGTGTTCGAAGAGCCGCAGCGGCGGCTGGTGCGCGACGCGGTGGCCGCGGCCGAGCGGGGCACGGCGGCCGAGATCGTGCCGGTGGTGGCGACGGCCAGCGGCGCCTACGAGCGGGCGGCCGAGGCGCTCATCGCCGGCATCGAGCGCTGCGGCGCGCTGCGCGGCTCCGGGGTGATCTGGCGGACCGATGGTTGAAAAGCCGACCCCCGCTGATGGCCAGCGAGACAAGAGAGCCTCCATGTCGGGTTCTACGAATAAGCCAAAATTGACGAATAGGTCAAGATTGACAAATATGCAAAGCATGGCTATAATGTCTTGTGAGGATTGTCGTACGATGGCGGCGACAAGCAAATGGAGAGCCGGAGAGGGCAATGCTCCCAAGATTCACGAGTGAAGGCTACCTTCCCCCTGGCGACTACGAGTTGACCCTCGATGAGCTCAGGGAATCGATGCTCGTGTCGGGCCCGTCGGACGGCTACCCGAATTGGGATCGAGACTGGCGCTACCAACTGGTGGATAATCTCGCTGTACTCATCGCTCAGCTTGTTAAGGTCGGGATCGGAGGGATTTACATCGACGGGTCGTTCGTCGAGGACAAAGAGCACCCAAACGACATTGACGGCTATTTTGATTGCGACCTGATGATGCTGGCTACGGGTAGGCTTCAAACACAGCTCAACCTCCTTGACCCCCACAAAATCTGGACGTGGGATCCATCGACGCGCCGACCATACCGCGGCTACCCGAAGAAGCAGCTTCCGATGTGGCATTTCTACCGGGTCGAGCTGTATCCGCATGTCGGTCAGCTTACGGGTATACGTGACAAGCATGGGAACGAACTCGAGTTCCCCTCGGCGTTTCGTCTCTCGCGTCGAGATGGCGAACCGAGGGGAATCGTCAAGATCGTCAAAGGAGGCCAGCCATGATCCGCAATGAGAGCGAGTACCAGGAGGCGGTTCGGCGGCTTGGTGATGAACAACAGCGGCTTGCGGAGCACCGCAAGCACTTGGAGGGGATGGGACTCGGTGCCGACGAGGTGAAGCGTGCGCTCGATCCGCTTCGTTCCTTCCACGAGCAACTCGCAGAGGAAGTCGAAAGCTACGAGCGGCTGAAACGCGGCGAGCTGGGCGAGCTTCTCAACCTTCATGGGCTAGGCACGACGCTGGTGGCGTTGCGCATTGCCCTCGGTCTCACGCAGCGAGAACTCGCGGAACGCCTGGGGGTTCACGAGTCCCAGGTGTCGCGTGACGAGCGGAACGAATACCATGCGATCACCGTGGAGCGGGCGAGCCGCATACTCGACGCGCTAGGAGTCGAGTTGAGTAGTTCCTTCGAGCGACCACTCGTCACCTCACCGGGCGCGCGGAGACCGGCTGTCGGTGAGTGATACCACAGTGGCCCCCAGGGGCGGACGGCGGGGGCAGAGGGACGGGGACGGAGGTGGCGGAAGGCGTGAGCGAAGCGGGCACGGAGGCGGGTGAGCATGCGGCTGGCGGGTG
>CAYVQE010000248.1:0-4787 GCA_964454005.1 uncultured Myxococcales bacterium
AATCGGCCGCGTCGTAGTCGATGCCCCGATCGTCGAAGCGGCGAAGCAGTGGCCACGAGATCGGGCAGGGTGGGAACGAAGACTATACCTGGGCTGGTGGCTGCGCGCACGGCGCAGCGTCTGAACCGGCCGAATTTGTAAAAATCTAATGTTCTTCAGGGGGATGCGCTCGGGTTGCGCATTCCGGGGCAGGTCGCTGGGGGCTGCGGTCGCTGCTCGGGTCGGTCTGCACCGGGGCCCTCGACTTGACTAAATTCGGATGCTTGACTTCACGTTCAAGTTGGCCTATTTAGTCAAGTATGAAGCTGCCCAGCGAGGACAAGGCCAGGGCGGCGATCGCCGAGCGGCTGGCCGAGTTGCTCGAGGTCGACCGGGGCGAGGTTCGCTTCGAGGCCGGCCGCGATGCCGGGCTGGCTGGGGGGAAGGTCGCGGTCGGCGCGCATGCCTTTGCCGTGGCCTGGCGGAGTTCGGGGCGGCTGGCGCAGGTGGCCGCCGCCATCGAGCAGGCCAGCCAGCGCGCGGCGGTCGAGGCGGCAGTGCCGCTGGTGGCCGTGCCCTTCATGGGCCGGGCCGGCCGCGAGCGCTGTGCTAAAACGGGGGTCGCCTGGTTGGATCTGTCGGGCAATGCCGGCATCGTCGCCGCCGGGCTGCGCATCCTGGTCGAGGGCAGACCCAACCGGTTCAAACGCCGCGGGCGCCCGCAGTCGGTCTTCGCGCCGAAGAGCTCGCGCATCGCGCGCTGGCTGCTCATCCACCACGACGAGGCCCTGACCCAGCGGCAGATCGCCCGAGCCACCGGCGTAGGCGAGGGCTACACGAGCAAGATCGTGCGCCGGCTGCAGCGCGACGGCCTGGTGGTCAGGGAGGGGGACGGAGGGGTCAGGCCGCGCGATCGCGACCTGCTGCTCGCCGCCTGGCGCGAGGCCTACGATTTCGAACGCCACCACATTATCCGCGGCCACGTCGCCGCCCGCTCGGGCGCGGCGCTGCTGCGGCACTTGGCGGATTCGCTGCGGGGGGCTGTGGGCTATGCGGCCACCGGACTGGGGGCGGCCTGGCTGCTGAAGCGTTTCGCTGGGTTCCGGCTGGCCAGCGTGTATCTGGCCGAGGAGCCGCCGCCGCGGCTGCTCGAGGCGATCTCGTTTCGGGAGCAAGAGCGCGGCGCCAACTGCTGGCTGGTGGTGCCCGCCGACGCCGGGGTGTTCCAGGGGCTGGTCGAGGTCGACGGGGTGCGCTGCGTGCATCCGCTGCAGGTCTACCTCGACCTGGCCGGCCACCCCGAGCGGGCGGCCGAGGCCGCCGACGAGCTGCGCGGCTCCGGGTTGATCTGGGGCAACGATGGTTGAAAAGCCGACCACCGCCGATGGCTACCGCGACGAACAAGTCGACCTCGTTCGGGCGACCTGTCTCTACGTCGCTACCAAGCTCGGCGATTTGCGAGACGAACTTGTGGTCGTCGGCGGATTGGTCCCATCCTTGCTCATCGACCAGAGCAATTTGCCCGATGAGGCCACCTCCCATGTGGGTACCATTGATCTCGATGTCGGCCTGACCGTGGCCCTGCTCAGGGATCGCCGCTACAAGGAGCTGACCGAAAGGCTGCGTCGCGCTGGGTTCGAACAGGACGTCAACGATCAAGGGAACCCAACACGGCAGCGGTGGAAGATCGAGGATAGGGGGAAGGTCACCGTAGATTTCCTGATACAGCCGAGCCGCCGCGAAGACAAGGGCGGCAAGTTGCGCGATATTGAGCCTGATTTCGCGGCGATTATCGCCCCCGGGCTGCACCTCGCATTCATGGACCGCGAGCGTGTTTTACTCGAAGGCGAGACCATTCTTGGAGAGAAAGCCAGTCGGCACATCTGGGTGAGCGGTCCAGGTGCCTATGTCATCCTGAAATCGATTGCCTTCCGCTTGCGCGGTGAGAACAAGGATGCCTACGACCTCTTCTACCTGCTTCGCTACTTCGGTTCAGGGGTGGAAGACGTCGCCGCCCGGCTCAAGCCCTTGCTCGATGATGACAGGGCGAAAGAGGCGATCAAATACTTGGAAGAGGATTTCCGGGATCAAAATGGTCTCGGACCCCGCAGGGTTGCCGATTTCTTGACCGGTGGGCCGGACGATGAGATTCAGGCCGACGTCGTCGGGTTCGTCTTGCGGCTTCTGGAGCTGTGCCGCTGAGCTGATCTGCCTGGTACCAGAGACGCTGTAGTTTGGCGTCATCCCGAATCCCGAGCTGGCTCCAGGGCCTTACCGAGAGCTTACTGCTCATCCCCCTTCCCGATCGCCGTGTTGCGCGCTAGTTGGGCTTTTCGTTGCTGCCGGTCCAGTCGCTCGAAGCCCAGCGCGCGCAGCCGGTCCTCGCGTTGCTTCCTTTTTCTTGAATCCTCCTCGCCGAGCCGCCTGGCGCTGTCTATTGCGCCGTGCAGCCGGCCCAGGTCGAACTCTTCATCGGATAGCAGATCTACGAGAGATCGAGCTTCGAGTTCCGACGGCTGGCGAACGAAGCGGGCATTGAGCGGAAGCGTGCTCGACACGTTGCCGGTAGTGAGGATGCTCAGCAGCTTTCCCGTGCGGGCGACGATGTACGTCCCGGGCGCGTCGCCTTTGAGCAAGCCAGAGACCGTCTTCCTCGTGACCCGCAAGATCCGAGCGAGCTGCGATTGGTTCAACGACAACGCGGCCTGCAGCTCGGCGAGTTGCTCCCATGGCGAAAGCGCCTTCCACCTGCCTCGACTCTTCATTCCCGGCTCCGTCGGCACCGCTGCGTGGTGGTTCCCGTCTTGGTGCTGTCTCTCATGACCGGAAAACAACCGGAGCCGAGCATTCGTTCCGGCAAGAGCCGGATTTCTGCAAGCGTGACTGCGCATTCTCCAGTTTGCCGCGGCGCCTCAGGCCCAGATCTCCATTCGCAGTCCGGTTCGGTCCTTGGGCGGCTTTTCGGGAATCCCGATCGCAAGTCCCTCGGCCTTGCGCTTCGCGGTCCAGGCGGCCGCGATGGCATCGAGGACGTCGTCCTTGGCAGGCCGAGCGGCAGGGGGACGGAGGGGTCAGGCCGGGCGATCGCGACCTGCTGCTCGACGCCTGGCGCGAGCTACGATTTCGAACGCCACCACGTCATCCGCGGCCACAGCGCCGCCCGCGAGCTTGGCAAGTTTGCCCCATTCTGTGCCACCGGTGAAAACCCGGTTTTTTGTGTATGGTTGAGCTGGACAGGGGGCTAAGTTAAAAACTTTTAACTTATGCGTGCGCAAGTTGCGGAGAACGTACGGATCAAGACTCTAGGTTCGGTTGCCGAGAGCGCGCAGAGCCGTTATGGTCTCTCGTCGGTAAGCTGCGATGGAACTCAAATCGATCCGCAACCGCGATCGGACACCCTTTCGTAGAAGCTCACCTTCAAAGCCCTTGATCCAGTCCGCGAAGTCCAAAAGCATCGATCGTTCGAACTCGTACAGGTCCGCCACCACTTGACCGTCTCGGTTGCGCTTCATGCTCTGTGGCACGGCCTCACAAGGTGGGATCTCTCGGCCCACGCGAACGAATCCAAGTCTCTTTTCCAGCATGCTTCGAGGCAGGTCATTGTCTTCGTGAACGTGGGAAATGAGCTTTCCCGGCGGCGGATCCCATACGAAATGGTCGGATATGGCCACCAAGCCGAGCACGCTGGCCAAACCGAGACCGCGGCAGCTATCGTCGATGCAGATCCCTCCGAACTCGTCTCGAACCGCGGCTGGTCCCTCGTCGCGCTTGAGGTAGCAGATGCCGACCAGTGCATCTTCGCCGGTAATTTCGCTCACCTCGTAAAGGCACTCATTGCGAATCAGGTCCTCGAATTCGGCGAGGGTTCTTGGCCAGATATATTCGCTCTGGTTCTCTCGATGGAATCCGAGCACAAGGGGGGCGCTTTCTTCGCGAGTCCTGTTGATACGGAAAGACCTGATCCCGCCTGTCGCTTCCATGCGAAGAAGAGATCACGCGCGACGAGTGCAGTCAACCGACTTAGATCTCGCTGGCGGGTTTTCGGTTGCTGATCGCGGCCCCGGGGGCCGGCTGGGGGGGCTGGGCCCGCTGGCGCCGGCGGGCCTGGGCGCGGGCGCGCTTGGCCAGTTCGCGGAAGATCGGTCCACGCATGGCCGGGTGTGGGGCGTTGTTGCCGTTTCTCCAGCGCACGATGGTCGGCCGGCTTACGTCGAATTCGCGGGCCAGATCCTTGTCCGCGCTGCCCAAAAGATCGACGCCGCGGGCAAAGGCCTGGTGAAAGGCCCTGTCGTCGCGGGAGTCTACTGTCACGACCTGCTCTGCAAAAGCCACCAAATCATCAGCGAGGCCCATACGAGCACCTCCTTTCCTGGTATCAAGGGTACACCATGTAGCATAGTCCTGCAAGTCTCATGGGCATTGCCTTTGTATTTTAGGTGGTTGCGCTTGATACTCAGTGCATGGTGTACTCGCAAATCGGGTTCGCGTCCCGGTTCCAGGGAAGAGGGGGACGGAGGGGTCAGGCCGCGCGATCGCGACCCGCTGCTCGACGCCTGGCGCGAGCTACGATTTCGAACGCCACCACGTCATCCGCGGCCACAGCGCCGCCCGCTCGGGCGCGGCGCTGCTGCGGCACTTGGCGGAAGCGCTGCGGGGGGCTGTCGGTGTTGCGGCCACCGGCCTGGGCCCCCACCCCCACCCTCCCCCAGCGCGAGAGATGCGAAATGCCCATAATTCGCTGGGGGAGGGGGTTTTCTTAGCGTGTTGCGATCAGCCTGAGCCCCCTCCCCCAGCGGAAAGCGTATCCA
>CAYVQE010000249.1:0-4656 GCA_964454005.1 uncultured Myxococcales bacterium
GTTCTTGGTTCTTGGTTCTTGGTTAGTTGGTGGTGTGTTTGGGGTTTGTTTTGGCCTCTGTGTGTATTATTGGTTTTGTTGTTTTGGCTATTACGCGTTCATAACCCGTTTCTATTGAGGCGAATTGGAATGCTTCATCGCGACTCGTTCTACGTGGAGTCGTCATGGGATGACCTGTGCGTCGCAAGCAGACAAGATGGTGTTGACGAAAGACTTGAGTTCGGAACACTGTTCGATCGCCTCCGATAGGCCGTTATCCTTCAGTATCCTGCGCGCATCGCGGGGCTTCACATACCGCCTGCCGCTCCTGCCTGTCCTGAATACCTCCCGGATGCGGTACGAAGGCGGGTTGTTGTGGTTGACGTTCTCCGGTGCACCCGGCGGTGGGTTCCTGTTGTGGCCCGCCAGTCGCCTGATGGTCACCCAGTATGGTAGCAGCCAGGCCTCGAAGTCATACTGGGCGGCGTGAGGATGGAACCTGGGCTCGTCGCCGACCCACTGCCTCATCTTGGCCTTGGCCTCCGCGGCGTCGCAAAAATCCGGCGGACGGGTTCCGGTGTACACATCCGTCAGAGCGATGACGTGGTCTGCAGGCTTCTTGCGATCGTTGAGCAGGTTGTGAACCACGCGGCGTAGCTTCTCCCTCGTCGGGATCCGCCCATCACACGGCACGGCATCCAACTTCGGCATCCGCCCGGCCAGCCTGGTCGCAAGGTAGCTGCGCAGGCAGGGCAGAAAGGCATTCTCCGTCTCGCCCTCTACGATGATGGATATTCTCATCAGCGGCCCCCGATCCTCCCCATTCGCCAGACCTCCTCCAGGCTGTACTCCTTCAGCCACTCGTCCAGGTCCAGATCGTCTGCAAAGGTCGCCTCCGCGTAGCCTTCATCGTCCAAGTCCATCACCAACACTTCGGCAGGGTCGAGGAATCGCACCAGTCGGTCTGAATGGGTGGCCACGATCACCTGCGTTCGGGAGGATGCCTCGCGCAGCAGGCCCGCCAGCAGGTTCAACAGCTCGGGGTGCAGGCTCACCTCGGGCTCGTCGATCATGGTGATTGTCTCAAGGCCCGGGCTCTGCAGCAATGCGGTCAGCCACAGGAATCGGAGGGTCCCCTCGGAGAGCTGGTGTGCATAGAGCGGATCGCTGAAACCATCCTCCTTCCAGGTCATGGCGATCATTCCTGCGGCTGCGGGCGGGAAGCCGAGCGCAGTGAACCCGGGGAATGCGGCCCGCAAGGCGTCCTCGATGGCCTCGTAGCGAACCGGCTCGCTTTCTCGCAGGCCGTAGAGCAAGGACACCAGGTCACCGCCGTCGGCCCCCGGCAATGTCGCGGGCTTCATCCGCTGGGGCAGCTTGACCGGAGCACGCGGCCCCACGTCGAGGACGTGGTACAGGGTGACCTCGCCCAGGACCTTGCGCAGCTCCTCCGGCTGCCGGTACATCTTGGGGACCTGTGACAGGGCGGACTCCTTGATGTCGTGCTCCCAGTCCGGCTGGATGAGCTTGTTCCGCTCCATGTCGAAGTACCTGACGTCGCCGTGTTCGGCCTGGATGTGCTTGAACGGTCTGTCGTAGCCCTCTCTGCGCTGCGTGAGGTACTCCTCGGCAATGGAGTAGGCCTGACCGCGCGGCCGAAGGTGGAGTTCGTATTCGAGCGGGTTGTGACCTGGGACTTTCATCGAAGAAGCCAGTCGGATGTCCCCGTCATGTCCGCGGGTGAGCACGTCGCCCACTCCACCCAGCTCACTCAGCGCTTGATTCAAGCCCCCGCCGGCTGAAGCGGCCAAGAGCGAGACCGCGTCCAACAAGGATGTCTTACCGACGCCGTTGGCGCCTATCATCACCACCAGCGGTCGCATTTCGAGCTTGACGTTTCTCAGTCGCTTGAAGCCACTGATGTCGACAAATTCGAGCTTATGCATGCCAGGTCCTCCTGGAGATCATCAAGTACCCATCGTAAGCGGGGATCGGCTCTTGCCTGCACTGGTGCGCTTGGATGCGGCGGTGCTGCCTATTCGCGTCCCAGTCCCACATCGCGCAACAGGCGCCTGGCCTGGCTCTGGCTGCCGCCGAGGAGGTTCTCGGCGGTCTGTTCATCCAGCAGGCGCTCTTGCACTGCCCGCTCCAATAGCGAGGCGAAGCCATTCGTCCGCTCGGTTGGAATACCCTCGGCGGCACCGGTCTGCGCCACGGGCAGGCGGTCGCCCAGCCACCTCCGATCGACCGCCTCGTGCTGCACGCGCTTTCCGACCGAACCGTACCGGCTGTACTCCGGCCGCCGTTGGTTGCAGTTGGCCACGTGGGCAAAGGCCGCTGCAAAGGTGAGGCCGAACTCGTTCATCACCTTCTCGGTGGCGGTGGCATAGCCGTCATCGCTGCCCAGATTCGAACCCCGGATCAAGCCGATGACGGATTCTCTGGGCGCGATGAAGTAGATGGCGAAGCCGTTGGCCGCCTGCTCGAGCTCCGTGGTGTCCCGCAGGCCGCTGTCCTCGGTGGGCGTGTGAGACAGATGCGCCCCCGGCCAGTCCGCGCCGACCGCCTGGTAGCCGATCGACTTGGCGATGGCGAAGCGGGTCGTCAAACCGCGCGCCATGATCCGTTCGCGATCGAGGTAGGCGACCGGCGGCACCCTGGTGTGGACGACGTGGCAGGCGTCGATCTCCTCGTCGCTGATTTCGGCCGCCGTCGCAGCCAGGCCCACCCGCCGCAGCGCCCACTCACCGAGTTGTTCTGGAGGCTTGTCCTCACCGTGGAGCAGGCCGTCCAGGGCCACCCGCGCCGCGGTCTCGCCGGCGCGCCAGGGCTCGATTTCACGCCGCGGGTTGGCAGCCTGCAGCCGCGCCCGCACCCCCTTCCAGGTGTCGTGTCGCCTTGTCTCATGGAGCGAAAGCTCCAGCCGGGCGAGCGCTTGGGCCTGGCGCTCCCAGTCGGCCAGCCGCACCCGCGTCTCGTAGCGCCGGCGGGTTGCATCGCCTTCTGATCCGTGCTGCTCGACCATGCGGCGCAGCGCATCGAGGCAAGCGTCCTGGTCGTCACGACCGAGCGCCCGGCATACCGTGCGCATGGCCTGTTCGACTGCCTTCGCCTCCACGCGGACCAGACCCTTCAGCCTCCGGTGGCCGATGGAGCGCAGCTCGGGCAGCTCGCGTGGCAGCAGGCGCCGGGCGGTCAACAGCAGGGTGGCCCGTTGCTGCACCTCGGGGCTGACCGGGTACAGGTCGGCCAGCGGTGGCGGTCTGCGGCAGGCGCTGGCGAACGACTCCAGGCGCCCCAGCAGCTCCTGGCGCCGATCGGGGTGGGGCAGGCCCTCCCACATGACCGACTGCTGTATGGCGTCGAGATCGATGAACGCCAACTTGTCGCGCAGCTCGTGGATGACCGTCTCCGCCCAGGACTGCTCGGCGTGCTCCAGGGCCAGGCCACCGAGTACGACCGTGGCCATGGGGTGGAAGTCCTCGGCCAGCCGCGCCAGCTCCAGCACCTCGGCAGCACGGGCGATGTCGCCCGCATCGAGCGCGGCGAGTGCATCGCGAAGGCGTTCCGCCAAGAACGCCCTGCGCGCTCTGGTCACCTCGGCGGACGGCCGAACCCGGTAGCGCCCATCCTCGCTACGCACCACGACCTGCATGGGCTGTAGCTCGAGGGGGGTCGGCAAACGCTCGACCAGCCCCTCTGCGACGCGCGCCTCGAACACGGCCGGCGGCAGCTCGGCGCCCTGCGTTGGGTCCCGCTCGCTGCCATCGGTCCAAAGGTGGAAGGCGGCATCGCCCGGTTCGGCCAGGATCGCTCGCAGCGCCCGCCACGGATAGCAGGGCGGATCGGGCTCGGCCACCCCCAACACCCTCAGGCATCGGCCCCTGTTTTCCGCCACGTCATTCATCACAACGCTCCGCGCTGCTGTAGAATTCGATTCGCCTCGCGGACGATCAGGCTCCTGAGGCTGTCACGGTGCTCCCGTTCGGCCAACACCAGCCGTATTTCCAGATCTTGGCACAGGCGCTTGAAATCGGCAATCCGCCGGCCATCGATCGGCTCTCCGCGCTCACCCAATCGCGCCGGGTCCATCACGATCGAGATCATGTTCCCGGCGAGCGGCAGCGCCGAACCACAGGAAAACACATCCGTCGGTGCCAAGTGCCCGCCTATTCTCGATGCCGCATCTGGCCGTCAAACAGGGGGACTGGTTCTCTTGCAGGTGACACATGAAAGTCCGGATCTTGCCAATCCGGTGGGTGTACATCATCTCCTGCGCCACGTCCCTGCAAGACGGATCCGTCGGTCCTGTATACGCCCCAGGTTTCCCGGTCGCGGAATACAATTCGGCTAGCAATTCACGCAAACACGCCATACACACTTCTTCCAGGCTGCATCAGAAATACCCGCCCTCGGCCTCGCGCCAAATCTCGTAGCCCTCGAGCTCCTCGGGGACGACCTGGGACTGCTGGATGAAGGTCGGGTGTTTGGCGCTGAAGGTCTTGTGGGACAGGGGCAGGTGGCCCATTCCGATGTCGTCACAGGGGAGCATGATTTGGAGCTTGCTTCTATCTTCGTTCTTGGTTCTTGGTTTTCGGGGCTCTCGGGGCTCATGGTTGGCGCGGGTGGCGACCTGGGGGCGATCCGCTGGATTGCGCTGCAGGGCGTCGCTGAGCT
>CAYVQE010000250.1:0-4554 GCA_964454005.1 uncultured Myxococcales bacterium
GCGGAGGTGATCAGCCTGGACGACGTGCGCCAGCGCAAGCTGCTGCGCACGAGCTTCGCCAACGGACTGCTGAACACCTACGAGCTGGTCGAGGGACAGTCCGACGCCGCCTGACCAGGTGCTGGCGGAACGGAATCAACATCGTCGTCCACAGACGCCGCAGGGTGTGGTATGTTCAAGCTCAGCGATGGCGCGGTCGGTCGCGGCCATCTGAGCGCGCGCGGTGCTCTACGCCGGCTTCACCCCGCGACCGGAGCTCCCAGGTCGCCCCCGTGGGCGCCCACGCCCCCCACGTCGCGGCCGGCCGGGGAGCCGCGAGGGTTTCTTGGGATCAGCGCGAAAGCCCGCGGGTGGCCGCCATAGGCCGGAACCCCCGGACCATCCCCACGGGCAGACCGGGGCCCCGCGACACGCTCACGACTGGCCCCCATTCCGGGGCCGCTCACCGGGGACACGCCCCAACTCCCCGTGAAAAATCGACATCTCGCCGGAGAACATGTTCGCCAACTCGGGCGAGCCCGGAGAGCTTGTTGGTCTGGCTGGTTTTTTGGGGAGCCACATCGCGGAGCGCGCCGAGCGGGCAGCCATACTCCAGGCGGCGATTCACGCCCTTCCGGAACGCCAGCGCATGGCTCTAATTCTCAGCCGCTTCGAGGGACAGAGCTACGAGGAGGTCGCCAGCGTCCTGGACTGTTCGAGGAAATCCGTGGAATCTCTGCTGGTTAGGGCCAAGAAGACGCTCGCCAAGAGTTTTTCAAAATAACACCGCAGGGTTTCGAGACCTCGCCGGTTTCATGGCCAGGAGGTTTCGACATGCGGTGTTACCGGGCAAGAAGAACCTTTTCCGTCTACCTCGACGGCGAGCTGGATCCCCGCCGCCGAGAGTCGCTCGAATCGCATCTCGCAGGTTGCGAGGGGTGCGTTGCCGAGCTGGCGAAGATGAGAGCGCAATGGGACACGCTGGCCGAGGCCGATCAGAAGCCCGCGCTTCCCACCGACCTCTGGCCACAGGTGCTGGCCGCACTGGCCGAGGCCGAACGGGATCCCTGGTATCAGCGCTACCGGACGCGGATGTTGCAGGCAGTGTGTGTCTCGGCCTGCATCGCCTTTGGTTTCGTGGGCGGCGCCCTGGTGTCGTGGGGGCAACCGGCTGCCGAGGCCCCCCCGGACACGGTTTCCATGGGTGAGCGAATGATGGTCGCGGAGGCCTTCGATACCGCGGCCTTCGGCCTCAACGAAGGAAAGGAGGGCCTGCTGCGATGCGTCCCCAAGTGAAGTCCACCATCATCTGGTCGCTCCTCGGTCTCTCTCTGGCGTTGAACGCGACGCTTGGCATCGGGGATCTGCGAGACTTGGCGGCAAGCAAAGCCGCCGCCCCGGCCGAGGATCGCATCTGTCTGTTCGACCGCCTTTATCTCGATGACGATCAACAGCGTCGGCTCGCCGAGATGCGGCGCAAGATACACGAGAAGAGAGCTGCCTATCGGCAACGCGCTGCCGCGATCAGGGTCGAGCTGGCCGAGGCGATAAGCGCGACGGAGGTAGACAGAGCCGCGCTCGATACGCAGCTCGAGCGCTACGCCGAGAACCAGGCGGCTCAGCAACGCGCGGTCGCCGAGCACCTAGTCGGGGTGAGCGCCATGCTGCGGCCCGAGCAACGGGATGCCTTCCGGACCTTGTTGCGCACCGAGATGTTCCGAGGCCTCCGATCGAACCGGAGCAATAACCCAGGTGAGCCATGACCCGCGCGCTGTTCCCTTTGCTCGCCTGTGTGATGCTCTCGGCCTGCGCGATGCTGAGCCCCACGCGGGCGCATGACACGGCGCCGCTGCCGCCCGCGTTGCGCTTGCATTCGAAGCAGGATACGCCCAGGGCCGAGCTGCCGAAGGCGCCGCTGACGCTAGAGAGAGCTCTGGCCATCGCGCTTGCGAACAACCCGGACGTCGTGGGTGACGGCTGGGACGTGGAGGCGGCGGGGGCGCGCAAACGGCAAGCCTCGGCCGAGCATTGGCCGTCCTTGGGGGTCTTCGCGGCCTACCGGCATCATTGGCACGAGGAGCGACTCGCACCCGCGCGCGGTCCAAACATTCCCGCTGTTTCTTCTCACGACATCTTCTCCGGCGATGTGGTGCTGAGCGTCCCGCTCTTTTCCGGCGGACGCGTGGTGAGCACGGTCGCGGCGTCGGATCTGCTGGCGAGGGCAGCGGAGAAGCGGCTCGCCAGAACCCGAGAGGAGCTGATCTTCAACGTCAAGAGCACGTTCTACGCGATCCTGGGGCAGGAAAAGCTCATCGACGCCATCGAGCATTCCCGAAAGGCCCTGAGCGAGCACTTGGGAAGGACCGAGCAGCTCATCGAGGCGCGCAAGGCTGCCAGGGTCGACATCTTGAACATCCAGGTTCGACTCGCCGAGCTCGACCACCGTCTGGTCAGACAGCGAGGCATGGTGGAGCTCCACAAGCGGCTGCTCTTGAGCCTGCTGGGGGTCGAGACGATGCCTCGGGCGGGGCTGCAGATCGCGGGAAGTCTGACGCCTCGCGATGCCACGCCCGACGGCGAAAAGCTGCTCACCGCGGCACTTGCGGCCCGGCCGGACATCGCCGAGCTCACCCTGGAAATCGAGGCCCAGGCGAAACGCGTCGATATCGTGAGGGCCGAGTACTGGCCCTTCGTGGCGGCCAAAGGCACCTACGGCTCACGGATAAGCGTCCAGGGCGATTACGACGATGTCGGCTTCGCGGGTCTCGAAATGTCGTTACCCATCTTCACCGGGCTTTCCACTCCCGCTCGCGTCGAGGAGGAGCAAGCCAAGCTAAGGAGTTTGCAGGCGCGAAAACAGAAGCTGGGGCTGACGGTCCGCCGCGAGGTCGACTCGGCCATCATCGAGGTCAGGACCGCAACGGCAGCCCTGGCCGCGACCGAAAAACCGATCGCCATGGCCGAGGAAAGTCTGCGCATCACGCGCGAGAAGGCTGCGCAGGGTCACGGTACGGCGATGGACGTGCTCGACGCACAAGCCGCGCTGTTGATCGCGGAGACAACCTACTTCGCAACACTGGCCGATCTATACACGGCTCTCGCCCTGCTCGAGCTCGCCGCTGGAGGTGCATTGTGACCTGTCGTCTGTGGGCGGCGCACCCGCTACGAAAGTATTCGCTGTCAGTCCTTTGCGGCGTGGTTCTCGTGCTGGGAATGTCCTGCTCGAGCGGGGACGACAAGCAACAGGGCAAGAAAGGGAAGCCACCACCCTTGGTGAAGACCGCCCTGGTCGAGGCGAAGACGATCTCCGATCGACTGGAGCTGACCGGATCGATCGAACCGACCCGTTTCGCAAGGATGGCCTCGCCGGTCGAAGGTCCCGTGGTCGCCTGCCTTGTGCGAGAAGGCGATCACGTGCGCGCGGGCCAACTCCTGGCCCGCCTCGGCCGCATCAAGGGTGATGACGCCGCGGCCGCTTCAGCGCGCGCGGAGCTCGAGCGAGAAGAGCTCGAGCTAGGCCGCATCGAGAAACTTGTCGAGACCGGCGCTCTCCCCGGAGAGGATCTCGACAAGGTACGCGTCAAGGTGAGTGAGGCCCAGGCAAGACTCGCGCGTGCCATGGAGAAGCTCGGCGACTACCGTGTCTCAGCCCCCTGGGCCGGCGTGGTCACCCGAGTGAACGTAGCCGTGGGGGACTTCGTGGCTCCCCGCACCACCCTTGTCGAGCTGTTCGTTCCGGCTAGCCTGGTCTTGCGCTTCGCCGTGCCCGAGGATGTTGCTGTCCGAGTGCAGAGCGGCGCGTCCATCACGGTCACCATGGACGCGCACCCGGGCAAGACCTTTTCGGCCAAGGTCACGCGTATCTACCCCGACATCGACCGTAAAACCCGCACGCGCACCATCGAGGGGACCATCGAGGGTGACGTGATTATTGCGCCGGGCATGTTCGCCAGACTGCAACTCATCTTGAAATCGGTACCCGAGGCATTGACCGTCCCGGTCGAGGCCGTGGTCCGCCGCGACGGCAAGGCGGTAGTCTTTGTGATGGAGGACGGAAAAGCCATCGTGCGAATGGTTGAAACCGGCATCGAATCTGGCAACCATATTGAAATAGTTTCCGGAATCCAGGCTGGCGACAAGGTCATCGTTGCCGGCAACGAGAAACTCAAAAACGGCGCTGAGGTGCGGCTTGCGGGCGAAGGAAAGTCTGGCAAGAAGAGGCAAAAGAAGATCAAGCTTGAACCAACCGCAGAGCAGCCTGTCAGAACTGGTGGCGGCAAATGAAAGTAACCGATTATGCCGTCCGACGGAGGCTGGCCACCAGCGCCATCGTGCTGGGTCTTGTCGTTCTAGGGCTATACGGTTTTTGGCGTTTACCGGTGGATTATCTGCCCAACATCACCTATCCGCTAGTCAAAATTCAAATCAAATGGCCCGGAGCCACACCGGGGGAAATCGACACGGACATAGCCGATCCTCTCGAGCGCCTCATGTCCACGGTGGATCGCCTAGATTACCTAGAATCCTCTTCTACCGAAGGGCTCTACAACCTGAACGTCTACTTCGAATACGGCG
>CAYVQE010000251.1:0-4457 GCA_964454005.1 uncultured Myxococcales bacterium
GCATTTCGTTCCGGCTACGGCGCGCGTGCGGGGGGCATTTCGTTCCGGCTACGGCAGGCATGCGGCGGGCATTGCGGGACGGTTGCGACGGGCAGGCGGCGATGATTGCGTGGCGGCTGCGACGTGCGGGCCCGAAAATGTAAAGGGCCGATGGGCGGCCCGGGCACAACCTGCGCGCCTTTGCCTTCGGCAAAGGCCCACAGAACGTGCCCGGGCTCCGGAACTTGAAAGCAGGCTCCTGAGCTGCCGGGGTATGAACCCCGGCAGCCACACTGGGCAATATGGCATGCGCGGGTACGAGTAGGAATGGGCGCAGGGCACGACGGTGGACCAAAGGCGCATCAGCGCGCCCGCCTGCGCGCCGCAACGACGGAATCCGTCGCCCATATCCACTGCCGGGGTTCATACCCCGGCAGATCCGGCGGATGAAAGCCCGGGCACGTTCCGGCCGCAGGCCGGGTTGTGCCCGGGCGGCACCGCAGCGACGTATCGATTTTCCGGCCCGCACGTCGCAGCCGTAACGAAATGCCCGCCGCCTGCCTGTCGCAGCCGCAACCAACCGCCCGCCGCCTGCCCGTCGCAGCCGTAACCAACCGCCCCCCGCATGCCCGCCGCAATCGTCGCGCGATGCCCGCCGCCTGCCCGTCGCAACCGGTACGAACCGCCCCCCGCCTGCCCGTCGCAACCGTCTCGAACCGCCCGCTCAGCGCACCAGGTGCACGATGGTGCCGGCGCGGCCGACGGCGTAGACGTCGCCGCCGCCGGGGGCGACCCATACGCCCAGCAGATCCTCGCTGGTGCCCACGTCCTGGCGCTTGGGCTCGCCGCCGCTCAGGCGCAGCACCACGCCCGAGTTGCCGACCACGTAGATCTCGGTGCCGCCGCCGTCCAGGCTGCGGCCGTGCAGCGCGCGCAGGTCGCCGGACATGTGGGTCTCCAGCGCCTCCCAGCCGGCGTCTTCCTCGGGCGGCGGCAGCCGCCACAGCCCGCCGGCGTTGCCCACCAGCGCGCCGGCGCCGGTCTCGTCGGCCCAGACGTCCCACAGGATCGGCCGGCTGGTCTCCATCGGACACTCGCCCTCGACCAGCGCCACCGGGCACAGCTCGACGCGGTGGCGGCTCCACTCCTCGCCGTCGTGGCGCCGGTAGAGCCCGTCGTCGCCGCACATGTGCCGGTCGCTGTCGCTGTTGACGTGAATGCCGAGCAGGTTGTCGGCGTGCCAGCCGCCGCGGTTGAACTGCTGGCCGTCATACCAGTAGATGCGCCCGGAGCCGACCGCGTTGGCAGCGGCCGGGTCGTGGCCGTGCACGGCGACGAAGTCCGGGCAGCCCTCGACCTCGATCGGCCGCAGGTCGGGCGGCTCCTCGCCGCCGTCGGCCGGCGTCTCGGGCGCGCCGTTGAACTCCAGCGCGGTGCATTCGTCGCCGACGGCCAGCACCTGCTCGGGCCCGCTGCCCCAGACGCCGTGCAGGTCGACCTCCACCCCGGAGTCGAGCTGGCTCCAGCCCGAATCGCTGCGCGCCAGCACCGTGCCGCCGGCGCCCACCGCCCAGACCCCGCCGCCTTCGACACCGAACACGGCGTGCAGGTCGGCGTCGGTCGGGGCCGACTCGCTCACCCAGCCCTCCAGGCAGCCGCTGGCCAGCAGGCCACCCAGCCCGATCGACAGCAATCGCTTCGCGCGGCGCATGGTACCACCTCCCGCCCCCGGCTCAGGGGCTCGCCCGCCGGCTGCCGCTGACGTCGTAGCGGCGGGTGCAGGTCGAGCTGCGCACGTGATCCAGGTTGGCGGCGATGCTGTCTGCGGTGAAGCTGCCCGACAAGCGCAGGGTCTGCTCGGGCCCCAGGTTGCCGCTGGCCAAAAAGGTGGCGTCCTCGCGGATCTCGCCCCGCATCACGTCCCAGCGGTCGCTGAACACGGCCTCGAGCTCGTTGCCGTCGACCTTCACGGTGATGGTGTTCTCGGCCACCTCGGTCGGCTCGGCCGGGCAACCGGTGCCCACGTCGCCGGCGAAGGCCTCGTTCACGTCGTAGACCCCAGCGTAGCGGGCCAGGGGGTTGTCGTCGTCGCCGCCGCCGCAACCGGCCGCCGCCACCATCGCCACCACCACCCCCCGGATCACCGTGCGCAGCATGCCACCTCCCAGCGCGGCTCCGCAACAAAACCCTCGCCCTGCTCGAGCCCGCAGTGAGCCTCAGTCTAGCCTTGCAAAAGGCGCGGGACAAGAGGCTCTACCTTCGAGGACCGAGGGCCCGCGCCACAGGCTGCAGCGCCCCGCCATCATTCGCGATCATTGAAATCCCAGCCCGGGGCGTGCTATCGTCCGCCTCAGTGAATTCCACCCCGCATTCAGCGGGTTACGCCGATGAGATCGACTGGCCGCGCTGTGCGTCCATAGGGACAGGGCCCGGTCAGCCGCCTCGAGCGCGGTGCACAGGAGCCGGAGCCCGGGATGGAGCAGCCGAGCGATGAGAAGCTCATGGTCCGGTTCCGACAAGGCGACATGCGCGCCTTCGAGGCCCTGCTCACGCGCCACCGGCGCGGGGTCTACGGCTTCATCCTGCGCTTCTGCACCGACCGGGACACGGCCGAGGAGCTGCTGCAGGACGTGTTCTTGCGCCTGGTCGACAAGGCCGACTCCTTCGAGCGCCGCTCCAAGTTCACCACCTGGCTCTACACCATCGCCCGCAACCTGTGCATCGACCACACCCGCAAGATGCGCCACCGGCGCACCGCCTCGCTGGATCAACCCGTGGGCCGGGACGAGGAGGGCGGCATGACCCTGCTCGACCGCATCGGCAACGACGCCCCGGCCCCGGATCGCCAGGCCCATGCCCAGCGGCTGCAGGGACATATCCGCCAGGCGGTGGCCGTGCTGAGCCCGGAGCAGCGCGAGGTGTTCCTGATGCGCGAGCAGGCCGGGCTGCCCTTCGATGAGATCGCCCGCATCGTCGAAGCGCCGGTCAATACGGTCAAGAGCCGGATGCGCTATGCGCTGCAGAACCTGCGCAGCCAGCTCGAGGCCATGGGGGTCGAGCCGTGAGCTGCGAGCGGTTCCAGACGCAGCTGGTCGACTACCTCTACGGCGAGCTCGACGCCGCCGCCCGGCAGGCCTTCGACGCCCACCTGGCCGAGTGCCCGGACTGCGCCCGCGAGGCCGCCGCGCTGCGCGGGGTGCTGGCGCTGGTGCGCGAAATGCCCGCGCCGGAGCCGGACCCGGCGGTCAGCCAGCGCATCCTGCACGCCGCCCGCGCCGCCCGCGACCACGCCGCCCACCAGCGCCCGCAGCGCGGCGGGCTGTGGCGCTGGCTGCTGCGGCCGGCGGTGACCGCGGCGGTGCTGGCGCTGGTGATGATCAGCGTCGGGCTGATCGGCGTGCTGGGCACGGGCGAGGAGGCGCCGAGCGCCGACCGGCCGGCCGATAAGCTGCAGGCGCCGGCGGCCGAGCTCGAGGAAAAGCCGGCCGCCGAACCGGCACCGCGGTCGCTGGACGAAACCGAGCGGGGGTTGGCCCCGGACTTCGGCGCCGGCCCGCGAGCCGCACCGGCCGACGCCTCCAGCGCGGCCGCGCTGCCGCCAGCCCCGGAGTCGACGCGCAGCAGCGGCCGGCGGCGCGTGGCCGGCGAGGTCGAGGACGCCGAGCGCACCACGGCCCGCCGCCACCGCCGTGCCCGGCGGCGCCCGACCCGGGCCCGCGGCCCGGCCGGCAAGCGCGCTGAGCGAAAAGGCTACGCCACCCCGCCACCGGCCAGATCGGCCGAGCCTGAGGCGCTGGAGGAACTCACCGGCGCGCGGGCCGATGCCCCCGCCCGACAGAAGGACAAGAAACGAGAGTCGGCCCCGCGGCGAAAGGCGACGCCGCCGCCGCCCGGCCAGGCCGACGCCGATCTGCTCGACGGGCTGGCCACGGCCGACAACGCCGACAGCGTCGGCGGCGACGGCGACGCCGAGTCGCGCGCCTTCGCCCAGCCGCCGCCCGGCGACGACACGGTCGGTTCGGCCGCCCCGGCCGGCGGCCTGGACAGCGCCGACCGCCAGCAACAGGCGCCCCGGCCGGCCGCTCCGGTCGCCGAGCAGCCGGACGACCGGCCCGCCGCGCGCGAGCAGCGACGGCCGGCCGAGGGCATCGCCTCGCTGTCCCGACCGCAGCAGCCGAAGTCGCCGGCCGGCGACGAGCAGCCCGCGGCCGAGAGCGAGGCGCCCGCGCCGCGCTCGACTGCAACGGTGCAACGGCGCCCGGCCGCCCGGGACGAAAATGCTGCCGGCGCGACCGCCGGGGCCGACGCCCTGTACCGCAGCGCCCTCGAGGCCCAGGCCGCCGAGGATCACGCCGCGGCCGTCGCGGCCTGGCGCGCCTTTTTGCGCGCCGCCGCCGGCGACGCCCGCGCCGCCGGCGCCCGCTACGCGCTGGCCCGGGCCCTGTTCGCCGCCGGCCGCTGCCGGCAGGCCATCGCCG
>CAYVQE010000252.1:0-4428 GCA_964454005.1 uncultured Myxococcales bacterium
GCCAGGCCGCGTTTGGCGTCGCGCTTTTTCATCTCGTAGAGCAGGGTGGTCAGGATGCGCGCGCCCGAGGCGCCGATGGGGTGGCCCAGGGCGATGGCGCCGCCGTTGACGTTGGTGATGTCGGCCGGCAGCTCCAGGTCGCGCACCACGGCCAGCGACTGGGCGGCGAATGCCTCGTTGGCCTCGATCAGGTCCAGATCGCCCACGCCCAGACCGGCCCGCTCCAGCGCCTGGCGGCTGGCCGGGATGGGTCCCAGGCCCATGTAGGCCGGGTCCACGCCGGCCGCGCCGTAGGCGCGGATGCGCGCCAGCGGCTCGCGGCCCAGCTTTTCGGCGGCCGCCGCCGAGGCGACCACCACCGCGGCCGCGCCGTCGTTGATGCCCGAGGCGTTGCCCGCGGTGACCGTGCCGTCTTTCTTGAACGCCGGCTTGAGCTTGGCCAGCTTGTCCAGCGAGGTCTGGCGCGGGTGCTCGTCGGTGTCGAACACCGCCGGATCACCCTTGCGCTGGGGTACCTCGACCGGCACGATCTCGTCTTTGAAGCGCCCGGCCTCGATGGCCGCCAGCGCCCGCTGTTGGCTGCGCAGGCCGAATTCGTCCTGCTCCTGGCGGCCGAGCCCGTAGCGCTCGGCGATGTTCTCGGCGGTCAGGCCCATGTGGTAGTCGTTGAAGATCTCCCACAGGCCGTCGTGGATCATCAGATCGACGAAGGGCTTGTCGCCCATGCGGGCGCCCCAGCGGGCCTTGGGCACGGCAAAGGGCGCACCGCTCATGTTCTCGGTACCGCCGGCCACCACGATGTCGGCGTCGCCGGCCTTGATGATCTGCGCCGCCAGGGTGACGCTGCGCAGGCCCGAGCCGCAGACCTTGTTGATGGTCATCGAGGGCACTTGCTGGGGGATGCCGGCGTGGATGGCCACCTGCCGGCCCACGCTCTGACCCTGCCCGGCCTGCAGCACGCAGCCCAGCAGCACCTCTTCGACCTGCTCGGGCGCGATGCCGGCCCGGGCCATGGCCTCGCGCACCGCGATGGTGCCCAGCTGCACGGCCGATACGCCCTTGAGACCGCCGCCGAAGGTGCCCACCGCGGTCCGGGCCGCACTCAGTATCACCGCTTCGGTCGCCATCTGCTCCACCTCGTCTTTCGTTCTTTCGAAAAAACCGGAAATCGGTCTACGGGCGCTCGACGATCAGGCTGACCGCCTCGCCGCCGCCCAGGCACAGGCTGGCCATGCCGCGCTTCAGGCCGCGATCGGCCAGGGCGTAGATCAGGGTGGTCAGCACCCGGGCGCCGGAGGCGCCGATGGGGTGGCCCAGCGCGATGGCGCCGCCGTGGACGTTGAGCCGCTCTTCGGGGATGCCCAACTCGCGCATGACCGCCACCGTGGACACCGAAAATGCCTCGTTGACCTCGTGCAGGTCGATGTCGGCCACACCCAGCCCGGCCTTGTCCAACACCTTGGGGATGGACAGGATGGGCGTGACCAGCACCTCCATCGGATCCTGGGCGGCCGCGCCCTGGGCGCCGACGGTGGCCATGATCTCCAGGCCCAGCGACTCGGCCCGCTCGCGCGAGGTGATCACCAGGGCCGACGCCCCGTCCGCGATCTTGGACGAGTTGCCGGCGGTCACCCGGCCGGCGTCCTTTTTGAACGCCGGCCTGAGCTTGCCCAGCAGCTCCAGCGAGGTCTCCCGCGGCACCTCGTCGCGCTCTAAGGCGACCGCATCGCCCTTGCGCTGGGGCACCTCGACCGGCACCATCTCGGCGTCGAGCTTGCCGTCGCGCTGGGCCGCCAGGGCCTTTTCATAGGAGGCCAGCGCGAAGCGATCCATCTCCTCGCGGCCGATGCCGAAGCGATCGGCGATGTGCTCGGCGGTGGCGCCCATGTGGATGTCGTTGTTGACGTCCCACAGGCCGTCCTGCAGCATGCCGTCGATCAGCGCCGCCGCGCCCATGCGGTAGCCGTAGCGCGCCTTGGGCAGCATGAAAGGCGCCTGGTTCATGTTCTCCATGCCGCCGGCCACCACCACCTCGGCGTCGCCGCAGGCGATGGCCTGGGCGGCCAGCATGACCGCCTTGAGCCCCGAGCCGCAGACCTTGTTGATGGTCAGGCTCTCGGTGGTCATGGGCAGCCCGGCGGTCAGCACCGCCTGGCGGGCCGGGTTCTGGCCCATGTTGTGGGGCAGCACGCAGCCCATGATGACCTCGTCGACCTGCTCGGGCGCGAGGCCGGCGCGGCGGATGGCTTCGGTGATGACGATGGCGCCGAGCTTCTTGGCCGGCACCGTCTTGAGCCCGCCGCCGAAGTCGCCGATGGCGGTGCGGCAGGCGCTGGCGATGACCGCTTGTCTCATGCTCACAGACCCTCCTTTGGAAGTTCGAGCAGGGCCTGGTATAGCACTGGCGGCGGGCCGGCCACAAGCCGGCAGCTGCTCCATCCTGGACGGTCTCCGGCGTGCCCCCGGCTGCGGTGCTGCGTCGGGGGATCGCGTTGTGGTACAAGTCGGGTGCGATCCGGCGCCGGTCGTGACCGGCGCCGCACAACCGGGAGGTGGACATGGGCACAGGCGATCGCCCGGCCGACCGGCCGGGCTGGCTGGACGAGGCCACCGTACGGCTGCGGCCGCTGCTGCGCTCGGCGCGGTTCAAGAACAGCTTGCGCCGGCTGCTGGCGCGCATCGACCCGGCCTACGCGCCCGAGCTGGTGCGCACCGCCATCTGGACCGATCCCTCGCTGCCCATGTCGCTGCTGCAGGCGCTGCCGCGGGCGGCCAATGCGCTGCTGCTGGCCGGCCGCGGCCTGCTCGATCAGACCGCCAGGCTGGCCCCGGCGCTGCAGGCGGCCTTTTTGCGCGATCTGCTGGGCCGCATCGAGCTGGGCCTGGCCGGCGAGCTGGCCGGCCGCTGCACCCGGCTCAGCCTGGCCCTGGCCGCCGAGCAGCAGGACTGGCCGGCGCTGGCCCGGGCCTACAGCGCCGGGTTCGCCCGGGCGCTGGACCCGGACGCGCTGGCCACCGCCCTGGCCGCTGCGGCCCCGCGGCTCGAGCAGGTGGTCGCCGATCACGAGGATTGGATCCAGGCCGGCTCCCGGACCCTGCGCCAGGTGCTGGCCGACCACCCGCGCCTGGTCGATCGCGGTCTGGCGCCGCTGCTGCGGCCGCTGCTCGAGGTGGTCCGGGCCGATCCGAACGAGGCATGAGAACACGGGCCCACGCTGCCGCGACAGCGTGGCGGGCCACGCCCCCCTGGGCACCGGGGCCTTTTTGTGGTTTTCTTTGTCGTGAAGAGTATGCACCATGCGCACACTGATCAATGTTTTCAAGTCCCTGTCGGACGCGACGCGACTGCAGATGCTCGGCCTCCTCCTGAAGGAGGGTGAGCTGTGCGTCTGCGACTTCGTCGATGTGCTCGCGATCTCCCAGTCCAAGGCCTCCCGGCACCTGCGGCACCTGGTCAACGCCGGCTTGCTCGACGACCGCCGGGAGGGGACGTGGGTCTACTTTCGCATCGCCGAAGAGCCCGAGGCCGCGCAGAGGCACGTCATCGGGCTGCTGCCGGCCCTGCTCGACGAGCGCATCCCCGCCGAACTCTTCGCGCGCCTCGAAGACTGGCGTGGCGCCAAAAGCTGCGCGGAACGCTCGCGTGGTAAATTGCTCGGCGAGCGAGCAGCCAGGCGCAAAGGAAAGAGATGACCGAGTCACAGGGCGTCGCCCGAAGGATCTGGGGTCTCCCTGATTTCCCACCTCGGCCGCGATCTCTGCGTTAGCGAGGCGTTTTCGATGCTCCGCGGTTTTTGCGGTCCCGCCAGGGGCGACGTAGATGACTACGACTCCGCTCGAAAACGCCTCGCTTCCTTGACCTCACGGCCGATCTGGGAAATCAGTCAGATCGTGGTGGGAGATCCTGGGGTCTGGACCGTGCTTGACAAAGTGGCCAACTCGCCACATAATCTCCGTGGCTGTTCTGGAGCTGGAGGAGACATGCCCCGGCCCGATGACGGTGTTTTCAAGATGCAGGCGCGGGTGCTCAAGGCCCTGGCCAACGAGTCGCGTCTGAAGATCGTCGATCGGCTCTTGCGCGGCGAGTGCTCGGTGGGAGAGCTGACCGACCTGGTCGGCTCGGATCGCTCCACGGTTTCGAAGCACCTGGCCGTGCTGCGCAGCCACGGGCTCGTCGAGGACCGGCGCGCGGGCAACGTGGTCTACTACACGCTGCTCACCCCTTGCGTGATGAACTTCTTCTCCTGCGCGACCCAGGTCATCAAGGAGCGGGCGTAATGGGCGAGCCGATTTTTTTTGCGAGCATGTTGCCAATTTGGCCACATAGCCACGTTCTTTCCGGTGGGAGGTACCGGTGAAGGAGCGAACCAAGCTGTTGATCATGCTGGCGGTCTTCGCCGCCTGCTGGTTTCTGCCGGTGGGCAGCGA
>CAYVQE010000253.1:0-4393 GCA_964454005.1 uncultured Myxococcales bacterium
GCGGTAGGCGTCGCCGGCGCCGCAGCCGGCGCACTCCCCGTCGCAGGTGGCCGCCGCCCAGCTCCAGCCGTCCGGGCTCACGGCGGGATCGACCTCCGGCGGCCCCCAGCCCAGCTCGGCCTGGATCTGCTGGTGGCAGCCGGGGTGCTCGGTCAGCCCCGCCGCGGCCACCCGCGCCTGCAGGGCCGGGCTGCTCTCGCCGGGTGCCAGCATCAGGCCCAGCGGCTGCCGCAGCACGGCCCAGTCGACCGCGGGGTCGGTCTCATCGCTGTAGGTGAAGGCCTGCTCCAGGGTCCCGCCGGCGCCGTCGGGATTGGTGACCGCGATCGAGACGGTGCCGGCCGGATGGGCCGGGCTGGTGCACACCAGCCGGCGCGGGTCCTCCACCTCGACCGCTTCGGCCGGCTCGCCGCCGAAGGCCACCGTGGCGCCGGCGGCGAAGCCGTTGCCCGTCACGGTCACCGCGGTGCCCCCGGCGGTCGGCCCGCCGGTCGGGCCGGCGTGCAGGACCTCGACCGGGGGCGCGGTCCGGTAGCGGAAGCCGTCGGCCAGCTCGCCGTACTCGCCGTCGGCCAGGATCACCCGCACCACGGCAGGCCCGGCTTCACCGGCCGGAGCGCGGCAGTTGATCTGGCCCGGATCGATCACCTCGACCTCGGTGGCCGGCCGGGTGTTGAACCAGACCTCGGCCCCGGGCTCGAAACCGGCACCGTAGATGGTCACCGCCAGCCCGCCGGCGGTCGGGCCGGCCGGGGGGATCACCGGGCCCACGGCCAGCTGGCCGGTGGGCTCGCAGATGACCACCGTCGGGGTGGGCTCGCCGCTGCGCGGCGCCGGCTCGATGAAGATCGGCACCGGCGCGAAGGCGCCGTCGCAGTCGGTCGCCGCGGACAGCCCCGGCGGCACCCGTTCGCCGGTGCGGTAGTCGCGCCCGCCGATGCGAAAGACGAATTGCACCTGCTGCTCGCCGTTGAGCAGGCCGTCGTGGGGGCCCAGTTTGGCCGAGTGCAAGTAGGTGTACTTGCCGTCGCCGGCCACCTCGTCGCCGCTGTTGTCGATGTCGCCGTCGTCGGCCAGCTCGCGCTCGCCCCAGGCGATCATCGAGCCGCGGACCGCGATCCGGTCGCGCTGCGGATCGAAGGGCCACATGGTGTCGTCGAGCGCCGCGGTGTCGAGCACCAGCTTCAGATCGTAGGAACCGAAGGCCTTGATGAAGAAGCCGGGTGCGTGGATGCGCTCGCTGCTGCCGGCCGGTAGCACGAACGAGCCGATGTCGCCGCGCCACAGCCAGTGATCCGCATCGTCGACCAGGCCGTAATCGAACCGCTGCGCCTGCTCCGGATCGGCCGCGACGTAGACCTCGGTGCTGAAGATGTGGTCGCCGGCGGTGGCGCCGTGCATCTCGTGGCCGCCCTCGAGAATCGGCCCGTCATCGTACAGCGGCGGGTAGGAGCGCACGCCGATGCCCCAGTTGGGCTCGTGGGTGATGACGTTGGTGGCCGGATCGTAGATGAAGCTGCCCATCCAGCGCAGCTCAGCCGGGGCGTAGGTGCGGTTGGCCGTATCGTCGACGAAGAAGGTCACCGAAGCGTGGCCGGGCGGCTTGACGAAGGTGGCCTTCGAATCGCCGCCGTCGGCCGCGCCGTCCGCGCCAGCATCCACGCCGCCGTCACCGCTGACGCCGGCGGTGGCGCCGCAGCCGGCGGCCAGCAGGGCGAGGCTCGCCCATACGACCACCAGGCGGAGGCGCTCGTCCTTGGCTCGACTGCGGTTCCGCATGGCAACCCATACTAGCGCCGCAAAAAGCGCGGCACAAGTCGGTGGCGGATCACCAGCCCAGCGGCGGCTCCTGGGCCGAGCCATCGATCTTGGCCGCCCGAACACCCGGCTTGTCCACGATCTGGACGGTGCTGGCCTGCAGCCCTTCCTCGCCCATGGACTCGACGAACCGCACCCCGGTGCCGATCTCGATGCGGTCGAAGTCGTCGTTGGCCACGGCGTTGCGGTGGAAGTAGACCTCGCGGTCGTCCAGCGTCCGGAAGAAGCCGTAGTCCTGCTCGGGAAACAGGCGCACCACGAAGCCGACCTCGTCCTGCTCCGGGTGTTGCTTTGTCTCGCGCCGCTGCTGCTCGCGGTGCTTGCGCAGCTGTTTCTCGGCGGTATCGAACACGTCCCTGATCACCCGGTGCAGGGTCTCGTGCATCGAGCCCTGGTTGGACTCGCGCTTGATGACCAGTCGGTCGCCCGGAACCCCGATCTCCGCCCGCACCCGGAAGAAGCTGCCCGTTTGCTGGTGCGTCTGCGGCACCTCGACCGCCACCCGGCAGCTGACCAGGCGATCGTGCATCCGATCCAGCTTGTCGACTTTCTCGCGGATCAGCTCGTCCATGGGACCCGTCTTGGGCGTGCCCCGAAAGGAGATCTCCAGCGGTACATCCATGCTCTCACCTCGTTTGCCAGTCGGTTCCAACTCGGCCCGTCTCCGCGGACCACCGATCGAAAGTGTTTGCAATCGGCGTGCCGCCGTCCGACCGTCGCGGCGGACGCCACAGCGGCCCCTGGCCGCACCGTTCGAGCCGGGACGGGCCATCGTTCCGCCTCCGGCCGTCGATTCTGGACCAGGCATCCCGCTCCACCCGGCCCGCTTTGGGTTCGCCCCGGGGACGGGATCAACAACCCCTACAACCAGGACAACCCCACCACCTGGCTCGACTGGCGGCGGCTGGAGCAGCACCGCGACATCCAGCGCTTCTTCCGCCGCCTGATCCACTTCCGCCGCGAACATCCCAGCCTGTGCCGGGGCACCTTCTGGCGCCAGGCGGTACGCTGGTACGGCCCCCGCGGCCGCAGGCCGACGCGCCCACCCTGGCGCCCCGCTCGGTGCAGGTACTGACCCGCGGCCACCAGCCTTGACGGTGGGAAGAAATCATACCTGGCAATTTTCCAGGTGCGTCGGCCATGGCCGGCACCAGCCCTCCGCCGTGCCCCCGAGCACGTCTTGCAGGCCCAGCACAAGTATGAACTGGACGCGGCCGATCCGTGGCATGATTGAGTTGCCCTAGGGCTCGGATTCACTGTAAGTTCTTTGAGGTAGGTTGGGAATTCTTTGATCACAGTGGGAGTTGGATACCCGGCAGGGCTGGCTGGACAATGACGGGCATCACGAACACTTCGGTGGATTTCAACGTGAACGACAACAGCCGATCCTTGTCTGCTTTCCTAGATCGCATCCAGCCTGTCTTCGAAGTCCCTGTGAGTGGATGGTGGACGATCGATCTGACCGAATGTCAGTATCTCGGTCCTGATGCGGCTGCAGTGCTCTATTCAACCTGGCTCGAGGCTCAACGGCTGGACCAGCATGCGGCCATCAGGCTGCCGCAGAGACCGCCTGCCCTCCGCGCATTCTGCACCTTCTCAAACCTCTGTCATTTCATCGAAGGGGGCGCTGCTGCCGACCCGAATCACCCGCAATCTGAAACCGCACCCCTGCGGCGATTCAGCGGGGCCATGTGGACAGAGCCGGATCCTGTGATCTCCCTGGTAAGGAGACGTGCTTCGATCGAGACCGATGAGGAAGACTACCTCAGACTCTGCATGAACGAGGTCATCCAGAACATCGACGATCATTCGAAATCCGAGATCGGCGGTATTTGGTGCGCGAGATTCATCGGCGCTGCAGGAGAAGTTCGAGTCGCGATCGTGGATAGGGGGCTCGGAATAGAAAGAACACTCGCCCAGCGGTACCCGAAGGTGACTTCTTCCGTTCAGGCACTGCAGTGTGTTTTCGAAGGCAACTACTCGTCGAAATCTCGCAAGAACAACATGGGTGTCGGGATAAGCAACCTCGCCAAAATCATCTCCCTGAAGAATGGCAATCTCGGCATCTTTTCGGGCAATGGGTCGGCGGACATTCGGCATGGGAAAAGCCCTAGATTCAAAAAGATGCCGTTTTGCTTCCCGGGCACAGGGGTGTTCTTCACCCTAAGCACGAGAGGTGAGCATGCAGACAGAGGTGAACAAGATGAGTGAAGCCACGATTCGGGCTCTCGATTTCACTGTACAAGATGAGAAACTCGTGGACAGTGCCGAGCGGCTTGCCGGGGCAATCACTGACTCCCTCGGGGAACACGATCGGGTAGTTGTCTCGCTAAAGGGACTTCGTGGGGTGTCTTCGAGTTATTTCAATGTCATTCTGCGCAACCTGGTCTCTTCGATCGACTTGGTTGCGGTTGAAGAGAGGGTCAAATTCCAATTCGATTCTTTGGCTCAGGAGATGGTCTACCAACGATCCCTGCTTTCCTTTCGCGAAGAAGGGGCAGTAGCCTGACCGCAAAGCTCCTGTACTACTAACCGCGAGAATCTTCGCGTCCCGCAAAGATTCTCAGTAGTACTG
>CAYVQE010000254.1:0-4361 GCA_964454005.1 uncultured Myxococcales bacterium
CGAAACCAAGTTTTCCTGAGGCTTCAGGATGACCAGGCCGTGAATAAGATGGGTTTATTCGGTTCGTGAGTTGCTCAGCGCAGGTTCATCGAGACCTGTGCGTGGAAGCTCTCATTCGCCCATCAGCTCGTCGATGGCCCGCAGAACGGCTTTGAGTTCGCTGCGGGTCTCGGCGTCGACCGACTGCAGATCGCGCTCCGCATCGAAGTCCCAGGCGTCCAGCTCGCCGCGCATCCGCTCGCGGCCCGCGGCGCCGTTCTCGATCGTCTCCTGCCGCACCCGATCGTACATCTCGAGCACCTTGCGGGCCACCCCTTCGCTGGAGCGGGCCTGTTCCAAAAAGTCGCGCGTCACGCCCTGGCGCCGCAGCACGAAGTCGTCCGACAGATGGGCCAGGCCTTCGCCCACCTGAGCGGTGGTCACCACCTTGGCCTGCTCGTCGGCCGCTGCGGGTGCGGGCGCGGCGGCCGGCGCATCCTCGGCCCGGCGGTCCGCCGGCGGCGCGTCGGGTTCCGGAGCGGCGGCAGCGTCCGGGCCGTTCCCGCTCTCGGCGGCCTTGGCCTCCTCGGCGATGGTGGCGCGCACCTCGTCCATGTCCAGACCCTTGACCTTCTCGATGATCTCGTCGAGCGCCTGCGGCGGCAATGCCCCGGGCTGCAGAAACAGCAGCACCTTGTCGCGAAACACGGCCAGGGTTGGGATCGACTGCACGTCGAAGGCGGCGGCCACCTCGGGCTGGGCCTGGGTGTCGCACTTGGCGAACTCCACATCCGGGTACTTCTCCGAGGCCTTCTCGAACACCGGGCCGAACGTCTTGCAGGGCCCGCACCACTCGGCCCAGAAATCGATCAGAACGATGTCGTTGTCTTCGATGGTCTGCTGCAAGTTGTCCTTGGTCAGTTCGATGGTCGCCATGTTTTCACTCCCCCGGGCCCGACGGCCCGTGCCGAATCACCTGGGCCGCAATATAGCCCGTCTCGCCCAGATGACAAGGGGGGCGGTTGCTCTCCGCCGATAAACCGCTCCGGCGCGACCATGGCGAACGCGGTGCTTCTGTTCTAGAATGGTCTCATGCGCTCGGTGCGGCAACACCTCGTCCGCTCGCTCGGGCTGCTGGCCTCGGTCGCGGCGACCGCCGGCTGCCTGGACGCCGGCCTGCTCGACGGCAAGCTGTGCGACGAGCACGGCGCCTGCCTGCCCGGTTACCAGTGCCTGGACGGGGTGTGCCGGCGATCCAGCGACGGCGGCCCGGCCGCCATGACCCCGGCATTGGTGCCGCTGCTCGGCGGCGGCGGCGCGGCCGGGCGCATCCGCATCAACACCGCCGCCGGCAGTGCCCGCATCGAGGCCTCGGCCCTGCTCAGCCCCGCGGACGAGCCGCAGGCCTGCAGCGGCCGCTGCAGCCAGGGCACCTTCTGATCCTCGACCCGGGCGCGGTCTCAACCGGCACCCGCCCCGTGCCGCAGCTGCCCTTGACTCAGATTTGTTCGCACGGCCGGATCGGTGGTATTCAAGAGCGGATCCCGTAACGGGTTGCGGCGGGATCCAAGCGGCGCGGGAGATGGTCAGCGACATGGAGCGCAGGAGCGCAAACCGAGCGCGGATGGCGGGTTTGCCGGTGCTGATGGTGCTGGCACTGGGCGGCACCGCGCTGGCGCTGGAGGCCGACGGCGGCTCGGCAGCGGCGGCCTACGCCAGCCGAACCGACGTGGTGCTGCTGGTGCTGTATGTCCTGCTGGCGCTGGTGTTCAGCTTCCTGTGCTCGGTGGCCGAGGCGGTGCTGCTCAGCATCACACCGTCCTTCGTGGCCGGGCTGCGCGAGGTCAAACCCCGCTTCGGTGCCCTGCTCGAACGGCTGCGCCAGGAAAAGGTGGACCGCTCGCTGGCGGCCATTCTGACGCTGAACACCATCTCCCACACGGTCGGCGCCATCGGCGCCGGGGCCCAGGCCAGCGCCGTGTTCGGCTCGGACTGGATGGGGCTGTTCTCGGCCGCCATGACCCTGATGATCTTGTTTCTGTCCGAGATCATCCCCAAGACCCTGGGCGCGGTGTTCTGGCGCCGGCTGGCCTGGCCCACCGCCCAGTTCGTGCGCCTGCTGATCGGGCTGCTGTTTCCGCTGATCTGGCTGTCCGAAGGGGTGACCCGGCTGATCGCGCGACGACGCGACGTGCATGCCTTCGACCGGCAGGAGTTCGTGGCCCTGGCCGACCTGGGACAGCAGGCCGGCCAGCTCGACGAACGCGAGTCGCGCATCATCCGCAACCTGTTCCGGCTGGCCTCGCTGACCGCCAGGGACATCATGACCCCGCGCACGGTGATGTATGCCCTGCAACGCGACGGCACCGTGGCCGCGGCCCTGGCGGCCCGGCCCGACGCGCCGTTTTCGCGCATCCCGCTGTACGGCCGCGACCTGGACGACGTCACCGGCTTCATCCTCAAGGACGAGCTGCTGCTGGCCCAGGCCCAGGGCCGCAGCGAGGACAAGCTGGCCGCGCTGCAGCGCGACATCGCCACCGTCACCGGCGAAATGCGGCTTTCGGCCCTGCTGGAGCTGCTGCTCGACAAGCGCCAGCACATCGCCCTGGTGGCCGGCGATTACGGCGGCACCAAGGGGCTGGTCACCCTGGAGGACGTGGTCGAGACCCTGCTGGGCATGGAGATCGTCGACGAGGTGGACCGGGTCGAGGACATGCAGGCGCTGGCGCGCCAGCAGTGGCAAAAGCGCGCCCGCGCACTGGGCCTGCAGGTCGAATCCGACCTGCAGGTCGAGGCCGAGGCCGCCGAGCCGCCGGTCGCCAAAGACGAGAGGTGACCGGCTCCGGGGTCAATCCTGTTCGCACCCGTTCACGGCTGTTCCAGCACCAGCAGGGTGAACACGTGGCCGTCCACCGCGGCGCAGCGGGCGGTCTGCGATCGGGCGTCGATGGTCAGCGCCAGGTGGGCGTCTTCGACCTCGGTCACCTCCACCCGGCCGAAGGCCTTGGCCAGCGGGATGTCGAGCGCCTTGGCCGCCGCTTCCTTGACCGTCCAGATGCGCAGCGCCGCCGGCGTCTCACCGATGGCGGCGGTGGCCACCAAGCCTTGCTCGCGCTCGGACAGGTAGAGCCGCCGGCCGCGCAGCACCCGATCGCTCAATACCTCCACATCCACGCCCAGCGGCCGGTCGGCCGCCACCGCCACCGCGAAACGGTCGTCGTGGGCCGCGGCGCAGTAACGGATGGGGTCGCCGGCCGGCAGCGGCAGCCGGGGATGAATACGGTCGGCGGCCACCGTCTCCAGCGCGTCGGCCGGCGGGTCCAGATCCTGGGTGATCCGGCGCGCCAGCAGCTTCAACGCCAGCCGGGCGCCGGCGAACGAACGCGCCCGGCGCTCGCCCATTTCCAGCTCGCGGCCCCGCTCGCGGCCGGTGTAGGCCCGGGCGTAGAACGGGGCCACCGCGTCCAGCTCGACCAACGTCAGCCCGGCGCAGCGGGCCCGCAGCTCGGCCAGCGGATCGTCGTCGGCGCCGGCGGCCACCCCGTCGTCCGGGGGCATGCGGCCGCCGGCCACGTCCTGGAAGCGCACCCCCAGGCAGGCCTCGCGCGGCGCGCCGGCGTCGTCGAACAGGTAGAGATCGAACTGCAGGATCTCGTCCTCGACCCCCTGTGGCACCACCCGGCACCAGTACTGCTCTCCGGTGCGGCACGGCGCGACGACCACCCGCTCGTGAAAACCGGTGGGAAAGGTCAGCAGCCGGGTGTAGCGCTGCCCCCAGGCGCAGGCCAGATGAAAGGCGGCATCGAGCACGAAGGGGTTGCCCAGCGGGACGTCCGGCGCCGGATGGACGGCGGCCTGGATGCGGGCCAGCGCGCCGCTGGTCGCCAGCATCACGTCGCCGGTGACGTTGTGGTAGGCAGGGCCGAACGGGACCATGTCGGCATAGAGCTGCTCGGCCGGAAAGGTCAGCACCAACCCTTCGAGCGCGGCCAGGGTGTCCCAGCGCGGCAGCTCCAGCGTCCGGGCGGCGCCGTACTCCACCTCGACGTGCACCAGGGTGCGGCCGATACCGGCGCGGCCCAGCCGCCGGCGGGTCAGCAGCCGGGCCCACAGGGTGTCGTCCGCGCCCGGCTCGAACTCGGCCTCGGCCGGCACCAGGCTGACATCGGGCGGCAGGTGCAGGAAGCGATGGAACTCGGCCAGCCGGGCCCGGCGCACGTCCAGGCCGGGACGGTGCTCGGCCGCGCTCTGGGCCAGCACCTGCAGCGCCTCGACCGCCGGCAGGATCGAGCGGCCCTCGGCCCGGTGGTCGGCCAGGTAGGGTGGATTGGCCAGCTCCAGCGGGACGGTGGGCGGCTTGAGTTCGGTCATCGCGCGTTCCG
>CAYVQE010000255.1:0-2532 GCA_964454005.1 uncultured Myxococcales bacterium
TTGGTTCTTGGTTCTTGGTTCTTGGTTCTTGGTTCTTGGTTCTTGGTTCTTGGTTTTTGGCTGCGGCTGCATCGGACGCCCTCTCATTCCTCGCTGTCGCGCGATCGGCGTCCGTGTCCCGGAAAGGGGATCACCGCGCCGGTCGGCCCGGCCTCGTCGGCTGAACCAGCCCCGCCTTGGCGCTCGGATTGCGTGCCTCCGGCCGCAGCCCCCTGCCCGCCCGGGCCGGCTCCGGCGGCTGCTGGGGCCAGCTTGCGCTGCATGGCGCGCAGCCGGTCGATCTCGCGCGCCAGCTTCAGCGCCCGCGCGTCGCCGCTGGCCCGCCCGGCCGCGGCCGGCCCGGGCTGTTCGGGCTGTTCGGGCTGTTCGGGCTGTTCGAGCTCGCGCTCGGCGGCCAGGGCGGCCAGGTGCAGCAGCGGGTTTGGGTAGCGGCCCAGGGTGGCGTCGAAGCGGCAGTCGCAGCCGTCGCGCTCGGGCTCGAGATTCAGCCGCGCGCGCAGCTTGCGGCAGCCGGTGGGGTGGCCGCGCAGCCGCGACACCAGCGCCGGTTCGTGGCCGGCCGCCGCCAGCAGCGCGTTGACCGCCGCGGGCCCGCGCGCCAGGTGGCCGATGGTGTAGATCAGCGCCGCCTGCTCGTCGTGGGTCAGCGCCTGGCCGCCCCGGGCCAGCCCGGCCACCCGCCGCAGCGCGGCGCAGCGATCGAGCAGGAAGTCGAGCTCCGGGTCCTGGTCCAGGTCGTAGGGCGGCCGGGTGGGCACCGGCTCGGCCCGGCCCCAGGGCGCGGCCGGCTCGTCGTCGGCCGGAGCGGCCTCGGCCCCGTCCGGCGCTGCCGGCGGCCGCGCCGCCTCCTCGGCGGCGAAGGCCTCGACCTGGCCCAGCGCCGCGGCCAGCGTCTCCATGCTCGCCAGCGGCGCGGCGCACACCGCGGCCAGCGGGTCGGCCTGCGGCCGGCCCTGATCGTCGAGCGGCAGCGCCCGGCGGCCGGTCTTGCGGTGGATGCCCAGCGGCAGCTTGACCAGGTTGCCCAGCCCGCTGGGCGCCACCCGGTCCTGGGCCGGGAACACATCCACCGCCACCGTGGCCGGCAGCGGCCGGCAGCTCGCCAGCACGCCCAGCGCCAGCCGGCGGGCGTCGCGCGCCGGCCAGAACTCGGCGAACAGCACCCACACGTGGTGGCCCTTGCCGCCGCTGTCGCAGACCAGCGTCTCCAGGCCCAGCCGCCCGAGCGCCGCGGCCAGCTTGCGGGCGGCGGCCAGGCAATCGCCCAGCAGGGCCTCGTAGCGCGGCGGCCGGCCGCCCGGGTGGCCCCGGCGCTGCTCGGGGGCGATGTCCACGTCGAGCACCAGAAAGCGGCAGCGGTCATCCTGGCGCACCGGGTAGACGCCCAGGGTCAGCGCGCCCAGCAGGTGCTGGCGCAGCAGGTGGGGGGTGACCGGCGCGCGCACCGGGCTGTAGCCGCAGCGGCCGTCCGGGCCCCGCCACTGCCGGGCGTGCACCCCGCGCCGGCCGCGGAAGCGCTCGCACAGCTCGAGCAGCTCGGCGTCGCTGGGGCCGCGCGGCGCGTGCCGGTCGCCGGGCGCTTCGGGGTCGGGCTCGGCCGCGGCGGCCGCACCGCCGAGCATGGATTCCAGCCGGGCGAGCTGGGCCGGGCTCAGCCGGCCCGCCCGCCGGGCGGCGTCGAGCTCGCGCTCGGCCTGCTCGTGCCGATCGAGCGCGATCAGCAGCCCGATCCGCTCGCCGGTCACCTCGGGCCGGCCGGCCGCGGCCAGCCGGCCGAGCAGCTCGACGGCCTGTTGCAGCTCGCCCTGGTCGCGGCGCAGCTCGAGCAGCCGCTCCAGCGCCGGCACACAGGCCGGGTCGTGCTCCAGAGCCCGGTTGCAGGCGCGCACGGCCTGTGCCGTCCAGCCGCCGGCCTCGGCGATCTCGGCCGCGCGCAGGCACTCGTCCCGCGTGGCGGCGCGCAGGTCGAGCCGCTCCAGGTCGACCCGGGCCTGCTCCGGCATCTCGCCCAGCATGACTTCCATCCTGACCAGCTCGCCCTCGATCGGCTCACCCATGATGCGACCTCCTGATTTACGTGACGCCGACCCGGTTGGGTTCTGACAGGGCTCGGCTCGTAAACCGGCCCGCACGGGCGCGGCCGCCGCTGCGACGGGGTGCTCGTTGAGGACGGGATGGGAAGCCGGCCCGCACGGGCGCGGCCGCCGCCGTAGCGGCCGGGCGAGGCGCGAATCGGCCTGTCAGATCCGCGCCCGGCCCGCGTCGAGCATGACAGGCGGCCACGAGAACCAGCCGGGCCGCTCGAAGGAGGCCGACATGGCGCAGGCCGAACGGATCGAGAGCCAAGCCGAGAGCAACAAGCCGCAGCAGCCGGCCGCCGAGCCGGACTGCGCGCAGCAGAGGGCCGAAGAGACGAGCCAGACCCCGCGGCGGCCCGAAGAGCCTGGCCAGCCACAGCGCCGGCCCGAAGAGATTGGCCAGCCCCAGCGACGGCCCGAAGAGCCTGGCCA
Organism: uncultured Myxococcales bacterium; assembly: GCA_964454005.1. Lineage (GTDB taxonomy): Bacteria > Myxococcota > B64-G9 > B64-G9 > B64-G9 > CAYVQE01. The sequence continues at coordinate 2,511 of CAYVQE010000255.1, forward strand.
GCCCCAGCGACGGCCCGAAGAG
>CAYVQE010000255.1:2632-4331 GCA_964454005.1 uncultured Myxococcales bacterium
CCAGCCCCAGCGACGGCCCGAAGAGCCTGGCCAGCCCCAGCGACGGCCCGAAGAGACGGGCCAGCCACAGCGCCGGCCCGAAGCTCCGGGCCAGGCCCCGCTTCGGCCCGAAGAAACGGGCCAGCCACAGCGCCGGCCCGAAGAGACGGGCCAGCCACAGCGCCGGCCCGAAGAGACTGGCCAGCCCCAGCGCCGGCCCGAAGAGACGCTCCAGAACCCGCGACGGCCCGAAGCGACGGGCTCCACCACCCGGCCGGCCGGCGACCGGGCCGCGGCCGAGCAGCGGGCCCGCGCGCTGGAGCGCGAGGCCAAGGCGGCCCGCGGCGATGCCGCACGGCAGCAGTGGGCCGCGGCCGCCGAGCAGTGGTGGCGCTGCCTGCAGGCCGCGCCGGAGCACGGCTGGGCCCTGGCGCGCTATTTGACCTGCGGCCGCAAGGCCGGCTTCGACCCGGAGGCGCTGCTGCAGTCGGCACCCGAGACCATCGCCCGGCTGGGCGAGAACCGCTGGGTGCTGGCGGCGCTGGGCTGGGTGTGGCGCACGCTGGCGCGCGACCGGGCCGAGCGCGGCGATGCGCCGGGCGCGCTGTGCGCGGTGTTCCGCGCCCTGCGCAGCGCGCGGCAGGGCCGGGACCCGGGCGTGCTGCTGGCCTGCCTGGCCGCGGATCTCAACCGGGCGCTGGAGGTGCTGCGCCAGCCAGACAACCGCGACCGGGCCATGGGCATGCAGGAGCTGGCGCGGCTGCTGCGCGAGAACGCGGCCCTGTTCCTGGGCCACCTGCCGGCCGAGCCCGACGGCCGGGCGCGCACCGCGGCGCTGGAACGCTTCGGCTACCTGTGCCGCCGGGTGGGCGAGGCCACGGGCGACGCGGAGCTGCTCGAGGCCTGCATGGGCCCGCTGGCCGAGCGCTACCCCGACAACCCCTGGTTCGCCGCCGCCCGCGTGCGCGCCGCCATCTGGCGCAACGCGCTGGACGAGGCCCGCCAGCACGGCCGCGACGCGGCCGAGCGGCTGGCCGACCACTGGGCCCTGGCCGCGGCCCGGGCCGAGGCCGAACGGGCGGCGCAGAACCCAAAGCGGGCCGACAAGATCCTCACCCGCGCCTGCCTGGGCGCCACCCAGCCCTGGCCCTGGCGCGCGCTGGCAAGGATCGCGCTCGAAGGCGAGCAGCCCGAGCGCGCCGCCCGCCTGCTGGCCTGCGCCCTGGCCTTCCACGACCGCGAAGACCCGGGCAAGGTCTGGCGGCTGCACCTGCGCCGCGCCCAGGCGCTCGACGCCATCGGCGACGCCGAGGCGGCCGCCCGCGAGACCTGGCTGGCCGCCGAGGCCCGCCGGCTGGCCGGCTGGAATACGGGCCGCGAGCTCGACACCTGGTGCGACGACCACCGCGAGGCCTGGCGCCCCATCCTCGACCAGCTCGACGCCGCCCCGGCCGGCCAGCTGCGCCGCCAGGCCCTGGCCGGCTACCGCGAGCAGCTCACCGCCACCCGCCGCGAGCACGCCCGGCCGGCCGCGGTCACCCGCTACGACCCCGAGCGCGGCTTCGGCTTCGTCCAGCTCGAAGACGGCCGCGACGCCTTCCTGCACCGCAGCGCGGTCCGCGACCGAACCGTCACCGCCGGCGACCGGCTGCAGGTGGTGCTGGTGCGCTCGTTCGACCGCAAGAAGGAGCGGCTGGGCTGGAAGGTGGCCTGGTTCGAG
>CAYVQE010000256.1:0-4303 GCA_964454005.1 uncultured Myxococcales bacterium
TCGCTTCTTGCCCAAGGAGGTTGACACGGACCGACCGATTCATAGAAACGCTTACATTCTGAGTACTGACTTCCAGAGTCTGTCGGGCTCCATAGAGTCTCGGATGGCCGCGATGCCCCTGTCGAGCCCTTACGGTCAGTCGACGCCGGGGTACCAGTCGAAGCTGAGGATGGTGGCGCCGTGGGGGAAGACCTCGACGGTGTATTCTCCCAGCGGCACGTCCTCGCCGTCGGCGTTCTGGGCCAGACACGAGACGCGGTGCTCGCCCTGCTCCAGGCCGATGGCGGCGTAGATGCCGTTGACGTGGCTGGCATCGCGGCCCTGGTCCGGCCGCGGGTTCTCGCTGTCGGTGAAGTAGGTCAGCTCACTGGGTTTGTCCACCGCGGCGCAGCGCACGTTCTTGAGATCGTGATAGGCGCAGTCGCGGATGGTGCCGGCGATGGCGCCCTGTGTCTCGGGCAGATCGCTGATTCTGACCGCCAGCAGGATGACGTCATAGGTGGTCGAGCTGATGGCGTAGGCCCGCCAGGGGTTGAGGTCGATCTCGGCCCCGGTGCGCGGATCCAACACCTGGCTGCGGGTGTCGAACACCCAGTCCGCGCCCTCCTGCTCGGCCAGATCCGACCACAGCACCAGGTTGTACTTGTAGGTGGTGATGAACAGCCTGTCCTCGTCGTAGCTCTTCAGGATGAGCGGCGTATTGGTGGGCACGTCGGTAAACTCGAAGGCCCCCCAGTAGCGGCAGCCGTCGCGGTCCTCGGTGGCGGCCATGTCCCACTGACTGTCGCCAGTGGGATCCTGGTTGCCGCGGTAGAGCGCCACGCGCATGTCGTTGGTCACGTCGCCGATGCCGAAGGCGTCGATGCAGCCGCGGAAGGTGACCGTCTCCGGCCCGTCCTCGGGCGCCGGCAGGCCGCAGAAGCCGCTGCGGCAGACCAGCTGTACCCCGGCCGCATCGGTCGGGCAGTCGCCGTCGGCGCTGCAGGCCGCGGTGTTGTGGCAGCCGAGTTCGGCGTCGCCGCGCGCCTGGAACTCCTTCTCGTCCTCGCCGGTCCAGACCTCCTCGAAGGCCTCGGCCGGCCGATCGGGTGCGGACACGCACATGGAGTCGTTGACGCAGGTCTGGCTCGAGGAGCAGGGCCGCCCGCCGCCGCAAGGCTCCTGATCGTCGCCGTCGTCGGGTCCAGCGTCGTGGGCGCCGTCGCCGCCGCCGTTGCAGCCGGCCAGCGCCAGCAGCAGGGCCAGCGGGAGTCGATACAGGTGCCTCATGTTGCCTCCCCATCGTCGGGTGTTCCGTCGCGGTTTGCCGGCTCATGATGCCCCGCGCGGCTCATGGCGTCAAGCCGCCGCAGCCGCGCCAGCGAGGCGCGGCGCACCGCCGCGGCCAGCTCGGGGTCTGCGAGCCCGGCCGCCGCCTCCTCGGCCGCGGCGCGCATGGCCGCGTCGGCCGGCGGCAGCGGCGGCCGATCCGGCTCCGGCGCCGGCGGCTCGGGCATGGGCTCGCCGGGCACCACCTTGAGTTCGTCGATCCAGTTGCCCGGCAGCAGCTCGCGCAGCCGCTCCAGGATGGCCGGCGCCAGGTAGGTCAGCTCGTTGCCCCAGGCCGCGTCGTCCACCGCCAGGCGCAGCTGGCGGCGCACCAGCCGCGCCGGCTGCACGTGGGCGGCCACGAAATCGCCGGCCGCCGCGGCCCACTGGGAGCGGATGGTCTCCAGGCGCGCCAGGTGCTTGAAGCGCCACTTGCGCGCCCGCTTGTCGACCAGCTCACCCAAGCGAACCGGCCGCGCCGCCCGCCGCCGGCGTTTGCGAAAACGAGCGTTCATGGGCCCAGTCTAGGCCATGGCGCAGCGCGGGACAAACCGAATGCCGGCGGTCGCCCGAAGGAGAGGGGCGGCGGTTCGCGCTGCGATCGCCATGCTGCATCGCATCCAGCCCGCTCAATCGCGGCCTGTACCATCCCGAAGCCGATCGCCGTGCAGCACCGGGCGCGGGGTCGCGCTTGAGCCTGCCGGGGCGCGGGTGCTAACCTGCGGGGCCGGGAGGGACAGGGGAAGGAGCCGATGGAACCCATGGAGCGAGCGATGCAGGAGGTGGCCGAGAAGATCTCGGCCGGGCGCAAGAACGTGGCCCTGACCGGGGCCGGCATCAGCGTCGAGAGCGGGGTGCCCGACTTCCGCTCGTCCGGCGGGCTGTGGGAGCGCTTCGACCCCATGGAGTACGCCAGCATCGAGGCCTTCGAGGCCGATCCGGTCAAGGTCTGGCAGATGCTGGCCGAGATGGCCCGGGTGCTGGAGGCGGCCGCGCCCAACCCGGCCCACCTGGCGCTGGCCCGGCTGGAGGCGCTGGGCCGGCTGGCCGGGGTGATCACGCAGAACATCGACAACCTGCACCGGTCCGCCGGCTCGCAGCAGGTGGTCGAGTACCACGGCAACGCCAGCCGGCTGATCTGTCTGAGCTGCGGGGTGCGCGAAGACGCCCTGGCCGCCCGGCGGCGCATGGCGGCCGAGGGCGAGCAGGGCCCGCCGCGCTGCGCGCAGTGCGACCGGGTGCTCAAGCCGGACGCGGTGTTCTTCGGCGAGCCCATCCCGGCCGAGCCCGGCCGGCTGGCCATGGAACTGGCCAGCGAGCCGGACGTGTTCATGGTGGTGGGCACCTCGGGCATGGTGGCGCCGGCGTCCTACCTGCCGGTGGTGGCCAAGAAGACCGGCGGCTTCATCGTCGAGATCAACCCCGAGCAGACCCCGCTGTCGGAGGGCTTCGCCGATTCCGTGCTGCGCGGTGCGGCCGGCGAGGTGCTGCCGGAATTGGCGCGGCGCGTCGAAGCCCTGGTTCCAGGCGCCTGAGCGCGCCTCGATGGCGGCGCCATCCCTTGACATTTCGGCGCTGCTGGCCTAGGAATGGGCCAATCCGAACGCGATTCAACGCCCTTGTTTTCGATGGAGCGAGACACGGGAGAACCCAAATCAACCATCTGTATCCAGGAGGAGAACCCATGATGAAGATGCGCAAGCTCATTCCGCTGCTGGCGCTGAGCGCCCTGTTGGCGGCCACCTTCGGCCTGGCTGGCTGCGGCGGCGGCAACGGCAATGGCGAAGAGTGCCCGGAAGGCCAGTACCGCTGCGATGACGGGCAGTGCCACGAGTGCTGCAACAACGACCACTGCGCCGCGGACGAGGAGTGTACCGCGGAGTACGTTTGCGAGCCGATCTGCGAGGAAGAGGGCGCCGACTGCTCGGACGATCCCGAGATCTGCTGCGAGGGGCTGGCCTGCGATCCCTTCAGCGACACCTGCATGCCGGTCTGCACCGCGGACGCCGATTGCGAGGCCAGCCATGGCGATGTCGATTTCGCCGCCGACCTGGTCTGCCAGGATAACGGCACCTGTGACTTCCAGAAGTGCCAGCGCGACGACAACTGCCGGCCGGGCACGGTCTGCTACAACGGCGACTGCGTCACCCCGGCCGACTGCGCCCAGGTGACCTCGTGCAAGGTGGTGCCGGCCTCGGTGGTCACCCAGACCGGCACCACGGCCGCCTTCTCGGCCACGGCCTTTTTGAGTTCGGGCGCGCTGGCCCCGGGCGCCAGCTTCAGCTGGAGCTCCAGCGACGACGCCATCGCCGCGGTCAGCGCCGGTGCGGTCACCGGCGGCGCCACCACCGGCACCGCCACCATCACCGCCACCGTGACCGGCTGCGACACCACCTGCACCGGTGAGGTGCTCAACTACGGCGCGGTCGAGCAGGGCGTGCGCGTGGTGGCCGTCAACGAGCTGACCCGCGAGCCGCTCGCGGGCATCACCGTCGAGATCGTAGGCGCGGCCGCGGCCGTGGACACCGACGCCGACGGCGTGGCCCTGTTCCCGGACATGGACCTGGCCGCCACCCCGGCCGACGTCACCCTGAGCGCGGCCGACGTGGGCTACGTCAGCTTCATGCAGGCCGACTCCAACGACCTGATCGCGCATCTGGGCATCGCCCTGGACCCGACCAAGGTCGGCGGCTACACCGGCAAGTTCGACTTTTCGCCGGTGGAGTGCGACGGCTCCTGCGAGGTCAAGCTGGGCTTCACCGGCGCCTCCATCCCGGGCAACCTGTTCAACCTCAACGTCGACGCCCTGATCGGCGAGATGATCATGACCCACGTCGAGCTGGGCGGCACCAGCGAGGACGTGGAGCTGCCGGGCGGGCTGGTGATCGGGCTCAACGACACCTGGTTCCGCGAGCACTACCAGGCCACCGGCACCCCGGGCACCCGCGTGGCCTGGGGCCTGGGCGGCATGCTCAACCTGGCCGACCTGATCGAG
>CAYVQE010000257.1:0-4276 GCA_964454005.1 uncultured Myxococcales bacterium
TATGATATGGCGATATGGCCATGTTGTCAACCCCTGGGCCACCCCGCCACCCCCGCCACCCCCGGCTCTCGCGGCCGGGAATACGAGGGTTGAACGAAGGCAGGCCCCAATGGCCAGTGCACACGATCGGTGGCCGCCGCCCGCTTCCTCCTCTCCGCGAGGCCGGCGGAGGTTGCGCTTGCGATGGCGGGACGGGCTCCTGCGGCAAGTAGTCTGCGGCTGATCGCATGGATCGCGTGCGGCTCGGCAACGACGGCGTATGCGGCGAAAACCAACGCTTGACAATATGGCCAAGTTCGCATATATCGACTTGTGGTAAGCACATCAGGTTGCGCTGCTGGTCTCCCCATCGGCGCGACCGGCTAACGCGGATTGGAGGCAGGGCGGGGTGCTCTTCATCGGAAAATCAGGGGATTGCTCGAGCACCCGGATTGCCTCCCGGCCTTCGAGATGCCCAGGAACACGAGGGACCAGAGCTGATGGACAAGCAGCTGACCACTTTTTCAGATCTGCGCGGGTATGAGCAGGCGGTGTCTTTGCTCGAGTCGGAGCGGATCCCCTTCGAGACCATATCGCCCCCGAGCGGCTCTGAGCGCGTCGCCGTGCCGGCGATCGTGGTGGATCGACCCGGCAGGAACCGCTGGGCAGAGGCGAGCGGCGGGACCATCGTGTGCTCGGGCTGGGTGGATTATCGACCCACAGATCCCGGACGGGAGTCACTCGCTCAAGCCCCGCCCGGTCCGGACTCCACCCCTTTCGGCGCGGCGTCCATCACCGTGCTCCAGCCGTGTGTGGCCGACGACACCAAGATCCGCTTCGTGGCCGAGCTGTCCGGTGACCTGGGCGAGGTCATGCCGTACCTCAACGCGGTCATGCCCCAGGTCTCCTACAGCCCGCGAGCGCAGACCGTGACCTACATGGAGCAGCATCGCATGATCGTGCTGTATCCGCGCCGGATCACGGTCGCCAAGGCCGACGACATCGTCGACGCCTGGTTCTGCCTGGAGCGCATCCGCAGGCAGGTCAACCAGACCTGGGAGCAGCGAGGGCGGATCGAACCCTGCTTCGAGACCCGCAAGAAGCCCCCCGCCCTCGAGATCCTCAAACGCCTGCCCGGCACCAACTGCGGGCTGTGCGGAGAGCTGACCTGCATGGCCTTCGCCCTGCGCTTGTGGGCTGGAGAGGTGCCCGTCGGCGCCTGCAGCCCGATCTTCGCCGCGGAACACCGGGAACTGCGAGAAGCGCTGGCGGAGATCTGCGCCGGGCTTGGTATCTCGATGGAAGCCGGTGCTCGACCCGCGGAGGACCGTGCTGACTGAGCGAGCGGCACGTGTGCATCCCCCCTGCTCAGGCTATTCCGACTGAGGGCCGCCGGGCTCCCTGCAGAAGATGGGCGCAAAAAGATCGGGCTTGACTATATGCAGATACCCGGTTATACGTATATGGGTGAATGGCAATATGAGGTGCCCATGAAGGATGTCGCCCAGTTTCTCAAGGTTCTCGCCGATGAATCCCGGCTCCAGATCCTATGGTTGCTCCTCACCCACGAAGAGCTGTGCGTCTGCGATCTGGTCGAGGCGCTCGGCGCTAGCCAATCGAAGGTCTCGCGCCACCTCGCGACCCTGCGTCACACGGGCCTGGTGGCCGACCGCAAGCATGGCGCCTGGTCCTTCTATTCGCTTTGTCCGGCCAACAATGCGTTCGAGCGCGCCTTGCTCGACGCGCTGCGCGAAAACCTCGCTGGCCATCCCGGCGCCGTGAGCGTTCTCCAGAACCTCAACGAGTGGACCCAACGCATGGAGCGAGAGCCGGGTGCAGCCTGCGGGCCCAGGACAGCAGCGTTGAAATCAGCAGCGAATTCCACGCTGGGGGACGGCAAATGACGGCGGACGGTTTCAAGACCATCCTGGTTGCCATCGATGGCTCGCCAGAGTCCGCGGCGGGTCTCGAGAAGGCTATCCGGCTGGCGGCGTTTGAGGGAGCGGCGAGGCTTCAGGTTGTCGCTGTACTCGAACCACCTTTCCCTCTCATCGGCGTGGCCGATGCCGGGCCTCTCGAGGTCGCCAAGGAGTACCAGAGCCAGGATGCGTATCTCACCCACCACCTCGAACGAGCGAAGGAGCGACTTCGCGCTGCTGGCTTCGAGACACAGCCGGAGCTTCATCGGGGCTCGGCCAAGGCGACCATCGTGGACAGGGCCAAAGCCATAGGAGCCGACCTCATCGTGATCGGCGGTCCGTGCCACGGGCTGTGGGAATGCGGCCTGCGCGGCTGCACCGCGTGTTGGGTGGTGAGGTATGCGCCCTGCTCGGTCCTGGTCGTCCGCACCACGCAGAATCGGGAACCCAGTCATTCAGAAATTGGAGGTGAGCAATGAGCAACCCGTCCATGGCAGGGACCGCGGAGCCTGGAGTGGCAAAGCGTCTGTCCTTCCTCGACCGCTACCTGACCTTGTGGATCTTCATCGCCATGGCGGTGGGAGTCGGTGGAGGATTCCTCTTCCCGGGCGTGGTGCCGTTCATCAACCAGTTCAACGTCGGCACGACCAACATCCCCATCGCCATCGGGCTCATCCTGATGATGTACCCGCCGCTGGCCAAGGTGCGCTACGAGGAGATGGGGCCGGTCTTTCGCAACACCAAGATCCTGGGGCTGTCGCTGGTGCAGAACTGGGTCGTCGGTCCGATCCTGATGTTCGGCCTGGCCGTGCTGTTCTTGCACGACAAGCCCGAGTACATGGTGGGGCTGATCATGATCGGGCTGGCCCGCTGCATCGCCATGGTCATCGTCTGGAACGACCTGGCCAAGGGCGACACCGAGTACTGCGCCGGCCTGGTCGCCTTCAACTCGATCTTCCAGGTGCTGCTCTACTCGGTCTACGCCTACGTCTTCATCACCTTGGTGCCGACCTGGTTCGGCCTCGAAGGGGTCGCGGTCGACATCACCATGGGCGAGATCGCCAAGAGCGTCTTCATCTACCTCGGCATCCCGTTCATCGCCGGCATCGTCACGCGCTTTTCGCTGATCAAGCTCAAGGACAAGGACTGGTACCACACGAAGTTCATTCCGAAGATCAGCCCGATCACGCTCATCGCGCTGCTGTTCACCATCATGGTGATGTTCTCGCTCAAGGGCGAGACGATCATCGAGCTGCCGTTCGATGTGGTCCGCATCGCCATCCCGCTGCTGATCTACTTCGTGCTGATGTTCTTCATCTCCTTTTTCATGTCGAAGAAGGTCGGCGCGAACTACGGCCAGTCGACGACGCTGTCCTTTACCGCGGCCTCGAACAACTTCGAGCTCGCCATCGCGGTGGCGGTCGCCACCTTCGGCATCGCCCACGGGGCCGCGTTCGCCGCGGTGATCGGGCCGCTGGTCGAGGTGCCGGTGCTCATCGCGCTGGTCAACGTGGCGCTGTGGCTCGGACGCAAGTACTTCCCGAACGACCCATCGCGTCTCGGCGGCGTGCAGACATGCGCCACGGAGGTCAAGTCATGAACCAACCCGACGAACTCCGCAAGATCGTCTCGAAGAGCTACACGAGCGCCGTCGAGCAGACCAAGGCCACCAGCGGCGCCTGTTGCTCTGGCCCAGCGCCCGAAGGCGTCCTCACCAACCTCGCCGGCTACAGCCGCGAGGCGTTGGCCTCGCTCCCCGCCGACGCCGTGGTGAGCTCCTTCGGCTGCGGCAACCCCGTGGCGCTTGCCGAGATCCGCGAGGGGGACACGGTGCTCGACCTGGGCTCGGGCGCCGGCATCGACCTCCTGCTCGCGGCCAAGCTCGTAGGACCCAAGGGCAAGGTGATCGGCGTCGACATGACCCCGACCATGATCGAGCGAGCCAGGGCGAACGCGTCCGCAGCGGGGCTCACGAACGTCGAGGTGCTCGAGGGCATCATCGAGGATCTGCCGGTCGAGTCGGACGCCGTAGACCTCGTACTTTCGAACTGCGTCATCAACCTCTCGCCCGAGAAGCCGCGGGTCTTCGCCGAGCTCCATCGCGTGCTCAAGGTGGGCGGTCGCATTTCGATCTCCGACATCGTGGCCGAGACCATGCCGGCCTGGATCGCCGAGGCGGCGCAGGCCTACTCGGCTTGCATCTCGGGCGCCATCCCCGAGGCAGCGTACCTCAAAGGCCTGGCAGACGCGGGGCTCGTCGAGGTCGGAGTTCGCGACCGCCTGAGCTATGACCGCGACCAGCTCGCATCGCTGCTGGGCGCCGACGAGGACTCGTGTTGCTGCGACCCGGGTGGCCTCCCCAAGGCCGCGATCCTGCG
>CAYVQE010000258.1:0-4234 GCA_964454005.1 uncultured Myxococcales bacterium
CGGCTGTCGGTGCAGCCTAGTAGGAGGCTGATCAGTCCGATGGTGACTCCCAGGCGGCCCGAGCCGGCGGGCCCGAGCTGGCGGATGGTGGGCGGCGTCCCCATCAAGCCCCTCCCAAGTACCCATCAAGCAAGCAACTCATTGATGATGAAGTGTTTTTCACCTGGTCGGGCTCACCCTTGCCCGCGGCGATCAAGTAGCTGAAGCGGGCGAGCAAGCCGCCTTTGGCTATTCCTCGTTCGTTCACTCTCCAGATCTGGAGCCACCTGGAAATCTGCCCTTGCATCAGGTGCCTCACCTGTCGACCACAACCGCTCCAGGGCCGTATTCCAGATCCAGAACTCTCCCGTCGTGCCCTAGTTGGGCCATGACGTGGCAGGCCATGCTCTCTTCAGCCTCCGGGAGTCGCTCAGCCCGCAAGGACCCATCGACCCACGCGGGCAACGGCACCACCTCCTGGCCGTCGCGAATCGCGCGGCGACTCGTCCGACAGGGCACCTGCCCCTGCATGTCAGCCGCGACCGGCAAACCGGTCAGATGCACCGGGCTGGCTCGATCGAGCAGACGAGCCAGGCCCCCGCCGTCTGAGAAGTCAGGCAGCTTGCTCCCTTTGTTGAATGGGGTGACGATCCAGAGCCGCTGTGGATCGCCGGCCAGCCAGCACTCGCAAATCCCGGATGATGCGCCGTGGTGGGGGACCTTCAGGCACGCATGGGCGCCGAGCCCGCCCAACCATTGCCCGATGGCCTGCCAGTCCGAACCCTCCACGTCCGCCCCCAGGATCACCTTCATCCCCTCCCAGGTGACGAGCATCGCCGCGGAGAGACGGTTCATCTGCCCGGAACTGGCCCCGGCCTGCGCCGCGTCCTCATCCGGGTGCAGCACCCGAACCCGAGCCGGTCCAATGTCCCGCTCGTCACCGCGACGGAGCAACCACTTGGTGTCTGGGTTGCTGGTCCAGTTGTCGTGGATCGCTGCCATTACCGCCTCGAGCCCGCCACTTCGCAGGTGGTGCTCTGCGTCAGGGGAGTTGATCCAGCTCTCCGGGCTCGGCAGATGGTGATCGGCGCAACCGACCGGTCCTCCTCCAGGCTGCCCCAGGACCTCGTCCAGGCCAAGGGCATGATCGAGATGTGGATGGGTAAGGGCGACGCACGACCACTGCGCACCCTCTCGTTCAAGCAGCGAGGCGGCCGGGCTTTGTCCGGCTATCATGCACCCGTCGACCACCATCCAGTGGCCGCCTGGAAAACGGAGCACGATGCTCTCGCCGAAGCCCGGGCCGAACACGTAGAGGTAGCAGCGATCGTCGAGGGGGGGCTCGGCTTCCAATTAGGAGATCCACCCATCGGCCTTCAGATACCGGGCCGGGTCTGGGAACAGCGGTGGCAGGTCGTCGTCGCGGAAAGACCCGTTTTGGTGGACCCGGATGATCGGCTCGTCTCGACCCTGGTATCGTACGATCTCGAGAAATCGGCCGGCTTCGAGTTCATGCGACTGCAGATCGCGGCAGAAGCGATCAAAGTCCATGCGGGAGAGCGTCAGCTTGCCATGAGTCGGCTTGCCGGCGGGTTGATCCGGCGGCGTTGCCACCAGGAGGTGAACGCCTTCCTCGTCGATGGCTTCTACACGCCCCGGTCTCCAGGAGTACAGATGTCGATCGTCGTCGCTACGCGGCGCGGCCAGGTGCGGGCCCCTCGACCACCAGTCCTCGGGCGCAATCCACATGGGAAATACTGCCCCGGTGCGCCTCGCCTCCAGCAAAGCATCGAGCCGACGCGCCAGGGCCTTCATCCCCAAGTGCCGGCCACGTACGCCGGTTGGGATCGAGTCCAGCACCTCCCGGGCGAAGTCGAGCTGACCTCGATGGATGAGCAGCCGGGCCACCCAAATATGAACATGCTCGTATACCCAGCCGTCGCGATCCTCGTCCGGCAGACCGAGCATATCCATGGCTTCGTCCCACGCCTGTTTGGCAGGCGCAAGCCGGTTGCGGGTGATGAGGTAGTTGATCCAGCGTGAGTTCCACCAGGCGTTGGCCGGCTCGATCTGCAAGGCCTTCTTGTAGTGTTCCTCGACCCGCGGCGCTTCTTGGCCCCTGATGTCTAGGTTGTAAGCCAGGTAGTGATGGGCGTAGTCGTCCTCGGGGTCCCATCGCACAGCCCGCTCGTAAACCCTGACGGCGGCATCGAACTTGTCTTGCATCGACAGCATCTTGCCCTGGGCGTCGAGTTGCTCGACGAAGAAAGCCTGGAACTCGCCGGCGAAATCGGGATCGCCCGTCTCCGCTGCGTGATGGAAGGCTTCGGCTTCGGCGACCAGATCGCCGTCAGCTTGCCGGAACAGGCTGCGGTAATACTCCGCCAGGCAGCGGTGGGCCGCCTGTCTTTCGGGGCCCTGTAGCCAGCGATGCTGCCAGGCATCGCGTCGCAACGTCTCGTGCATGAACCACCGCTCTCCCTCGCTATAGAGCAGGCAAAGGCGCACGAGATCGCGCTGGTGCACATCCAAATCATCCAGCCCCAGATCGGCAAGCAAGGCCGCTCCGAGCTCACCTCGTACCATGGCGGCCTTGGCCCACACCTTGCGCACCGATTCCATGTCCGATCGGGCTCTCATCGCCTTGCACAGCTCTTGCGAAATCTGCCGGCGGCTGGTCGGGCGAGCGGTCAACCTGCGCAGGCGCGGGGCTTCTCCGATTTTCTGGAGCGCCACCAGCAAGCGGATCTCCAGCGGTGTCCGTCCTTCGACGGCACGTCCATATGCGGCGACCTGTTTGGCCGCATCGGCAAGCGTGCCCCACTCGCCGGCATCGGAAAGCCACCGCGAGCGGTCGCCGCTCAGGTCCGCCCGCTGGGAATGCACGGAGGCCAGGTAGTCTGGCAGGCGTCCGGCGATCACCCGGGCCAGCCGGTTCTGGTTGAACAGCAACTGCGCCATGTCATCTGCCGGCCGGCTGAAGTGGTAGTCCTCACCGGAGCGTGACGGCCAGCTCTGGGGTTCATCGAGCAGCAGGACCACGTCTTCCATGGCATCGCGGTTCCCGAGCCATTCTCTAGCCGCACCCAGCTTGTTCGTCCAGGTCGATTCCTGTCTGGCTTTCTCGTCGTACTGACCGTCGAGCAGACCGTGGCTCTTGAGCCCGGCGCCCAACTGGAGCCAAGCAATCGGACCTGCGTCGAGCTCATGCGCCGGAGGGCTGACCATGATCGGCTTCTTGTCGGCGGCCTGGAGCTGGATCTTCATCTCGCGCAACAAGGCGCTCTTGCCAGCGGTCGGACCGCCGCTGATCTGCACCAGTACAGGTTCTCTACTGGCCGAACTCTCGAAAAAACCGGCCAGCTCCGCAGCCTGCTCGGTGATTCGTTGCTCGTGCGACAACCGTCCCTCTATTGTTGCCACCGGCATCATGCTCCTTTCACGACGTCGATACTCCCAAGTGGAGTCTAGCTGGAATCACCATGAAAAGCCAAACTTGGCACAATGGCTACAGGCATTACCATCGGCTCGATTGGCACTTCGGCTCACCGCCGCGGACCGCGCTGCTCGCGGCACGGATTTTCAGGCAGCCTCCGGCCCCCTCGGTTACATGGCGCGCAACCGACCCCGCTGCTCGTGCCGGACGCCCGGCCCCAACCGGCCACCGGAACTGCCCGTCTTTCCCCGCAACTGCCCGCTGATTCGGAGGGCTTTGCATGGCTGGGGTCGATTTTACTCGGCGTTTCTCCAACTTCAACCCATGCTTCGGCGACGATGCGGGATTTGGGCCGGGGGTCATCTCGTTCCTGGTTTCGGGTTCTTGGTTGCGGTTGGCGCGGGCGGTCGAAGTGATGGCCATCTTGTACCAATCAAATGACCATCAAATAAATAACCCCTCGAAATAATTGCACTTTAGCCCTACAGCGCCTTCCTCGTGCCCAATACGATCAAGTGGATGACGCCTGTCTCAACTCCCTCGCCGATCCGTGTCCGCGGCCCAGTATGGGACGTATTTCATGTATTTTTTCGATGCGTTAGGGTCGTACTGGGCAACATACCCTGCTTCCACCGCTTCCTTGATGAGACGTGAAGCGATCGCGCTGTTCTTGTCGTCAATTCCGAAGCGTTTTCGGGCGGATGCATTCGTGCGGCAACCGGCAGAGTTCCCTTACGAGGCCGACCAGGTAGTCGTTGCTCCTCTGACTGGTCACTCTATTCGACTCACCATTCCACGATCATCCGTCCCATCGCCTCC
>CAYVQE010000259.1:0-4221 GCA_964454005.1 uncultured Myxococcales bacterium
TGGGAGGGGTGGTGGCCTCGATCTTGTAGCGGATGGGGGGGAGGGAGGAGGTGGGGTCGTGTTTTACGCTTACATCCTGGAGAGTGTTGGGGTGCCGGGGCGGCGGTATGTGGGCTCGACCGCGGATCTGCGCCAGCGGGTGGCGCGGCACAATGCCGGGCGGTGTCCGGCGACGGCTCGGTTCCGGCCCTGGAAGGTGGCGGCCTATTTTGCATTCGAGCGGATGGAGGTGGCCGAGGCGTTCGAGCGGTATCTGAAGTCGGGCTCGGGGCATGCTTTTGCTCGGCGGCATTTTTGGTGAGGGGATTGGTGTGTGAGGGAGTTGGTGTTTCGGTTTCGGAGTTTGGGGGATTCGGAGTGTTGGAGTTGGATTTGGGGGATTTGGTGTTTTGGAGTTGGATATGAGTTTGGGGTTTGCTTGTGTGGGTGTCCTCCTTCGCTCCCGCTTCGCGGGAGCTACGGAGGATCATCTTTCGCCTCGGGTGGAGCGGGTGATCGCTTGTTACTCGGGTGGGTTCATAGGGGTCGCTGTGAGCGAAAGATGGAGGCGGCGGGAATCGAACCCGCGTCCAGAAACGTCCCAGCCAGAGCCACTACATGTTTATCCCGCGTTCGGCTCACCAAGAGACGCCCACGGGCGGGCTTCTCTTGGAGGGTCCCCGTTCAGTTTCGCGTGTCGTGCAGATCGGGTACTCTGCACGGACGCTATCCTGGTGTTTGTCGCCCGCACCGACCCCCCAGGAAAAGGTCGGGCGAACGGGCGGACTTACGCCGCCATCTGCATCGGTGAGTCGGCAGATATTGGGTTTCCCGGTTTTTACGAGGTTCCGGGACCTCGACATGCGCCTCTGGCCTTCGCATCCCTGTCGAAACCAGGTCGCCCCCATGACATTAGCAGGGGCTCGGATGCCACGGCCGAGCTACCCTGTCAAAGAACCATACACAATATAGGGCCTTTCGGACGGCTTGACAAGGGCCATCGGCGGACCTGCCGATTTTGATCGGAAGGCTGCGGCGCGGCCGTGGCTTGCCGCTGCCGCCCTGCGGGCGCGGTGCCCAGGGGGCGGGAATCGTTCAAGGTTCAACTCGGGTGGTCCGGATCGAGCGCACCGGAGCGGGGTGCTCTGCCGGGGCGGGCAGGGGCGATCGTTTTGCACCGCCGGAGACGGGCATGTGCGGCGCTGGGGGCGGTTGCGGTGGATTGGCAAACGATTTGCTAACCCTATCGTGGAGCAGCTGCGATTTGCCGAAGGAGGTGCGTGGATGGCGAACGGCGCTGGCGGTGAGCCGCTGGGGGGCATGGCGGATGTAATGCCCTTCCGACCGCTGCTGGACGTGCGCGAGGAGGCCTAGCGCCAGGGTGGGGTGTGACCATCGTGCTGCCCAAGCAGAAGGCCGGGTGAGGAGCATCGCGGCCGGAGAAAGGAGAGCAGAGATGCGCCGCGACGGGCCGAACGACGGCGATGGCAAGGACGTGCTGCTCGAGGCCATCAGTCGGCTCGAGCGCCAGGCCGGTCTGGACAAGGGCCAGGTGCTGGTGATGCTGCGCGAGCGCCGGGTGGTGCTCAGCGGCCGGGTGCGCGATCGCGGCACCCGCAAGCTGGCCGAGGTGGTGGTCGGTCGGGCCCCCGGGGTCGAGGGGGTGCAGAACGAGTTGGAGGTCGAAGACCAGCCCCGGGCCGAGCCGGTGCTGCGGCCGGCGGGCGCCTCCGGTATCGGCGGCTCGATCCCCGAGTAGGGCTTTGCCCGCGGCCGGGCCCCGTGTGCCGGGCCGGCGCCTTCGGTTCGGGGCCGCGCACCCGGCCGCCGGGCGCACCGGGTGCCGGCCGGCGGAGCGCCCGCCATGGGCGGCGCTGGCGCTCGCCGGCGGGGGTGGACAAGTCAGTTGCCAAGCTTCCCGTTTTTATGTATCTTCCCACCCCGACGACCAATCCAACCCCGCGGGCGGCTGGCCCGCGGACCGCCAGGAGGTCGGCCGATGGGTGGGCCTGCGGAGCGCAAAGTCGATTTTCTGAACAAGATCCTGCCCCTGATCCAACCCGGGGACGTGATCAACTTCGATTCCACCACCGAGTGGTACAACCTGCACCTGCACGCGGCCTACTGGGCCATCCGGCGCCACCAGCGCCAGATGTTCGGCAACCTGAGCCGCTGGCGCGACGTCCACTCGATGCTCTACCTGGACGAGGACCAGGTCTTTTCGGTCGAGCCGCCGCGGGCCCGCTTCGTCCAGCTCGAGGAGCTGTACGAGGACACCATCACCCTGTGGCGCTACACCAAGCGCGAGTTCGCCGACGCGGATCTCGAGGTGATGGCGGATGCGGCCGCCGAGCTCGAGGGCACGGTCTACGACGTGGGCCAGCTGCTCGACATCGCCATCAACCACATCATGGGCTACCCGCACACCATCCACTACCGCATCTTCGACTTCTCCAGGTTCTGCAAGGTGTGTTCGGTCGGGGTGCGCGTCTGCTACGAGGCGCTGCGCAAGCACCTCGAGCAGCAGGGCGCCGAGCCGCCCATGAAGCGGCTGTTCTCCAGCTTCAAGTACGACACCTGGCTCGAGAGCGACATCGTCATGGACAGCAACACCGAGCTGCGCGGCGTGGACGTCGAGGCCACCAGCCCGGCGCATTTCGCCAACTCGGAGTGGTTCGACGACGAGTTCGAGATGGTGGCCCAGTTCGACCGCGGCCAGCAGGTCTATCCGTCGCCGCCGCAGCCGGCCGCGCCGGAGCCCGAGGCGGGCGCGGGCGAAGCGCACGACGACCACGGCGATCACGACGCCGGCCACTGAGCCCGCGGCCGCCGGCTGGACCCGGCGGCCGTTCGCGACCACAATGGACCCATGGGACCGCTGAGGGGATTCTTCGACGGGCCGGTGTCCTTCTTCGTCTGCTGGCGGATGCTGGACCGGCGCGCCTGGGCCATCTACCTAAGCTACACCCTGTTCGCCGGTGGCATGGTGACCGCCTTCGCCGTGGGCATGCTGGCGCTGGGCCCCGAGGCCAAGGAGTCGCTGCTCGACTACCTGTTCCCGCAGCACTGGCGGCTGGCCGGGCGCATGGTGTTCGAGCGCTTCTTCGGCAAGCTGGGCAACCAGGTGCTGGCCAACTTCGTCATCAACGGCTCGATGAGCGTCATCAGCCTGACCTGCTTCGCATTCAAAGAGCAGCTGTCGCGGCGCATCGAGCACACCAACGCCTTGCTGCCCGGGGGCCACTCGCCCTGGCCGCTGTGGCGCCAGGGCCTGGAGGAGTTCAAGTACGTCCTGCTGTACTGGTTCGCCTACAACGTGATCTTCTGGATCTCCTACCCGCCCTGGCCGGCCACCCGGCTGCTGGGCCAGGTGTTGAGCTACTTCGTGCTGTTTCTGCTGTTCAACATCATCTTTCTGTGCCCGCTGTTTCTGCGCCACCGGGTGGGCTACGCGCGCATGGTGCGCACCTTCTTCGCCCGGCCCTTCGCCTCCTTCGGCTTCGCCGCCTTCTTCCTGGCGCCCAGCCTGATCGCGGCGCACCTGCTGGCCGGCCAGTCGATGAAGCTGGCCATCCCGGTGCTGCTGGTCATCCACGTGCTGACCGTGGCCCCGGCCGCCTCGGCCGGCACCTGGGTGGCCGCAAGGCTGCTGCCGGCCGCCCAGGCCTTGCGGCCCACCCGGCGGTTGAGCCGCCTGGCCGGGCTGCTGGTGATGGCGCTGGTGGTGGCCGCCAGCGGCTACGTGTTCTCGCGGCTGGCCGATTCCATCAACACCAAGACCCAGATCCTCAAGTGCCACTACAGCGTCGACTGGGGCTCGTTCGAACTCGACCCGCCGAGCCTGCGCGACCTGTCGGTGGGCCTGGGGCTTGCGATCGAGATCACCAATCCCACCGAGGTCGACGTGCGCATCGAGAACAGCCGGCTGGAGGTCACAAATGCCGGCCGCCACTTCAGCACCGTCCGCCTGGGTCGCATCGAGGTGCCCGCCGGCGCCACCCGGCGCCAGCGCGTCGACCTGCGCATCGAGATCGCCCTGAGCCGCCTGCTGGAATACAAGGATCTGCTCGATAAGCCCTGGGAGTTCGTCCTGTGGGTCGAGGTCGACGAGGATTGGGAGTTCCCGGTCTACTTCCGCTGACGGTTGCGCTATCCCGATATTTTTACAAATAGTGGCGGGTACCCAGCAGGGGCTCCGCCCCAGATGAATAGCCCGCGGTAGCGGCGCGGGTTTCCCCGGCC
>CAYVQE010000260.1:0-4212 GCA_964454005.1 uncultured Myxococcales bacterium
AAGTCGCGGCCGGTGGGGCTGGTGCGGCCGATGTGGCTGAAGACGTTGTCGCGGATGAGCACGTCGGCGAAGCGCAGCGGCTCCGAGGTATTGCCGCCGATGCCGAGGCCGATCTCGCCCTCGACGAACAGGTTGTCCTCGATGCGGATGTCCTGGAAATCGCCGCTGCTGTCCGAGCGCATCTTGATGCCCATGCTGGACGCGCGCAGGATCAGGTTGCCGCGCACGCGCAGGTCGTGGCCGCCCGACAGGTAGAGGTTGTGGTTGTACATGGTGGCGCAGGCGTCGGCCACGTCCTCGTTCCAGCCGTTGTGGTCCCACAGGTTCTGCTCGATCAGCAGCCCGTCGACGTGGCTGGCGAAGATGCCCGACGGCCGGTGGGTGGGGTCGTTGGGGCAGGTGCCGTGGGCGTAGTTGGTCGAGATGATGCTGCGCCGGATCTCGACGTTGCGGTACACGCCGCCGCCGTAGCTCTGCACCACCAGCTCGCCGAAGCGCAGCAGGCAGTCCTCGATCAGGATGTCGTCGCCGTGGCCCACCAGGCGCATGCCGCCGTGCTCGTTGCCGCCGCTGTAGTCCGGGTGTTCGGGGTCCATGCGGTAGCCGACGATCGCCAGGCCCACCAGGGCCAGGTGGCTGCGCGGGTGGCCGTCGTGGTTGAGCGCCCAGCCGCTGACCTCCAGCCGCGGCCGCACCGTCGAATCGCCGTAGCCCGCCACCACCAGCCGCTGCTCGGCGCTGCGGCCCGACTTGAAACGGCCGAAGGCGGCATCGCGGAAGCGGTCGCCGCGGCGCAGCAGCAGAAAATCCGGCTGGCCGTCGCGCACCAGCTCGATACCGCGCGCCAGGCTGGCCACGGCCGCGGCCGGCGACGAGCCGTCGTTGCCGTCGTCGCCGGTCGAGGAGCTGACGTAGACCAGCCGGCTGTCGGCTGCGGCCTCGAACACGGTCCAGCCGTCCTGGCGGTCCAGCGACAGCGGGCTGCCCTCGGTCGGGTCGGCCGCCCCGTAGCAGCCCGTGTCGCGCTGCCAATCGGTCAGCCCGTCGCCGTCGTTGTCGATGCCATCGTCGCACTCGCCGCCGCCGGGATCCCCGCCCGGGTCACCGCCGGGATCACCGCCCTGATCACCGCCGGGATCGCCGCCGGGATCACCGCCCGGATCGCCGCCCGGATCGCCGCCGGGGTCACTGCCCGGGTCACCGCCGGGGTCACCGCCGGGGTCACCGCCGGGGTCACCGCCCGGGTCGCTCCCGGGATCCCCTGCATCCCCGCCGGCGTCCAGCCCGCCATCCCAGCCGCCGTCGCCCGGCAGCGACACCTCGCCGGTACAGCCCGCCAGCCACAGCAGCCCCAGCATCAACCCCGAGCATCGAGCCCATAGTCTCAAACACACCATCCCGCCCTCCGCGGCCGGCCCGACACCAGCCAAGGCACGGCCGCCAGGGCCCGCGCCCGCATCGTTCTCGTCCCGCCCGGCATGGCCGGCAGTATACCCCAGCCGCGGCCCGCGCGCACCCGTCCGTCGGCCCCACCCCCGGCCGGTCCTGTTGTCGGTATCGCAGCTACCGAGCACCCGGCGTGTCGCGCCGCACTTCACCCGACGCGGCGAGCGAGGAAGCGCGACCTCGGCTCCCGATCATTCCGAGCCGCCTCCCAGGATGCCGCGCAGCGTATCGGAGTCGATCTTCTTCTCCTGCCCTCCGGCCCCCTCGGCCGCGGCCCCCTCGGCCTCGGCGGCGAAGCGCTCCACCACCCCGTCGACCGCCACCGCGCCGCTGCAGTCGCTGGCCGCGCCCGGCCTGCCGGCGCCGATCCCAACGGCCAGCAGCGGCCGCAACCCGCGGCCCGCCGCCTCCCCGGCCGCCACCAGCACCGCGGCCAGCTCGCCGAAGGGCGTCGCCGGCAGCGGCTCCAAGATCAGGCCGAAGGGCTCGTCGTTCTGCGCGCCCAGCGAGGCCACCAGCGCGCCCAGGGCCTCCAGCGCCAGGCCCTGCTCGGTCCGCGGCACCGCCGGGCAGCGGCCCGCCGCGGTGATCTGCACCCGGGCCGGCCGCGCCCGCCGCCCGCCGCTGACCGCCGTCATCCGGGCCGCCGGCACCGCCGGCGCGTCCCGCGGCCGCGGCAGCGCCTCGGCGCGCAGCCCGTCGGCCATCCAGGTCAGCCGCAGATCGGCCCGGTAAGCCGCGGACCGCTTCTGAGGCCTGGTCGGCCGGTCCGAATAGCGCGGCGCCGCGATCTCCAGCGCCGAACGCTCGCCGGCCCGCTCCAGCACGAAATGCCAGCTGCCGTAGCGGCACTGGCCGAGGGTGTAGAGCACCCGCGCCAGGGTGGCGAAGGGCACCCGCCGGTCCACCAGCAGGTCGATGTGTCCCAGCGCCGCGTCTCCATCACCAGCCTCGTCACCGTCCCGCTCACCGTCGCCGTCCCCTCCCCCAGCCCCGTCACCGTCCCCTTCAGCGAAAGCGTCCGCGCCGCCTCCCCCTGCCTCGGCCGCCCGCTGCTGGTACGCGCGCACCGCCTGCAGCGTGGCGAACAACGGCTCGATCAGGAAATTCTCCGCGCTGCGGCCCCGCAGCGCCGCCGCCGGCACCCGGCCGTTTTGCAGCCGCACCACCGCCGCCGCGGCCGCCGGCCGCCGCGTCCCGTCGGCCAGCTTCTCCGGCGGGCCCTTTGCGCCGAAGCCCACCCCGATGCGCTCCTTGCCCACTCGCACCACCACGCCGCCGGTGGGCTGCCCGGATGCCTCCAGCGCGGGCAGATCCAGCGCGCTGCCATCGCGCGCCCCGTCGGCGAAGGCGGCCGTGGTAATAGAAACCGCGCCGGCCCAACAAGCGACCCAGACCGTCCCAAGACATCTTCTCCGACCGTGCTTCATAATCGCCACCACGCTTCGTGCTTCTGCGATCACCAAAACCCGCCGGGTGCGCCAGCGGGCCGTCACTCACAAGCCCCACCCCGCAACTCGCCACCGCCAGGGGCAGAGCGAGCGGTGTGGGCACTCGCCATTCGCCGGGCGAAAAGCGGCTCGACTGTGCCAATACCCGACGCAGGCGAAGACCCACGCCTGGTGTTGCGCCCCTCGGGCCGCGATTATTGCGGGGCTAGTTCTTCTTGGCCTTGCCGTCCTTGATCTTCCACTTGCCGTCGTCGGTCAGCTTGCTGACCGGCCACTTGACGTCGCCGCCGACGATGTCGCAGCTGTCGCTGCTGGAGTGGAAGGTGACGGTGGTGGTGCCGCTGCGGATCTCGATGGTCTTGCTGCTGCCGCTGCACTTCAGCTCGACCTTGTAGGTGTCGTCGCTCTGGACCCGGATCGAGCCGGCCAAGGCCACCGAGCTGGTCAGACACAGGACCGCCAGTACGCTGAGCACGAATGCGAGCTTCTTCATCACAGCCTCCAATGAGTGTTGAGGTGAACGAAAACTGCCGCTAAGAATCGCGCCCAGTAGCGCAGATCGCATCCCGTTCGTCAAGGCTGCTGCCGGGATCGGCTCCGAGCCATTGACGACTCGGCCGCGTTCTGGATTACTGGCGGCGGTTTCGGTTTTCGGCGCGAGGTGGCGGTACCCATGCTCTTCTTGTTGCGCAAGGCTAGCGGCAATGGACCCTGGGCCTGGGTGGTCATCATGGTGCTCGGTCTGGCGGTCATGATCTGGGGCCTGGGCGCGGTCTGGGAGGCCTTCAGCAGCCTGACCTGGGACGAGGCCCCGGGGGTGGTCAGCCGCAGCTACGTGGCGTCCTCCGCGGTCGAGCGCGAGGGATCGCGCCTGCTGCGGCGCAACGTGCCCTTCGTCTATGTCGACTA
Source organism: uncultured Myxococcales bacterium (assembly GCA_964454005.1). GTDB lineage: Bacteria > Myxococcota > B64-G9 > B64-G9 > B64-G9 > CAYVQE01. The sequence continues at coordinate 3,807 of CAYVQE010000260.1, forward strand.
CCGGGTCGACGGCAAGCGCTACACCACCCGCCGCCTGCAGATCGGCGATCCGGGAATGGGCCTCCATGTCCTGGCCGAGGGCCTGATCGAGGACTACCCCAAGGGCGAGCAGGTGCAGGTCAGCTACGATCCGGACGACCCCTCCCGGGCCGTGATCGAAGCCGGCCCGCGGCTGGGCAACCTGTGGCGCTTTTTGTTCGGGCTGGCCCTGTACGTCGGCGGCAAGATCGGCCGCCGCGTCCTCGCCTGAACCACTGGCAGGCACCAAGCTTTAATCCATTAGACCATATGGAATTGTTCCCGGGCGAACCGGATTCTCGGATCTTGATGTCAAATCCATGCTAAAGCATTGATTATTGTAATTCATGGCCTTGATTTGGCAGACCATCGGTGTTATCCATACAAT
>CAYVQE010000261.1:0-4158 GCA_964454005.1 uncultured Myxococcales bacterium
CACTTATTCGAGAAGTCCGAATAAGTGAGAAGTGAGTAGACCTGACCCCAGATCCGTACGTGGCAGATCCGTACCAGATCCGTACGCTCGGCTTGACAGACGGCGGCTGGGGCGACCATCCTGACCCGACCATCAACTCCCAGCTTCGAGGGGACCACAGCCATGAAACCGTTCTCGATCGCCATCGCCGCCCTGGCCGCCTTCGCCCTGTCCGCTTGCTCCGGTGGCAACCAGAACCAGCCACCGCCCGAGAAACAGCCGCTCTACAATCCCAACCAGACCAGCGCGCCGTCCTGGGTGTTCGGCGGCGCCGGGGCGGTGACCGCCAAGAAGGGCAAGATCCTGTTCGGGGTGGGATCGGCCCCCAAGATGATGGACATCTCCATGCAGCGCGACCGGGCGGCCAACCGGGCCCGGGCGGCGATCCTGAAGATCTTCAACACCTACATCGCCTACATGATGAAGGACTACGCCCGCTCGACCACCGCCGGCGACATGAGCCAGGAGAGCTACGAGGCCGACGTGCTCCAGGTGCAGAAGACCATCTCCATCGGCGACATGTCCGGCGCCCAGCTGGCCGACACCTGGCGCGATCCGGCCGACGGCACGATCTACATCCTGATGGCGCTGGACCTGGGCCAGGTCAAGGATATGCTGGCCAACAAGCAGGCCCTGGATCCCGAGTTGCGCGACTACGTGCGCGCCAACGCGGACAAGGCCTTTGACGCCCTGGAGAAGGAAGAGGCCAAGCGCGGCAGGTGAGGGTCCGATCGGCCCCCGCCCCTCGGCGACACCCGGGGAGTGCTTCAGTCGATGTCGATGGTCAGCTCGTACTCGCCGCTGGCGCCGTTGTAGCCGTAGACCTCGAGGTAGCGGTCGGCGGCCAGGTCGAGCTGCAGGCTCTCGTGGTTGGCGGTGGACTGGCTGATGGCGAGCTGCTGGCCGTCGGCGTCGACCGCGCGCAGGTCGAGGTCGCCGGCGGCGTGGTTGAAGGCGATGGTGACGGTGGCGGCCGTGTCGGCGTCGGCCGGCAGCCGGAACCAGTCGGACAGCCCGGCGCAGATCCGCAGCCCGCTCCAGGAACCGGCGCCGACCTCGGCCGCGGTGGCCCGGCTGTCATTGCCGGCGAAGGCGTCCGGGCAGGGATCGTCCGGGTCGGGGTCGCCGCCGCCGTCGACCGCGATGTCGAGCCGGTAGCCGTTGGCGTCGCCCTGGTAGCCGTAGACCTTGATCCACACCCGGCCCTGCTTGGTCAGGTTGATGGTCTCGTCGTCGCTCGAGGAGTTGCTCTGGGCCAGCTGGGTGCCGTCGGCGTCGTAGGCCTCGAGGTCGAGGTCGCCGTCGGCGTCGGCGAAGGCGATGCTCACCGTCAGCCGGGCCCCGTCGGTGGCGTCGATCTCGAACCAGTCCGGGATGTCGTCGCAGACCGCCAGCTCGGCGTAGCTGCCGGCGCCCAAAAGCGCGGCGGTGGCCCGGCTGTCGTTGCCGTCGTAAGCGTCGGGGCAGTTGCCGGCCGGGCCGGCGGCGATCTCGCACCAGCTCAGCCAGTCGTGGGCGGCCTCGCTGTCGGTGCTCACGCCGGACTGCGGGCAGGCCTCGCCGGCGCTCCAGTCGACCCACTCAGCGCCGCGGCCGATGTCCTGGGCGTACTGGCGGAACAGGTCGTAGCCGTCCGAGCCGCCGCCGGCGTCGCGGGCCATGAAGACCACCGGCTCCTGGCAGCCGCCGCCGGCGGCCACGTGCTGCTCGTTGTACTGCATGATGATCTCGTACATGGCCGCGGTGCTGGCGTTCCAGCAGCAGGTCTTGGACTCCTCGTAGACCAGCTCGGCGAAGACGTAGTCCTCCAGCTTGCGGTAGCGGCGGTCGGTCTCGGCCGGGCTCATGGCGAACTCTTCTTCGCACAAGGCCACCAGCTCGGCGAAGGCCTCCTCGCGGCGGATGCGGGCGGCGCAGGAGGCGGGGTAGGAGCGCAGGTGCATGCGGCTGTCCTCGATGGCGGCCAGCAGCACCTCGCGCTTCTGCTCCGGGCTGATTTCGCCCAGCAGGTCCTCGAAGCGCTCCGGCCGGGCCTTGATGGCGTCGTAGTCGCGATCCGAGATCCAGTCGTTGCGGTGGATGTCGAGCACCACGTTGGTCCAGCGGCCGCCCACCGCCTGGGCGGCGCGAAAGCGGCGCACGCCGCCGCCGAGCTTGTAGTAGGACTCGCCGTCGTAGTTGCTGCCCGGGCCGCCGCACTCGTCCATGGTGAAGTAGCGCTTGGAGGTGGCGGCGTCCTCCCACTTGGGCTGGCGCCGGGGCATGGAGCCGGAGACGACCTGGGCGTCGAGGTTGCCGCCTGCGAGCGACTCGACGCTCTTGATGACCATCACGTGGCCGATGCCGCTGCGCTGCCAGCGCTCGATCAGCAGGTCGCCGGCGTGGATGGATTCGGGCTCGAGGTGGTAGGTGTTGGCCGCCGAGGCCAGGTTGATCGAGCCGAAGTAGGCCAGGGTCAGGCACAGGAAGTAGCCCACCCGCTTGTTGAGGAAGATCTCGTCGAAGTAGGCGCCGGCGTGGACTTCGTCGCCCAGGAAGCGCTGCAGATCGGAGGCGTTGCCCGGGATCTCGCGGCCGCGCAGCTTCTCGTCGACGGGCCAGCTGCCGCCGTCGTAGCTGCGCGTGTGATCGGCGTACCAGGACTTGAACTCAGGCGTGCGGCCGTAGCGGCCGTCGGCCGTGCGGGCGCCGAAGTGGCCGAAATAGAGACGATTGCCGTGGCGGTCGGCGGCCTCGAGGAAGAAGGGCAGACCGTACCAGGCGGCGAAGGTGACACGCAGGAAGATGGCCACCTCGGCGCACTCCAGCGACGGCGCCTGTATGGTCTTGCCCCAGGGGGTGCTCAGCTCGAAGGTCTCGTAGTAGGTGTCGTGGCCGTCGACCTTGCGCATCGACTGCACCCAGCGCTCGTACTTCTCCTCCCAGGTCAACCCGGAGTCGGCCTCCCAGGCGATGCCCGCCTCGCGGGCCGCGGCCGTGTCGGTGTCGCCCCAGGCGTTGCGCACCTCCCAGACGGCGGTGTTGGCGTCATCGATCGACACCGGCAGCCCCCGCGCTCCGGTCAGGCTGTCCTCCTTGCCCTCCTCGGGCACGTCGCACAGCAGCGACTTGGCCTCGTCGCCCTTGCCCACGTCTCCGCAGTGCTCCTGGATGTCGAAGGCCCCGTCTTGCTCGGTCTCGGCACCGCAGCCCATCAGCACCAGGCCCACCCCGGCAGCCCACAGCAACACCATCGCCAGCTTGTTCATGCTCACCTCGCACTCGAGATCATCGCTTGCCCCAGCCGTTTCAGCTTTTCAACCAAAAGCAACGACCGTGCCAAACCCAAGCGCCACCAGCAGCTCCTGGCCAAGGTGCAAGCAGCAGATTTTATAGAATAAAATCAACAGCCAGCCAGGCCCGGCCCGAGCCGCCAGCGCGCGGGTGTCGTCCTGACAATACAGCCTGTCAGATCCGGGCTACAATGGCAAGGTCGCCCGCGGGGTTTGATTCCGGGTGCGGCTTGGGCCGATAATCGGCGGCACGGAAGCGGGGTTGCGATGTTGCGTGAGGTGGAGCGGGTGCGGCAGGTGCCGGGCGAATCGCGGCGGCGGTGGTTCACCGACGCGCAGTTCGACCTGATGGTCTGGCTGGACGCGGCCGGGGACGTGGCGGGCTTTCAGCTCAGCTACGACAAGCCCCGCGAGGAGCGGGCGCTGACCTGGTTGCGCGGCCGGGGCTACGGCCACAACCGGGTCGACGACGGCGAGCAGCGGCCGGACCAGATCAAGGCCACGCCCATCCTGGTGGCCGACGGCGCCTTCGACGCTGCGGCCGTGGCCGAGCGCTTCGCCGCAGCGGCCGCCGCCGTGCCGCAGAACATCCGCCGGGTGGTGCTGGAACGGCTGCGGGCCTACCCGCGAGAGGCCGGCGGCGGCGCGGTGGACGGGGGGCCGGCGTGAGCGCGATCGCCTCGCGGACATGGAGCGAGGCCGGCGGTGACGGTCCGGCCCCGGTGGGGCAAACGATGGGCCGCGGAGCAGGGGCGCGCTGATCGCGGTGACCGTGGCGCTCGACTTCGACGGTCCCTGATCTACTACTTCCAGAATTCCTCGCACGGCGCGACGAATCTACGCTGCT
>CAYVQE010000262.1:0-4126 GCA_964454005.1 uncultured Myxococcales bacterium
GCTACGCGGCTTGGACGTGACTTGATAGCCGGATCGATGCGGGGGATCGGCACACCTTCCTATCCGAACGAGTGGATTTGGTGCCTTGAGTGCACGGAGCAGGAGTTCCATGACGAATTTCTGCCGCGATGGGGCGACTTCCATTGCCTGGCTACCGACAATGAGACGCTGAACAGTTATGGTGCCGAGCGGTCCAGAAAGAGAGGCATGTGGTCCAAGGTCGAGAAGAAGATACCCGCGGCCTTGAACGAGATGCTCGGGGGCCAACTCGGTGATGTGGCCCGCGAGATCATGTTCAACCCCAAAGTGCTAGTTGCAATGGGGGAGAGCAGGTTCCTCAACAAGATGCCCGTGGCGATCAAGACCCACGTGGAAACGGTAGGCGACGAGCGTGTAGTGCTGGAACTCGAGCCGGACAGCGACGGCGACCGGCTGGCCGATTCGATCGACAACTGCCCGAACAACGACAACATCGCCCAGGCCGACTGCGACGGCGACGGGGTAGGCGATGCCTGCGACGACACCAACTGCATCTTCGACATGGGCTACGATTCTGTCTGGAGCTCGGCCTGGCCCGACGAGCAAGGCGTCGATCAGCGACAGATGAACCCCGAGGTGGTGCTCGGCTTCGAGACCACCGGAGCCCAAAAGGACCAGATCGCCACCCACATGGCCTCGCTGGCCTACTGCGCCTGTGACGACATGAACGAGGAATATTGTGGTCGCTTTTTCTGCCCCGAGGATGGAAGAGATCACCGGGTGGATTTCCACGGCTGGTACCCCATCTCCTGGTCGGCCACGGGCGACCTGGTCGACTGCCCGCCGGACGAGGACGGCTACTGCGCGCCGCTGCCGGACGTGCCCTACATGCGCACCGACGACGAGAGCGACGTCGAGCCGCTCGAACGGGTGACCACCACCTGGTTCTGGCGCGACGAGGAGCTGCCGCCGGACGGCGAGCGGGTGACCGAGAACACCACCCGCTACTTCAAGCTACGCGTCCAGCCGGTGGAGGACGCGGCGCGCAACCCGGCCCCGCCGAACTCGGCCTTCAGCTACCAGCCGGTCTTCCCGCTGGAGTACCACGTCGGGCCCATCGGCCTGTCCGGGCTGTCGCAAGGCATCCAGCACCTCTACCCGTGGCGGGTCTACATCCCGGACCCGCGCAAGGAGCTCGGCAGCCTGTGGGGCTGGTTCCGCCGCTGCGCCGGGGGCTGGCCGCTGTGCGACCCGGAGCTGGTGGTGATCTCGGTCGACCTGGAGACCGGTCGCATGGTCGATTTCGAGACACCGGTGTACGCGCCCGGCGAGCTGGGCCGGCTGGACCTCGAGGGCTACGCGGTGACGGCGGCCCCTGCGCCTGCGGGCCGGGATCTGTTCGCCTTCGGCGGGGTCGACGCCGCAGGCACCTACAGCGACGAGCTGTGGCGCGGCAGCCGCCACAGCCCGCTGGTCTGGCAACGGCTGGCCACCGGGCCGCAGACGCCGGCGGCCACCACGGTGCCGGTGGGCGAGTTCCCGCTGGAGATCAACGTGCAGCCCTTCGCGCTGAGCCGTGCCGAACGGCTGGCCTACGTGGCCCACCGGGACTCCGACGACGTGGGCGTGATCGACCTGGATCGCAACCAGCTTCTCTACACCATCCCCGGCTTCGACACGCCCATGGGCCTGTCGCTCTGGGACCTGCGCGGCGAGCTGTGGGTGGCCAACGCGGGCGGCAACAGCCTGGCGGTGGTCGACCTGGCCAGTTGGGAGATCGTCGACGAGATCGACCTGGGCGGCCTGAGCCCGTCGCTGCTGGTGGCGGAGCCGGACAGCGGCCGGCTGTTCGTCCGCGCCGACCAGCAGGTCGGCCCCATGCGCCAGTACGCGGTGCTGTCGGTCGACGTGGCCGAGCGCGAGGTCGAGCAGGCGGTGGCCTACGACTACCACGACTTCAAGACCCGCGACGCCATGGCCCTGTCACCGGACGGCCAGCGGCTGTACGTGGGGCGCGACAACTACCGCCAGGTCGACGTCTATCGGACCGAAGATCTGGCCCCGATCGCCTCGGTCCAGCTCGACCGCTCGGCCACCGGGCTGGCGCTGGCCTTCGACGGCAGCGTGCTGGTGGTCACCAGCAGCGAGCAGGGGCTGGTGAGCCTGTACGACACCGAGACCTGGCAGGAGCTGGCCACCATAGCCGGGATCCCCTACGCCGCGGGCATCGCGCTGGACGATTTCAACAGTTTCGCGGCCGTGACCAGCCTGGGGCTGCCGGGCGATACGGGCGACGACGCGCTGTACGTGATCGACCTGGACCGGGCCGAGGTGGCCTACAGCGTGCCGGTCGGCGACAGGCCGACCACGGTGGACCTGTGGTCGATGAACGAGCAGGCCTTCGTGGTCAACGCCCGCTCGGACACGGTGACCGTGGTCGACCACCTGCGGCTGGACTACGGCACCCCGGAGCCGCGGGCCGGTGCGGTGCTGCTGTCGGACCGCGAGGGCGAGAACCTGATGCTGTACGGCGGCCGGACCGCCGCCGGCACAACGGCGGACACCTGGGTGTTGAACCTGGAGGCGGGCAGCTGGCGCCGGGTCTCGGACGGCGGCGAGCCGGGGCAGCCGGCGCTTGCCTACCCGTCCATGGCCGCCGACCCGGAAGCCGGCGAGCTGTACCTGTTCGGCGGGCTCGGCCCGGACGGCCAGGAGTCGGCGTCGCTGTGGCGCACCGGCCCCGGGCTGGCCGGGATCGAGGAGTTGCAGCCGCAGGCGCGCTCGGCCGCGCCGGCGCCGCGGCGGGGGGCCGCGCTGGCCTACCTGCCGCAGCGCAAGGCCCTGTACGCCTTCGGGGGCGACTCCGGCGCGCAGGCGCTGGGCGACTCGTGGCTGTACTCGCTGGAGCAGCGGCGCTGGGTCGAGATCACGCCCGACTGCGACAGCCAGCCGTGCCCGCCGGCGCGCTCCGGCGCGGCCGCGGTCGTGCTGTCAGACGGCCAGCGGGTGGCGGTGTTCGGCGGCCAGGACGGCAAGCGGCCGGTCGGCGTCGACCTCTGGATCCAGGACCTGGACAGCGGGAACTGGCGCCGCGAGGAGACACCCACCGCGCAGCCGGGGGTGCACGAGGCCGGCCTGCTGCGGGTGGCCTACCGCGGCAAGCGCCTGGGCCACCGGCTCGACGCCGAGCTGGATCCCACCCCCCTGGGCGACACCTTCGGCTGGGGGCGCAACCGGTCCTACCGCTGGCTGGGCCAGCTGCGCATCGACCAGCCGGGCGCCTACAAGCTGGCGCTCGACGCCCGGGGCGGGTTCCGGGTGTTCATCGACGGCGAGCTGGTCGGCATGGGCCACCGGCCGGCCGACAGCCTGGGCTCGTGCCGCAGGCGCAGCACCACCAGCGAGCCGGTCGAGCTGGAGGCGGGCTGGCACGACCTGGTGGTCGACCTGAGCGTCTGCCGGCGCGGCGGGCACATCGAGGTGGGCTTCGCCGGCGGGCCGGAGGGCGCCGGGGTCATCCCGGCCGAGCGCTTCCGGAGCCGGTCGCGCGGCGGGCTGCTGCGCAAGGGCTACTTCCCCTTCCTGTGGTGGCTGCTGGAGACGGGGGTGGACTTCGACACCACGCCGGCCGACGACGACTGGGGCGAGGCGGTGCCACGGGTGCTGGGGCTGCGCTGGCCGAACCACTTCGCGGTCGGCTGGGAGGGCCGGCTCACCATCGAGACCGCCGGCGCGTATCGCTTCGTGGCCGACAGCGACGACGGGGCGCAGCTCGAGGTGGCCGGGCAGCGGATCATCGACCGGCTGTGGAGCCGGGCCGGCCGGTGGGTCTCCTCGCCGGTGTGGCTGGAGCCCGGCCACCACGACATCCGCTTTTTGGTGCGCGAGCGCCGCGGCCGGGCACACGCCAGGCTGCGCTTCCACGAGTCGTGTCCCGAGCTCGGCGGCCAGCCCCTGCCGGCGCGGCGCTGCAGCGCCAGCCTGCTGAGCCCGCAGCACGGCACGCTGCGGGGAAAGAGCGGTGGTTTGCCCGGCAGCCCGAGATGAAGCCATACTGATCGATGAAGAGCTTTGAGTTCGCCGGCATCGTGAAGCCGATCGGAAAGCGGGAGGAAACGCCAATGCCGAAGCTGCGACGAGCCGCCCC
>CAYVQE010000263.1:0-4122 GCA_964454005.1 uncultured Myxococcales bacterium
GGTGTGAGGCCAGAGTTTTCACTGCGGCTCGTCTGGGATGAGGTGTCATCTCAACTGGGGCTGCCGGCGGTCGATCGACGGCGGCGGAAGGCTTGAGCTGAGCCGAGCATCTGGCTGCACGACGTCTGGGGCAGCGGCCCCGACGACGTGTGGGCGGTCGGCGACTACCCCGAGGCCGCCATGGGCTTCTACGACACCAGCGTCATCCTGCAATATGCGGAGCGCGCGGTTATGTGGAGCTGCGTGGTCGCATGACTCTGATCTCCCTGAGATTGTCGGTGCTCGTGGTCTCGGGCATGCTCGACAACTGCGCATAACTGCGGCGTCCTGCTCGCGGGTCGAGATGGGCTCGACCCCTCAACGAGGAGGACGTCATGATCGAGATCTACTTGGAGGCGCCCCACACCCTGGAGCGCTTTCGCAGCAGCCCGGCAGGACCGTACCTGGACGACTTCGCGGCGGCGATACACGCGGCGGGGTTCGGATGGCTTGCAGGGATGAGCCGCCTTCGGGATGCGGTTCACCTGGGGCAGTGGGCCGCTCAGCAGGGGTTGACCCTCGACTCGCTCGACGAGAGCTGCATCGAGATGTTCGAGGCGCACCTGGACAGGTGTTCGTGCTCTGGAGGCCGTCCCTGCAAGCTGGTGTGGGCAGGACGGAGGGCTCGCCACTTCGTCGCATACCTTCGGGATGGCAGTGTCGCTCGACCGGTGGCCGACCGTGCCGGCAGGGAGCGCTGTCGGCATGTAGCCGTGGATGACTTCTCCGAGTGGATGCGGAGGCATCGGGGAGTCACGGACTCGACCCTTCGCTCCTACGGGCGAACGGTCACTGCTTTGTTGGATCGCCTCGGAGACGATCCGGAGCGCTACACTCCGCACACACTGCGCGCCGTGGTGCTCGAACAGGCCAGGGGACACGGCGTCAGCAAGGCCGAGCTCGTTGCGACGGCCGTGCGGATGTTCTTGCGCTACCTGTGCGCTGTCGGACAGTGCAGTCCCCATCTGGTTGATGCCATCCCGCGGATGCACGGCCGTCGCCTGACGACGCTGCCGAGACACCTGCCAGGCGAGGATGTCGAGAAGCTGGTCGCCAGTTGCTACCAAGCGAAACGCGGTGGCCTGCGGGATCGCGCCATCCTGCTTCTCTTGGCTCGGCTGGGCCTGCGCGCCGGGGACATCATGGGTCTGCGGGTCACGGACATCGACTGGTCCGACGCAACGGTCCGGGTGCAGGGCAAGGGCCGACGCGAGGCCCGGCTCCCGCTTCCCCAGGACGTGGGTGACGCGATCCTGGTGTACCTTGAGAAAGCGCGGCCAAAGACGAACTTCAACCATGTGTTTCTCACCGCGGTGGCGCCATGGCGACCACTCGGAAGCAACGCCACCGTGTCGGACATCGTGGCTCGGGCCATCGAGCGGGCCGGAGTCGACGCGCCTACCTGCGGAGCCCACCTTCTGCGACACTCGGCAGCCACCGCGATGCTGCGAGATGGGGCGTCCTTGTCGGGCATCGGCGAGGTCCTTCGGCACCGGTCTATCGAGACGACCGCGCACTACGCGCGGGTGGACGTTCGCCTGCTCCAGCAGGTGGCACAGCCATGGACGGAGGTGTCGCCATGCTGATGCCATCCATCGTCGACTATCTCGAAGTGCGCCGTGCTGCCGGATTCAAGCTTCACGAGGCCGAGAAGATGCTCCGACAGTTCGTCGAGTATGCCGCCTCGCGTGGCGATACCCACGTGCGTGCTCGGACCGCCATCGAGTGGGCTTCTCAGGCTCGCACGAAGTCGCAGAAGCACCTCCGTCTGTGCCACGTCGTGCGCGCAGCCCGGTACTTGCGCGCCGAAGATCCAGAACATGAGGTTCCGCCGCCCAACATGTTTCCCCGCGCCCCGCGACAGCTCACCCCGTACGTCTACACGCCGGCCGAGGCGCAGCTGCTGGTGGACGAGGCGGCGAAGCAGCCCCCACCAGGGGCGCTCCAGCCCTACACATTCAGCACGCTCTTCGCGCTGCTCTTCGCCACAGGTTTGCGGATCGCGGAAGCCCTGGCACTCCGCTTCGACGACATCACGAAGGACGGGCTGCTGATCCGTCAAGGCAAGTCCCAGAAGAGCCGGCTCGTGCCGCTGCACGAGACTGCGCAAGCGGGCCTTCAACGCTATCTCGCCCGTCGTCGGGCGGTATGCACGGCCACCGACCGGATCTTCATCAATACCCAGGGCCGACCGCTCCGGTACAACACGGTCAACGATCTCTTCCGCCAAATCCGCCGATCGACCTGTCTACAAAGGCCGCCCGGCCAACCTCAGCCGCGCATTCACGACATTCGCCACACATTCGCCGTCCGGGCGCTCGAGGCATCGCCAGACAGCCGTGATCGTATCGCCCAGCACATGCTGGCGCTGGCCACGTACCTTGGCCACAGCCAGGTCGCCGACACGTACTGGTACTTGCAGGCCACCCCACGGCTCATGCGCGACATCGCCGACGCCTGCGAGACCATGAGCAACAAAGGAGAAACGACATGACAACGACCCCGATCGCGCCGTACATCACCGCGTTTCTGAGGCAGAGGCTCCCCATAGATTGCCAGGCAAGCCAGCACACGACCGACACGTACACGTACGCCTTCAAGCTGCTCTTCGAGTTCGCCAGCGAGCGGCTTGGTGTGCCCCCGTCCGCGCTGGCCTTGGAGCAAATCGAGGCTTCGCTCGTTCTCGACTTCCTCGGGCACCTGCAGAGCACGCGCGGCAACAGCGCCCGCACTCGGAACGCTCGGCTCGTGGCTATCAAGTCCTTCATGCACTTCGTGGAGCACCGTGTGCCCTCTGCCCTCGAACAGGTGCGGAGGGTGCTCGCGATCCCGGTCCAGCGGACGGACACTCCTCTGGTGCAGCACTTGAACAAGCAGCAGACCAAGGCGATCCTCGACGCACCTGATCCGACGAATCGCCTGGGGATCCGCGACCGTGCAATGCTCTACATGGGCTTCGCCGGTGGCCTCCGCGTTTCGGAGATCGTCGGGCTGCGTATCGACGACCTCACCTTTGACGGTCGTTACCTCGAGGTCCAAGTCCGCGGCAAAGGGCGCAGGCACCGCGCCTTGGTGCTTTGGAAGGAGGTCGCCGACGCGGTCCGTGCGTGGCTCGCCGTTAGAGGCCAGCCTTCGGTTCCCGAGGTGTTCCTCAACGCCCGGCGCAATACGATCAGCCGCTCGGGCTTCGAGTACGCGCTGAACAAGCACGTCGCGACCGCCGAGGCGAACTGCCCGTCGCTGGCAACCAGGCGCGTCTCCCCTCACGTACTTCGTCACACTTGCGCGATCAACATCCTTCGAGCGACGGGCGACATCCGCAAGGTCGCCCTCTGGCTGGGTCATGCCAGCCAAAGGACCACCGAGATCTACCTTCAGGCTGATCCGACCGACAAGCTCACCGCGATGGAAGCCATGGCTCTTCCCTCGCTCCGACGGGGGTGCTTTCGCCCACCCGACCGGCTCATCGCCATGCTCAATGGAGACGACCGAAGCGATGAAGCTCAGGCGCAGCCATCCGGCAGCAGGAGATCGGCCACCTCGCGCTCGCCGGCGTCGGACAAGTAGTCGTGCAGGGCCCGGCGCAGCAGCTCCGCGCGGCTACCAAGCCCGAGCCGCTCACGGGCTTCATCGATGCGCGCGACGACGGTGCAGCCCGCCGAGCCGTTCGAGCTCCTCTTGGACGTTGCCGTTCATGTCTTTCTCTCCTCTCGTCGTTTGCGACGGGACCATTCCGCTACGGGTGGTGATACAGGCGTTGTCCGGCCAGAAGCTCAAGCTCGTTCGACCTCCGCCGTGTCCGGCGGCAGCGCCCCGCACCGACCCGCGAATATGTGCCGTCGTGGAGACCGCGAGCCGTGTCCTGTTGGGCCTTCCAGCCACGCAGCTCCACATAACCGCGCGCTCCGCATAAGTGGTGATATGCGCTGCAGCGCATATCCTGCACTACGACGGCACCGAGTGGACCACATCCTGGCTTGGCGTAGACGACTGCGTCATCGAAACCATCTGGGCCGCCACCCCCCGCTCGCGCCATCGCCGCCGGCACCTGCGTCAAACGCCTAAACAACGGAACCTGGCAAA
>CAYVQE010000264.1:0-4001 GCA_964454005.1 uncultured Myxococcales bacterium
GGGTCGCCTCGCGCCCGGCCGCGCTCCGTGTGGGCCGGTCGTGCGTCACCGCTGGAAGTTCCCTTGGGAACTTCCATTTAGCGAAGGTGGGGCATCTCGATGATGGCCAGGTCGTGCATCTGCTTGCCGGTCTCGAGGGTGATGAGCTTCTCGGTGACCTTTTCCTTCTTCGTGCCCCAGTAGCGGTAGATGGTGGCCTGGACCTTGGTGCGGGTCTCGGCGCGCTTGGCGTCGGAGGCGAAGTACTTGGCGCGGATGGTGTACTCGCCGGGCTTGGCCTCGGGCAGCAGGTACATCTCGGGGCCGTAGCCCTGGGTGACGTCCTGGGTCAGCTCACCGCCGATCGCGGTCTCGGGGTGCGAGTAGAAGCACTCCTCGCCGGTGGGCTCGATCACGTGCAGGTCCACGTCGGTGCCGTCGGTGTTCCAGGTGATGGACACCAGCAGGTCGGCCCGGTCTATGCCCAGCCGCTCGGGCAGCTCGGCCCGGCGCTTCATGGCCAGCCCGCGCAGCGCTTGGTGCAGCGCCTGGGGGTCGAGCGCCTGCAAAAAGCGCAGGTAGTCCAGCATCAGGATGCGCTTGAACTCGCCGAAGCGCGCATCCCAGCGGCCGGCCAGGCCCACCTCGTACCACAGCAGCGCCATATCCGGCTTGCCCAACCGCTGGTAGGTGCGCGCCAGCGCGCGGTAGGTCTGCGGCTCGTGGGGCCGGCGCCGGGCCACCCGCTGGAACAGGTGCAGGGCGTGGCCGGCCAGGCCCCACTGGGTGGCGCTGTAGCCCACGTCGCGCGCCAGCACCCCGTCGCCCGGGTTGGCCTCGATCAGGCTGGACAGCGCCTTGAGCCCGTCGGCCGCGCCCAGCGCCCGCTTGCGGCGGCGGGCCTCGGCGGCCAGGGTGTCGTAGCCGGGCTGACGCTTCTCGAGCTGATCGAGAACCTCCTCGGGAATGCCCTGCCGGTCGTGCCGCTTGCAGGCCAGCGGCGGCGCGGACTGCTCGAACAGGCGCTCGGGCAGCTTGGCCAGCGCCGCGCGCAGCTCGGTGGGCAGCTCCAGCTCGACGCCGTCCAGCTCGGCCAGCTTGCCCAAAAAGACCTCCAGCGCGTGCTTGGGATCGCCCAGCACGCTGAACAGGGCGTCCAGGGCAGCGGCCACCAGGTGGCGCACCTGGCGCTCGGCCACCAGCTCGGCATCGTCTTCGGGTTGGATGCCGTAGCGCTGGTAGTCGGCCTCGCTGTCGAGCATCAGCAGGCTGGTGGTCTTGCCGGTCACCCGGAAGTGGCGGGCGTAGGCGCCGGCCTCGTCGCCCACCGCCTCGACGAAGTCCTCCAGCTGGCCCACCGCCACCTGGCCGTAGATGCGCGGCGCCAGCGGCGAGGCCAGCCGCCGGACCAGCGGCAGCTTCAGGGTCTGCTCGCGCTGGCCCTGGCGCAGCTGCAGCTCGAGGCGGGCGCCGGCGGGCGGCGCCCCGCGGCCGGCCAGCAGCAACCGCTGGCCCGGGAACAAAAAGCGCGGCCGCCCGGCCAGCAGCAGGTCGTGGCAGCCGGCCAGCTCGGCGCGCACCAGCTGCCAGGGCCGGCGGCTGTGGGCGGAGGCCGCCGCGGCCAGCTCGTGCTCGCCCACCACCGAAAACACCGCCCCGCCGGTCTCGCGCGCCAGGTGGGTCAGCATGCGCGTATCGCTGCCGGCCATGCCGCTGCGGTAGGCGAACAGGGCCCCGCGCTGGCCCGCGCCGGCCAGCTTGGACAGGGCGAAGGCCTCGTCCTGGCCCCAGGTGATGGAACCGTCGGACAGCAGGAACAGATCGCGCGCCGGGGCCGCGCCCTCGGCGCCGGGCGGGCCGGCCACCGCTGCCCTGATGGCGGCGCCCAGGTCGGTGGCGCCCTCCAGCACCAGCTGCTGGCAGAATTGCATCAGGGCCGCGACCCGCTCGGGCTGGTTGGGCTGCATCTGCGCGGCGTACCAGAAGGTCTCCACGTTGAAGAACAGCACGTTGAAACGCTTCAGGCTGCCGCGGTTGGCCTCCAGCACCCGGCGCATCAGCTCCAGCCAGACCGGGAACTTGTCCGGGTTGGAACTCATCGATACATCCACCAAAAAGACCGCCTCGGCGGCGGTGGCCACCGCCTTGCTCGCCGGCAGCTGCGGCCGCAGCCGGGTGGCGAACACGGCCCCGGCGCCCTCGTCCCGGCCGCTCAGCAGCACGGCCGGCGCCTGCTCGAGGCGCAGCTTGACGGGCTTGTCGGGATCGTCGAGGCGGAAGTGCCAGCGGCCATCCGCCCGGGTGGCCTCGGCCGCCGGCTCCAGCTCGGCGCGCACGCCGTCGAGGGCGGCCACGTCGAGATCCAGCGCCACCCGCGGCAGCTTGTCGGGCAAGGGCAGCGCCAGCTCGAGCGCATCGCCCACCCGCGTCAGGTCCATGTCGTAGCCGACCACGATGCGGTGGCGGCGGTGGGGCGCGATCGGGAACACCCGGGCCGAGAAGACGCCGCTGCCCGACCACTCCAGCAGCGCCGGATCCACCCGCCGGCGCACCGTCTCGGTGTAGGCCCGGGCCGCTTGCTCGCGCGGCACCATGCGGGCCACCTTTACCTGCTCCCACTCGGCCTCGCGGTCGGCCACCACCCGCTCGGGCGTCAGCTCGCGCTTGCGCACCACGTCGGCCGCGGCCAGCTCGAGCGGCGCCGGCTCTTCGGGGGCCTCGACCGCAGCGGCCCGCAGCCGCGTCTGGCCGAAGGCCAGAAACCACGGCGAGGCGCCGTCCGGCAGGCGCAGCTTGAAGGTGCCTTCGAACTGCTGCGGGTGGTCGTTGAAGAAGTAGAAGTCGATCAGCACCCGGGCCCGAAAACCGTCCACCCGCACGTCGAGCTGCATGCCGCTCAAGGGCAGCTCCAGGTCGTCGCCCACCATCAGCTTGGAGGTGTTGGCGCTGCGGGTCGAGCGCTTCCAGGTGGCCGGTTTCCGCTGCTCGCCCTCGGCGCCGGACCCGCCCTTGCCGCCGATCTCGCCGCCCGGCGCCGCCTCGGCCTTCTTCATGGGCGCCGCCGGGGCGGGCTCCATGGCGGTATCTTTCGCGACCAGCTCCTTGTCCACGGGCTCGGCCGCGACCTTCTCCTCCTCCAGCTGCGGCTGCGCTGCGGGCTCGTCTGCCGGTCCGGCCGGCTCCTCGGTGCAGCTGCCGGCCCCGAGCCCCAGGCCGATGATGCTGGCCAAGACCACCACAGTCCCGTTCATCGTGCGCATCGCTCTCTCCCCTGCTCCGCTGGTTTCGAACCGCTCGGGTCTTCGCTAGCTGACGGCCTTCAGGCCGATTCCGGTCTGTCCGGCCGCTCGGCCGGCGAGACCTGCAGCGTGTCGTGGCGCCGGATCTGCACCTGTCCGGCCGGGGCACTGCGGGCCTTGGACACGAAGCGCACCCGGGTCACGTCCACCGCCACCCGGCCGCCGGCGCGGCCCTTGCTGTGGTGGGCGGCCAGCGCGGCCGCCTGGCGCAGCGTCTGGCGCGGCAGCCGCGGCAGATTGTCCGGGTTGCGCACCACCACGTGCGAGCCCGAGCTGGCCGCCACGTGCAGCCAGAAGTCGTCCGGCCGCGCCAGCCGGAAGGTCAGCCGGTCGTTGACCCGCGCGCTGGTGCCCACCAGGATGTCGAAGCCCTCGGCCGAGCGGTAGCGCTCGACCCCTTCTAGCTCCTCGTCCAGCTCGGGCGTCTCCGCCCGCTGCCGCATCCGTCGCCCGCGTCCCATATTGCTGGACAGCGTACCCAGCCATGCACCTCGATGGCAACAGCCGCCGATCTCGATTCCTTGTTTTTCGCTTGTGAACGATCGCGACCGGTTCTAGACTCCGCACAATTACCAATCGCCCGACGGCTGGACGCAGATCGGGGGCCGAACCGGCCGAGTCGGCGCAGGCCCAAAGGGGGGAGTACGGCATGAACCGCGGTAGCCTTTATCCTACCGCGGCACGATCCGGTTGGATTGACGGTCTGACGCGTCAGCAGCGGCA
>CAYVQE010000265.1:0-3972 GCA_964454005.1 uncultured Myxococcales bacterium
GTGCTGGTCGGGGAGAACCCGGCCTCGGTCTCCTACGTGACGGCCAAGAACAAGACATGCGCCGACCTGGGCATGAAATCGTTTCAGCACACCCTGCCCGCGGAGACCAGCGAGGAGGACCTGTTGAAGCTGGTCGATGAGCTGAACCGCGACGACGAGGTACACGGCATCCTGGTGCAGCTCCCGCTGCCGAAGCACATCGACGAGGCCAATGTGCTCTACACCATCGACCCGGACGGTGAGGGCGGAGCCCTGGCGCCCTTCCAGGTTCTGTGCGACATGACCACGGACGGCGGGGGCTGGACGGTCATCGAGTATGCGCAGGATTTGCCCTTTCAGAACCACTTCGCCGCGGGGGATGGCTGGCAGTGGCTGCCCGGCGATTTCACGACCGTGCTTGGCGCGGAACAGATCCTGGCGATCCAGGCGGTCTCCACGCAGGGGCGGCAAACCTACGTGGGGTTGTGCGAGGGCGTGATCCACTACTCCTACATGGATGCCTACGCGTTTGCATTCGGGTTTCGCTTCCTGAATGGAGAGGAGACCGTGTTCGGGGTACAGGACTATGCACCGGTGGACATCTCGGTCTCGCAGGATGGCTGCAGCGCCAACGGAGGGGAGGGCGGGCTGGTGGAAAACGCCACCCGCTTCGAGATTCGCGATCCGCGGGTTCCGGTCGTCAACGTGTACTCCAGGGACGCCGGCGACCCGGTGGAACTCTTCGGATCGCCCCTGACCGGAAACCCGGCACGCTTGCGTTGAGAGTCCCGGAGGCTGCATGCCAACGCGTTCGACCTCTCCCCCCGGCGGGGCGCGCGCCGGCGCAGGCGCGCCTGCCCGGCGCGAAGGCCAAACGGTTCGCGACAGAGGCCGCCTGATCGAGCAGGAGTTGCCCGACCGGGTTCGGTTCCGGTCCGGGCGGAGCGCCTCGGTCACGAGCACGGGAGCCCTCACCTGGGCCAGACGATGGTTCGTGCTGCTCGTCGTGGCTGCCCCGATCGCCTTTGCCTTTGGCGTTCCGGCGGGCGTCTGTGTGGCGTTTCCGCTGGGAACCCTCGTGCTGCTCTGCCTCGTGCTGGCGGCCCAGGCCCGGGCGTTCCGCGGCCTGGTGATCATCGAGCCGCGCACGGTGGACATCATGACGGACGACGACGGCTACCGCACCCCACCGCCCGGGCCCGTCATGAGCGTGGACGGTTACCCGATTGCGTGCCAGGACCTCACCCGGCTCAAGATTTCGCATCACGCCGGGAGCGACAGCTCCGACGAAGACACCTTCTCCGCGGACTTGGTCACCCGGCAACTCTTCATCGAGCTCGACAGCTTCAACACCGCTGCCGGGGCGCAGGCGCTGGCTGCGAAGCTGCACGCGCGGCTGGCGGCGCAGCAGGTCGAGCCGGAGCTCGATCTCACGCCGCGTCCCGCCGTCTCCGGCCCCCGGAGCCCGCTGCTGGTCACCATGGTGCTGTGGGCCGTGATCTTCGGCCCGCTGTCGCTCGCCACGCCCGTCCTCCTGTGGCCCGGGGGGGATCAGCTCTGGAGCAAGGCATTGCTCGGGATGGCGACGGCGGCGGCTGTCGTCCTCGTGGAGCTGCTCCTCGCCGCTTTCTTCTCCTGGTGGCTGCGCGCTAGCGTGCGACGGTTTTTGGAGCGAACGTACGGAATCGTGGCGCCATAGAGCCGATTGGGGCCATCGGCCGCCCGCGGCGGCGCCGCCGCTGCCGCTCAGCTCGACCTCGCTGGCGCCGGACAGCTCCAGCTGCAGCCGTGTTTTTTTGCCGCTTGCGGGCGGCCGGGCGGCCGCGGTAGCATGCGCGGCATGGACGATCGTTTAGACGGCCACCGCCGGGCGGCATCGCGCACGCCCATGCAGGCCATGATCACCTACCGGCTCGATGGGCAGGAGTACGGCAATCTGGCGGCCGACGTGTCGCCGGACGGCATCTTCATCCGCACCTTCATGCCGCCGCCGGTGGGCACCCGGCTGGAGCTGACCGCCGAGCTGCCGGAAGAGCTGGGCGGCTTCGCGGTCGAGTTGGAGGGCGTGGTGCGGCGCCGGGTGGACGGCGAGGATCCGCGCCACAACGGCATGGGCATACAGTTCACCGCGGTGCACGCCAGCGAGCCGGCCGCGGTGCGCTTCCTGGCCGCCCAGGTCTTCGGCATCGCGCCCGCGGCTGGCGGGCCGGCAGCGGCCGAGCCCGCTTCCGAGCCCGATCCGCCCATGGACGACGGCGACACCATTCCCCAGTGACCGCCCCGCCGGGGCCGCGCCTACAAGCCGCTGTCATCCCAGCGGGAGGGGTCGCGGACCAGCTCGCAGTCCACCCACTCCACCCCGGCCGGGTTGCGCAAGGGCGACCAGCAGTACTCCATCACCAGGGCCATGTCCTCGATGGCGGCCCAGTGATCGTCTTCGCTGCGGTCGTAGGGCCGGTAAGGCACCTGGCCCTGGGGAATGTGCTCGGCCCACAGGTCGTAGTTTTCCCAGTCCTTGTACTGCTCCACGGCCGTGCCCCAGCTCTTGTGGATGAGCCGCGCCTCCCGGGAGGTCAGCGGCAGTCCGAAGGCCGCGGACCGCAAGAGAAGCAGGGCCACGTCGCTGTCCCAGCGGGCGGGCTTGACCTCCGGGTCCGGGTCTTCCAGGTAGCCTTCGACGCGCTCCGCCATGCCCTCGAGCAAGGTCTGGGCCGCCTCGAAGTCCCGATTGGCCAGGGCGTTGGCGATGTGGGCGGAATGGAAAAAGCGGATGATGTCGTGATTGTAGTAGTGGGTCTGGGTGGCCATGGTCTCGTAGCCGTTGCTGGCCGCTTCGCCGCAATCCAATCCCTGGCCGTCCCCGCGGGCGATCAGCGCCGAGCAGCGCTTGGCGTTGCACTCGGCGTTGGGGATGAGTTCGTCCCACATGACGAAGGAGGCCAGGTCCCCGGCCGCCTCGTCCAACTCCGGGTCCCCCGAGTAGCCCGGGGTGTAAATCTCGCCATCGGGGCCCTTGGTGCGGATCTTGTAGCCCTGCTCCACGATGTCGTTGCTGAACTTGCGCAGGTACTCCAGGGTCTCGGCGCAGGCCGCGCGCATGTCCTCGTCTTCGGCCTGCTCGGCGGCGTACATGAGGTGGGGCACCACCATGTAGATGTGGGGCACGTCGTCTTTGGAGCGCATGTTGGTGATCCACAGCGGGCCCCAGGTGGGGTTGTCCGGGTATTCGAAGCGCCAGGTGTTCCAGTGCTCGTAGGGGTGGTACCAGCCCGTGTAGTCGATCTGCTTCTGCTTGCCCTCATCGGTGGTGTAGCTGTGGTTGAAGGCGGCGATGTTGCGGGCCATGAGCCAGTCCACCTCGTCGTTCTCGTCGTAGACCATACCCGTCATGGTGGCGGTGATGCCCTTGCAGTACTGTTCGGCCAGATGGGCCATGGTGGCATCGCCCGTCATCAGGTGACCGGCGATGGCCGAGGCCAGCACCCGGGGGGTGGGGATCATGTTGTTGTGCCCGCCCCCGTCCGGATCCACGTGATAAAAACGCACCACATCACCTTCCCGGTAGGTGGCCACGCCGCCCCACCAGATCATGTAGTCGGGCTTGCCCGTGGATTCGTGCACGCCGTGGCTGGTGCGCAACACCCACTTGAAGAAGTCCACCTTCTTCCAGTAGCCGGTCAGCCGCTGGGTGAACTCAGCCACCTCCTGCTGCGTCAGCGGCTGGCCCACATCCTGCCGGCTGTATTCGAAGGGCAGCTCGTCGGGCAGCCCGGCATCCACACCGCCGTCCACTCCGGCGTCCGTCCCGGAACCGTCCCCGCCACAGGCGACAGCGCCCAGGCCGAGCATGATCGCGGCCGCCAAAAGCACCGAACAACGCACTGCTTTCATTCTTGCCTCCAATCGGCCATCGTCGGTGGTGCGCTGAACGCGCGCTCGGCTCACTGGTGTACCTCCATCATGGGTGGCGTGTTCGGTCGCGGCATGCGAAGG
>CAYVQE010000266.1:0-3963 GCA_964454005.1 uncultured Myxococcales bacterium
GCGCTGAAGGTGAGCGCCGGCGGTGGGCGGGATGGCGCGCCGGACCTGGCCGCGCTCGCCGAAAAGCTAGACGGCGAACTCGGCAGGTGGTTCGCCGGGCCGGTGCTCTCGACGCGCGCCCAAGATGCGGAGACGGCGCGACTGGCGAGGACGCTTTTCGACAAGGGGGGGCGATGGCCGGCCTCCTGGCCCCGGGAGTGGGTCGACCCCATCACCGGCCGGCAGCATCCGATCGACACTGGCGACACTGGGCGCTGGTGCGCGCTGGCGCGTACCCTGTCGAAGCACGCGTGGCTCGACGAACGCCAGGTCTCGCCACCATGGCCGCTGGTGAACAAGACGCCGGCCGTGGTGTCGTTCTACTCCTTCAAGGGTGGCGTCGGTCGCTCCACCTTGCTGGCCCTGAGCGCCTGGCACCTCGCCCGGCAGGGCGCTCGGGTGGTGGTCGTGGATCTCGACCTCGAGGCGCCGGGACAGGCCGCGTTGCTCGGGGCGCAACCGGCGGTCGGCGTGCTGGACTACATCCTGGCATACTGTGCTGCGGGCGATGCGGCCGTGGACGACCTGTTCGCGGCGGCCACTTTTCTGCCGGGCCGCATCGAGGGGCGGATCGACGTGTGCGGCGCCGGAGAGCTGTCGTGGTCCTACCTGGAGAAGCTCGCCCGCCTGGATTATTCTTCAGGTGGCCTGGGAGGCGACGCCGAGAGTCCGGTCGCCAGCGCGCTCAAGGCGCTTCTTACGGGGATCAAGCGGAGTCTGAAACCGGAGTACATACTCATCGATGCCCGATCGGGCCTGCACGACCTCGGCGGCCTGTCCATCCACGGTCTCAGCCACGTCGACGTGTTCGTGGCGCGGGCCACCCAGCAGAACCGTCAAGGCTTGGCACTGGCGCTCGAAGCCTTCTCTCGCCGCATAGAGCCGGAGGAACGGCGACCGTTTGTCATCCACAACTTCGCTCCCATGCCGGCGGAGAGCGAGGTCAGCCTTGCCGAACAGCGGCGTTTCCGCGAGTGGCTGTACCGGGTTTTCGAGGAGACGGTTTACCGGGAGTCCATCCGAGAGGAAGAGGATCTGCCACCGGTGGAGGACGACACCGCCCCGCACTTCCCGTGGGTCGTGCCGACCTATTCGGAGATGGAGACCGTCGACGAACTCGGGGGCCTCACCAAGGCGGTGGCCGAGGCGGATCCGTTTCGGAAACTGACGCAGCGGATCGAGGAGCTCTGCGAGCCCGAACCGAGCGGTGACGCCGAGGCAGAAGACGACATTGACGTGGACACTGGCGAGCCCGAGACCGGAGAACAGGATGGGTGAGCCGAGGAAAAAGGCCCTGACGGCGGATGAACGCCGGCGGCTGCTCGACGAGCTGGCGGGATGGCCCAGCGACGCCGATGTCGACCTCACGGATTCGCTGCGAATCTTCCTGCCTCTGCCACAGCACGCACAGGCGCTGCGTGATCGCATCATGGTTGTTCGCGGCGAGCGCGGCGCGGGCAAGACAGCGCTTTTCAATTTCATCGATGCGCTTGACCGTGAAGGCATCGCCAGGGAAAAAGTATTTGGCGGCAGCGGGCGAGGCGCAGAGACCTGGATCGATGGCTTCTCGGAGACCGGAACCGAGCACCCCTCGGTGCTCGTGCTTGACGCGTTCGGCCACAAGGCATCGGACGAGCAGCTCCGGGTATTCTGGATGGCACACCTCGTAGGGCGGTTGAGCCGCAGGTTGGACGTGGCGGTCCCCGAGCCTGTCGGCGAGTTTCTAGAAACGTGGACCGAGCGCATCAATGATCCGGGCCACTGGACAGGGGTCGCACAGGATGAACTCCCCGCGCTGACATCCTTCGCCGATTCGGTGGAGCGTCGACTGGCCGAGCTGGGTCGCACAGTGGTGGTGGCCTATGACTACCTGGACAAGATCGGCTCCCAAGAAACACCGGGTGCACAGGCGACACGGGTTCGCGAGCGTTTCGCTTCCACGCTGCTCGCCTTGTGGCTCTCGCTGTCGAACCGCTACCGACACCTGCGCGCCAAGGTATTCATCCGTGAAGATCTCTTCTCGGCTAGCCGTCGGGCGTCGGCTGATGCCAGCAAGCTGCTGTCGCGCTCGGTGAGCCTGCAGTGGGACACGCAGGCGCTGTATCGCATGCTCATTCGACGCGTTGCCAACGGCAGCGACGAACTGCGCGAATGGTTGGTGACCGGCCACAACAGGATACCAGTCGAGGAGGATCGGCGCCTGGGCTGGATGCCTCCCGAAAATCTGCCCGAAGAGGGCAGGGTGTCCCAGAAGGCTTTCGTCGAGCACCTAGCCGGCAAACAGATGGGCAAGGGGGTCAAGAAAGGTTACGTCTACCGGTGGATTCCCAATCGGCTCCAGGATGCACACGGGGCCATCGTGCCGCGTTCCCTCGTCAACCTGGTGCGCTGCGCCGCGGAGTTCGCCGTACGGACCGGACCGCGGGCGGGGTTCGCCAGGCTGCTCCACCCGCTGGAGCTACAGGCGGGTCTGGAACAAACTTCCAAGGCGAGAGTCGGCGAGCTGCGCGAGGAGCACCCTGTCATCGGTCGCTTCGAGAACCTGAGGGGCATCACCGTGATGGCCGATCGGGCGGAGGTCGAGGAGCTGCTCGCCAACCCACCTGCCGAATCATCCGGCGACGATGGCTACGGCCATGACGGCGAGGGTGTCCTGAACGACCTGGTGGGCCTGGGCGTGCTCAAGGTCCGCGACGACGGCCGCATCGATGTCCCGGACCTCTACCGCTATGGCTACGGCATCCGCCGCAAGGGTGGCGTGGCCCGCCCGAGGTAACCGAGCAAGGCGCCGGTCCGGCGAGAAGCGACATTGCCAGGCCGTCAACCGCGAGGCGGTGGCGCTGGGCGGCGAGCCGACCGGGCCGGGGGTCAGCCGGCCACCCGCTGCCGGCAGCGGGCGTGGTGCTCGGCGACCGCGGCCCAGACCGCGTCCACCCAGCCGTCGGCGTCGGGGGTGCCGGCCGGGTCCAGCGGCCGGCCGATGCTGACCGCCACCCGCTGGCCGGTGTTGACCCGGTCCATGCTCTTGGGCACCACGTCGGTGGTGCCGAACAGGCCCACCGGCACGATCTTGAGGCCCTCGTCGTGGGCGGCCCGGATGGCGGCCGGGTGGATGCGCGGGCGCAGCTCGTTGGTGGTCGAGCGGGTGCCCTCGGGAAAGACCACCACCGCGGTGGATTGGCGGCACATGCGCAGGGTCTCGCGCAGGGCCTGCTGGCGCGAGCCGCCGTTGCGCCGCTGGATGAAGACGGTGCCGCCGGCATAGGCGCACTGGCCGATGAAGGGGATGTACTTGACCGCCGCCTTGGACAAAAAGGCCACCGTGTCCAGCGCCTCCATCAGCACCAGGATGTCCACGTAGGACTGGTGGTTGGCGACGTACATGTGGCCGCGGCTGGGCCGCGGCAGCCGCTGGCGGCCGGTCACCTCGAGCTCGATGCCCAGCAGGTGCCGGCGGCAGAAGCGCGCCCAGGCCACCATCCAGTGCAGCCGCTTGAGCCGCTCCTCGCGGCCGAAGCGCGACGACAGGGCCAGGGTGAGCGGCAGCGGCATGAGCAGGCTGCTGGGGCCGGCGGCCAACATGCAGGCCGAAAAGCGCGCCGCCATGTTCAGGTGACCGGCGTGGAAGCGCATGGGCGAACCCCCTTGTCCGGAGCGCAGTCGCTCCATGGCTGCGCAGACTAGGCCGCGGGGCCGGCCGATGCAAGCAAAAAATGCGAAAAAGACAAATGAATCAGATACATACGGTCATATTCAACCTTCTGGTTGCCCACCAAGGCGCGGATTCGCAAGGTCTAGCCGCTGCCGGGCCGGCCGCGCAGCGGCGTTTGACCGACTGGTTGGTGAACAGCCGCGGGCCGGGACGGCTCAGCGGAAGCGGCGCTGCCAGAGTATGCTGCCGGCGGCCGGATCGACCGCCGCCAG
>CAYVQE010000267.1:0-3944 GCA_964454005.1 uncultured Myxococcales bacterium
ACTGGAGCAAGCACACGATCGAGGAGCCGGTGTCCCGGTGGGTGATTCGGTACACGAACTCGAACAGAGGGCCGAGCTGCTGGAACGCGAGCTGACCGCGCTGGTCACCAGCCGCGCCTTTCGCCTGGGCGACGGGCTGCTCGGCAAGCTGGTGCCGCGGCCCCCGCCGCGGCCGCGCACGGCAATACCGCCCAGCCTGCCGCAGGCCGCCCGCCGCCAGCGCCTGGCCGCGCGGTGCGCCGAGCTGGTGCGGCTGATCGCGTTGACCCGCGGCGGGCTGCGGCTTTCGCTGGGCCGTGCGCTCGAGACCGGCTTCGAGCACCCGAGCCGCTGGCCCGCCGGCGCCCTGCGCGCGGGGCGGCTGCTGGCCGCTGCGCTGGCGCGTTCGGCCGGCCGCCGCTTGCAGCCGATGGTCCAGCCGACCGAGCTGGCCGAGGTGGGCGGCTGGAGCCCGGACGCAACTCCGGCCGCCGGGCATCTCCGGGTGACGGTGTACGCCGAGGTGGATCCCAACCGCATCGACGGCGCCACCGTATGGCTGGCCTCGCTGTGCGAGGTGCTGGCCGCGCGAGACGACATCCGGCTCAGCGTGCTGCTGGCGGCGCCGCTGCGCCGGCCGGAGATGTTGGGCCACCTGCGGCGACGACCGCGGTTGCGGTTGCTGCAGGTCGAGCCGCCGCCGCAGCGGGGCTGTCTGGCGCCGGCGCGGGCGCTGCGTGCCCTGGCGGCCGTCGACCGGGACGCGCCCCAGGACCTGTTCCTGGTGCGGGGGCCGGGCGCATTCCGCGGCGGCCACGTGGCCGACGCCCTGGCCGCCCACCCGGCGCTGGCCGCCCGCAGTTGGGTCTACCTGGTCGATCCCCGCGCCTACGATCGACCGCTGCGGCGGGCCCGCTTGTGGCGGTTGGCCGCCGCGGCTCGCGGCCTGCTCTGCCAGACCCCCGAGGCCCAACGCCACCTGACCGGGCTGCTCGCCGGCTCGGGGGCACCCGATCCGCTGGTGCTGCCGCCCATGATACCTACCGTAGTGGACCGCTCCCGGCGCTGGCCCGGTGATCGGCCCCTGCGGCTGGTATACAGCGGCAAGTTTTCGCCGCCGTACCGACTGCTGGAGATGCTGGCGGCCTTCGAGAACCTGCGCCGGCAGTGGCCGGACATCGAGTTCCACGTGGTGGGCGACAAGTTCCACAATCGGCCGCCGGTGGCCGGTTTCGAGCGTATGGTGATCGATCGTCTGACCCGGCCGGGCGTGGTCTGGCACGGTGGGCTCAGCCGGCAGCAAACCATGGCCATCATCGAATGCTGCGACGTGGCCTGCTCCTGGCGCGCTGCCAGCTTCGATGACAGCCTGGAGCTTGCCACCAAGGTGCTCGAGGCGGCCGGCCGGGGCCTGCCGGTGGTGCTCAATCCGACTGCCATGCACCAGCGCCTGCTCGGCGAAGACTATCCGGCGTACGCGGCCGGCACGGCCGGGTTCGAGGCGGCGGTGGAGCGCCTGGCCGAGAGCGCCGACGCCTACGATGCGGCCTCGGCCCGCTGCCTGGAGGCGGCGCGCGGGTTCACCTACGTCAAGGCCGGCGCGGTGCTGCAGTCCGTGCTGGACCGCTGCCGAGTTGACCGCTGAGCGGTCGCTCTGCTATCGATTCGTTGCAGCCAATCGTTCCGCGAGGTGACGATGAGCACATCCGATCGGATCTCCGAGCTGTATCATCGCGAGCTGTTCGACTGGTCCACCCAGGAGCGGGCCCGCGAGCGTATCCACTGGATGTGCGCGCAGGTCGAGGGCCGGCGCGTGCTGGATCTGGGCTGCTCGCAGGGCATCGTCTCCATCCTGCTGGGCCGCGAGGGTTTCGAGGTGACCGGGATCGATATCGACCCCGAGCAGATCGCAGGGGCCAACGCGGTGCTCGAGAAGGAGCCGCCGGCGGTCAGAGAGCGGGTGACTTTCCAGGTCGGCGACGGCACGGCGCTCGCGTTCGAGGACGCCGCTTTCGACACCCTGGTGGCGGGAGAGCTGCTCGAGCATCTGACCCAACCGGGCCGTATCCTGCAGCAGATGGCGCGCCTGCTGGCGCCCGGGGGCCGGGCCGTGATCTCGGTGCCCTTCGGCCTGCATCCACACCCGGATCACAAGCAGACATTCTATCTGCCCTCTTTCATCGACCTCGTCGAATCCGCCCTGAAGGCGAGCACGGTCGAGCTGCGGGACAAGTACATCCTGCTGGTGGCCGGCAGGCGGGACGACGAGGCCTTGCCGGTGGAGTTCGATCGTTCGATCCTGTGCCGGCGGTCCGAGCAGGAGATGGAGGCCATCGAGCTGGAGGTCCACGCGGCCATCGAGGACCGGGCCCGCCAGGCACGCGGCATGCGCAACAAGGCCCAGGAGCTGCAGCAGCAGAGCCTGAAGGCCGTGAAGACGACCGAGGAGCTGCAGCGGGAGAACCGCTCGCTGCAGCGTCGCCTCGAGGAGGTGGATGCGGTGCGCCGCCGGCTGGCGTCCGAGCGGACAGCTGTTGGAGAAGAGCTGGACCGTGGGGCCGAGGCGCTGGCGGAAGCCGAACGGAACCTGCGCATCGACCGCCAGCGGCTCGAGGAGGCGGAGGCCGAACTGGGACGACTGGAGGTGGACTGCCGGCGTTTCGAACAGGAGGCACAGCAGAACCGGCGCGAGGCCCGGACGGCCCGCGTCGAGCTGGAGCAGTTGCAGGCCGAGTCCGCGCGGCTGTCCGCTGATAACGAGAACCTGCGCCGCGAGCGCCAGCGGGTTTCCAGCCTACTCGATCGGGCCGGGGTGGAACGGGGCCGCCCGGCGACGCGGCTGGAGAAGTTCGTCAACCGACACCGCAAGCTGGCCCGGCTCCACGAAAAGACCGTGGCCGGGCTGCGCTTTCGGATCGGGGATGCCGTCGTCGATGCGGCCACGCCTTCCATCGATACCTTGGCGCTGCCTTTTCGGATGGCGAATCTGTTCTTCGATGGTCTGCAGAAGGTGGCCGAACAACGCAAGGGCGGTCCATCCAGCGCCGTGGCGCCGGCCAGGCCGGCGCTCTCGACGAGGAAGGCGAAATCCGGCGCCCTGGCGGCATCCGGCGATCCGAAGCGGGAACTCGACCTGGTGGCCCGCGATCGGCCCGAGAGCCCGGTCGCGGTGCGGGTGGGCTGTGTGCTGGACGAGTTTTCAACCGATTGCTTCGGCCCCGAATGCCAACTGATCAAGCCCAAACCGGACAACTGGGAGGCGGTGTTGGGCGGAGAGCGGCCGCACCTGCTGTTCGCCGAGTCGGCCTGGAAGGGCAACGACGGCGCCTGGCAGTACCGGGTGGCCGAGTATGCGTCGCCGCCCGGTCAAGAGCTGGCGGCCATGGTAAGACACTGCCGGCGGCAGGGCCTGCCGACGGTGTTCTGGAACAAGGAGGATCCGGTTCACTACGAGCGTTTCCTGGATGCCGCGGGCCTGTTCGACGTGGTCTTGACCAGCGACAGCCGCTGCGTGGAGCGCTACCGGCAGGCGCTGGGCCACGACCGCGTCGCCGCGCTGCCCTTCGCCGCCCAGCCCCGGCTGCAGAACCCGATCGCCTTGCCCGAGGGGCGCAACCGGCGCATCTGCTTCGCCGGCAGCTACTACGCCAACCGGCACCAAGAACGCCAACGAGAGATGGAGATGCTGCTCGACGCGGCCGCCGGGCCGGAGCTGGACATCTACGATCGCAACCACGGTTTGACCGGTCCCGGCGCCGAGCAGTTCGCCTTTCCGGAGCGCTTCCGGCCCCACATCGTGGGCCGCCTGCCGTACCGCGAGTTGATGCGCGCCTACCGGCGCTACCGGGTCTTTCTCAACGTCAACTCGGTGATCGACTCGCCCACCATGTTCTCGCGCCGGGTCTTCGAGCTGCTGGCCTGCGGCACGCCGGTGGTCAGCACCTGGTCGGAGGGCGTCGCCGAGC
>CAYVQE010000268.1:0-3863 GCA_964454005.1 uncultured Myxococcales bacterium
AAGCGATGCGCTTGGAAATTCCCCAGAACGCTCTCCAGAATGTGCGGAACGTAGGCTTCAGCCTTTCACTTTTGGCGGAATTTCCGGCGCGCTGGAGCTGCCCTTCGGAGATGAGGATGCGGCCATGGAGGTGCTGCACAGACTGTTCCGCCGCCCACAGGACGGAGAACACAAAACCGATGAATGAGAGAACCCGGGGGTCGATGCGGTCAGCGCGGGGCAGCGCTGCTTTTCAATCGCGCGCCTGTCGCCAGGCGCGGGCGGCGATGCGTTCCAGGCTGCGGCGCTGATCGCGGATGGAGCCGGCCAGGGCGAGCTGGGCGGCGGCCCGCTCGAGGTTGTGCTCGGCGGCCGAAGCGTAGCGCCGGCGGTCCCAGGCGAAGTAGCTCTCGCGCAGGGCGTCGGCGCAAAAGCGGGCGGCCAGCTCGACCGCGATCTGCTCGCAGCAGCCCACCAGGGCCTGGCGCTCGGCCGCGGTCGGCCGCGCGCCGATGGCACCGGCCCAACCTGTGAGCGCGGCGGCGAAGTAGTCGGCCCTGAGCGCGGCCGAGCGGTCCTCACCGGCCGGGTTGCACCAGGAGCGCACGGCATCGCCCAGCTCCAGCGGCAGCGGCATGCGGGCCAGGGTGTCCAGGTCGACCAGGCACAGCGCGCGGCCGTGCGGGCCGAACAGGATGTTGGCGATCTTGGGATCGCCGTGCACCAGCCGCGGCGGCAGCCCGCGCGCAAGCTCCAGCCCGGCGGCCTGGGCGGCGATGGCCGCGGCCAGCGGCTCGATGCGGTCGAACGAGCGGTTACCGTCGTGCTCGGCCAGGGCTTGCTCCAGCCCGGCCAGGTGCGCCGGGGTGTCGTGCACCCCGGAGCGGCCGAAGTGAAAGCGGTGGTCGCAGTCCCACAAGGCCCGGTGGAAGGCGCCCAGCAGCCGGCCGGCTGCGGCGCAACGGGCCGGCCCGTCGGCGGCCAGCAGGGTGCGGCCCTCGATCCAGGTCCACAGCCGCCACACCTCGCCGTCGCCGTCGACCGCCCACAGCGCGCCCGAGCGGGTGGGCACCAGCCGCGGGGTGCACAGGCCGCGGGCGGCCAGCCGGGCGGTCACCGCGGCGATGTCCAGGTGCAGCTCCGGGGCGAAGATGGGGTTGAGCCACTGCAGCGCGAAGCGCCCGCGGGCGTGCTCCAGCCGCCAGGTGCGGTTGATGTGGCCGCCGGGCAGCTCGCGCCAGGCGGCGTCCTCGAGGCCCCAGGCGGCCAGCACCTGGTCCGGGTTGCGATTGGCGCGCGGCAAGCCGCTCACTCCGCCGCGGAGGTCGCCGGCAGGCTTTACCCAAAACCGTCACGGTTCGGGACCATATGTTTCGGTAGTCGTATAAACCAAGGCTCTGCTTCCATTTGGGTTTTCAAGAACAGTAAACCCATCGTCGGTCCATCCAGTATTATCATCAAAAATTGTCCAACCAGTGATCATATCATCATCGCATACAGGTTTCCTGAATATTACCGTCCGAACCTCAGGAGAAACGCTCTTAAAACCCAAGTAAAAATAACCTGCCGTTTCCCACATAGCAAGGTCGCCTGATGTCTTGAGGTCTGTAGAATAATATGCAGTCGCCTGTGGGCCATTGGCATCCCAATTTATGGTGTGCCTATATGGGACAAACGTATAGGGTGGAACAATAGCATAATGGACACTTACATTGAAGTTCCAGAAGAAAATTTTTCCACCTTTGTTGTTTTCCTGTCCGGATTGATTGGTTGGAACGTAAGCAAGTTTACATTGATATGTTGCACCATTTGTGCATTCTGACGAACAGGCGACAGCCGGCTTAACGTTGCTTTTTCCAAAATCAGTATGGAGTTGCGTATTGTTTTGTATCCAATTATCTAGTTGCGTATCTTGGTCATAAGTAAAGTGAACTGCCATTCCATCCTCATCTTAGACGCTAGCCGAAATGGACCCGCCTTTGCTCGTGAGAATGGACCCACCCGGGCGACAAGACTCGTAGGCTGACCCGCGAGATACTGCTAATCAGAACGGACCCACCCAGCGAGCCCCGGGTTGTGGGCTGGTGATGGAGAGGTCCGGTTTCTTGAGCCGGATGCGGCTGCTGGACAGGCTGCTCGTTGGAGGAGCCTGTATGATGAAGCATCCGGTCCACAAGAAGAGGCCCTGTCGCTGTTGCCGCCGGTGGTTCCGACCCAACCCGAGGGTGGGTGACCGGCAGAAGACCTGCGGAGAAAACGAATGCCAGCGGGAGTGGAACCGGCGGCTGTGTCGGGCGCGCCGGGCGAGAGAGCCTTATCGTGAGCGAGAAGACCGGCTTCGGGATCGGCTGCAGGATGTCGGCGGGTCAAGGGCTGGAGAGCTACCAGACAGGGCACTGAACCAGAATGCGGCGCGACACGCGATCGGCCCAGAACCCCTTGTAGTAATAGAAGAATACTGCAGAGTAGTCCTCGAGCGGGCGCGACACGAGTTCGGCCCGCAACCCTTCGCAACTAAAAGAGAATCTCACAGACTACCCCGTCTGGGCGCGCGACACGAGATAGGCACCAGCCGGGCCCCATCGTAGGCTCGATACCGCACCCTGAAACCGGGGGCGAGGGTGGAGGCCGGGTGACCGGCCCCCCCTCGTTCCGTATCGAGGAATGGGCGCGATGGAACTGGAACTGCACCGGCTGGAGTTGAAGTACGAACGGCTTCGGATCATCGAGCCCGGCCGGCAGTCGAGGCTGCTGGCTGCATTGAGCGAGCAGGGTCAACGCAGCCCGGTGCTGGTGGTTGGCGCTGGCGAGCCGAACCGTTACGTGCTGATCGATGGCTACCGCCGGGTGGCGGCGTTGAGGCGGCTGGGCGCGGATGTGGTCGAGGCGGTGGTGCTCGAGATGAGCGAGGCCGAGGCGCTGATCTACGACCACCGGCAGGGATGCCGAGCGAAGCGCAGCGCGCTCGAGGACGGATGGCTGATCAAGGAGCTGGTCGAGCAGTGCGGCCTTGGGTTGCAAGAGGTGGCGTCGAGGCTGGGCCGGTCGAAGAGCTGGGCATCGAGGCGGCTGGGACTGGTCGAGGTGTTGCCCGAAGCGGTGCAGGCGCTGGTGCGCAAGGGACAGCTCTGTGCGCATGGGGCGATGAAGTCGCTGGTTCCGTTGGCCCGGGCCAACGCGGCGTCGTGCGTCAAGCTGGCCGCCGGCATCCGTGCGCAGCGGCTGAGCGCGCGGCAGATGAACCAGCTCTACGTGGGCTGGCGGGTGGCGGACGAGAAGGAGCGAGAGCGCATCGAGCAACAGCCGATGCTGTACCTCAAGGCCATCGCCGCGGTGGAGCAGGACGAGGACGAAGACGAGCAGGACAAGAGACGGCGAGCGTTGGTCGAGGAGCTGGATGCCCTGATCGGCGTGAGCCGTAAAGTCTGCAGGCGGCTGCGGGGCGGGGTGGAGGGGATGGATCACCCCGGGTATCGGTTCAAGTTCAACCGTGCCTGGCGCCAGGCGCAGCTGTCGTTCGAAGAGCTAACGGAGCGAGTAGAGGAGGTGGTTGATGTTGGGCGTGGACACGAGGACAGCGGTGCTGCGGCTGAGGGATGAGGGGCATGGGTATCGTACGATCGCGCAGGCGTTGGGCATCTCGCGCAACGCGGTACGCAGGGTGGTCGACAGCGGTGTGGCCGAGGTGCCGAGCATCGAGAAGGAAAGCCAACTGGATGAGTATGCCGATACGATCACCGAGCTGTACGCCGAATGCGCCGGCAACCTGGTGCGGGTGGGCGAGGAGCTCATGGCCAAGGGTGTAAAGTCGGCGTACTCGACCCTGACCGCCTGGTGCCGCCGGCGAGGACTGGGCCAGCGCGAGAAGAAGCGCGCCGGGCGTT
>CAYVQE010000269.1:0-3832 GCA_964454005.1 uncultured Myxococcales bacterium
GCAGCTTCTGGATCTCATCGATCACCACCCATTGCCCACGACCGGTCAACTCCTCGCGCAGCAAGGCCGGTCGCCGACTCAGCTCCAGGAAGATGTCGCTGTCGAGCAGGTCATAGACCGTGGCATCGGGCAGCTCTTGGCGCACCAGGGTGGACTTGCCGGTCTGGCGGGGTCCAAAGAGAAAATGGGACTTTTTCTCCAGCTTGCCTCGGATGTCGAGCATGCGCGGAACATAGGCCATGGACAGCTCCTCTGCCGATAGAGTCGGCATTTATCATGACATATGCCGACACAGTTGGCAATTATCAGCGGTGGTCAAGTCGCGCGTGGGGTGGTATCAAGGTCGTGCTGGGGTGGGGCGAGGGGCGGGAGGAGGTTGGCGCCATGGCGTCCGACTACCGTTTGCGCTGTGCCGGTTGCGGGGTGTTGGCCTGCAAGCGCGGCCCCGAGGAGCGCGAACCGCCGGAGTACTGCCCGATGGTGCACCGGGCGGATTTGTTGGCGGCGGTGCGCGAGGCTTACGGTCAGCCGGGGGAGGATCGGCGGCTGGCTCAGGCCGCGGCGCGCACCGAGGCGGCCGGTTACTGCCGCGACACCCGCGTCGAGGAGGTCATGGCCCTGGCCCGCCGGCTGGAGGTCGATCACCTCGGCCTGGCCTGCTGCGTCGGCCTGCTGCGCGAGGCGGCTCGCGCCCAGGCCATCTTCGAGGCCGTCGGCTTCCGGGTCTCGACGGTCGTCTGCAAGGTGGGCGCCATCCCCAAGGCCGAGCTCGGCATGGGCCGCGACGAGCAGGTGCGCGAGGCCGAGTTCGAGGCGCTGTGCAACCCCATGGCCCAGGCGCGGCTGCTCGACGACGCCGGCTGCGGGCTGCACGTGCTGATCGGGTTGTGCGTCGGCCACGACAGCCTCTACTTTCGCCACGCCCGGGCCCCGGTCACCGTGCTGGTGGCCAAGGACCGGGTCACCGGCCACAACCCGGCCGCGGTGCTCTACAACGCCCGCTCCTACTACCGCCGGCTGTTGGAAGATTGAATCCCGGCCGCCCCGGCCCGGGCGATAGCCGTTGATCGCGCGCAGCGGGAAGTGCTAATTTCGGATGTTGGTTCCGGATGGTTTCGAATCAGCGGCGAGGAAGACGATGGTGAATCATATTGTAAAAGTTGTGGGGATATTGGCCGCTGCGTTGTGGTTGGCGGCGGGCTGCGCGGGTGGCCGGGCCGCCGGCCATGGTGGCGGCGGCGAGAAGATGCGCGGCGATCGCAATCGGGTGGCCCACTCCGAAGGCGTGGAGCCGCTGTGGATCCAGGAGTGCCCGGTGCACAGCGACCAGCTGCTGACCTTCTGCGGCGAGGCCCACCGCAAGGCCAGCCAGAAGATCGCCTATGCCGAGGCCTACGGCGACGCGCTGGCCAAGCTGCGCCGCTTCATCGGCCAGAAAGTCACCGCCGAACTCGAGCCGGACGGCCAGGGCGGCTACCGCTTCTCGATCCGCTCGGCCGACCAGCGGCCGGTGATGGTGCGCGGTGCCTGGGAGGGCGAGCGCTGGTGCGAGGATTACGAGGGGCCTTCGGGTCGCAGCCACGACTGCTACGCCATGATCAGCTACCCCAAGCTCGAGTACGATCGGCTGCTCAACCAGGCCCACAAGGCGGCAAGTCAGCGGGTGGCCAAGGCGATCGCGCTGCACGTCGAGGGCCGCCAGGCTCTGGCCAGCGGCAACTCGGGCCAGGCGCGCAGTCTGCTGGGCCGCGCCCAGAAGCTGCTGGTCGGCCTGAGCGAGCCGATCGTGGTCGAAGGCAAGTCGAGCGCGGTGCTGGTCGAGCAAGTGGCGGCCGACCTGCGCCGGGCGGCGAAGCTGGACCGAGAGGCGGGGCGTACCGCGCTGGTGGTGGTCGGCCTGCGCCAGGACGGCCGCCTGCTGACCGCCGGCCGCGAGCCGGGCCGGGTGCGCGACCGGGTCCAGAAGTGGCTGGTGAGCCAGGGGCTGAAGATCCGGCCGGGCGGCCTGGCCGCCGATCAGGTCCAGGCCATCCTGGCCGGCGACGCGGATGTCGCTCGCGCCGCCGCAGCCGCCAAGGGCGCCAAGCTGCTGCTGGTGCTCGATCTGCAGTGCAACTTCGATTCGGTCGAGGATCAGGTCTACTACTCCTACGCCGAGGGAAGCTTCCGGCTGGTCTGGACCGAGGACGGCCGCGAGCTGTACACGGTGGATCTGCCCAGGACCGAGGGCGCCATGCCCTTCGCCAAGGCCAAGGCCGATTCCAAAGCCGTGTCGGAGCTATTGAACAACCACGTCAAG
Source organism: uncultured Myxococcales bacterium (assembly GCA_964454005.1). GTDB lineage: Bacteria > Myxococcota > B64-G9 > B64-G9 > B64-G9 > CAYVQE01. Next base: position 2,300 of record CAYVQE010000269.1, read on the forward strand.
CCCGCGGTCCAAGCTGCTGTGGCCCGGGTGGGCGGTTGAGTCGCGAGCCAGCCGAGAGGAGCGAGATGCGACAGGTCATGGGGAAGAAGGGAGCGCTGCTGTTGGCCGCGGGTCTGCTGTCGGCGCCACCGGTACAGGCGGCCGATGCCCAGGTCGAGGTGGGCCAGCCGGCACCGAAGTTTTTGCTGCGGGACCTGGAAGGCGTCATGCACCGGCTGGGCGACCTGGCCTATCCGGGCGAGGAGGTGGCCTGGAAGAAGAAAAAAAAGGTCCTGCTCGACTTTTTCCGCACCGACTGCAAGCCCTGCATGGAGGAGCTGCCCCAGGTCGTCGCTTACCACGAGAAGCACGGCGACGAGGTGCAGGTGCTGCTGATCGCCCTGCTCGAGGAGAAGGACGGCCGGGCCAAGCTCGATGCCTGGCTGAAGAAGAATCCCTTGCCCTTCCCGGTGCTGGTCGACGCCTACGAGACGGTGGCCAAGAAGTACATCGTCAAGGGCGAGAGCCTGTCGCTGCCCGCAATCTTCTTGATCGATGAGAACGGCGCGGTGCGAGCCGAGTTGCAGGGGTTGAAGGAGAACATCGAGCAGGCGCTGGCCAACTCCCTGGAATCCGGCGGCGACGCCGGCTGACGCTGACCGGACGCTGGCGACGGTGGCCTGGCTGCTGCAGGCGCTGAGCGGTCTGGTCCGGCTGCTGCCGCTGCGCGCGGCGTTGGGCCTGGGCGCCGGGCTGGGTTGGATCTGGTACCACCTGATCCCGGTGCGCCGCCGGGTGGCCCGCGACAATCTGCGCCGGGCGCTGCCCGAGTTGACCCCGGCCGCGCGGCGCCGCATCGCCCGACGCTGCTTCGGCCAGCTGGCCCGTTCGGCCGTCGAGTTGCTGCGCCTGCCCGGCCTGGACCGGCGCCGGGTGGAGGCGCTGATCGAGCACGAGGGCCTGGAGCACCTCGAGCGGGCGCGCGCTGCCGGCCGCGGCGTGATCGCGGTCACCGCCCACTTCGGCTCGTTCGATCTGCTGGCCTGTGCCGAGGCTCTGCGCGGCCTGCCGCTGTACGCTGTCAGCCGCAGCCAGCATCAACCCGGCGTGAACCGTTTCTGGATGCGGGTACGCCGGCGCACCGGGCTGGGCCTGCTGCCGGCCGAGCGCTCCGCCTGGCACATCGGCCGGCTGCTCAAACAGGGCGCCGTGGTGGCGCTGGTGATCGACCAGCACATGCCCCCCGGCCGCGGCATCCCGGTGCCCTTCTTCGGCCGGCCGGCCTCGACCACCACCGCCCCGGCCGCGCTGGCCCTGGCCAGCGGCGCCCCGCTGCTGCCGGTGAGCATCGAACGCCTGCCCGCCGGCCGCCACCGGGTGCAGATCGAGCCACCGGTGCCGGTCCACCCCGACCTGGACCGCCCGGCCGAGATCGAGCGCATCACCCGCGAACTCAACGCCTGGCTGGAGCAACGCATCCGCGAAAGGCCCGACCACTGGCTGTGGATCCACCGCCGCTGGAAGCTGGACGGTCCGACGGCCGCTGCGGGTGCG
>CAYVQE010000270.1:0-3773 GCA_964454005.1 uncultured Myxococcales bacterium
TTCGGGAAGCAGCGTAGATTCGTCGCGCCGTGCGAGGAATTCTGGAAGTAGTAGAACAGAAGGCTCCCAGGGACCAAGTCCGGGACCAAGAGGGACCAAGCTGGCACCAAGTCGGCACTAAGCAGGCACCAAGCTCAAGTGCTTGTAATCGCGAGCGTTCCGACGTCGCTCCAGAATCTGATGCGGCCCTCGGAGCGGACGGATCGCACCAAGTTTCGGGACCAAGTTGTTCGACCGCTGCTCGAAGCAGGCCTCCTCGAGATGACGATCCCCGACAAGCCTCGAAGCCCGCGGCAGCGATACCGGACCACGCCGGCGGCGCGCGGTCCCAGCGCGCTGCCCGACTAGGCATCTTCGGGCTCCTCGCCGCCGGACGCCGCGAGACCTCGCGCCTGCTCGAGACGCTCGCGCTCGCTGACGAGCTCCTCGCGGAGCTGCTCCTCGGTGGGCAGGTAGAGCTGGTATCGACTGGTGAGGATCTGCTCGTTGTCCTCGGGCAGGGTGATGCGGACCATGGCGTCGTTCTTCTCGGAGCAGAGCACGATGCCGACCGTCGGTGCCTCGAAGCGGCGGAAAGGGCACGAGGGTGGACGGGGGCAATCGGCTCATCACCGCTGAGCCTTTTCGTCCTGCGTCGATTTCCTGTGGAATTGCGGAGCCCTTGGGGTAGGTGAGGTAGAGCTGCTTCATCCGCTTGACGGAGGGATGGCTGAACCCCCGACCGTGCCGCCTCGTGAGGCGCTCGGCGAGGCGTTTGATGAGCTCCTCACCCTATTCGGCGCGCTCCTTCCCTCCCTGCTGGACCTCGACGATCTCACGGCCAATGAGCCAGTAGGCATGGACCGTCGCCGTATTGATCGAGCGCGATACCTGGGCTCGAGAGGCCTCGATGATCTCGGCGACCCTCTCGAACAAGGTATCCTCGGAAGTGGTGATGGAGTCGCTCATCTCGTCCTCTTCTTTCCCCGGCGGTGGCGTGGCGTCATCGATCAAAGGTCGAGCGGAGGGCTTCCAGGTCGAAGGCGTCGGGTTTCCAATCGCCCAGCCACGCGCCGAGGTCCACGGCCTCGTCGCCGAAGATGTCCTCGCCCGTCTCCAGGTAGTGGACCATGCGCTGGTATCCCGGAGCCCCGCTGCAGTCCTCCGGCGGGCACGCGCGCTCGCCGGCCAGGAGGCGCCGCCTGAAGGTGCTCTTGTCCGAGAGGACCTGGCGGAGCTTGACCTCGTGGACCCAGTCGTCGCCGAAGTCGTACACGTACTCGCACCACTCGGTCTTGACCTGGCCGGAGAAGTAGGTGTTGAGCTTGACCGTTCGACCATCTGGGGTGGGACGGTCGTACTGTTCACCGCCCGGGAGGCCGGCGATGGGGCGGCCGTTGAACGTCGGCAACCTGAACTCGTGGAGGTGGCAGTTCTGCCAGCCGAAGCTCTCCTGGATCGCCTTGTGGAGGTCGGCGAAGGTCGAAAGCGTGCGGAGCAGGAAGCGTCGCCAGATGAGGGGCTGAATCCCTGTGAGTACGACCTCGAACTCGTAGTAGCGTGGCATCGCGATCTCCTTCCTGCATCATCGTGTGCGGCTACCTGACTCGAACCAGAGAACCATTTTTGAACCAGAGAACCATTTTTTTCGTAATATTTTTGGCGGTTACAAGTCAAGATGGCGGACATTGGGGGCTTCTCTCCTCGGTCAGCTACAGTTATGAAGCCGGTCACGTTCGTGGTCGAACTCGGCCAGTCGCGCTTCCGCCTGGGCGATCTCGTCTTGGATTGCCTTGCGGTCGCGCATCGACGTCAACCTCGATCTCGACTACGGCTGCAACCAAGGCCCCCAGTCGCCCGGGTTCCGCCGGCAGTGGCAGGCGGGACAGTCGCAGGCGTCCGCAGTGTCCTTGCGGACATGGACGAGGCCATGGAGCGTTTGGTCCTGATTGTCGAAGTGAGGGACCAGCTGGCGAACGAGGCTCAGGTCGTGCTTCTCGTACATGATCCACACGGCGTGAGCGACCAGATCGGCTACTTGGAGAAGCCGCGACTCCTTCATGGCGGCGAAGTATGGGATGTCGGCCAGGTTGTTGATCGCTCCCCAGGTCGTCCCTCGGCGGTGGAAGCTGTCGACCCAGACCTTGGCACGCGCGTCGAATCGGCCTTCAGAGAAGATGAGCAAGCCTCGTTGGGCGTCGTTGTGTTCGTGGTACTGGCGCTGTAACAGGATGTCGAAGCGGCGGCAGATCTCTTCCGTCGCACGCTCGACCGCGCCGTGTCCCCAGAGTTGGCCGCTCTTCTCGACCGCTGCCGCGTAGAGGACGGGACCGCGCTGGACCTTGAGCACCTCTTGAACGAGGTCTTGGAGCACCTGCTGGCGCTTTTCCGGCGGGATCTTGCGCCAGAATCCTCTTCCACTGCGTATCTCGGAGGCATGGAAGGGGATCGGCTGGTGGTTGGGGAAGTGCCGCTCCTGGACTTCATCGACCGCCCTGGAAAGGAAATAGGTCTGACGCTCGAAGAGCGAGATGCCCGCGAGGACGAAGTAGGCATCGTTGGGATCGTTCTCGTTGCCGGACTCATCCAAGTACAGGAGATGCAAGGTATTCCCCCAGCTCAGAAAAAAGGCGGCGCAGAGTCTGCGCCGCCATGAAGGCAACTGGCATGGGTGAATCGCGAGAAAGGCGACTCGGCCAATCGCAAGGATATTCTAGCATCCCGGTCCCGGGTGTCAAGAGATCAGATTTGTCCAGGATCGCCCGGGTGATCACTGGGACATCGTGGAATGGGTGGACGTTCTTTGGGCTGAAGTAGCCACGCCGACGAGCCCCTGGTACGGCCCGGGTCGCTGGCGGTACACTCGTCCCGATGCCTCTCCTCTACCACTGGCGCGGAGACAACTATCGCCGCGATCTCGATTTCGGCGTCGGATACCACCTGAACCAGGCCAACCCGCTGCTGCACCAGATCGAGATCGGCAACAGCCTGTGGGCTTTCACGCGCAGACGCGACGGCGTCTACGTCCTCGCTGCAGAGCTCATCGTCAGCGCCAAGACGCTGAACCCGACCGGCTATCGCTACGGCCGGTACCGGGTGTGGGGCGACCTCGATCGATCTCGGTACTTCGCCACAGCCGCCCAGCCGGATGTCACGACACTCGTTCGCGGCCTGTCGGTCGGGGCCGGCGGCGACGTCCTCGGCCGGGCGTTCCAGGGCCGCGCCGCGGTCCGGACTCTCGACGAGCAGGATCACAGGATCCTCGCCGAGTACGCATCTCGTCTCCCGCTCGAGCCTCGCGCGCGCCTGCTCCCAGAGGAGCGGCTCGAAGCTATGCTGCTGGCGGGCGACGACACCGCGGTCGAGCGGCTGCTGCGCGACAACCCCTCGGGCGTCGCCGAAGAGCGCCGAGAGTACCTCGTCTCCCGCGCCGCCCCACCGCGCGACCGGCGCTTAGTGGACGAGCTGCGCGAGCTCTACGACGGCTGCTGCCAGATCTGCTCGTGGTCACCGCGCTCGATCTTCGGAGTCGACCTCTGCGAGGCCCACCACGTCCGTTGGCTCAGCCGTGGCGGAAACGACGCGCTCCACAATCTCGTGCTCGTCTGCCCCAACCACCACCGCGCGATCCACCTCTGCGACGCCCAGTTCGACTGGGGGGCCAATGGGTTCGTCTTCCAGTCGGAAGCTACGCTGCTGACGAACTTGGCTCATGAGCTAGCGGCGTAGGGCACTGCTGGTCACCCAGCTCGACGAGGCCCGCGAGCGCCTGGGGCTGACCTCCCGCATGGAGC
>CAYVQE010000271.1:0-3715 GCA_964454005.1 uncultured Myxococcales bacterium
AGCCGGGTCCGCTGCGCCTCGCCGCCCGAGAGCGAGGCCATGGAGCGATCGAGGGCCAGGTAGCCCAGGCCGAGCCGGCACAGGCCGTCCAGGCGTTTGCGGACCTCCTGCAGGGGCCCGGCGGCCGCGCCGGCCCGTGTCGGGCCGAGCTTGAAGCGATCGGGCGTGGCCAGCACGGCGGCCAGCCAGGCGCGGGCCGCCGCCGCCGGGCGGGCCAGCAAGGCGCCCAGGGTGCGGCCGCCGAACTCCACCGTCCGCGGGCCGGGGGCCAGCCGTTGGCCCCGGCAGTCCGGGCAGGGCTCGTCCTTCATCACGGCCCGCAGCCGCCGGCCGCGGTGGTCGGCGTGGACGCGGGCGTACTCCTGCTCCACGTGGCCGGCGAAGCCCGGCCAGGGCGCCTGCCAGCGGTGGCTGCCCCGGCGGCCGCGCCGATCGTAGCGCCAGACGGTGTCGAAGGTGCGTTCGGGCACACCGTGGAGGGCGACGCGGCGGGCTGCTGCGTCCAGCTCGACCCAGGGGCGCGCGAAGTCCATGCCCAGCTCGCGGCCCACCGCCTGCAGCACGGCCAGGTGCTGGCCGCCACGCTCGCCGTAGTGGCGCCCGGCGGGGTGGCCATCCATGGCGCCGGCGAACAGGGAGCGCTGCGGGTGGGAGATGAGCGCGTCCGCATCGCAGACCGTGATCGCCCCCAGGCCGTCGCAGCGGGCACAGGCGCCGCGGTGGTGGTTGAAGGAGAAGTCCCGGCCGCTCAGCCCGCAGGGAGCCCCGCTGTCGGGCCACAACCCCGCCCGGGAGTAGACCAGCCGCAACAGGTGGTGGATGTCGGTGGCGGTGGCCACGGTCGAGCGGGGGTTTTCGGCCAGCCGCTGCTGGCGCACGGCGATCACCGCGCCCAGCCCCGAGATGCGCTCCACCTCGGGCGCCGGCAGCCGCTCCAGGTGGCGGCGGGCCCGGGCCGACAGGGATTCCGCGAAGCGGCGCCGGCCTTCGGCGTAGACGGTGTCGTAGGCCAGCGAGGACTTGCCGCTGCCGGACACGCCGGTCACCACGGTGATGCGGCCCCGCGGGATGTCGACGTCGACTCCGCGCAGGTTGTTGGCCCGGGCGCCGCGGATGGCGATGGTCCGCTCGGCCGCGGGCCGGTCGCCCGGCCCCGCCGCTGCCCTGGCGCGGGGTCGGCGCGCATCGGCGGCGGCAGCGGCGCCGGCGAGCACGGGGCGCAGGCAGGCGCCGGTGGCCGAGTCCCGCTGGGCGGCGACTTCTTCGGGGGTGCCGCAGGCCACGATCCGGCCCCCGGCGGCGCCCCCGCCCGGGCCCAGGTCGATCACCCGGTCGGCGGCCGCGATCAGGTCCAGGTCGTGCTCGATGACGATGACCGTGTTGCCCGCGGCGACCAGCCGAGCCAGGGCTTGCAGCAGCACCCGCAAGTCGGCCCGGTGCAGACCGGTGCTCGGCTCGTCCAGGATGTATAGGGTGCGGCCGGTGGCCGGCCGCCCCAGCCGGGCGGCGAGCTTGATGCGCTGGGCCTCGCCGCCCGACAGGTTGGTGGCTGGCCGGCCCAGCGGCAGGTAGCCCAGGCCGATGTCGCGCAGCGCCTCCAGCGGGCGGGCCACCTTGGGCTGCTGGGCGAAGAAGTCGGCCGCCTGCTGCACGGGCATCTCGAGCACGTCGTGGATGCTCTTGCCGCGGTAGGCCACGGCCAGCGTCTCGGCGTCGAAGCGCCGCCCTTGACAGGCGTGGCAGACGACCTCCACGTCGGCCATGAAGTGCATGCCGACCCGCAGCACGCCGGCGCCCTGGCAGGCCTCGCAGCGGCCGCCCTTCTGGTTGAAGGAGAAACGGCCCTTGCCCAGGCCGCGGGCGGTGGCCTCGGGTGTGGCGGCGAACAGGGCCCTAACGGCATCGAAGAGCTTGGTGTAGGTGGCCGGGTTGCTCCGCGGTGTGCGGCCGATGGGCGCCTGATCGATGACGATGACCTTGTCCAGCGCCTCGGCGCCCTCGATTCTATCGCAATCGCCCGGCTCGGCGCTGGCGCCATGCAGCCGCCGGGCCAGCGCGCGCCCCAGGACATCGTCCACCAGGCTCGTCTTGCCCGCCCCGGAGACGCCGGTGACCGCGTTGAGCGCGCCCAGCTTGAAGTCGGCCTGCACCGCGCGCAGGTTGTGCGCGCGGGCGCCCACCACCCGCAGCACGCCCGTGCCCGGCCGGCGGCTGCGGGGCACCGCCGGCGTCTCCGCCCCGCTCAAAAAGGCCGCCGTGGCACCGGCCGCGGCCCCCGCGGCCCCACCGATGGCGGCGGGAGGGCCGCTGTAGACCACGGCGCCGCCGGCGGGACCGGCCCCCGGGCCGACGTCGATCAGCCAGTCGGCGCGGCGTATGGTCTGCTCGTCGTGCTCGACGACCACGACCGTGTTGCCGGCATCGCGCAGCCGGGCCAGGCAGTCGAGCAGCCGGCCGTGGTCGCTGGGGTGCAGCCCGACCGAGGGCTCGTCGAGGACGTAGAGCACGTCGGTCAGCCGGCCCGATACCTGGTTGGCCAGGCGCAGCCGCTGGGCCTCGCCGCCCGCCAGCGAGCTCGACGCCCGCCCGAGCGTGAGATGCCCCAGGCCCAGGTCCTCCAGCAGCGCCGTGCGGCGCTCCATCTCGGCCAGCAGGGGCCGGCCGATGGCGCCGCGCGGATGTTCGGCCACAGCGGCCCGGCAGAAGGGCGGTAGATCGCGGGCCGCCCGGGCCGCCGCAGCGGCGATGTTCTCGCCGCCCAGGGTCACGGCCAGGGCCTCGGGCCTCAGCCGGGCGCCGCCGCAGGCCCGGCAGGGCCGGCTGCGGGCGAAGCGCATGATGTTTTTATTGCGGCTGCGGGCCAGGATCTGCTCCATCACCGGCAGGATCCCCTTGTAGAAGCCCTCCTCCCGGGGCCGGGCGGTCATGCCCTGCCACTTCAGCCGCGATTCCAGGGAGTGCTTGCCATAGGGGATGCGGATGCGATCCGAGCCCTCCAGCACCACCCGGCGCTGCGCGTCGCTGAGTTGCTGCCAGGCGATGTCGATGTCGAAGCCGTGGGCCCGGCAGACCCGGTCGAGCACCTCCAGGGTGACCTGGGAGTAGACCAGGTAGCCCTTGGGGGTGGTGATGTGCAGGGCGCCTTGGCGGATGGTCCGCGCGGGATCGGCGATCAGCAACTCGGGGTCGATGCGGTCTTCGACCCCCAGCCCGCCGCAGGCCGGGCAGGCCCCGGCCGGCGAGTTGAAGGAGAACCGGCTGGCGGTCATGTGCTCGGCGCCCCGGCCCAGCCGGGCGTAGAGCAGGCGCAGCAGATCGGTCAGCCCGCTCAGGGTGCCCACCGTGGAGCGCGGGCTGCGCACCACGGTGTTCTGATCCACGGCGATGGCCGGCAGCAGGCCCTCGATCGCGTCCACCCGGGGCCGGTCGGTCTTGCCCATCAGGGTGCGCGCGTGGGCCGAGAACGAGGCCCAAAAGCGGCGCTGCCCCTCGCGGAACAGGGTGGCGAAGGCCAGCGACGACTTGCCCGAGCCGGACACGCCGGTCACCACCACCAGGGCGTCGCGGGGCAGCTCCACGTCGACGTTTAGCAGGTTGTGCTGCCGGGCACCCCGGATGCGGATCCAGCTGTCGAAAGCGCGCGCCACGCGCGCACCTTATCCCTTGCTCGAGGAAGCTGTCGAGATTCGAGTCGGGTTTGCCTGCGTTCGGTCCC
>CAYVQE010000272.1:0-3707 GCA_964454005.1 uncultured Myxococcales bacterium
GAGAGTAGCTCGCCTCGGCTGCCTGGGACGTCGTGAAGTAACCGTCCTGTGCCTCTGCGATCTCGTACAGGTGATCCCAGCGTGGTCCTTCGGTTCGGCGCGCCATGCATACACATTAACTGGCAGTTAAGTTTTGTGCAACTCAGCGAACATCCGCGCAGTCGTGTCCCACCAGCCCTCCGGAACGGCTCTACTCCAGTGGAGGTGGTGCGGTCCCCGACGTCAACTACATTTCCCCAATAACGACAACTACACTTCCCCAGTTTTGGGTTTGGGGGGACGAAGTCCCACGCGACGGCACCACACTGCGCCGCTGGTCGCTCTCCCGCGCCTGGCCCGTGAAGTTCGTCGCGGGCGACTGGGACAACGAGGCCGACGAGAACGTCATCGAGTCGGTCACGCTCAGCTACGATTTCTTCGAGTTGGTGCAGTAGGCGGGGCAGGTAGTCCGGCATCGACTTCACTAAATTCGGCCAAACTTCGCACGTGGTTAAGTGCACTAAAACCTGGCGCTTTACCGCAAAGGCAAACTGTGCTATTTAGTTAAGCATGGGTCCTCGTGCCGAAGAAAAGCGTCTGGTTTCAAGGGTTCCAGCCGCTCTGTCTGCGCTCCTCGCCGTGCCCGAGGAAGATGTGCAGGTTCGCGCGCCTAGCTCCAACAGCACCGATCTCGTGGTGTCGACCGCGGGACAGACCTTCGCCGTGGAAGTACTTGGTGCTTCCGCCGCCGGAACCGTGGCTGCTCACGCAGAGCGTGCCGCCCAGGCCGCAAAGACCATCCGCAAGCGGGCGATTCCCTTGTTGGCCGTTCCCTTCATGGGCGACTCGGGCAAGCAGGCGTGCGAGCGAGCCGGGGTGTCATGGTTCGACTTCAGCGGGAACGCGCACATCATCGCGCCGGGGATCCGGGTGATCGTCGACGGTCGCCCCAACCAGTTCCGCACCCGCGGTCGCCCGGCCAGCGCCTTTGCCCCGAAGAGCTCCCGGGTCGCCCGGTACCTCTTGATGCACCCTGGCGAGGCGGTCATTCAACGGGAGATCGCCCAGGCGACCGGTGTGAGCGAAGGCTTTGTCAGTCGAATCGTCGCCCGGCTCGAGGAGGAACGCTACGTCAGCCGCGAGGAGAGCGGTGCGCTGCGCGTCAAGGACCCGCACCTCCTGGTCGATGCGTGGCGAGACGAGTATCGCTTCTCCAAGCATACGACCATCCAGGGGCACGTAGCGGCGCGTTCTGGCGACGCACTCGCGCGCTTGGTCGGTGACAGGCTGAAGGCGCAGTCGGTGGAGCATACGGCCACCGGACTCGCGGCCGCATGGCAACTCAATCACTTCGCGGCTTTCCGGATCGCGACCTTCTACGTCGAGGCAGAACCGGATTCCGCACTCAGGGATGAGCTCGGGTTCCGCGAGGACGAGCGAGGCGCCAACCTCTGGCTGGTGGTGCCGAACGACGAAGGCGTCTTCCAGGGCGTGGAGGAGCGAGACGGGCTGCGCTGCGTGCATCCGGTCCAGGCGTACCTCGACCTCAAAGAGCACCCCGAGCGTGCGTCCGAAGCGGCAGAGCGCCTTCGCGCCGAACTCCTGAACTGGTAGGGCAACCGATGGCCGACAAGCCCAGGCACGCGTCCGAGTATAAGAGCGAGCAGGTCGAGCTCGTGCGAGCGACTTGCCTCTACGTCGCAACGAAGCTCGGCGACCTGATGGACGACATCGTCATCGTCGGTGGGCTCGTGCCCTCGCTCATCGTGGATCAGTCCGCGCTTCCGGAAGACGCCGATGCGCACGTGGGCACGATGGACCTCGACGTGGGCCTCCAGCTCGCGCTTCTCGACGAGGGGCGCTACCGCAAACTCACCGAGCGCCTGCGCGATGCTGGCTTCATGATGGACAAGAACGACGAGGGAAACCCCACCCGCCAGCGTTGGGCGATCACCAACTCGGGTACGGTAACCGTGGACTTCCTCATCCCTCCTTTGCGTGAAGGTGATCGCGCCGGCAGGCTCCGCGACATCGAGCCCGACTTCGCCGCCATCATCGCACCAGGGCTTCGCTGCGCGTTCAGGGATCGGCAACGGGTAACCCTCGAGGGCCGCACCCTCTTCGGGGAGAAGGCCAGGCGCGACGTCTGGGTATGCGGTGCCGGGGCCTACGTCGTGTTCAAGGCGCTCGCCTTCGACAGCCGTGGCGAAAACAAGGACGCCTACGATCTGTTCTACATCGTCCGCAACTTCGGAGCTGGCGTGGAGGACGTCGTCGCCAAGCTCCAACCGCTGCTCGACGACGAGGAGGCCCGCAAAGCCCTCGACGTGCTGAGGCGCGACTTCACCGATCCGGAGAGCGTCGGCCCGATGCGCGTCGCCGAGTTCAGCGCCGGGAGACCGGACGACGAGATCCAGGCGGACGTGGTCGGGTTCGTGACGGACCTGATCCGCGCAGCGCAACGAGGGGGGTGACGATGGCGAAGAACCTGGCCGTTGGCATGAGCGTATTTGTTCCTGTTGCGAAGATTGGCAACTTCAGCTGGCAGTCGGCCCTCTACCGAACAACGGTAAGACAGATCGTGAATCGCTCGGTGGAAGTCGATGTGCCAGGAGGTGGCACGGCGACTGTGGCATCGTCTGCTGTCCACACCGACGTGGGGGTGTTGATCGTTCGCGTCGGAGATTTCTCGACCGAAGACACGCTGCTCGATCCGATGGCGAAGTCCCTTCTCCAATACAGCCGACTCCTCCTCACCGATGACATGGTTCGACTGCTGGAAGTCCGGACCACCCAAGAACTTCGTTCCTTCTGGGAAAAGGAACACGCCAACTTCGCCTGTGTTGTACTTGCGGGTCACGGTAGCCCTCAGTCGCTCGTTTTCGCGATCGACGGGTCAGTGTCCGCCGAGAACCTGGCGGCAGTGCTTGACGCTCCTCAGGGGGTTGCCCCGAAGGTGCTGATGTCTTTGGCATGCCGGACGGGACAGGCGGGCTTCGCAAAGCGGTTGTCTTGCGCCACGTCTTGCAGGGCCTTCGTCGCGCCGTTTCACTCGGTGCACGGTGCCATCGCCTCCCAGTTCAGCCAGACACTGCTCGCCTACCTGATGCTTGAGGGGAAGACCATCGCGGTAGCTTATCGTCACGCAAGAAAGAGCGTTCCGGGCACGGTGAGTTTCCGGCTATGGCAGAACGGAGCCCTCAAGACGAAGTAGGAGACGCCTGTCCCCACCACGCCCCCCTCGGGCTTTGCCCTCCTGGGAGACCCATCTCCCGAGGAGGTGCACACGATGTCCGAGATCATCACCTGCCCGTCGGGGCTCAAGGGAAGCATCCGCGCCATGCTGGTGCGCGAGGAGCGGATCCTCGCCGACCGCAAGCTGGCCAAGGCCGGGGGCCAGGTCGACGAGCTGCTCACCGCCTGCTGTGAGGAGACGATCGAGGCCGGGCCCTACGACTTCGGGGACAAGGTCATCGACTGGGGCAAGGTGCTCCAGGGTGACCGTTTCTTCGCGCTGCTCAAGATCCGGGCGCTGACCTACGGCGCCAAGTACGCCTTCTCGGTGCCATGCCAGAACGACGCCTGCCGGGCGCGGATCGAGTGGGAGCTGGATCTGAACGAGTTGCCTTGCCGGTCGCTCTCCGACGAGAGCCGGGCGGCCTTCACCACCGACAACCGCTTCGAGACCGTGCTGCCCGACTCGGGCAAGCGGGTCTGGTTCCGGCTGC
>CAYVQE010000273.1:0-3656 GCA_964454005.1 uncultured Myxococcales bacterium
GGGCTCGGATCTGCAGCAGTGCGTAGAAGCGGTCGCCCTGGAGCACCTGGCCCCAGTCGATGACCTTGCGGCCTGGCTTCTCCAGTGCCGTCCTTCGGACTCGCCCTTCGGGCTCGCGTCCCGTTTCCTCGCTACGCTCGGAAGCCGTGATGTCCCCGAAGTCGTAGGGTCCGGGGTCGAGCGTCTCTTCCCAGCAGGCGCCGAGCAGCTCGTCCACCTGCCCGCCGTTCTCGCGTTTTGTGCAGCACCTGCGACGTGTGCAGGTGTGGCCAGCTTGCGGTCGGCGAGGACGCGCTCCTCCCGGACCTTCATTCCACGAATGCGCCCGCTCAATCCCGACGGGCAAGTGATGATCTCGGACATGGGCATGCACCTCCTCGGGAGATGGGTCTCCCAGGGAGGCAAAGCGCCCGGCGTCAGGGGTGGGGACAGGACAGCGTCCGTGTTCAGTTCCACCCAGGGGCAATGCTAAGGTGCCCGCAATGAGTGGGTCTCGAACAAGCGAGGAGCAGCAGCGCATCTGCTGGGAGCATCAGGTGGCTCCCACACCGCCCCTCGACGGCGAGAAGGCAGGAATCGCTCTGGCCACCATCGACCAGGTCCCGCTCAACGGCCTGCGCCACCGCCCCGAGGCGGGGACAAGCTGCTGGTACTCTAGGGCGGTACCACGATGAGCGAGGCCGCCGACTTATTCGATCCACTTCACCGCTTGCACATGGCGGAGTACTGCCCGGCTGCGCTGCCGTTCCTCGCGCTACCTCCCGGCTGGCGATTTCTCGTCGCGCCAGGCCAGGTGGACGTCTGGTTCGATCCCGAGTTGCTTGAGGAGGGTGCTGATGGATAGCCGACTCCTCGATCTCAAACGCGCGTTTGATGCCGAATGTCGCAGGGTAGAAGCTGGCGACGGATACGCATCGTGGTTCAAGACAAGTCCCGCGCACGATGGTAGTCCGCACATCGCGCTGACTGGGAACACTTTCCACTATGTGGTCACGGAGCGTGGCTCGGAGTTCGAGCGCCGGCAGAGCAAGGACTTGGACGTCGTTCTCTATTGGCTGATGTCCGACGTAACCTCCGACATGGCCCTGAAGTTCGAGCTGCGCAACAACAGAAAGCCCGAGGAGGATTTTCGCCGCCAGTACTTCACGGAGCAGGAACGGTTGTTGCGGGTCCTTCGCGGCGACTGGGCAGACGCATTCGCTGAGCGGATTCGAGGCATCTTGAAGGAGCATCCCTTCAGCGACCCGGGAGAGCCACGGTGACGGCACCTCGAACAGAGCCGTACCGTCTCGACGAACTCGCAAAGCTCGCCTCCGAGCAGGGCCTCGAGTGGCGGCGCGTCGACGACAACCGCCTCGATGTGACGGTGACGCCCGACGCCGTCCTCGCCTTCTGCAATCTCGTGGAGGAGAACGACACCCTTGTCGGCTTCGACGGCACGCCGTGGCACTCCCACGGCGTCGTTCAGTTCATGACCGGCGCTAGCACCTACATCGAGTGCGACGAACTCGATATTCTGATTGGTCTTGGCAGCGGCGATCTCATCATCGTCACCCAGTACCTGTGTGGCGAGCTGAAGGACCGCTGGCTCGCTCACAAGGACGAGCCGCTCGACCTCCAGTACATCGAGGCTGGCGAAGAACTGCGCGCGATTCGGCTCGGTGGCGGTGCCGCTCAAACTCTTGGAGGGAGTTCCACATGATCGACCTGGATTCAGAGTTCGAGCGGGCGTGTAGCAAACCGCATGAAGGTGCCTCCTTCGATGCCCTTTCTCAGCGTGACAAGATCCTGATCGCCATCTGGGGCCTCGGAAGGATCCGGGGACGGAGGTCTGTCTTCACTTCCATAACCAACCAAGATTCCTACTTCTTATGCCGAATCGCTGTCTCCGTCCCCTGTTTCCTCCTGTTTCTCGTTTCTCGGGCTTGGCCTGGTCTCGCTCCCACCCCTGAGACTGGCCGATGGTCAACAGCTCTACTCGGCTGAAGCCTGCTAGTTGACAACCCTGACCATCGCTCGGATCTCATGATACGATTTGGGCAGCATGGACGGCTACATCGCAGTGACCGATCCGGGCTGGTACGAGCATCTCTGCGTCGAACCGGGCCCGAAGGACGCGAACTTCTGGCGGCCGTCGACGCGGGCCTTCCGCCTCGAGGTGGGCACACCGTTCCTGTTCAAGCTCAAGGCCCCACACCACGCGATCGCCGGATTCGGTTTCTTCACCGGGTTCACCATCCTTCCGGACTGGCTCGCGTGGGAGACCTTTGGAACGGCCAACGGCGTCGGCGGGCTGATGCAGCTTCGCGAGCGGCTGACCAGGATCCGGAAGGGCGCACGGATCGAGGCGGATCCCGGGGGGCGGATCGGCTGCTGCCTTACGCCGAAGCCCAGTTCTTTCCACCCCGGGCATGGGTGGCCGCTCCCGAGGACTGGAAACCGAGAACACAGACCGGGTCCCGCTACGACCTATCCACGGGCGAAGGGCTCAGGGTGTGGAACGACTGCCTGGCGCGGATGGCGGATACCATCGGCGAAGATTTCGTCGCCCGGGAGCCGACCCCGCGCTACGGGCATCCCGTCCTCCATGCGCCCCGCCTCGGCCAGCCGATCTTCCGCGTCAAGGTCCTCGACGCCTACGACCGCGCATGCGCTGTCACCCGGGAGCACTCGCTGCCGGTGCTCGATGCAGCGCACATCAGGCCGTACGCGGACGGCGGTGGCCACGACGTGACCAACGGGCTCTCGCTCCGATCGGACCTCCACCGGCTGTTCGATCGCGGCTACGTGACCGTGGATGAGGACTGCCGCTTTGTCGTCGGCGAGCGGCTCAAACAAGACTACGAAAATGGCCGCTCGTATTATGGGCTCAAGGGGCAGGACCTGGTGCTCCCGGCCGAGTCAGCACTACGCCCGGACTCGGCAGCGCTCGCGTGGCATCGGGAGCAGGTCTTTCTCGGCTGACACGCCCGGCAAGCTCGGGGCTCAACCCGGACCGGGAACGAGCCGGGTCGCAACCGACCGTCAGCGGGGCCATTGGGCGACGATTCTCATCTGCTGGCGCTGCCCGGTGTTGTCGAGGGCCACCAGGCTGCCGGGATGCGGCGCCTTGTTGATGCCGAGGCAGGGAGCGCCATCGATCTCGGCATCGAGCCGGGTGTGGTGGTGACCGAACAAGCAGACCTGCGGGCGAACACCCCGGACCAGCTCATCGAGCCCCTCGGATTCGCTGGCCCAGCCGGCCCCGCGTCGATGCCGCTCGAAGACCACTCCGGTCGGCGCGTCATGGACGAGCAGCACATCGACGCGGTCGCCACGGATGAGGGCATCGATCTCGTCGCGGGTGTAGTGCCGCTTCCGGTATCCCTGCAGATCACGAGACCGGCGCTGGTAGTCGGACGGCCCGAAGCATCCGCCCAGACCACCGACGGTGAGCGTCTCGCCGCCATCTTGGATTTCGAACCGGGTGCCGTTCGGCAGGTAGTAGAGCCCGGGCAGCACCTCGGGGTCGGGCTGCGCGTCCAGCCAGCCGAAGGCTTCGTGGTTGCCCTTGATGAACAATGTCTTGCGCGGAGCTTCGCGCCGCTCGGCCCACCAGACCGGGAAGTCCCCGGCGCCGTCGTGCCGCTTGGTCGCCCCGTCGATACGGGTCGGGT
>CAYVQE010000274.1:0-3637 GCA_964454005.1 uncultured Myxococcales bacterium
TGACGATGGAGCGGGAATCGATCCATCCATGGTGGAGAAAGTGTTCGAACCCTTCTTCACCACCAAGCCGGTGGGTGAGGGAACGGGCCTCGGTCTGGCGATCGTCCATGGCGTGGCAGATGAGCACGCTGGTGCCATCGAGGTATCGGTCAGCCCATTGGGTGGGGCGCGGTTTACTCTATCCTTTCCTTGCAGCGGGCTCTCTACCGGTGGAGCGTTCGTCGGGAATGCGGAGGCCGGTCGTGGATGATTCGCTCCGAGGTGCACGGGTTCTGGTGGTGGAGGACGACCCGGGTCTGCTGGCTCTTCTGGGAGCGGAACTAGAGGAAGCCGGGCTGGAGGTCTGCCAGGCCGATTCGGCCGAGGCGGCGCTAGAGGTGAGCGCCCAGCAATCGCCTGACCTGGTCGTGAGTGATGTTCGACTGCCCGGTGCGAGTGGCCTCGATCTCCTGTCCACCTACCTGGATGGGCCGCAGCCGCCGGCCTTCATCGCAATCACCGCCTTCGGCACGGTTCATCAGGCGGTACAGGCCATCAAGCGCGGTGCCGACGATTTCATCACCAAGCCAATCGACCTCGATCACTTCATGCTCGCCGTCAAGAAGGCAATCGGGGTGCGCAGGATGCGGCATGAACTCGAGCGCATCCGTGAGCAGCGGGTCTCCGGCGGTTTTCACGACATGGTTGGGCAGAGCCAGCCGATGCAGAGGCTCTACGAGCAGATCCGGCTGGCGGCCAAGGGGGAAGGGGCTGTGCTGATCGCAGGCGAGAGCGGGTGTGGCAAGGAACTCGTGGCGAAAAGCCTGCACGCGGAGAGCTCCCGGAGCGCCGGACCGTTTTTGGCGGTCAACTGCGCCGGTATTCCGGAGCACCTGCTCGAAAGCGAGTTCTTCGGCCACACGGCCGGGGCCTATACCGGTGCCGCTTCGACGCGCAAGGGCCTTTTCGTCGAAGCTTCGGGGGGGAGCATGCTTCTCGATGAGATAGGGGAGATGCCGCTGCCGTTGCAAGCGAAGCTCCTTCGGGTGATCGAGGACGGCAAGGTGCGGCCGGTCGGCGGCGACAGGGAGTACCGGGTCGACGTGCGGATTCTTGCGGCCACCAACAAGGATCTGCACCAGGAGGTGAACGCCAAGAGATTCCGCGGGGATCTGTTCTACCGACTCGATACGTTCAGCCTGGAAGTGCCGCCGCTGCGCGACCGCGGCCAGGATATCGACCTGTTGGCGGCATTTTTCTTGCGACGCCACGCGCAACGACTGGACAAGAACGTCGAGTGCTTCTCCGATGAAGCTCTGGAAAAGCTGCGCCGCTATCGGTATCCCGGAAACGTTCGCGAGCTGGAGAATGCCATCGAGCGATCCGTTGCGTTCTGCGCGACCGACGAGATCCGCCAGCAAAACCTCCCCGCGCGCATTCGCCACCACCGCAACCACCATGATGCTGGGCTGAGGTTGAGCAGCTACTTCGACCCGGCCGAGGGCCTGCCGACCTTCGACGAGCTACGACAGCGCTACGTCGAGTACATCCTCAAAAGAACCGATGGCAACAAGCGCCGGGCGGCGGCGCTGCTCGGTGTGGGACGCCGAACACTGTACCGCTGGCTGAACCTCGAAGAAGAAGACTGACCTGCGAGGTTTCCACCGGCTCGGGGCCGTCGCCGCCTTGGAAGAGGCCGTGGCTGCCCGAACGCGGCCGCCAATCGGCTGCGGTTGCCTGTGCGGTCAGATCGACGAAGCGTGTGTCAGCCTGACACATGCGCAGACACGATCGTGTCGCCAGGGTCTCTGTTGGCCAATCGCGCCAGCCAATCAAGGCTTCGTCCGGGGTTCGACCACCATGTCGTCGCCTGGTCACCGACAGTGGTCTGCAACGGTGCGTCCGCCCCGATGCGGACACGGCTTGCCGGTTGCAGTGCCGTTTCTGCCGCGCCCCTGGATGCCAGGCCGCGATGGGCCTTTGTCGTAATCGATGGTCAGGTGCCCACGCGCTGGCCGCAAGATTCGCGACGGCTGGATGTGCATGGGCCACTGGCATGTGGGTTGCAAGACAGAGAACCCACAAGGAAGTGGAGAACCCACAAGGAGGTGAACATGAAAAAGTACATGGTTTTTATGTGTATCATCGGATCGGTGCTCATCTTTTCCGGTCTGGCCTGTAGCTCGACATCCGGGGCCCGCGTTCCACCGCCGGAATCCCGGGAAAAGGCACAACCGCAGCGACACGAAACCGATCCGAACGCGGACGCAAGTGGACGAGACTCCGCGACTGCTGGAACAGAAGCCGTGGCTGAGGAGCGGATCGATGCATTCGCTCGCGCGAACACCGAGATCAATCGACTGCGTCAAGAGTACGCGCCGAGGTTCGAAGCAGCGCAGTCCGAGGGTGATCGGAGTGCGCTGCAGCGTCAGCTCCACCGGGAGACGGTGGAGGCAATAGAACGGCATGGCATGACCGTGCGGGAGTTCGAGAGCATCGGCCGGGCGACGGAAACAGACACGGAGCTGCGAGAAAAGGTGCATCGGAAGATTCGCCAGGCAGCATCAGAGGAGCCGCCACAAGCGCCACCAGAAGCGCCCAGCGCTGGTGGCTCGGCGCCGCCTGGACAAGCGCCACCAGAAGCGCCCAGCGCTGGCTCGGCGCCGCCTGGGAACGAGCCGGCGCCCTCTGGGTCCCCAGGTGGTGATGAAGGGAGGGCCGAGGTTTTTGCCCATACGTACATCGAAATCATGGGTCTTCGAGACGAGTACTCTCCAAAAATAAGAGATGCGCAGTCCGAGGACGAACAGCAAACCTTGATGGATCAGCTCAACCGACAAGTCATCAAAGCGATCGAGAAGAACGGCTTGACGGTGGACGAGTACGAGGAGATTAGCCGGGCATTGGCCGACGACGAGGCTCTGCGCGGTCGGATCCAGAAGAAAGTTTTCGAGTTGCAGGAACAACAAGAACGAAAGGAAGGACAGTGATGAGAGCTACGTCCATGACACGTACTCGGGTGCTCTGGAGCCCTTCGGCTCAGATCTTGGTGATCACATGCGGGTTGTTGCTGATCGGCATGGGTTGCGAGGAGAAGCAGCAGAGTGAGTATACTCCAGAGGCAAAGACCCCGAGCCGGACAACGAACCAGCCCGGAGCCCAACCCGACACGCCCGGCGCACAGGCACGCCAGCCCGGAGCCCAACCCGACACGCCCGGCGCACAGGCACGCCAGCCCGGAGCCCAACCCGGCGCCACCGCGGGCCAGGGGCATCAACCCCCAGCGGCAGGAGCAGGGGTGAACGATGACGATCTGAAGAAGTTTGCCAAGGCACAGCACGGCATGAGCAAGGTTCGGCAGGAGATCGCGGAAGCCGAGAGCCCCGAGGAGTCCCGGGCGCTGCGGAAAGAGGTGGCTGCCAAGTTGGAGTCGGTGATCCGCGCTTACGGACTGAGCGTGGAGAGGTACAACCGGATCGCCGAGCGGCTCCGAGCGGACAGATCGCTCATGGAGCGTTTCGAGAAGATCCTGCGTGAAACCGCGCCGGAATAGCGACGGAGGTGGTCGGCGGATCGTGCCGTGCCCTCTTCCGGGGCAGTAACCGTTTCTATGAATCGGTCGGTCCGTGTCAACCTCCTTGGGCAAGAAGCGACGTGG
>CAYVQE010000275.1:0-3562 GCA_964454005.1 uncultured Myxococcales bacterium
GCCGGTCTGGCCGCGGGCGTAGAAGGTGCGCGCCACCTGGGCGCCGCCGAAGGAGCGGTTGGCCAGCAGCCCGCCGTACTCGCGGGCGAAGGGCACGCCCTGGGCGACGCAGTGGTCGATGATGTGGTTCGACAGCTGCGCCAGCCGGTAGACGTTGGCCTCGCGGGCGCGGTAGTCGCCGCCCTTGACCGTGTCGTAGAACAGCCGCCAGACGCTGTCGCCGTCGTTGAGGTAGTTCTTGGCGGCGTTGATGCCGCCCTGGGCGGCGATGGAGTGGGCCCGGCGGGCCGAGTCCTGGATGCACAGGTCGATCACCTGGTAGCCCAGCTCGCCCAGGCTGGCGGCGGCCGAGGCCCCGGCCAGCCCGCTGCCGACCACCACCACGGTGTACTTGCGCTTGTTGGCCGGGCTGACCAGGCGCAGGTCGAAGCGGTGCCGATCCCACTTCTCTTCAATCGGGCCTTCGGGGATGCGGGCGTCTAGATTCACGCGATCACCTCCTGCAGCGCGAACAGCAGCGGCAGCACGCCGAAGCCGGCCAGCATCAGCAGGGCGTAGGCCCAACCGGCCCGCTGCAGCCAGGGGGTCCAGCGCGGGTGGCGCAGGCCCAGGCTCTGGAAGGCGCTCTGCACCCCGTGGCTCAGGTGGATCATCAGCCCCACCAGGGCTGCGCCGTAGACCAGGGCCCAGGGCCACCAGCTCAAGCGGGCATCGACCAGCGCCGCCAGCTCCCCGGGGCCGTTCTGTGGCCCGAAGCGGAACTGCACCAGGTGGATGATCAGAAAGACCAGGATGACGAACAGGCCGGTGATGGGCATGGTGGCCGAGCCCAGGCTGCGGCCGCCTTCCCAGCGTTGCAGCCGGTAGCGCTGGGCACCGCGGGCGCGGCGGTTCTGGAGCCAGAGGCTGGTGCCGGTGACGATGTGCACCACAAACAGCGCCGCCAGCGCCAGCTCGACCGCAACCAGCAGGGCCGGGATGGCGCCGTAGCTCGAGATCACGCCGATGAAGTGCTCGCGGGCGCCGGGGGCGCCGGGATCCGCGGTCAGGCTGCCGTCGTCGCGCAGCAGCAGGCTGAGGTTGCCGATCAGGTGGACCAGCAGAAACAGACTCAGCAGCAAACCGCTGACCGCCATGATGATCTTGCGGCCGACCGAGGTGCCGATCAGCCGGTTGGGCTCTGACATGGAGCAGTCCTCCCCGATCGAGAGCCAGACGGTAGTGTAGCGAGTATAGCGGTCGGTTTTCGCCAATATCAAGACTTTCCCCCTCCGTTTTTCCTTTGATGCTTGACAAGCCCGCAGCTCCTGGATTTTACTACCCGGCAACGTGCCGACAGGGTGGGCCATGCGCCAGGGGACGGTCCACCGACAGCGGTTCGGGGATGATCACCAGCGACCGGGGTCAGCCACGTGAGCGCCGAGTTCGATCGCCGATCCTTCTTCAAGCTGTTCGGGTTCGGAGCCGGTGCCGGCTTGCTGCCGGCTTGCACCGACGCGCCGGTCCAGCATCTCTACGCCTACCTGACGCCGCCGGAGGAGATCGTCCCGGGCCAGGCCACCTGGTACGCCAGCGTCTGCCGCCAGTGCCCGGCCGCCTGCGGCCTGCACGTGCGCACCCGCGAGGCGCGGCCGGTCAAGCTGGAGGGCAACCCGGAGTGTCCCATCAGCCGCGGCGCGCTCTGCCCGCGCGGCCAGGCGGCGCTCAACGGTCTATACAATCCGGATCGGCCCTTGCTGGCCCGGGCCGGCAAGCCCGGCCACACCCAGCCGGTGACGCCGGACCAGGCGCTGGACTTCGCCGCTCGACGGCTGGCGACCGGCGGCGGCAAGCCGGTCGCCCTGTTGACCGGTCTGCAGACCGGCAGCAGCGCGGCCCTCTGCGCCCGTTTCGCCGAACGGCTGGGTGGGCCCTGGGTGGCCTGGGAGCCGCTCCAACCCTCCGGGCTGCGCCGGGCGGCCAAGGTGCTGTTCAGCCGCGACGCGGTGCCGCGCTTCGCGCTGGACCGAGCCGACTTCGTGCTCGACCTGGGCTCGGGTGCCCTGGAGTCCTGGCTGTCGCCGGTGGCCCACGCCCGGCAGCTGACCCGGGTGCACGGCTTCGCCGGCGAGAGGCCGGCACCCTTCGTCAGCATAGCGCCGCGGCGCGATCTGACCGCGGCCAACGCCGACGACTGGCTGTCGGTGCGCCCCGGCAGCCAGGGCGCGCTGGCGCTGGGCCTGGCGCGCCACCTGCTCGACGCCGGCCGCGGCGGGCAGCTGGCCGCGGCCGACCGCGCCCGGCTGAGCGCCTGGCTGCAGCCCCACGGCCTGGCCCAGGCCGCCGAGCGGGCCGGTTGCGACCGGGCCCGGCTGCAGCGGCTGGCCGATCGGCTGGCCCGCGCCGAGCACCCGCTGGCCCTGCCGCCGGGCGAGCATCTGCTGGGCGAGCGGGCGGCGGCCGAGCAGGCGGCGGTGCTGGTGCTCGATCTGGTGCTGGGCGCCATCGATCGTTCGGTGCTGTTCGACGCGCACCAGGGCTGGAACGGCCTGCAGCCGGCCGGCGAGCTGGCGGCGCTGCTCGAACGTGCCCGCGGCGGCGAGCTGGGCGGGTTGATCATCGCCGGCGCCAACCCGATCTACGACTGGCCCGATTCGGCCGCGGTCGAGCGCGCCCTGGCCGGGCTGGAGCTGGTGGTGAGCATCGCCGATCTGCCCGCCGAGACCGATGCCGCGGCCGGGCTGCTGCTGCCGGCCAGCCATTTTTTGGAGAGCTGGGGCGATGTCCGCTCCCGGGCCGACTGGCTGGGCGTACAGCAGCCGGTGCGCAAGGCCCCCGGCGACTGTCGCCAGCTCGAGGACTGGCTGATCGCCCTGGCCGCCAGGCTGGGCCGGGCCCTGCCCTGGGCCGATTTCCGCCAGTGCCTGGCCCAGCACTGGGCCGGGTTGCAGCAGCGGCTGGCCCCGGCCGACAGCGCCAAGCGCTTCTTCGAGTCCGCGCTGGCCCGCGGCGGCCTGCACATCCCACAGCGCGACGACGAGCAGAACCAGGCCCCGGACGCAGAAAACGCGGCGAACGATGCGGCCATGCAGTCTCCGGCGAAAGTCGAGAAGGCGGCTACAGCCGCCGTAGCAAGCGGGTCGGTCGCCGGCTCCAAAGCCCCGGAGGCGATCGCGATCGCCGACGAAGCGCAGGCGGCTCGAGAGAGACCCGCTCTGTTGCGCGCCGAGCGGCTGGAGCCGCTGGAGCCGGCCGCGGCGCCGGCGCAGCCCTGGTTGCTGGTCTACCCCTCGATCCGGCTCTACGACGGCCGCACCGCCGCCTTCCCCTGGCTACAGGAGCTGCCCGACCCGCTGACCCAGACCGTCTGGGATACGCCGCTGGAGCTGTCGGCCGGGCTGGCCGCCAAGCTGGGCCTGAGCTCGGGCGATCGCATCGCGCTCGGCGGCGCCGGCGGCCGCATCGAGGCCAGCGCCCGGGTGCTGCCCGGCATGCGCGACGACCTGGTGGCCATGCCCCTGGGCGGCGGCCGGCGCGGCGCCGGCCGCTACGCCGACGGCCGCGGCGCTCGTCGGCCCTCCCG
>CAYVQE010000276.1:0-3555 GCA_964454005.1 uncultured Myxococcales bacterium
ACGCGGCATGTCCACAGCCAATTCTGCTAGGGGTTGACACAGGGTGTCTCACGATGCCACCTCCCGCACCCAGCGGCCGCGCAACGCGGCCGCCGATTCTCCACACGCCAATCTCGATCGAGCCAGCCGCAAGCCGAGGCGCCAAACCCGCGGCAGCGGCGCGACGGCGGCCTCGAACGCGTCGGGCTCCACGTCGGCCAGCGCCCGCGCCAGCCGGTGCAGCCCGGCCCGCAAGCCCAGGTCGACCGTCTCCGGCAGAGGCGCGAACAGACAGACCCGCAAGGATTCGACCGCGTCCGGTGCCAGCCGCTCGGGCCGCCTGCCGAGCCGCGGCCGCCGGCCCAGGTGGGCGGCCACCAGCGGCTGCAGCCGGCTGCGCTCGCGCCGCGGCAGCCAGCGCAACCAGCCCCACAGCTCCAACCGGCCGGCCCGGCGCAACCGTTCCGCATCCACCGCCGCCAGCACGGCGTCCAGCCGGGGCGTCGCGGCCGGCGGCGCCGCACCGTCGGCCGCAGCCAGCCGCTGCTCCAGTGCCGCCGGCGTCCGGCCCAGCCGCTCGGCGGCCGCGGCAAAGGCTTCCCGCTCGGGCCGATCCAGTTGTTGGCCGGTCATGGGCGGCTCCCGCGCGACCGCAACCGCAGCCAACCGCCGCCCAGCCGCACGAGCAACAGGCCGCCGCCACCGAGCATGGCCAGCAGGCCCAGGCCGCCCGCCAGGTAGCGCAGCGGCCGTCCCCCGGCGGCCGGTTCCGGCGGCAGCAGCTCGGCCGGCCGGTGGGCGTGGAAGACCACCTCCACCCGTTCCGGCTCCAGACCATCGATCGCCTTGGCGACCAACCGCTGCACCGCCGCCGCGGCCAGCGGCGGCTCGCCCTCGGATCCCGGCCGGTAGCCGATCAGCACCGCGGCCGAGACCACCCGTTCGGCGGCGGCCTGGCCCAGGTGGCGCCGGCCGCTGACCGCCACCGGCACGGTGGCGTGGACCCGCGCCGAGACCACGCCCTCGATCGCCTCCAGGGTCTCGTTGAGTTCCTCCTGCAGTGCGCTCAGAAACAGCGCCCGCTCCTCGAGCCGGCCGGGCACCAGGCCCCGCTCGCGGTAGACGGCGCCGAAGCCGGCGTGGCGCGTCCGCGGCAGGCCGGCCGCCCGGGTGGCCTGCACCGCCCGCGCCAGCTGATCGCCCGGCACGCTGACCGTGCAGGCGCCGGCCTCGGTGCCGGCGCAGGACTTCTCACCATCCAGGCCGGCCGCGGCCAGCACCAGCAGGATGCGGTTGGCCTCGTCCTCGTCCAGCCGGCTGTGCAGCCGGCTCTGGCAGCCGGCGGCCGCGGCGACGGCCAGCGTCAGCATTCCCATTTCGATCGCGCGTCTCATACCTGCATGCTCCACAAGCGCCGCACCCCGGCGGCGCCCTGCTCGACCAGCCGGTGGCTGAGCGCCAGCTCCTCGCCGATGCAGTGCACCTCGGCCTGCAGCGCCAGCAGCTCGCCCGGCCGGAACACCTTGCCGCCGCGGGCCTGGTCGATGATGGCGTCCAGCCGCTTGCGGCCGGCCTCGATGCGGTCGAACACCCGCGCCACCTCACCGGCCCCGGAGGCCGGCTCGGCGGGCGAGCCGCCGAGCCGTTGCTCGGCCAGCACCTCGGAAAACGCCCGGCCGCCGGGCTCGGCCGGTCCGACCGCCGCCGGGCGGGCCGGCGCGGTCACCGGGGTCGGGGAGCTGATGGGGGCGGCCATCTGCGGCCTCCTCAGCCGATGTTGCGGATGGCCGACTGGGCCATCTCGTGCCGGGCTTTGAGCACGTTGGACACGGCGGTGAACTGCTGCTTCTCTTGGTGCATCTTGCGCTGCAGCGCCAGCAGCTGCAGGCTGTTGCTCAGCCCCTCGGCCTGCAGCCGTTCCTGGGCCCGCAGCATCGCCCAGCGATCGCCGCCGGCGCCGGGGCCGGCTGCCCCGCCCAGACCAGCGGCGGCGCCGTCGACCGCGTCGGCAACCGCGCTCAGGAAGGCGCCGCCGGGCACCAGCGGAGCCACCGTCCGCATGCCGCCGCCGATGGCCGAGGCGGCCACCTGGGCGCCGCGTTCGACCATGGCCCCGAACGAGTTGTCGGCCGCCTGCCGCCCGCGGGCCGATTCCACCTGAATCGGTTGGCTGCCACCTTCGATCCGCTCGAACATGATCCACCTCCTGTCTGAAGCTCCCCGGGGGGCCTCAGTCCCGTGGCCGAAGTTGTCATGGGTCTTGAGCAAGCCCCGTGCCAACGGGAGTGCATCGAAAGCAAGCTGCGCCGAATCGGCCACTTGCAGCAGATCACGGCCGCGCCGGGACCTGCCCGGTGTCCGGACCCGAGACACGGGGTGACCGGATTCCGGACACGGGGCTTGTCCGCACCGGGTCGGCCCGGCTATCCTGCGGTCGCCATGACCGCGACCATGAGCTGCCTGTGGCTGGAGAACGGACGCATCGAGTTGCGCCGGGTGGCGCGGCCCGAGCCGGCGCCGGGCGAAGCGCTGATCCGAGTGCGGCTGGCCGGGGTGTGCGCCACCGACCTCGAGCTGATGCGCGGCTACTATCCCTACACCGGCATTCCCGGCCACGAATTCGTCGGTGAGGTGGCCACCGCCCCCGGCCACCGGGAGTGGGAAGGCCGGCGGGTGGTGGGTGAGATCAACGCGCCCTGCCTGGCCTGCCCGACCTGCCGCGACGGGCGGCCCAACCACTGCCCGCGGCGCAGCGTCCTGGGCATCGTCGAGCGGCCGGGGGTCTTCGCCGAGTATGCGACGCTGCCGGTGGCCAACCTGCACCGGCTGCCGGCCGAGCTGGACGACGAGCGGGCCGTGTTCGCCGAGCCGCTGGCCGCCGCCTGCCGCATCCCCACCCAGGTGACGCTGCGGCCGGCCCAACGGGTGGTGCTGCTGGGCGCCGGCCGGCTGGGCCAGCTGATCGCCCGGGTGCTGGCCCAGCACCCGGTAGAGCTACGGGTGGTGGCGCGCCACGCCGAACAGCGCCGGCTGCTGGAGGCCGCCGGCATCCACTGGACCGCGGCCGGCGAGCTGGAGCCGGGCTGGGCCGATGTGGCGGTCGAGGCCACCGGCTCGGCGGACGGTTTCGTCCAAGCCCGCGAGCTGGTGCGCCCGGAAGGCACCCTGGTGCTCAAGAGCACCTATGCCGGCCGGCTGACCGCTGATTTCTCGGCGCTGGTGGTCGATGAGCTGACCCTGATCGGCTCGCGCTGCGGCCCCTTCGTGCCGGCCATCGACCTGCTGGCCGGCGGGCGGGTGAATCCACGGCCGCTGATCGCGGCCCGCTACCGGCTGGCGGACGGCCCCGCGGCTCTGGCCGAGGCCGCCCGGCCCGGGGTGCTCAAGGTGCTGCTGCAGATGCCGGCGGAGGATCGATGAACCGAGACTGTCCCGCCCTCGATCTGAAGCCGGAGACGCGCCAGCGTTGGAGCCAGGTCACACCCGGCTGATCGGCAGACCGGCAGCACCCGCCACTGCCCGCCCAGCCCTGACGCACGTCCGCGGAAGCTGAATCCTCCCGGCTGGTTCTAGCGC
>CAYVQE010000277.1:0-3544 GCA_964454005.1 uncultured Myxococcales bacterium
CGCGCTAGAACCAGCCGGGAGGATTCAGCTTCCGCGGACGTGCGTCAGGGCTGATTCGGGCTCGCAGCGGCCGCCGCCGTCCGCGTACTGCACGCATACCGTGCCCTCCGGGCAGGTGTGCCAGGTGGCCGGTCACCCGCCGCAGTCGAGCTCCAGGCAGCCGTCGGCGTCGTACTTGCAGTTGCGGTACTTGGTCTCGGTCATGCAGACCTTCTCGCCGGCGAAGTCGCATTCGTTGACCGGGTAGCACTCGGCCGGCGTGTCCGGCCGGCAGGTCACGTCCGTGGGGTCGCAGACCAGGCCGGTGGAGCAAGCCTCGGGCTCGCCCCAGCCGAAGCAGCCGGCGGCGTCGGGCCCGGCGCAGCTGAGCACGGCGTCGCCCTCGGCGCAGCGGCGCTCGCCCGCGGTGCAGGCGTCGGCGCAGGCGCAGCCGCCCGCGGTGCACAGCTGCTGCTCGGGGCAGGCCTCGGGCGCCGACCAGCTCGAGCAACCGGCTGCGTCCGGGCCCAGGCAGGTGGCCACCCCGCCGTCGCTGCAGCGCGTCCGGCCCACCGTGCAATCGGATGCGCAGATGCAGCCGCCGGCCTGGCAGATCTGGCCGCCGGGGCAGGCCTGTTCGGGGCCGAACCGGGCGCAGCTATCCCCGTCTTCGGGCGCCAGGCAGGTGATGACGCCGCCTTCGGGCCCGCAGCGCTGCGCGCCCGGCTCGCAGGGCGCGGCGCAGGTGCAGGCGCCCTGGGCGCAGCTCTCGCCCTGCGGGCAGGCGACCTCCGCGGCCCAGGCGCGGCAGCCGTTTTCATCGCTGGCGCTGCAGCGGATCACGCCGCCGGCGGGGCCGCAGACCGCCTCGCCCGGCTGGCAGGCCTGCTGGCAGACGCAGGCCCCGGCCGCGCAGACCTGGCCGTCCGGGCAGGTCCGGGCCTCGGACCAGCTCAGACAGCCGTGGTCGTCGCGCGCGGCGCAGGCCTGCAGCTCGCCGCCCGCGGTACACAAGGCCTCGCCGGGCTGGCACACCGGCTGGCAGCGGCAGATGCCCGCCTGGCAGCGCTGCAGCGGGCCGCAGGCCAGCCCCGCCCGCCAGGAGCGACAGCCCCGCTCGTCCGGCTCGGAGCAGACCAGCGGCGTGCCATCGGCCGCGCAGCTGCGCTCAGCGGGCAAACAGGTATCGCGGCACGCCGGCCGGCCCCCGCCGCAGCCGCCGAGCCCGCCGAGCGCAATCAGCAGAATAAAAAGAGAAAAACGTCTTTCCAGGATTCTCATGAGGAACGAGTCTAGACCATCCCGAGGCTAAACTCAAGCAACTCGATAGACTATATCCAATAGCGGCCTGCTCAGGGGCAGGTGGTCGGGCAGCGGTGCTGCGGCGGGACTTCCGGGTCGGTGCCGTCGTGGTAGAAGCATTCGGCGAAGCCCACGTCCGGGGCGCAGCCGTTGTGGAGGCCGGCGGCGGCGCCGTTGACGTCCAGGGCGCTGCCGTGCAGCTCGATGCTGCGCCCGGCGTCGACCACCGGGCAGCGCAGGTCCAGCGGCCAGGCGTTGCGCGAGTTGCAGCCGCTCCAGTCGTCGTGGTCGCTGTTGGCCGCCAGCGCCACCGCGGCGCAGTCGCCGCTGCACCAGCCGGCGTATTCGTTGTGCACGTTGTGCTCCAGGCGGATGGCGCCCGGGGCCAGGCCGTCGTTGTCCAGGCTCTGGACAACGGACTGGCCGGTCACGCAGCCGCCGGCGTCGTCCGGGATGCAGAAGAACAGGTTGTTGACCAGCTCGACCGCGGCGCCGGGCTGCAGGCCGCTGATCCGCACCGGGGCCTGGCGGAAGTGGTACAGGGCGGTCAGGTGGTAGAGCCGGACCGCGGCCGCCGGGTCGGTGATCTGGACCGCGTACGGCGCCCCGCCGCTCGCCGCGTAGCAGTCGGCCAGGCACTCGATCTGCACCCCGCGCAGCACCACCTCGGCCTGCGGCTCGATGATATGCACGCAGGGCTCGCCCTCGGTGTAGATCAGGTTGAAATCGGCCGCCGCCGCGCCGCGGGCCGCCGGCGCCGGGCCGTAGACCACCGGAGCCTGGTTGCCCTCGACGAGCAGCTGGAACTGTTGGTTCTGATCGTAGCTGGTCAGGCTGCTCACGTCGCCCAGGAACAGCCCGGGCATGGCGATGTCGCCGCCGCCGCGGATGGCCACCCCGCCGCCACGGCAGCGGCCCACCCCGACGAACAGGGGCCGCGCGTCGTCGGGGCCGGCGACCACGGCCTCGCTGTCCGCCCGGGCGGCGACGCCGATCCGGGCCGGGCCCACCTCGACCAGCTCGATGCCGATGCCGCCGATGGCGGTGGCGTCGTACTCGGCGCCGCCGTGGCCCGGCCGCTCGTCGAAGCCTACCCAGGTCGAGCCGATGGTGAGCTCGGCGACCCCCTGGGCGCGGATGCCGGCCGCTTCGGTGTTGACCACCAGGTTGGCCGGGCGATTCCATAGCGGCGGCTCGGCTTGCGGCAGCGGAGCATCGGCGACGCAGGCCAGCGCGCGGCCGCGGCCCAGCCGGACGCGCCGGCTGTCCTGGACGACCAGGCCGCGACCGTTGCTCCGGGCCCGGGTGCCCAGGGTCAAGCGGAACAGGTGCACGTCGATCGCGCCCGGGCCCACCCGCAGCGCGCTGTCGGCAAAGCCCACCAGGGTCAGGTCGGAGACCATCACCCCGACGTCCTCGATGACCAGGCCGACGGCCACGGCCTGCCGTCCGTCCAGCTCGACCCCGGCCCCGCCGTCCAGGTAGGTCAGCGCCGGCAGCGGCGGCAGGGGCTGGTCCAGGGCGATGGCGTCGACGTGGGGCGCGAAGGCGATCCGCCGCGGCCGTAGCGGGCCGGCGCCGGCCAGGGCGATGGCCTCGCGCAGCGACAGATCGGCCGCCGTCCGATCGCCGTCGTCCTCGTCGACCGCCAGCGTGACCACCAGCTCCGGCTCGATGCAGGTCGGCGACAGCCCGTCGCTGCAGTAGTCGCCCGCCACGCCCGAATCCGCCACCGGGACGCAGGCCCCTGCCGCGCCGCAGGCGCAGCCCGGGTTGCAGTCGCTGTCGTCGACACAGCTTCCCGGCGCCAGCGCGCAATAGTCCTGCGGCCGGTGGGCCGGCGGCCGGCACAGCCCGTCGATGCACGCGCAGTCCCGCAGGCAGTCGCCGTCGCCGGCGCACTCCGGCTGCTGCCCGCCGCGGCAAGAATCCGGCCCCCGGCCCGGCTCCAACGGCACGCACACCATCCCCCCCAGGCAGACGCACCCGGCCGCACAGCCGCCCGCGCAATCCGGATACCCGCCCGCGCTCAGGTCGGGCGCCACCGCGCAGCCGGCCAAGCAGAGCCCCAGCCAGACCCAAGCACCACTGTTCACAGCCGCCACGCCACCCCCAGGCCGTTCCCACAGAGGCGTTCGTCCCGGGCAGCGGCCCACGATCCAACCGCTGTGCTCGGGCCGCCCGCTGCCGAACCGGTTCGAACTGCCAGCCCATCCAGGTTTTTCCCGGTGCTGATTTCTGTCAAGCCCGATCGCACTGTCGG
>CAYVQE010000278.1:0-3491 GCA_964454005.1 uncultured Myxococcales bacterium
CCTTGCGGATGCGAAGGAGGTACGCGAACGCCGCAACCAGCTGCGCCACCCGGAGGCCAAGTGCCGGTGTCAGACACCGGCACTTGAGACCAACGGACTTGGGCCCAATTCAAGACCCAATACTGGACAACATCTCGTTTTCGCGTGTTATTTAAGTGTCAAGTGCCGGTGTCTGACACCCTAATGACCCTAGTCGATGCCGTACTTGCGTAGCTTGTCGAGCAGGGTGACGCGGCCGATGCCCAGGCAGCGGGCGGTCTCGGAGCGGTTGTTGTTGCAGCGGCGCAGCTCGGCGGCGATCAGGCCGCGCTCGAAAGCCTCGACCCGCTGCTTGAGACCGAGCTGCTCGCCCGGGTCGGTGCCGCCGCCGTCGAGGGCCTGGCCGTCGAGCTGGCCGTCGGGCGACAGGGCCACCAGCCGCTCGATTCGGTTTTCGAGCTCGCGCACGTTGCCCGGATAGGCCGTTCTCAGCAGGCGCTGGCGCAGCTCAGGCGCCAGGCTGAGCGTGCCGAGGCCGAAGCGCTCGGCGTAGCGGCGCAGGAAGTGATCGATCAGCGGCGCCAAGTCATCGGGCCGCTCGGCCAGCGGCGGTACGCGCAGGTGGATCACGTCCAGCCGATAGTACAGATCTTCGCGGAAGCGGCCGCTGGCCACCTCGGCCTGCAGGTCACGGTTGGTGGCCGCGATCAGGCGCACGTCCACCGCGATCTCCCGGTCGGCGCCCAGCGGCCGCACCCGACCTTCCTGCAGCACCCGCAGCAGCTTGCCCTGGGTGGCAGGTTCCAGCTCGCCCACCTCGTCGAGCAGCAGGCTGCCGCCGTCGGCCTCGCGGAACAGACCGCGGCGCTCGCGCTGGGCGCCGGTGAAGGCACCGCGGGCGTGGCCGAACAGCTCGGCCTCGGCCAACTCGCGCGGCAACGCGGCGCAGTTGAAGCGTACGAAGCGCCGCTCGGCCCGGCCCGACGCGGCCACCAGGGCCTCGGCCAGCAGCTCCTTGCCGGTGCCCGAGGGCCCGCTGATCAGCACGGTCACGTCCCGCGGCCCGGCCCGCTGCACCAGCAGCGCCAGCCGGCGCATGGCAGCGGAGGCGAAGACCATGTGCCGCGCCAGGTGCAGCTCGGCGCGCAGCTGCTCGTTCTCGCGCTCCTGGCGCACCGAGGCCACCGCGCGCTCGATGACCTGCATGATGGCGTCGATGTCGAAGGGCTTGGCGAAGTAGTCGAAGGCGCCCAGCTTCATGGCCTCGACCGCAGCCCGCTCCGAGCCGTGGGCCGTGATCACGATCACCTTGGGCGCCCCCGGCATGGCCGCCAGCCCGCGCAGCAGCCCCATTCCGTCGAGGCCCGGCATGGCC
This sequence comes from uncultured Myxococcales bacterium, assembly GCA_964454005.1. GTDB lineage: Bacteria > Myxococcota > B64-G9 > B64-G9 > B64-G9 > CAYVQE01. The sequence goes on from CAYVQE010000278.1 coordinate 1,355, forward strand.
AGGTCGCTGATGACCAGGTCGGCGTGCTGCTCGGCCAGCCAGTCCAGCGCCGCCTGCCCGTCGCCGGCCTCGGCCACCTGCATCTCGGCCTCCTCCAGCAGCTCGCGCAGTGTGTAGCGCACCCCGGGATCGTCTTCGACCACCAGCACCACGGGCTTCATCCAACTCCCTCCTTGCGATCCCCGCCCGCCGCTTGCGGATCGGCCGGCAAGCACAGACTGGCCAGGGCCCCGCCCGACAGGGCGTCCTCCACGGCCAGCTCGCCGCCGTGCTGGCGGGCGATGGAGCGGGCCACCACCAACCCGATACCCGAGCCCTCCTCCTTGGTGGTGAAGCCGGCCTCGAACAGGTGGGACCGGCTCTGCTCACCCAGCCCCGGCCCGTCGTCCTGCACCTCCACCCGACCGCCGTCCTGCCACGGCCCCAACCGCACCCGGATGCAGCCGCCGGCCGGGGTGGCCTCGATGGCGTTTTGCAACAGGTTGATCACGGCCTGCTTGACCTTCTGCGCATCGCAGCGCAGCCGCACCGGGGCGGTCACCAGGCTCAGCTCCTGGTCGCGCTCGGCGGCCAGCCCCTCGTGCAGCGCCACCACCTCGGCCACCACCGCGGCCAACTCGACCCGCTCCAGCTGCAGATCGGTCAGCGGCCGGGTGAAGGAGCGGAAGCCCTCGAGCACCTCGCCCATGCGCGCGATCTCGGCCACCATCACCTGCAGCCGCTCGGCCTGCTTGCTGCCCGGCTCGGCCGAGCGGGCCATCAGCTGGGCCAGGCCCTGGATCGAGGCCAGCGGGTTCTTCAGCTCGTGGGCGATGGTGCGCGACACCCCCAGCAGCTCGCGGTTGCGCCCGGCCAGCGACTCCACCGCCTGCTGCCGGGCCTCGACCACCCGCACCACCTGCCCGCCGATGGCCGCGCGGATGGCGTGGGCCACCGAGTAGGAGGCCAGCGCCAGAAAGACGATCAACCCGGCCGTGGTCCAGACGTAGACCGGCTTGTCCACCCAGCCGGCGTCCAGCTCGAAAAAGGCCGGCGCGGTGCGTGGCACCAGCCCGTAGAGGCAGCCGGCGGCCAGCAGCAGGGTGGCGCCCAGCGGCACCAGCAGCACCCACAGGCCGCTGCTCCAGCGCGGTGCCAACAGGCCGGCGGCCAGGCACAGCGGGATGAAGATCGGCAGCAAGGGGCTTTCGATACCGCCGGTGATGTAGATCATGGCCGCCTGGATCACGGTCAGCAAGGCCAGGTTGGTCCGCAGCCGTCCCAGCGTGGCCCGCCGCCGCCGCGCCAGCCAGTACTCCACCGCCGACAGCCCGATCAGCGCGCTCAGGGTCACCCCGATCCAGGCCAGCTTCCAGGGCACCGGATCCCAGATGAAGAACACCGCGATGATCACGGTCAGCAGCGGCGCCAGCAAGAAGCGGTAGCGGAACAGCTGGACCACCAGCGCGCCGGTCTGGCGGCGACCGATCACCTCCACCCAGTCGCGCCGGGTCCCGGCGGCCGCAAGCTGCACCTCGCTGGCTGCGTTCATGAACACCTCCCGGAGCCGACCTGCCGCCGGCAGCCTCGGGCGGCGGCACGCCGACAGGGGGTGTCGGATTTCCGTACAGTTGCCACCCTGGCCGCGGACCGCCACCGCGGCCGCCGCAGGCCCGGCACGCCCTCAATAAAGCGAAAAGAACGAGCGGATTCAATGCTGGCACCCATGGTGGCTCCTCTCCGGTCCCGTTTTCGATGCGAAATGCGTGCCCACCGGGTTCCTGCGGCCGTCCGGGCAGCCTCCGGCCGACCCGTGCTGCCATGGCACGCGAAATGCGGCGAACCCGGGTGTCGAACACGGCCGCGAGGGAGAGCCATGAAGCGCATCGTCATCATCATCGTCGTGTTGAGCGCCGGGCTGGGCGTGGCGCTGTACTTCCAGCTCGAGGCCCAGACCGCCGACCAACGCGCCCCGGCCGGGGGCACCGGCGTCATCGAGGGGGTCGAGGTGGGCGTGGTCTCCCGCCTGCCGTCACGCATCCTCGAGATCCGGGCCCAGGAGGGCGACCGGGTGGCCGCCGGTCAGGTGCTGGTGCTGCTGGATTGCTCGGAGCCACGGGCCGCGCTCAACCAGGCCCGGGCCCAGCAGGCTGCGACA
>CAYVQE010000279.1:0-3436 GCA_964454005.1 uncultured Myxococcales bacterium
TCGCGCCCGGCCGCGCTCCGTGTGGGCCGGTCGTGCGTCACCGCTGCGAACCCCGGGCCCCGATGGCCAGCGGGCGGCCGATGCGCTACCATCGCCGGTGGACGCGAGCGACCGCCGGGGCCGGGAGGCTGGACCATGCTGCACACATCGAGCATCGAGCTCAAGAAGAAGGCGCTGAACAACAACATTTGCTATATGCGGCGGCTGGCCGGCGACGGGGTGCGCTACTCGATGGTGGTCAAGGCCAACGCCTACGGCCACGGCATCGAGCAGCTGGTGCCCATGATCGAGGGCTGCGCTGTCGATCACCTGGCGGTGTTCAGCGCGGCCGAGGCGCGCCGAGTCCAGCGGGTCAAGTCCCCCGGCACCGATCTGATGATCATGGGCTTCATCGACCACGACCAGCTCGACTGGGCGATCGGCAACGGGATCTCGTTCTTCGCATTCACCTTCGAGCGGCTGCAGGCCGCGCTGGCCGCCGCCCGCCGGGTAGGCAAGCCGGCGCGGGTGCACATCGAACTCGAGACCGGCATGCACCGCACCGGCTTCTGCGACGACCAGCTCGCCGAGCTGTCGCGACTGCTGGAGCAAAACGCCGAGCAGCTGCACCCCGAGGGGCTGTGCACCCACTTCGCCGGCGCCGAGGACGCGGCCAACTACGGCCGGGTCAAGCGTCAGATCGCCGCCTTCCACGCGGGTTGCGACCAGCTCACCGGCCGCGGGCTGCGTTTCGATTACCGGCACATGGCCTGCTCGGCCGGGCTGCTGCGCTTCCCCGAATCGGCCCTGGACATGGTGCGCATCGGCATCGCCAACTACGGCTTCTGGCCCAGCCAGGAGCTGCGCAACCGCTACCTCTACGAGAACGGCGAGCTGAACGATCCGCTGGAGCGGGTGCTGCGCTGGAAGAGCGTGGTGATGAGCATCAACCGGGTGCCCGAGGGCGCCTACGTCTCCTATGGCAACAGCTTCATGACCAACCGGCCCAGCCGCATCGCCACCGTACCGGTGGGCTACGGCTACGGCTTCAGCCGCAACCTGAGCAACTCGGGCCACGTGCTGCTGCGTGGCCGCCGGGTGCCGGTGGTCGGTGCGGTCAACATGAACATGCTGGTGATCGACGCCACCGACGTGCCGCAGGCCGAGGTGGGCGACGAGGTGGTGCTGATCGGCTCCCAGGGCGCACACACCATCACGGTGACGTCCTTTTCGGACATGAACAACAGCTTGAACTACGAGCTGCTGGCCCGGCTGCCGGGCCATATCCCGCGCCACCCGGTGGAGTGAAGCCCGCGCTCCCGTCCGGGGTGAGACCATCAAGCCGGCGGCGCCAGGCCCGTCTTCTCGGCCGCCGTTTTCAAGGCCAGGGCCACGTCGCGCACCTCGTCCAGCCAGCGCTCGAGCGCGGGCGGCTCGGGCAAGCCCTCGGCGCGTTCCTTGAAAAACACCCGCCCATCCACCACCCGGGCCGTGCGGTGGCGTTCCAGCAAGCGCCGCAGGGCACCGCGCAGCGCCACCTCCTGCAGCAGGGTATAGGCCGCCTGGCGCTCGGCGGCGCGCACCCGCAGCAGCCGATCGATGTCGCCGCCCAGCTCCAGGTCCTCGCCGCCCAGCGTCTTGGCGACCCGGTCGGCGAGGCCCTCGCGGCTGATCTCCATCCCGGCCGGCAGGGGTGCCGGGACGCGGGCCTCGACGGTGCCAAAGGTCACCGACCCCCGGCCGCGGCCGCGGGTGCGGAGCCGGTAGCGCACCGCCACCCCGCGCCAGCGGCCGGCCAGCTCGAGGTCGTAGCGCAGGCCGAACCGGGCCCGGCCGACCTGTTGCAGATCCAGCCGCAGCAGCAGCTCCGCCCAGCGCCGCCGCTGCTGGCGGTAGTGGAGAAACACCAACAGCCCGATGGAGCCGATCAGAAACACCGCCAGTCCGCCGAACAGCCAATCCTCCACGTCAGCACCCCTCCTCGCCGAACCGCCCGTGCTGCTGCGAGCGAAAAACTCGCCGGACCGCAGCGGCCGCCACTGCACGAAGCGGGTGATTCGGCCCGACCATGGTCAGCGGCGGAACTGGTACGGATCCACGCGATAGCCTGCCTGGTGCTGCAGGGCCTCGATGCGGATCCTCTGCTTCTTCTCCAGCCCCGATTTTGCAGGACTGTGGATCCGAAATGAAAAACGCTTCTGAGCCAAGCTGCCCCGCAACACCTCGATGACGCGGGTGTGGACGACGTAGTTGAGTCGACTCCTCTCCAGCGGCGCGAGCTCGATGGAGAGCACCTGAGCTCTCAGGATCAAGTCTGCGCTGGGTCGGATGCGCTCGGAACCTTTCTTAGTGGCACGTATCCACATGTGATCGGGCAAGAGCGTCTTTCGAGGCAACTCTGCGTAATCGTCCCGAGTCAGATCGCCCAGGGACGGATCGCGCCGCGGGTCGTAAGCAAGCCCCCGTGGCGCAAATGCTTCTTCCGCGACTCCGCGTTCGATCTTTTGCAGCAGATCGTACACCGGCCGCTCATATTCCACCACTTCTTCGCGAGAGCCGTACTGCCGGTAGTAGTGCGGCTTGCCCCGCCAGTAGACCAGCAGGGCGGTGGCCAGCGAGCAGCGTTCGTCCGCGATGATCTCGAACAGTTGCGCGGTGCCGCCGTCCCAGTTGTGGTGCTGGGCGATATCGTGGAGTTTTTGGGCCCGACTGTCTTTGGCCGCAACGTTCGAGGCCTGGCATAAGCCCAAGACGGCCACAGCGAGCGGAATCACCTTTCGCATCACCATCAACGCCCTCCGTCCGCGCGTACCCGAGGTCTCCCCCCATCGGCGAAGGGCCCGTGGCAAGCTTCCCAGGCCTCCACCGCGCGATGAAAAAGTGCCACGTTGGTTGTGTCCGAGCGGATCTCACCGATGTCCGGCGGCCCGGCGAAGAACATGTCGTCCGGGTCCGGCGGCTGACCGTTGTGGTTGAACGCGTGCACCGGTGCCCATTGTATAGCAGATCCGCGGGGGCAGCCAACCAACGCCGGGCGGTGTTTTGGCATGCTCGCCAGCGCCTGCTAATCTACCCGGTGGCGGGCCGAAAGGGAGCCTTGGATTCGCATGCGTTGGAGCGGCCGGTTCAAATCCGTGGTCATCTGGCTGGCGCTGGGCGCAGCACTGGCCGGCGGCCGGGTGCGCGCGGCCGGGCCGCCGCCGGTCGCGATCGAGGGCAACCTGGTGTTCAACCAGGAGACCTACCGGGCGCTGCTGCGCCTGCCGCCCGAGCTGCCCGCCGGCGTGAAACGGCCGCGGGCCTGCCGGCGGCGCATTTTGCGCTTTCTGCGCGACGCGGGCTACGTGCTGGCCAAGGTGCGCATCGCCGAGGGCGCACGTCACCGTTTTGACGGCAGGGGAATCAGGGCCCCGTCAAAGTCGTAAATCCTCCAGGCATCCGATGAGATAGAAAAAGA
>CAYVQE010000280.1:0-3387 GCA_964454005.1 uncultured Myxococcales bacterium
GGCTGGAGGGGCGGCGGGCGCGGCATGTGATCGAGGTGCTGCGGGCCGCGGTGGGCGACGAGCTGCGGCTGGGGCTGGTGGATGGGCCGCGGGGGCGCGGTCGGGTGCTGGGGCTGGGCGCCGGGCGGGTGGAGCTGGAGTGCGCCTTCGAGGCCGAGGCGCCGCCGCGGCCGCGGGTGGATCTGCTGCTGGCGCTGCCGCGGCCCAAGGTGCTGGGCCGGCTGTGGGCGCCGCTGGCCAGCCTGGGGGTGGGCCGGGTGGCGCTGACCAATGCCTGGCGCGTGGAGCGCAACTACTTCGACAGCCACCAGGTGAGCGAGCGCGGCTGGCGGCCGCGGCTGATCGCCGGGCTGGAGCAGGCCGGCGACACCCGGCTGCCCGCGGTCAGCGTGCACAAGCGCTTGGTGGTGCTGGTGGAAGACGAGCTGGAGCGGCTCTTCGGCCGCGGCCGGCGGCTGCTGGCCGACCCGGGCCGCGGGCAGCGGGTGGGCCGGGCGCTGCGGCCGGCACCTGAGGCCGGCGAGCGGGTGCTGCTGGCGGTGGGGCCGGAGGGCGGCTGGATAGCCCGCGAGCGGGAGCTGCTGCAGCGGGCCGGCTTCCAGACCGTGCAGGCCGGGCCGCGGGTGCTGAGCACCGAGGTGGCCTGCTGCGTGCTGCTGGGGCTGGTACACGAGGCGCTCGCCTTGTGAGCCCGCGGCGCTGCGCGGTAGAGTGGGTCATGCGCCGGTCCCAGCAGCAGACCCCGTCCCGGACGTGCGAGCGAGAGCGCGCGGCGCGCGCAGCGCGGCCCCGGCGGAACCCGTCCCGGACATGCGAGCGAGAGCGCGCCGGGCGCGCAGCGCGGCGCGGTGGCTTTGCGGGCGGGCGGCGGTGGGCGGCGCTGGTGTGGCTGCTGGCGATCGTCTTGTGGCCGGGGGCCGGGGCCGGGGCGGCTGGGGCTGAGGCCGAGGCTGGGGCAGAGGCCGGGGACGGGGACGGGGCCGAGGCGGAGCGGGTGCTGTTGTGGCGGCTCAAGCCGCTGGGGGTGGAGCCGGAGCTGGCGCGGCGGGTGCAGCAGCTGCTGCACAAGGAGATCGAGCGGCGATCCGCCCCTCCGCAAGCTGGCACTCGCGTAGCTGACCGCCGGTGTATGCGGAGAACTGACGATCGAAGACGCTACAGCCGACGCAAGACTTCGCATGCATCGGCTGTTGGCTTAATCGTGCCCGCTCTTTACCAAGACCGATTCGTTTCCAGGACGAGTCTTCGTAGAGACCACTGAGGCGGGCCGCTCCAATCGGGAGTTCGCTTGTCCTGTGGACACGGGAGGTGGATCGTGGCGCTGCGATTGGCAGTAGCACTGGCCCTCGGTGCGGTCCTGATGGGGGGCTGCGGGGAGAAGCAGGACCCGTATGGCCCGGACGCAGGGGTGGACGAGGACGTGACATATGGGCTGCAGATCAAGCCCATCCTGGACGCCAACTGCACCCGGTGCCACGCCAGCGACAAACAGGGTGCGGCCCGCAACGGCGCGAGCGTGGGCTTCGATTATGACACCTACGAAGCCGCCGTCGAGACGGCGGACCAGGCCAACGCCCAGATCCAGGCCGGCGCCATGCCGGTCGGTGGGCAGTTGAGGGACAAGGAGAAGGGTCTGTTCCAGGCCTGGGTCGACCAGGGCACCCCGGAGTAAGGAGACGACCATGGAAGCGACGATCAGGATATTGGTCTGTCTCGGGTTGGGGCTGATTTCGGTGGACGCATGGTCCTCGGACGAAGACATCGAGAGGATCGAGGATGTGACCGACGTCGAGGTGGTCTCCACCACCGGTGGGTTCGACGGGCCCAACGTCGCCCGGGTGGACCGGGCGGTCAACCAGTTCACCGCCCGGCCGATCCGGGCCGGGGCGCTGGTGTTCGTCGTCGACCACCGCACGCGCCAGTCCTTCCTGGCCGGCAAGGAGGCGCTGTGGCGCGACTACTTCGGCCTGGACGCTGGCGGGCTCAAGATCGGCCTGGGCCTGCGGTTCGGCATCCTGGACGACCTGGACGTGGGCCTGTACCGGCTCAACGGCACCTCCGAGGTGTTCGACTCCTACGAGTTGGACGCGCGCTATCGGATCCTCGACCAGCCCGGCTACGGCCTGGACCTGGCGGTTCGGGCGGGCGTGACGGCTTTCGTTCACCCGGGCGACATCTACGCCGCCGGCTACCTGGGGCAGCTGATGCTGGACCGGGTCTTCTCCGACGAGCTGTTGGTGGGCCTGTCGGTCATGTTCCACTCGGATTCGTCCAACGACGTCAAGTCGGTCGACGACACCGAGTGGTCGCTGGGCCTGGGGGCGCAGATCGAGTGGCGGTTTTTGGATTGGTTGGCCTGGGATCTGGAGGTGGGCGTCAACCTGGCCGGCTACGGATCGGACTGGCCGGCCTTGGCCACGTCGATCAAGATCCTCAGCCACCGGCACACCTTCTCCATCGTGTTCAGCAACACCCAATACATGGGCGCCGACGGCCAGGTTGCCAACACCTGGCGCGGCTTCGACGATCTGATCCTGGGCTTCCAGATCACCCGCGAGTGGAATCTGTGGTGAAACATCGGCTGGTCGAAACGTCCAGATCTGACTGCGAGGAGAAAATGGAATCCAGACGATCGTTTTTTGGCAAGCTGATCGCCCTGACCTCCGGGCTGGCCCTGATGCCCGCCGGTCGAGCCCTGGCCAAGAAGTTGGCCGTGGGCCTGGACAAGATCCCGAAGCTCAAGGAGGAGGGCGGTTGGGTCATCGTCAAGCTCAAGGGCAAGGACGTGCTGTTCGTGCGCGACGGGGCGGACTCCATCAAGGCCATCGACCCGGTCTGCACCCACCAGAAGTGCCTGGTGGCCTACAACCCGGAGTCGAAGATGATCGAATGCCCCTGCCACAAGTCCCACTACGGCCTGGACGGCAGCAACATCTCCGGACCCTCGCCCAAGCCGCTCAACACCTACCCGGCCAAGCTGTCCGAGGGCCGGATCATCATCGACCTGGGCTGATCCGGTGAGGATCACCCGCCGCTTGTTGGCGCCGCTGGCCGCGACAACGCGCAAGCGGGGCATCTCATTCCATCTTGTCAATCAGACGGTGAATGAGATGGGATGAGAGGTTGGGCTTTGGGATTCGGTCTTGTGGACGGTCAGCTACAGGTATGGCTCGGGCATGAACCGTATTTTGATCGAGCCGGCGGCGGTGGGGGACGGGGGATGGGTGTGGCTGGAGGGGCGGCGGGCGCGGCATGTGATCGAGGTGCTGCGGGCTGCCGTGGGCGACGAGCTGCGGCTGGGGCTGGTGCACGAGGCGCTCGCCTTGTGAGCGCGCGGCGCTGCGCGGTAGAGTGGGTCATGCGCCGGTCCCAGCAGCAGACCCCGTC
>CAYVQE010000281.1:0-3383 GCA_964454005.1 uncultured Myxococcales bacterium
GCCACCCGGTCTTTTATCTTCACCTGGGCCCGGTGGTACTTGATGGCCAGCGGCTGTATGCCGCGCTCGGTGGGGATCAGCAAGCCGGTGGCCGCGGCCGGCGCGGCCAGGCCGAGTGCGGTGACGACGGCGATGGCGGGCAGGAACAGGCGTTTCATGGTGGCCTCCTGTGGCTCCGCGTTCGGTCAAAACGCGACGTTCGCCCCTACAGACGCTCGAAAATCATCCAGGATCTGGTGATCTGTATCACGACCGGCGCCTGCTGGCGAGGGGTCGGCTTGCAAAGGGCCCATTTTTGATGGAGGCTTGGCCGACGAGGAGGGAGCCCATGACCAAGACCATCCGCAACCCGATCCCGGCGCTGCTGGCCGGCCTGTCGCTGCTGGCCGCGCCGGCGCTGGCCGAGGGCCCGGTGCAGTTGCGCTACAAGTTCGCCAAGGGCCTCAAGCTGAGCTACCAGATGCAGATCGCCCAGGGCATGGAGCTCGAGTCGAGCACCAGCCCCGAGCCGCAGCAGATGAAGACCGCCATGGACGTCGACTTCCACCAGAAGGTGCTGGCGGTCGAGCCGGCCGGGGCCGCGATCGAGTTCGGCTTCGACAAGGTGGCCGCCGAGGCCGAGTTGGGCGGCCAGCGGATGCCGGTGCCGCAGATGGAGTCGCTCGACCAGGTGGTGCTGCGGGCGCGCATGAGCGAGCGCGGCAAGATGGAGGCGCTCGAGGTCCACAACGCCGACGCCCTGCCGCCCGAGGCCCAGAAGATGGCCGTCGAGATGAAGAAGTCGATCGCCCAGAACGCGCTGGTGTTCCCCAAGGGCCCGTTGAAAAAAGGCGCCAGCTGGGAGGTCGAGCAGCGGGTGCCCACCCAGCTCGGCGGCGGGCCGGCGCTGGAGATGCGGGTGCAGAGCAAGTACACCTACACCGGCATGGAGGAGCACCTGGGCCGGCAGGCGGCCCGCATCGAGACCCGGGTGCAGGTGTCGCTGCACGGCGAGACCACCCAGATGGGGGTGCCGGTCAAGGCCGACATGGAGGGCGCCGGCGACGGCCAGGCCTGGTTCCTGCCCGACAAGGGCCAGCTGCTCCACACCCGGACCGAATTCCTGCTCAAGGGCGAGGTGGTCGGCGAGCAAGAGGGCCAGCAGATGACCACCCGGATGAAGATCGACACCAAGGCCGAGATGCGCCTGAAATGATGCGCCTGGCGCTCGTCGGCGGCTGCCTGCTGGCGGCGGCCGCCGGCCAGCCGCGTTACGCGGCCGCCCCGCCGACCGATTCGCTCGGCCTGGAGATCGAACAGCGGGTGCGCCTGACCAGCGCCGGGCCGGCCGTGCCGGCCCGGCAGCGCCGCCGCGGCCTGAAGCTGCGGCTGGCGACCGACGCGGCCGGCGCCGGGCACTGGCGCTGGACGGTGCGCCGGGTGGACGCCGAGCACCAGCGCGGCGAACAGGAGATCGATCCGGGGGGCGCCGAGCAGCTGCAGGGCAAGGCCCTGGTGGCCGCGATGGGGCCGGCCGGGCCGGGCTCGGCCCTGCGCATCGAGCCGGCCGCCGGCCTCGATGCCACCTGGGCCGCGGCCCTGCCCTGGGCCGAGCTGCTGCGGCTGGGCCTGCACCTGGGCCTGCCGCCGCTGCCCGCCGAGCCGCTGCGCCCCGGCGACTGCTGGAGCGCCGAGCAGCGGCTGCCGGCCGCCCTGCCGGGCGCCGAGGGCCTCGAGATCGTGCTGTGGAGCGCGTTCACCGCCACCGGCTTCGAGGACTGTGCGGCCGGTCGCTGTGCCCGCATCGAGCAGATCGGCCGGGTGAGCCTGGTCGAGCGCCGCCTGCTGGGCGACTCCATGGTCACGGTGGATTTCTTCGGCGGCCTGCGCGCCAGCCACCTGCTGGGGCCGGCCGGCCCGCTGGCCAGCAGCGGCCGGCTGGAGCTCGACTGCCAGCTGCTGTCGCACCGGGCGCCGGGGCTGCCGCCGCGCTTCGCCACCCGCGCCGCCATCGAGCTCGACTACCGCTCGCGGCCGGCCGGCTGAGCCGGCCCGACGACCAACCACAGCCGGATGCGACCGCCGGGGCCGGGCCGGGGCGGCCGGGCGGGCAGCGCCACGTCCAGCCCGGCCGCGTCCAGCGCCGCGCGCAGCTCGGCCCAGCGCTCCGGCCGCAGCCGTAGCTCGACCTCGCCCTCCGGGCCGGCCGCCGGATCGGCCTGCAGCTCCAGCCGCTCGGCCACCGCCACCACCGCCGCGCGCTGCTCGGCGTCGGCCAGCGCGATGCGCACCGGCCCGCTGTCGAGCAGCACGTCGATCTGCTGCTGGGCGATGAGCACCAGCAGCAGCAGCAGGCCCACCGACAGCAGCAGCGCCCAGGTGGTCCAGATGGAGGAGAAGGGCGCGCTCATCCGGTCGGATAGCCGCCGCCGCCGGCCGCGCAGCAGGCCGGCGCGCCGGGCGCGGTGCTCCACCCGGCGGGCGAAGCGTTCGGGCGCGCGCACCCGGGGCAGCCGTTCGACCATCCGCAGGGTCTGGCGCAGCAGGGTCAGCGACCGGCGGCATTCCGGGCAGTCCGCGATGTGGCGCTCCAGCGCCGCGGCCTGATCGGCGTCCAGGCTTCCCTCGAGGTACTCGCTCAGCAGCTCGTCAGCGCGCTCGTGGTCCATGACAGCTCACCGATCTTCTTCGAGATAAGGGGCCAGGCGCCGGGCCAGCTCGAGCCGGGCGCGGTGCAGCCGGCTCTTGATGGTGCCCGGCGCCAGGCCGGTGATCTCTTGGATTTCCTCGTAGCTCAGGTGTTCCAGATCGCGCAGCACCACCAGCTCGCGGTGATCGGCGCTCAGCGCTCCGATCTGCTGCTGGATGAGCAGCTCGAGCTGGCGGCCCTCGGCCAAGGCGTCCGGCCGCTCCACCTGCCCGGCCACCGGCCGGTGGATCTGCTGGCCGGCCAGGTCGGCGTGGCGGGTGTCGTCCAGCGATTGCCTGCGCTCGTGGGCCCGGCGGCGGAGGAACTTGATCCGGTTCAGGCAGTGGTTGCGGGTGATGCGGTAGATCCAGGTCGACAAGCGGCTCTCGGCGCGGAAGGTGTCGATGGCCTTGAACACGGTCAGAAAGACATCCTGGGCCAGGTCCTCGGCCTCGGCGGCGCTGCCGAGCAGGCGCAGGCACAGGCCGTAGACCTGGTTCTGGTGCTGGCGCACCAGCCGGGTGAAGGCCGCCGGGTCGCCGCGTTGCAGCGCGGCCACCAGCTGCGCCTCGGCCGCACGATTTTTTTCGTGTGTGGCCACCTGAGCCAGAACATAGGCCGGGCCGCCGACGTCAGTCAATCGATGGCCTGGCGGCGATGGTTTGAATGCCCCTCAGGGTTGGATTGTTCCAATGCCGTATGGGTGTCATGCTTC
>CAYVQE010000282.1:0-3294 GCA_964454005.1 uncultured Myxococcales bacterium
ACCTCCGCCTCCTCCCCATATTGCAAGATGTGCCTCACAAACCAATCGACACTCGCGACCCGGTAGGTGACGACCACGCTGCCATCGGCGTTCTCTACCGCATCCGGATAGCGCTCTTTCATCCAGCGGGCGATGCGCGGCGAGAAGCGCACCTGAACTTCGTCCACTTCTTCCGGCTCAGCGAATACCTGTGAGGGATCGTCGATCGGCTCGAAGTCGTCGCGCCAGGTGAAGTGCCTGTCGGTGGGAACCGCGTCGATCGCGCGGTCGGCGCGGAAGCGGCGCCACTCGCCGGCATTCTCGCAGAGGGCGACGATATAAGTCCTTCCCCCATAATAGACGAGTTGATGGGGCTGCACGGTGCGCACCGAGTCCGTTGTCGAGCCTTCGCCTGCGTAGCGAAGCTCCATACACCGTTGCTCGGTAATTGCCGAGCGCGTGAGATCGATCAAGTCGGCCACTCCGCTCACGTGGCGTCCGACAGAGAACTCGCGGGGCGGTTCCCCGGTGGCTTCGCCGTCGGGCCACAACTCGGCGGCTAACTCTGGAGACAACTCAGGGAGCGTGCCGGTGAGTTCGTCCGACTCGACGGCGAGACCTACCTTGATGGCGAGCAGCTCATTCGGGAGCAGCCTCACCGGTCGCTGGAACGGTCCGAACGTCGAGATACCGATCGACTCACCTTCCTGCCACACACGGAGCGACGACAACCAGTCGCACTCGGGGTCGTCGCCCAGCATCGTGAGCACCGCTAGGTCTCTCGAGATCTGCGTCTCGCTCACGCCAAACCGGCGCGCGAGTTCCTTTAGCGCCACCTCACGCTCGCCGGCGCGCTCACGCCGCGTGAGGTCACTCACCATCGAGACGATGCGGTTTACCTGAAGCGTGGCCGTCGTCATTTGCTGCTGCGCCGCACGTCATGTTCATAGAGCGCCGCTACGCGTTGCCGCAGCTGTTCCAGATCTCTCGCGACAGACTCGGGCTCGAGCACGCTCACTTGCGATCGGAAGGTGAGCAGCCAGCGGAGGAACGGGTTGCTGTCGGACACGCGGAACTCCAGCACCGCGCCGCCGTCGTCGAGCAACGCGTCTACGACTTCGCCAACGCTTTGAGCCAACACCCAGCGCGAGTCGGGAAACTCGAACCGCGCCCGCACAACCGTGGGCTCACTCTCGGACAGCTCCCACGGCGCGCGGCCCACGTAATCGCGAATTGAGAACTCACGGGGCACCTCGAACGTGGCGTCTCTTCCCTTCACGAGCTTCGCGCTCGACATCCTGTTGACCCGGAACACCCGCAGCGCCCGCCGCGCTCGGCAACGCGCCACGCAGTACCAAGTGCTCCAGTTGAAGAACAAACCGTACGGCTCGACTTCGCGCTCCTCCTTGGAGTCACGCCCGATTGAGTAGTAACGGCATTTGACGGCGTTTCCGGCGGCCACCGCCCCCTGCAACAGCTGCAAGACCTCTGTCGTCTCGCCGTTCATCGGTCCCGATAGCACGCGTTCGATCGCACGCTCCGACAACGGGAGGTCGAAGCCCAGCTTGTGGCGCGCTGACCTGGCGCACTCACCCAGCGGCGTGTTCTCGAGCTGCGCGACTCTGGACGTAGCCCGGTCCAGCAAAGCGGCATCTGATGCTGAGACACTCACGGTCTTCAAGCCCCGAGCCGGGCGTGCAGCATGATGTTCCGCGTCTTCGGGCTGGACGTACGGCAAATAGAAGTCGGCGGGCTTCAACCGGTACGCGACGTTGGGGTCATCCGACTCGTCCTGTGGCATGGGGACGCTTTTGATTTCGATGCCGAGCTGCCGCAGCTCGTCCTTGTCGCGCTCGAACTTGCGGCGCAGCGACTCGAGGGCCGAAGCCTCCTCGCCGGCGGTCTCCCAGTCCTCCCTGTACGCCGCCACGCTCTGGAACACCTGCTCCCGCGTTACCGGGTAGCGGTGCGCCAGCAGGTAGGCTATCAGGTCAAGCCAGCGCGCGGCTTTGGGGTGGGGCATGGCGGGAAGATAGGTGTCGACTTAGGCGGGCGAAAGGGTTCTGGGTCATAGGCATTTTGGTCGTTAAGGCAGGGGTGTGACATTCGGCTCGGCTCAACCCCCTACCGCCATACCGCCGTACCGCCGTTTGTCACACCCCCCACACACCTTGTGGCCACCAACTTCCCCGAGGAACCGCATGCAGCTCATCGAAGCAACCATCAACAGGCTCTTTGTTCGGCCGGCAGTTCACGCCGAGTCGCTGTGGATGTACGCGCTCATCGACCCCGAACCGGGCAAGAACGGATTTGACCTGGCCAATGACGCGATCGAGCAGGACTCGCTGGAGGTCACCGAGGTATCCGAGGCTGGCGATGTCCCAGCGCTGCGAGTCACCAACAGCGGGCCTCGGCCAGTGCTGCTGCTCGACGGCGAGGAGCTGATCGGCGCGGGGCAGAACCGAGTGTTGAACGTGACCGTGCTGGTCCAGGCGAAGACGACCATCGATGTCCCCGTGTCGTGCGTGGAGGCGGGGCGCTGGAGCCACCGCTCGCGCAAGTTCCGCGGCGCCGACTGGCTTTTGTACGCCGAGGGCCGCGCGCGGAAGATGAAGAACGTGAGCAGATCGCTCAGGCAGAACTCGCGCCACGGCAACCAGGGCGACGTGTGGGACAACATTTCGGCGAAGTCGGTCCGTATGGGTGCTGAGTCTCCCACGTCGGCAAACGAGGCGATATACAGCAAGTACCGAAGGCATTTGGACGACAACGTCCACAAGCTCAAGACGTTCGAGGGGCAGGTGGGCGCGGTGTTCGCGATCGACGGGCGGATCACCGGACTGGAACTGCTCGGCACGACAAAGGCATTTTGCGCCATCTACCCGAAGCTGGTCCGCAGCTACGCGATCGACGCGCTAGACCCGGAGCTGACGACTCACGGGTCTTCGCCGGACGACGTGCGGCATTTCCTGAGCTGTGTGACCGGGATGCCGGCAACGGAATACCCGTCCGTCGGGCTCGGCAGAGAGGTGAGGATCGAGGGTCAGGGGCTGCACGGTGCGGGGCTCACGGTCGACGATCGCTTGATTCACCTGAGTGTGCTGGACGATCACGACGTTCACGAGAGTCGCAGCTGGCGGAGCGGCGTGGCACCTGGGCCTTCCAAGGAGGACGGGCAGACCGTGCTGGAGTTGTAGGCACTGTGCGCCGCTCAGCAGCACGGCACCGTACCCGGTCACTCGCTCCGATTCAGAACTCGTTCCCATCCGGAAACGGGGGATATGGTGTTTTGCGAGGCGTGGAGTAGGGTCAGGC
>CAYVQE010000283.1:0-3281 GCA_964454005.1 uncultured Myxococcales bacterium
GGGTCGCCTCGCGCCCGGCCGCGCTCCGTGTGGGCCGGTCGTGCGTCACCGCTGATGCCTGCCCTGGTCAGGAAGGAGAACATGCCGCAGTCCCACATCAGAGCCAGCAGCGAGCCGCGGAATACGAGGCGATCGAAGCCGCAAAGAACACCCGTGATTATTGAGTGGAAATGCGATATGAACTTCTCCATGGCGTCTCCCTCTGGGAGTTGGTTGTTCTCCAACTACCTTCATACCCGAGGGA
Source organism: uncultured Myxococcales bacterium (assembly GCA_964454005.1). GTDB lineage: Bacteria > Myxococcota > B64-G9 > B64-G9 > B64-G9 > CAYVQE01. The sequence goes on from CAYVQE010000283.1 coordinate 245, forward strand.
AGACGCCGCCTCCATTTTTGGGTTGCGGGCGAAGCCCGCGCTAAGAAATCAGCCTCCTCCCCCAGCGGATCGCCTCACCATCGCACCGATCGCGCTGGGGGAGGACGGAGGTGGGGGTGGATCGTGCCCCGCCGCAAGTGACAAGTGAGTAGACCCGACCCCAGCATCGAGACGACCCCAGCATCGAGACCTCGGAACCGACGGCTGTCGCAAACGGGTGTCACCTGCTGCAGGAGCGTGCGGATATGCACATAACTCGTTGTTTATGCTGATTTATCTTGATTCAGCCGGCCGGGGGTGGTCCCATAGTCTGCATGCCTCGCCCACCCTTCGCACACCTGCTGCTCGCAGCCCTGCTGCTGTCGCTGTTCGCCGCGGCCTGCGGCCGGACCGACGGCAGCCCGGTCGACGCGGATCAACTCGGATACCAGGCCTGCTCCAGCTACTACGGCTGCGGTCCGGGCCGGTATTGCAGCACCGCCGGCACCTGTTGGGCCGAGTGCCGCGACTCGGCCGACTGCGGTCTGATCGATCCCAGCGGCCGGCGCTGGCTGTGCAACCCCTTCGGCCAGTGCGTGGCACCCGGGGGCCAGCAGGCCTGCAGCCGCCACGCCGACTGCGGGCCGGAGGGGCTGTGCAACGGCCGCTGCAGCCGCTCGGGCGCGGTCTGCGGCGCAGCCGCCGAGTGCCCTTACGCCGACGAGGCCTGCCAGGGCCGCTGCGCCGCCTGGTGCCGCAACGACGGCGACTGCAGCGGCGGCGATCCGGCCCTGACCTGCACCCCGCTCGGCCGCTGCCTGCTGCCGGGCTGGGAGCGCTGGGTGGCGCCGGGACAGCTGCCTCCCAGCGCCTGCGCGCGCGACGCCCAGTGCAAGGCGCTCGGCTGGGACTGGGCCTGCCGTTCGGGCCAGTGCGCGCCGACCGGCGCCGGGCCGGATCTGGGCACCGGTCCCGCCGACCAGCCGGCCCACCGGTTGCGCGGGATCTGGGGCCTGCGCTTGAACCTGGCGGTGATCACCTACGGCCTGCCGCTGCTCAGCCGCCAGACCACCAACTCGGCCCACCTGTTCCTGGTGCGGGCGCGGCACGCGGGCGACGACCTGCTGCAACTCGACGAAAAGCTGTGCGCGCTGGAGATGGTCAATTTCAGCGACGGCGACCGGCCGCCGTCGGATCTGATCCACGTCACCATACCGCACGCCTTCCTGGCTGCCCTGCCCCTGGCTCGCCACCAGGTGCGGCTGCCCAGCGCGGCCGCCGGGGCGAACTTTGCCAGCGATCGCTGGCTGGAGCTGCGCGGCGCCCGGCTGGCCGACCCGGCCGGCGATCCCCTGCCGACCCGCCACGACTACCAGGCGCGGCCCGACGACCCGCGCCTGTGGGACCAGGATGCCGACGGCCGGCCGGGCATGACCACCCTGACCGACGGCGTGCTGCGCGGTGAAATCTACATCGTCCAGCGCATCGCCACCGCCCTGGACGGCGAGCTGGTCGACGCCGACCGCATCGAGGGCCGGGTACGGGCCGAGACCGAGGAGCACCTGCTGGACGCCTCCAAGGCCGCGCTGGTCTACGACATCCAGACCGCGCTGCACCCGGACGCCGACCGGAGCTACTTCCGCATGCTGCGCCTGACCGACGACGCCTCCTGTGCCGACCTGCTGGCCGAGGCCGCCCGCGCCGGCTCCTGGCTGGCCTACCGCGAGTCGCTCTGAATCCCGCGCCCGCGCCGGCCCAGCCACGCTCCGCGGGCGGCGGCCGGGCTCAGCCGGCGGAGTGGCGCTGGCGCAGCTCGTTCTTCATGCGCTCGATGGCGTCCGTGCGCCGCTGCAGCCGCTCGGCCTCGCGCTGCAGCTCCTTCAGGCCGTCCAGGTCGCCGCGGGTTACCTGATCGCGCATCTTCTCGAGCATGTCGCGGCTGTCGGCCAGCACGCTCTTCACCTCGTCGTGCAGGTCCGCGCAGGGTGCGGGCGGCGACATTTGGCGGGCGCGGGCCAGCACCTCGCCGACATCTTCGATCAGTTCGTCGAACGCGGCGGTGTCCCCCTTGGCCAGCCCGCCGACCACGCTCTGGCCGTAGCGGTTCGGGCTGACCCCGACCGGGCCGGCCTGCAACATATCGAGCTCGCGCAGGTAGCGCCTCACCGCCAGGCCCGCCCCGGCTTCTGCCTCTGCGGCGACCGGCGCCGTCTCGGCAACCGCGTCCGGTTCCGCCGCCGGCGCCGGCGTGGGCTCCGGTCCGGGCTGGCCTTCGGCAGCGATCAGGATCTGACCATCGCGCTCGACGATGCTGCCGCCCGGGCCGGCGCGGTTGGTCAACAACACACCGCCGTCGGTGCGTACGATGACCGCTGCGCCGGACTTCGAATCGGTCGCCACCGGCTGATCCCCGGCGACCGAAGGTGCCGGTTCGCCGGCCGCCGCCGCGCCATCCGGGCCACCGTCGCCGCTGCCGGGCCTCGGGTCACGCCCGGCGTGCCAGAGGAGAACCGCAGCCAGCATGCCGCCGATCAGCAACGCGAACCCGGCCGCGATCAACCAACCCGTTCTCCGCTCGCCTTCTGCCATCGCACTTCCTTTCCTTCTGGGGCACCCGAATCGCCCCTGGCACTCTGTCCCGCAGCCTCGATGCTCGGATTGGCCCCGCGTTTGCGCTCAGTCCCCGACCGCCATCATCACGTTGGAGGCCTTGATCATGGCATGGGCGGCCACGCCGGGCTTCAGCCCCAAGCGCTCGACCGACTGCATGGTGATGACCGAGACCAGCTCCTGGCCGCCGGGCAGCTCCAGCGTGACCACCGCGTTGACCGCCCCCGGCTCGACCTGCTTGACCTCGCCCTGCAACAGATTGCGCGCGCTGACCTTCATCATCGCCTCCCCTCGGTGGACCCCGTTTGCGGCTCTCGTGCACCGGCCCGCATCGTAGCACAAGCGACAGCTTGCGCCCACGTCACCACCGTCCGCGGCCGGTGCGGCCCGAACCCCCAGGGCCCCGTCAAAGTCGTAAATCCTCCAGGCATCCGATGAGATAGAAAAA
>CAYVQE010000284.1:0-3251 GCA_964454005.1 uncultured Myxococcales bacterium
AGGGACGGTACGGCGGGACGTCGGGCGGGGGACTTTGGGCTCGACTCGGTCGTGTGCGATCCGGCGCGGTGTCTCGGGCCTTGGCCTGCTGTTCGTGGCGCTGCGGCTGCGCGAGAGCGAGTCCGCGGATGTGGCCACGACCCGACCGACATCCGGTCCAGCCTCAACTTTCGTCGCAGACAGCGTCCTCGAGCAGGGCCTCGGCCTCGTCGATGTCGTTCAGCAATCCCAGGCTGACCAGGTGGCTGGCTGCCGAGCGCCAGGAGACGCCGTACCGACCCCCGACTCTCGCAAGCGCCTCCGGATCTCGGGGGTCCAGGCCTTTTTCCTCGATGAAACGAAGTACCTGCTCGCCGGGCATCAGCAGGTGGGCGGCGAAGGCGCGCGCCCGTTGCTCGACGCGGGTCGGCGCCCAGGGCCCATCGACGATCCCGATGCGACGAGCCCGATCGCGATCGAGGATTAGGTGCCCCAGCTCGTGAGCGATGGCCATGCGCCGGCCCCACGACCGACTGGCCGCGCGGTTGGTGCTGTTGATGAGGATGGTCGGCCTGGTCTGCTCGCTGCACATGGCAACCGCAGGGATTGCGCGATCGTCGAACGATACATCCTTGATGTCGACACCCAGGGCAGCGACACGATTCTCCAGGTCGATCAGCGTCTCCTCGCCCCAGGACAACAGCTCGCGCAAATGCCGGGCCGCCTCGATACCCTGCTCGAAAGGCTGCGTGAAGCCATCGAGCCCTTCCATCTCGAGGTCATCCAGGCCGGTTTCTCGCCTTGAGTCGACGTTCGCCGCTGCCCAGGCACTGAGCAGCTTGCCTACGTCGCCTTCCGTGGGATCGGGCCTGAGAGTTCCGAACATGAGAGCGGGTTCAGGGCACGCAAGGCAACCCGGTGCAGACCATTCGGATGATGACAGGGTGGCCTCGACCAAAGCGCGATCGTCGCTCCCGAGCCCGGCCAGAGCCGCATGCCATCTTTCAGTATCGGCCACGCCGATCAGCAACCCCAAGCGGTGGCTGAAGCTATCTCCATCCTGGTCTTTCAGCTGCGCCACACGGGAGTGGATACGCGACCAGCGCTCACCTGCGGGCGCCAGCCTGCCTAGCTGCGCCGCCGACTCCTGAACGAACTCCAGCAGGACCGCGGCTACCTCGGCGGCCGGCAACAGACGCGCGCCAGCCGAGCTGATGTACCTCGTGCCGGTCCCGGCCTCGTCGCCTCCGGTCCAGGCGATCTCGATGTCGTCACCACGGCGCAAGAACGCGACATTGGGCATCGGGCCGCCGTCTCGCGCTGCGAGCAGGCAGTGGTTACGCCAGAAGGCATGGCTGCGCTCGGCCCAGCGGTCTTCTTGCGGAGGAGTCAACCCGAGCGGCGGTTCATCGGGCCTGGCCCACTCGTCCACCAGGCTTCGATGTCGAGGTTTGAAAGGGGGCTTTTGTTCGTGAACCAGCTCGTCCCAGGAGTTCAGGAGCCATTCGAGCATCGAGCCGAAGGTCCACGTTATGCCGGCGACAAACGCCTCGTTGCGGTCGATGTGGGCCGTGAGGGACTTGCCGTCCACCCAGAGCCCCAGAGAGCCCCAGACATCGTCGACAGGAGAGTCCTGGACGTCGGGATCGGGACGCACGTCCAACTCGATTGCGAACGAATCGGTTCGACCGGCGAATACTCTTGCCAGCACGCCAGTCATCTGTTCCCCAGCGTCCAGTGCTTTTTGACATCGGCTCTCTTCAAGGCTCCCTCGCGGACCCATCTCAGGCGAAGCGGGGTCGGCACCTCGACCCAGCCGACAGGGAAGCCATGGTAGAACTCGCCCTCGCCGCCTGTGACGGCCTTGTAGGCGCGGCCCTCGAAGATCTGGAAGAGGCTGTTGTCCACCTCGACCGCGTTCTCAAACAAGCGCGGGATGGCCCGCTGGAGCCTTTCGTGTGCGTCGTCATCGAGGCCGTGACTGCAAAGGGTCCCCTTGCGTCCGGGTTGCCATGGCTCCTTGTGCTTTGGATTGGGCCTGTATTCACTCACCGGGACGGCCCCTCCATTCGTCGGCAACCTACCGTATTCTCGGCTTGTGGGTCAAGTCGGGGGCTTTCTTGAGGCATCCGCGCTGTAGTGGCGGGACGGAGGGACGGGGACGGAGGCGACGGAACGCGCAAGAGGCAGGGCACGGGAGGGGGACGGAGGGGTCAGGCCTCGCGATCGCGACCTGCTGCTCGACGCCTGCCGTGATCGAGCCCCGCCGACGCCGGGGTGTTTGCGGGGATGGTCGAACAAGAGTTTTCGCGGTCCGAAGACGGAGTTGATGCCGGAGCCGGTCGGTCAGGAGGGCTCGATGGGGAGAAGGCAGCCCCTGGGTCACCCGCTGCGTTGGCGGCGCCGGAGCTGAAACAGGATGAGGCCGATACCGATGACGAGCCCGGCGATGCCCCCCGCCAAGAAAACAAAATCGCCGCTGGGGCTCAGGTGCACCCAGGCGGCGCTCGCCCAACGCTCGGGGTCCTGGGCGTCATAGTAGATCGCGAATTTGCTGTGGGGGGTTTGCTCCTGGCCGAGGCGACCCGACGCCACCACCGATTTTCCGTTTTCCAGGCGGAATTCGATGCTCCCTTGGCACCGACACGTGGTCCGCTGTCCGGGCAGCCCCTGGGGACAGGTGCACTTGCGGTCGACCACCGTCGCTTCAGCGGGGATACCCTTTGCTTGCCATTCGATTTTCTCCGGCCCGCGCCGGAGCGATTCGACGCTGAGGTAAAGGAACGAGGCTCCCAGCAACGAGACCATGACGCCGATGAAAAGCAAGTTGATGGGTTTGTTGGGCATGTTGCACAGGATGCCGGAGATGGCCGCCGAAGACCAGATGATTTTTGGGCTCCGTATCGCTCCCTTCGCGACGGCGCGAGGGAGGGGGGGAGGGGGTTTTCTTCATCGGTGTTTACGAAGACGGCAGCTTGTCGATGCAGCCGGCGAATCGCGGATTTTCTTCCGAGAAGGTCATCATCCGTCCGACCAACGCCTACGACGATCTGCGAAAGGCGAAGAACTGGTTCAGGAGTCGCTTGGTAGGAGTATGCTGGTTCAGTCTCTACGCAACGTCTTGCTGGCAACGGATTGGGAGGCCGGGCAGACCTTGGTCGCCCTTCCTGGTTGCTCCGCAGAGGCTGGCGAACTGCTCTGGTGAGATAAGGCCTCGCTCGCGAAGCTCGATCCACAGATCGAAGGCATGTGCGACGCGTGTGCGTCCCAGT
>CAYVQE010000285.1:0-3241 GCA_964454005.1 uncultured Myxococcales bacterium
AGGTCCGGCCCGTCCTCCAGCAGCAGCCGTCTGAGCTCCCACACCGGCCGCAGCCCCTGGGTGAACTCGTGCATGCCCATGTGGAAGCAGTGGTAGCACAGCGTATCCTCGGCCCCCAGCAGCCAGCAGCCCGCGCACTGCTCGCCCGCCGGCCGCAACCGCTGCCACAGCCCCGCGTAGTCCACCCCCAGCCGGGCGTCGGGCAAGAAGGCCCGGTGGATCTCGACCATGTGCTCGCCGTCGCGCAAGGCCGCCTCGTGGTGCTCGGCGTGATGGCTCACCGGCGTCGGGTAGAAGCGCTCGAAGCCCAGCGCCCGCATCACCCCGATCGCTTGGGCGAAATCCTCCCCGCGCAGCAGCAGGTCCATGTCGCCCATGGCCCGCACCGGCCCGCCGCGCTCGAACATCAGCCCATAGGCCATGCCCTTGAGCACCACCAGCTCGAGCCCCCGCGCGTCGAACGCCGCCCCGATCTCCCGCAACCGCTCCAGCCGCCGCGCCCCCAGCGCCGCCTGCACCAGAAACGCCTGCGCCCCCGCGCCCAGAGCCCCCCGCACCCCCGCATCCGCCCCCAGCACATCCAGCACCCCGGCTCGCCGCGCCGCCGCCACCACCGAGCCCCCCAGCGGCCCAGCCGGCCGCTCGCCGCTCAACAGGCCCAATACCCGCTCCAGCTCCGGAGCTGAGCGGAACAACTCCGCCCGCAACCCAGTCACCGAACCGTCAGGCGACAACACTGCTCCCCCGGTCGCTCCGCACCACAGTAACAATCAAATCAATTGCAAAAACTACTCCCAATGCACACCGCCCCGGCGCGGAACGCGCGGGGGCACCTTCGGTACGGCAAAACGCCGCGCCGAAGGCGAGGCGAGAGGGGGCCTGCACCGGCCCCGACATCACCCAGCCACCTCGACCAAGACCCCACGTAAGCGTTCACGGCAACCATCGCCAAGTGGCTGGAAACCCAAATCCTCACAACCCCGAGACCGACTGCACCTGCCGCGAAGCCGACAGCATCTCCTTGGTCAGCTGCGACGACAGCTTGCGCACCGCGCGGCGCACCCCGGCCGGCGCCCGCTTGCCCGCGGCGCCGGCGTAGAAGAAGCTCACCTCCACGAAGGCCAGCGACGACACCGGCACCGAGCGGCGCACGGCCGAGCAGGCCTCCGGCGCCGCGCCGTCGAACATGGCCCGCCGCTCGTCCGGCGGCCGGATGCCGATGGTCGTCCAGCCCACCCCGGCCAGCCCCTGGTCGCGGCATTGCTCCACGAAGGCATCCCAGACGCCATCGAACACCGGGTTGTGGTGATCGGGCGCTGGGCTCGGGGTTTGGGCGATTTGGCTGACTTCGTTCGTGGTTCTTGGTTCTTGGTTCTTGGTTTTGGGTGCTCGGTGTTCGGCCGGTGGCGGTGGCGTGGCTCCGGGGGAAGGGTCGGCTGCGGCTGGCGGCTGGCGCTCGCTGGCGGCGGGCTGTGGGCGCTTGCGAGCTGCTGCTGGCTCGTCGCTCGCGGCTTGCTGGTGCTGTTGTTCGGCTGGTCTCGGTTCGCGGTTGTCGGGTCCTGCTGCCCGCTGTTTTTTCGCCGGCGACGCCGCGGCTCCGGCAGCGGCCTCTTCCTCGGCCGGCTGCAGCCGCTCACCCGCGCCCTCTGCGGCCGAAGCATCCAGCCGCTCGCGGCCGGCCGCCACCGGATCCAGCCGCAGCCGGGCCGCCATGCGCGCCAGCTGCTGGTGCGAATCCGCGAAGTCCACCGCGAAGGGCTCGACCTCGGCCTGGTACTCCGGCACCACCGCCTTGAACGCCGAGCGGATCTCCGCCGGCGTGCCGTCATCCGCCAGCGAGCGCAAAAAGTGCACCTTCTTGAGCATGTCCGCGTGATCCTGCGGCGTCAGCCGGCCGATGTACACCTTGGGATGCCGCGTCTTCGACATCTGCTCCACGTCGAAGCCCAGCTCCTCGTACAGCTTCTCCCCCGGCCGCAAGCCGACGAACTCGACCCGGATCTCCTCGTCCGGCTCGAAGCCCGACAGCGAGATCAGATCCCGCGCCAGGTCCACGATCTTCATCGGCTCGCCCATGTCGAGCACGAAGATCTCGCCGCCGCCGCCCATGGCCGCCGACTGCATGACGAGCTGGCAGGACTCGGGGATGGTCATGAAGTAGCGCCGCATCTCCGGATGCGTCACCGTCACCGGCCCCCCGGCCGCTTTTTGTTTTAGTGATACGGCGACCACCGAGCCCACGCTGCCCAGCACATTGCCGAACCGCACCGCGGTGTACTTGGTCGAGCTCTGCGCCGACAGCGACTGCACGTACATCTCCGACACCCGCTTCGACGCCCCCATCACCGAGGTCGGGTTGACCGCCTTGTCCGTCGACACCATCACGAAGGCCTCGGCCCCGAACAGATTGGCCATATCGGCCACCGTCTTGGTGCCCATGATGTTGTTCTTGATCGCCTCGCCCGGGTTCCACTCCATCATCGGCACGTGCTTGTGCGCCGCCGCGTGGAAGATCACCTCCGGCCCATAGCGCGAAAACACCCGCTCCAGCCGCACCGGGTCGGTCACATCCGCGATGATCGGCACGAACTCGATCTCGTGCCCGTAGCCGACCAGCTCCTGGTGAATCGAGAACAGGTAGGGCTCCGACTGCTCCAGCAAGATCATCTGCCGGGGCCCATAGTGGCAAATCTGCCGGCAAAGCTCCCCACCGATGCTCCCCCCGGCCCCGGTCACCATCACCACCTGGTCGTTGAGGAACTTGCGCAGCAGCCCCTCCTCGAGCTGCACCGGCTCGCGGCCGAGCAGGTCCTCGATGGCCACGTCGCGAAGCTGGCTGACCGACACCGTCCCGTCGATGAGCTGATCCACCCCCGGAATCGTCTTGAAGCGCACGCCGGCGACCTTGGTGACGTCGACGATCTTGCGCATGGTCTCGCCGGTGGCGCTGGGAATGGCGATGATCACCTCATCCACCTGGTAGCGCGGCACGAAATCGCCCAGGTACATGATGGGCCCCAGCACCGGCACGTCGTGGATCTTCAACCCCTTCTTGGTCGGCGAATCATCCAGAAAGCCCACCACCTCGTACCGATCCCGATAGGTGCGCAGCAAGTCCCGCACCAGCGCCTCACCCGCATCCCCGGCACCGATGATCAAGACCCGCTTGCGCCCCTCGGCAACAGCGGCCGGCACGAGCGACTCGCGAACCATGCGCAGGCCGAAGCGAAGCCCGCCGACC
>CAYVQE010000286.1:0-3158 GCA_964454005.1 uncultured Myxococcales bacterium
CTGGTCGCTGCCGATCTGGGCGGCCGAGCTGGCCGCCCGCGACGGCTGCACCTACCGGGCCCGGCTGGGCCAGGGCGTGCCCATCGGACGCGCCCGCGAGTTGGCCCGCTGGCTGGTGGGCCGCTCGGCGCACACCCTGCCCTCGCTGGGCCTGGCCGCCATCGAGCAGCTGACCGCCGGCTCGCCGGCCATCGAGGCCCGCGCCCGGCGGGCGGGCGCCCGGCTGCGCGACGAGCTGGTCGCGGCGCTGGGCGACGACGGGGTGATGCTCTACCCCTCGCACCCGCGCCCGGCGCCGCGGCACAACGCACCGCTGCTGCGGCCCTTTGCCTGGACCTACACCGCGGTGTTCAACGCGCTGGAGCTGCCGGTGACCCAGGTGCCGCTGGGCCTCGGCCCGGGCGGTCTGCCGCTGGGGGTGCAGGTGGTGGCCGGCCCTGGATGCGATCACCTGGGCATCGCCGTGGCCCTGGCGCTGGAGCGGGCGTGCGGCGGCTGGGTGCCTCCCGGTGATCAGGGCGGCTGAGCGCGGTCGGGGCGCGGGCGCTGGATGCGCTTTTCGTCCCGGCAGTCGTAGACCAGCACGATGGGCACCTGATCCAGGTACAGACCGTGGGCGATGGTGCGGTGGCCGAGGATGTTCCAGATGCGGTACTGCACGTCGACGAACTCGCGGTGGTACTGGTAGACGCAGAAGTCGGCCCGCTGCGGGCCCCAGGCCGGGCGCATGTCGGCCCGCAGCCAGCCGTCGCGCTTGTAGGCGGCGAAGCTCTTGCCGGTCACCTCGTGGAAGAACACCCGCGCGCCGGGCGGCGCGTTCCGGTTGAGCCAGGGCAGCACCCCGGTGACGTTGTTCGACCAGTACTGCCGCTGCATGCCCAGATCGGCCGCGCCGGCGGTGCCGCCGGCCAGCGCGTTGTAGAACGAGGTGCCGTAGGGCCCGATCCACAGCAGCCCGGCCAGCGAGGGCGCCAGCGCCAGTGCGGCCAGCCCGGCCGACCAGGCCAGCCGGCGCTGGCGCCAGCGCGCGGGCAGCGCATCGATCATGCGCTCCAGCGCCAGCGCGCCCAGCACGCAGACGAAGGGCATGGCGTGCAGCCAGTGCTTGACGCCGCCGAAGATGGGCACCGCGGGCAGGGCGATGACCGCGAAGGGGATGAGGGCGTTGAGCAGCAGCAGCCAGCCGTCGGCCCGATCCGGTGCGGGCCCGGCCGGCTCCGGCGCGCCCCGCCCGCTCCGGGCCGGGGTGCGCAGCCCGGCCAGCCGCGCCAGGGCGGCGCCGGCGGCGGCCAGCAGCCGGCCCAGCCGGCGGCCGGCCTCTGAGAAAAAGCCCCAGCCGCCCAGCAGCAGGGTGGGCAGCGGCAAAGTCAGCGCGGTGACCGCGAAGGGATAGGCCCAGGGAAAGGGCGGGTCGGTCAGCAGCCGGCCGAAGTACTCCCAGTGGTAGTTGACGTGGTCGAGGTGGAAGCCGAAGTACCAGCCCAGCCGTTCCAGGGTGTGGTGCCACAGGAAGGGCCAGTGGCCGATGAAGATCAGCGGGCCGAAGACCAGCATGGCGACCAGCGCCAGCGGGATGCGCGGCAGGTGCAGGCCGCGGCGGTCCAGCGACAGGGCCCGGCCCTCGACCACCAGCCAGTGCAGCCCCAGCACCGGCAGGATGAAAAAGGAGTTGTGCTTGGTGGCCAGCGCTGCGCCCCAGGCCAGCCCGGTGAGCAGGGCCCAGCCGGCCGAGCCGCGGGCTTTGCGCCAGGCCAGCACCACCGCCAGCCAGACGGTCACCGCCGGCATGTCGAAGCAGGCCAGCTGGGCGTGGAAGAAGTGGCGCGGCGCCAGCAAAAAGGCCAGCGCGGCCACCAGCCCTACCCGGCGCGAGGCCACCGCGCAGCCCAGCAGGAAGGTCAGCACCACCGCCAGCGCGGAGAAGACCTGTGCCGGCAGGCGCATGGCCCGGCCGTAGGCCCCGGCCTCGTTTGTGGTGCGCCCGGCCGGGCGCGGGTCCGGCTCCGGCGCCAGGGCCAGGTAGGCGAGCGCCATCAGGTTTTTGATCAGCACCGGGTGCTCGCGGTTGTTCTCGTAGTGGCGCCGGATGACGGGCTCGCTCAGGGCCCGGTCCGCATCGCGGCCCAGCTGCCGGAACCAGCCGGCGTAGGACTCGGCGGCGGCGAAGTAGAAGCTCTCGTCGCGGGTATAGCCCACCCGCGGGGCGTGGCAGAAGATGGCGCTGAAGCTGGTCAACCCCAGCACCACAGCCAGCAGGCCGGTGGCGTGGCGCCGCGCCCAGCTCACCGGCGCACCTCGGCGTCGAAGCAGAAGTGGCGCATAGCGGCCCGCGGGGCGCTGATGCGGAAGGTGACCGGGAAGGGCCCGGGGCCCAGCGCGGCGATGTCGATCTCATGAGGGAAATGACCGGTCCGGTTGGGCTGGACTACGCGCGCCAGCGGCCGGCCGGCCGCCTCGACCTCGAGCGTCACCGGGGCGCCGCCGGCGGTGCGGGCCGCCGGCGGAGTCAGCCCGGTGTGGATCAGCAGGGTCTCGCCGCCGGGCACGGCCGGGTAGCGGATCTCGATCGGGCCCTCCTCGGTGGGGTGGACCCAGATGACCGCCCGCGGCTCGGCGCCCAGCTCGACGATCACCCGGCCGACGAAGTTCCAGTCGTGGCGGCTGCAGATCCAGCGCTGGTCGCGCCAGCGTTCGCAGGCCCGGCGGCCGCCGGCGGTGTGGACGGCCACCGCGGCCTGGTGCAGCCGGGCGCGGAAGTCGTAGGCCACCTCCACCGGCTCGTGTTGCAGCCGAAAGCGGCGCAGCCGCAGCCCGTCGAGTTCCAGCTCCTGCTCCAGGCTGGCGCGATCGGCGGCCAGGGCCGCGGGCAGCGGTCGGTGGTGGCCGGGCAGGCTGAATAGCCACAAGCGGCGGTACGGCGCCAGGTCGGCGGCCGCCAGCGCGCGGCGCTGCAGCAGCGGCCGCCGGCCCAGCTGCTCGCGCAGCCGCGCCGCCCACCAGGGCCGTACCGCCACCGCGTCGCCGGTCTGCCAGCCGGCGCGCACCCGCTCGGCCGCCGCCGCCCAGGGCTGCGGGCCCAGCCGGCCGAACAGCCAGAAGCCCAGCGCGTACAGGCTGCAGGCGATCAGGACGGCCAGCGGCAGCGCACGCCAGGCGCG
>CAYVQE010000287.1:0-3115 GCA_964454005.1 uncultured Myxococcales bacterium
GGCGGCGGCAGCGGCGGCTCGCTGGTGCCGGCCGCAGCAGCCGGCCCGCTGCCCGGCCGCTCGGGCGGCGGCGGCAGCGGCGGCTCGCTGGCACCGGCCGCCTTCCCGGGGGGCGGCACCGGTGCACCCACTTCGGAGACCCCGCCCGGGCTGACCACGAAGGTGTGCTTGCACTTCGAACAGCGAACCTTGACCCCGGCCGAAACGATCTTGTCGTCGGCAATCTTGAACTTGGTGCTGCACTGCGGGCAGGTGACCACCATCGACCTCTCATCATCACCCAGGCGATCGCCGGAAATCAAGACGAACCGAATTTCGATTGCGAATCAACCGCGGTTCGCCGTATCGTAATTCCAGTTCCTGCAATCCACCCGCTCCTGGCTGGGAGGCTCCATGACCCCACCCGACGGGCCCGACCGAGAGGTGCCCTACCGCGATCCGCTGGCGCCGCCGAGCCTGGCCGAGCCGGCCGGCGGGCCGGTCCCGGTATTCTACCACCGCAAGATCGACCTCGAGGGCTCGGACGCAGAGGAGCTGGCTTCGGTTTTCGACTGAGGCCGCTTCCGCCCGTGTCCTCGCCGCAGTTTCTTCATGCGACTCGCCCGCTCGACCCTGCCGCTGCTGGCCGCTCTGGTCCTGGCGGCGGGAGTGCGCGCTGCGCCGCCACCCGAGTCGCTGGCCGAGGAGATCCTGGCCGAATCGGGCTACCAGAAAGAGCTTGTCCCGACACCGGCCCGCCCGGCGCGGCCGGCGGGATGCGAGCGGAGCGGCTCGGTGCGGCTGAGCGCAGGAGCCGGCGGCGGCTCGGTGACCGGCCTGCTGGCCTGGCTGGGCGTGGGGGTGGCCCTGGCGCTGGCCCTGATCTGGCTGGGCAGCGCGCTGGTCGCCCGCCGCCGGCCGGCCGCCGCAGCGGGCGGCGCCGCGCCAGCCGGGCCGGCCGCAGCCGCCCGGCGTGACGCCTCGCTGGAGCGGGTCGAGCGCCTGGCCGCCGCGGGCCGCCACGCCGAGGCGGTCCACGAGCTGCTGCTGCTGGCGGTCGAACGGCTCAGCCAGCGCCACCAGCGACCGGTCTCGGGTTGGCACACCGGGCGCGAGCTGACCCGGTTGCTGCCGGCCGACGCCGGCGAGCGAGAGCGCTTCGGCCGCCTGGTGGCCGAGGTCGAGCGCTCGCTGTTCGGCGGCCACCCGGTCGGCGCCCGAGGCTTCGAGCGCTGCCTGGCCGACTTCCGGGCCATGGAGCTGAGCGCATGAGCCCCTTCTCCCCGCACGCCCTGGCGGCCATCGTCCTGGTCGGCCTGCTGACCTTCGGCCTGGGCCTGCTGCTGTCGGCGTTCAGCCCGGAGGTCTTCGGCCCGGTGTCGGCTGGCAACGACAGCTTCAGCCGCTCGCTGGTGGGCCACCGGGCCCTGATCGAGCTGCTGCGCCGCTCGGGTCTGTCGGTGGTGGTCAGCCGGGGCCCGGCCGCCGCCGGGGCCAACCGCTCCTTCCCGCTGCTGCTGCTCGAGACCGACCGAGCCACCACCGGCTTCGAGGCCCTGCTGCGCGGCGAACCCGCGGAACTGCGCTCGCTCGATCCCGACCAGCGGCTGCAGCAGCTGTTCGCCGACGCGCACCGCAACGGAGCCACCGCGGTGTTCGCCCTGCCCAAATGGCGGGTGCGGGCCTCGGCGCGGCTGCCGGGCTGGATCGAAGCCGAGCGCGCCCGCCCGGCCGAATCGGTGGCCGCGGAACTCGAGGAGGTTTTGACCGCCGCCGATCCCCAGGGGCTGGGTGGCCCGGCGCCGGAGGTGCTGCAGGTCGCTGCCATCGACCACGCCGCCGCCGAACCGCTCGGGCTGGCCTCACCGGCGCTCGACCTCGAGCCGCCGATCCAGCTGCTGGCCGCCGGGCCCGGACTGGAGCCGCTGGTGCACTGCGACCAGGGGGTGCTGATCGGCCGGCTGCACGGCGATCGGATCGCCATCAGCGATCCCGACCTGTTCAACAACCGCGGCCTGGCGCGCGGCGACCACGCAGCGCTGATGCTCGGCCTGCTGGCCGACGTGCTCGACGCCGACGGGGTGGTGGTCGAAGAATCGATCCACGGCCACCTAAGCTCGCCTTCGCTGTTGGCCCACGCCCTTGGCTTTCCGCTGGGCTTGGTCACCCTGCACGTGCTGTTGGCCATGCTGCTGGCGGCCTGGGCCTTCGGCAGCAGGCTGGGCAAGCCGCGGCCGCCGCCGCCCGCGCTGCCGCCCGGCAAGCGGCTGCTGATCGACAACACCGCTCGGCTGCTGCTGGCCGGGGGCGAGCACGCGGATGCGCTGCGGCGCTACATGCGCGTCACCCTGGCCCGGCAGGCGCGGCGGTTCGCCCTGACCGCCGGCCAGCCGGCGGCCGGCCGCCGGGGGTTGGCGCTGGAGCACGACCTGATCCCGCGGCTGCAGGCGGTATCGGATGCGCGCGGCGTGCGCGTCGACCTGGCGGACCTGGTGCGCCGCTGCGAGCGCGGCGGCGAGCGGCCGGCCGAGGCGGTGCGCCTGGCCCGGCAGCTGTACGCCTGGCGCCGGGCGCTGCAGCAACCGCCGGCGCGCCGGCCCGGCGCGGCCGGCGGCTGAAACCGATAACGCCCCGCCCCGCGGCGGGCCAATGCGAGGAAGGCAGCATGGAGACCATCGCCGAGATCGCCGACCGCATCCGCAAGCAGAGCGAACGGGTGGTGCTGGGCCAGCAGGAGGTGACCGAGCTGCTGCTGGTGGCGCTGCTGTGCGAGGGCCACGTCCTGCTCGAGGGTGTGCCCGGCACCGGCAAGACCCTGCTGGCGCGCACCTTCGCCCGCTCGCTGGACATGGAGTTCAAGCGGGTGCAGTTCACCCCCGACCTGATGCCGGCCGACATCCTGGGCACCAATATCTTCAACTTCCAGACCAACGAGTTCGTCCTGCGCAAGGGCCCGGCCTTCACCGAGTTCCTGCTGGCCGACGAGATCAACCGCACCCCGCCCAAGACCCAGGCGGCGCTGCTGGAGTCGATGCAGGAGCGCTCGATCACGATCGACGGCCGCTCCTACCCCTTGTCGCCGCTGTTTCTGGTGGTGGCCACCCAGAACCCGATCGAGCAGGAGGGCACCTATCCG
>CAYVQE010000288.1:0-2977 GCA_964454005.1 uncultured Myxococcales bacterium
GGCAAGACCGAGCTGGCCCGGGCGCTGGCCGAGTTTTTGTTCGACGACGAGACGGCCATGATCCGCATCGACATGAGCGAGTACATGGAAAAGCACGCCGTGTCGCGGCTGATCGGCGCCCCGCCGGGCTACGTCGGCTACGAGGAGGGCGGCGCGCTGACCGAGTCGGTGCGGCGCCGGCCCTACAGCGTGGTGCTGTTCGACGAGATCGAAAAGGCGCACCGCGACGTGTTCAACGTGCTGCTGCAGCTGCTCGAAGACGGCCGCCTGACCGACGGCCATGGCCGCACGGTGGACTTCAAGAACACCGTGGTCATCATGACCTCCAACGTGGGCTCCGACATCCTGAGCGAGCGCGCCGCCGGCGGCCAGATCGACCAGCGCGACCGCGATCTGGTCACGGGCGTGCTGCGCGAGCACTTCCGTCCCGAGTTCCTCAACCGGGTCGACGACGTGCTGGTCTTCGGCTCGCTAAACAAGGAGCACCTGAAGCAGATCGTCGACATCCAGCTCGAGCGCTTGCAGACCCTGCTCGACGAGCGCAAGATCCAGCTCGAGCTGAGCGAGGGCGCCAAGGCCGCGGTGGCCGAGGCCGGCTGGGACCCCCAGTTCGGCGCCCGGCCCCTCAAGCGCGCCATCCAGCGCCTGATCCAGGACCCCCTGGCCAGCGAGATGCTACAAGGCCACTTCGCCGAAGGCGACACCATCCAGGCGGAACCCGACGGCCAGGGCGGGCTGACCTTCAGCAAGAAATGAGGCGCGATGACCCCCGAAACCTCCCCACCCCAAAAGCAGTCCAAGATCCGAACCTGACCCGGGACTAGCGCACCATGCCGCCTGACCCCGATCGCCCCCAGTCCCCAGCGCCCGGCGCCCCTGACCAGCGCCGCGACCGCGACCGCCACCAGTTCCGCAACGGCGTCTTGCTCACCCTGGGCGGCATCATCCTGCTCGGCGGCCTGGCCCTCTGGATGCACCGCCTGCAGAGCGGCACGCCGGCCGCGGCCAGCGACGACCCCGACGCCGGCACCAGCGCCGCCCCCCTGATCCCCGACGGCCCCGAGACCCCCGGCGCCCCGGCGCCGGTGGCCTACGCCGGCGAGCGCTGCACCCCCTGGCACATCTCGGCCACCCAGGCCCCGCCGCCGGCGGACAGCCGCTACCTGATCATCAACACCAAGGTCGGCGACCCTTACGGCTACGTGGCCAGCGGCTTCAACGACCGCTGCGGCGCCGATCACCCCATCCTGACCGTGGAGCAGCTCGACCGCCAGGCCCTGCAAGCGGCCATCGCCGAGCAGCAGCCGGCCGCCCTGGTGACCGTGGGCAGCGCCGCCGCCGAGCTGGCCCGCAGCAGCGCCCCCGAGCTGCCCCTGCTCTACGCCCGCATCCCCGACCCCGGCGCCCGGGGCCTGGACCAGGGCCAGGCCTATGGCATCCTGCCCTGGATCCCGGCCGAGCCGCTGGCCCGCCACCTGCTGCGCGTGCTGCCCGGCTCCATCGAGCGGCTGGCCGTGCTCCACCCCGCGGGCCGGCTGCAGACCATGGCCGAGCAGGCCGCCGCCACCATCACCGCCGCCGGCCGCAAGGCCGCGATCCTGGCCCTGCCGGCCGCGGCCGACTGGGCCCCGATGCTCGAAAAAGCCGCCGAGACCGCCGACGGCTGGCTGCTGCTCGTCGACCGCGAGCGAATCGACGCCGCCGCCTTCAACAAGATACAGATCGCCGCCGAGCGCGGCGAGCTGCCCCTGTGCGTCTCCGACGAGGACCACGTTCGCCGCTACGCCTACGCTGGCGCCGGCCTCGACAACCACCGCATCGGCCAGCAGCTGTGCCTGCTGGCCGGCGCCCTGGCGCGCGACGCCCTGCCCCCCGGCCGCCACGTGTTCTGCCCCGAGTACAGCTTCGCCGTGCTGCACAACGCCGCGCTGGAGAAGCTGGGCTACATTCTCGATCCGGAGCAGCTGCGGCAGGTCAAGTTGTACAAATGGCACTGACCCGCGCTAAAACAGCCACCCATGCCCCCGACCCCCGCTGACCAGATCCGCCTCATCGCCTTCGACCTCGACGGCACCCTGATCGACGAGACCATCTACGTCTGGCAGACCCTGCACCAGCACTTCAGCACCGACAGCCAACGCCGCCAGCAAGCCCGCGCCGACTACCGCGCCGGCCGCATCACATACGCCCAGTGGTTCGACACCGACCTCGAGCTGCTCACCGCCCGCGGCGCCACCCGCGCCCGCATCCGGGCCTGCTTCGCCGGCCTGCGCCCGGCCAGCGGCGCCCGCCAGACCCTGGCCGCGCTGAAATCCCGCGGCTACCGCCTGGGCCTGATCTCCGGCTCGCTCGACATCCTGCTCGACCAGTTCTTCCCCACTCACCCCTTCGACTGGGTCCACATCAACCGCCTCCACTTCGCCCCCGACGGCAGCATCGCCGGCGGCCGGCCGACGCCCTACGACATGGCCGGCAAGGCCGACGGCCTGGCCGCCATGGCCGAAGAATCGGGCCTGCCGCTGGCCCAGTGCGCCTTCATCGGCGACAACGTCAACGACCTCGACGTCATGCGCGCCGCCGGGCTTTCCATCGCCGTCCACGTCAAGCACCCCGACGTGGCCCGCACCGCCGACCTGGTCATCGAATCCACCGACCTGCGCGCCCTGCTGCCCCTGTTCCCCGGCCCGAAGGGCGGGGGAACTTCGGCCTAGTTGTGTGCACCGACCGGATGGCGTATAAGCTCGCCTCGGGGGTGCTGCCATGACCGACCTCACCGACCGCCGCGAAGACGCCCTCTACGAGCGCGTCGCCCAGATCATCGAGGCCGCCCGGACCCACGTCTCGCGAACCGTGAACACCGCGATGGTCCACGCCTACTGGCTTATAGGCCGAGAGATGGTCGAGGTGAAGCAGGAGGGCAAGGTGTAGCTGACCGCCACATCGATCCGAAAATCACCCCCTAAACAAGTCACACTCA
>CAYVQE010000289.1:0-2882 GCA_964454005.1 uncultured Myxococcales bacterium
AAGGGCAGGGCGCCGGCGCGGGCGCTGGTCTCGATGGCGGCGGCCACCGCGTCGGTGCGTTGGCCGGGCAGGCCGGCCAGCAGGTAGGCGCCGAGCTGCGCCGGGCCGAAGCCGGCGGCGGTCAGGTGCTCCATGGCGCGGGCGAAACCGTCACCTGCGCGCTTGTCGCCGTAGGGCGCGTGCTGCTCGGCGCGGGCGGTATCGAGGCCCAGCCGCAGGGTGATGAAGCCGGCCCGGTACAACCGTTCACACCAGCGCCGGTCCAGCGCGGCCACGTGCAGGCCGTTGGGGGTGTGCAGGCGCAGCCGCGGGCCCTCGGCGGCCAGCCGCTCCAGGGCCGGGCCCAGGTCGGCCTCGGCGTCGAGCAGCAGCGCGTCGTCGTGGAAGGCGAAGTCGACCACCCCGGTCCGGGCGTGGGCGGTGCGGATCTCGTCCAGCAGCGCGTCGCCGCCGCGGCGCTCGAAGCCGCGGCGCAGCCGGGCCGAGCCGCAGTAGGCGCAGCGGTGGGGGCAGCCGCGGCTGGCCAGCAGGGTCAGGTAGCCGGGCCGCTCGACCAGGTCGTGGGCCGGCGCCGGAGCCGCGGCCAGCGTGGCCCAGCGCGGCGCGTTGGGCGGCGTCCAGCCGGTGGCCGCGCCCAGCAGCCGCGGCAGATCGGCCGTGGCCGCGGTGACCACCCGGTCGGCGCCGGCGTGCCGCCGGGCGTGCTCCGGACACAGCCGGGCGTAGCTGCCGCCCAGCCAGATGGGCACCCCGGGCCAGGCCCGCCTCAGCACGGCCGCGGTCTGGGCCACCCCCGGGTACCAGTAGGTCATGGCCGAGCTGAGCCAGATCAGATCGGGCCGCGGCCGGCGGGCCAGCTCGGCGCGCAGGGTGTCGGGGTGCAGGCCGTAGCGGAAGTAGCGCCGCGGCAGATCGGCCACCGCAGCCGGCGCCTCTATCGGCATCTTGGGGAACTTGCCGGTGCCGTAGCGCTGCGCGTTGCCGGCCAGCACCTCGGCCCGGCCGGCCGTGTCCGGATGGTGGCGCTGCAGACAGTCGATGAAGTCCACCGCCGCGCCGGCGTCGCGCAGCAGCCCGGCCAGCAGCAGCAGCCCCACCGGCCGCGCCCACAGGTCGTGGGCGGCGAAGTCGGTGATCCAGGGGTTGACCAGAGCCAGCCGCGGTGCCCGCTTCATACCGCGATGCCACCACGCGGCCGCGGCCGAGGCAAGCCGATTCGCACTCGGAAAAACGTCGAACAGACTCGACGAGAGCAAAACCGGCGAGTGCATTCGACACGGGTAGGCACCTCGGCTGGTCAGCCTGGTCGGTCCGGAACTCAGCTGGCGAGTTTGGAGTTGATCAAGTGATTGAGAGAGACGCCTTTTTCCTGGGCTTCGAGCGAAAGCCGCCGATGGGTGTCCGGGTCCATGCGAACCACGAGCTTGCCGGAGAACTGGCGCAGCGAGAAGGGGGCGGGGATGACCTCGCCGTTCGCCAGCATGTCATCGATCACCTCAGCGACCAGCCGCTCGATGCTCTTCAGGGCTAGTTCCTGATTCTCATCGAGCCAGCTCAAGCTAGGAAACTCCGAGCACAGGCCAACGAACTCGCCGTCCTCTTCGGACCACTCGACTCGATAAGTATACTTTTTCACATCGTAGTTTTTGATTTTATTTGTTCTTTTGGCCATTTATGTCACCTAAGAATAATAGCTAATCGGTTTTATTTTCTATTTTTCTATTGCCTTCAATACTTGTTTTACTTGATATGGTTTGGCTTTGCCACTTTTTCCTTTTTGAATATTTACTCTAGGATCTCCAATCCAAGGAGTCTTGAAAATTCGATGCGAACCGTGCTTTTGCCTGCAATTGCCAAAGTATTCATCGCAAATTCTGCATAAATCATCATAACGAATGCTTGCAGGATTATTTTTCATATTTGATAAGATGGTGTCGATGCTTCTTGCCAATTCGCACCTCCTCGACTGGTCGATTCGTTTTGACCGACCACCGTATGATCCTCCTTTCAAAGATCTGCGGTTTGCAGATTTAAGAATTCATAGTACTATATTTAGTATCTACTGTCAAGTGTTATTTACCTTGTACCCATCATGTGGTCGACGGGAAGAGGGGGACCGGGAAGAGGGGGACGGTTTCAACTTTTTAACTCTTTCGGACGCCCCGCCCGGTCGAAAACACTTGACCAGTCTGACTAGTCTATATATCATCCAGTCATGGAACGGGAGACCTATTCAACCTACGAGGCCAAGGCGAAGTTCAGCCAGCTGCTTCGCAAGGTTCAGAAAAACAAGCGGATTATAATTACCCACCGCGGCCGGCCGGTGGCCGAGCTGGGGCCGGTGGCGGCCGCTGACCTGCCCCTGGCCGAGCACCTGGCGCAGCTGGAAGAACAGGGGGTCATCGAACCCAGGCGGGCCGATCCGCGCACGGCATTCGAAGCGATCGCCGCCAGGCCCGGTGCCCTCGACCGCTTCCTCCAGGACCGGGACTGACCCGCGATGCGGGTCGCCTACCTCGATACTTCCTGCCTGGTGGCCGTCGCCTTCGGCGAGCCGGGCGTGGTTCGGCTGCGTCGCGCGCTGGCGGGCATGGAGCGGGTCTTGAGTTCGACCCTGCTGGAGTCCGAGTTTTTGGCCGCGGCCGAGCGCGAGGGTTTGCGCGCCGCGGCACACCCGCTTCTGGAGGCGATCCACTGGGTCCACCCCGGCCGCCGGCTCACGGCCGAGATCGAGCAGGTGCTGCAAGCAGGCCATGTCCGCGGTGCCGATCTGCACCACCTGGCGACCGCTCTGTTCGTGTTCACCGATCCGAGCGAAGCGTCCTTTTTCACCCTCGACAGCCGCCAGCAGCAACTGGCCGCCGGGCTGGGATTCCAGGTGC
>CAYVQE010000290.1:0-2864 GCA_964454005.1 uncultured Myxococcales bacterium
TCAAGGAACCGGTGCTCGTGGACCAGGACGACGACGGCATCGGCGAGCGCATCCGCCAGGAGCACCCGCCGATTCGCGTCCCGTGCCAGGTGGACACCAAGGCCTTCGAGGAGCTGCGCATGCTCGCCTCGGGCAACGCGCCCAAGTCCCGCGTCGACCTGGTCTTCCACTTCAAGGACCTCGAGCGGTTGGGCCTGGTGGACGCCGCGAGCGGCGACGCGCTGCTGCGTCCCGGAGACCGTCTGGGTGCGATTCACGACAAGGCCGGCGAGCTGGTGCAGCAGGTGCGAACCCCGCCGGGGCTCTACATCACCGAGGCGCGGCCCATCGGCTTCGGCCTGAACATGGCCAGGCCTCGGCGAAACCTGCTGCTCGTCACCTTCGAGGATCGGCAGCAGGGAGCAAGGAGGAATCCGTGAGAGAGACCATGATCATCCTCGCGCTCGCCGCGACGCTGAAGGCGTGCGTCCCGGTCTGCGCCGACATGCAGACCCGCTGCAACGGCCCCTACGTGGAGATCTGCGACAAGCAGGGCCAGTGGCAGCGCGTGATGAGCTGCGACGACGTGACCGGAGGCGACGAGCCGTGGGTCTGCTGCGACTCAGAGCTCGGCGAAGACGCCGGCACCGGACACACCTGCGTGCCCGAGAGCGAGTGCGGAGGGGGTGACCGATGAGGCCCGTCGAAAGAGAGACCATCGCGCGCCGGGAGCCCATCCGCAAGGCAGAGCCGAGCGCCGAGCTGGTGCGCGACTTCTGGCGGCAGATGACCCGCGCCTACGGCACCCGCGTCATCGACAAGCGCAGCGCATGGGAGATGCGCCTGGTCGGGATGTTCCTGGCCAGGATCGACGTGCTCGACAAGGACGACTTCCTGCGTCGCTACACCACGACCATCGGCAAGCGGATCTACACGCCCTTCGACGCCGGCATCCCCCACGAGCACTACGGACTCTGGAATCAGATCACCGTCTGCGTCCACGAGCATCAGCACGTCGAGCAGCTCCTGCGCGACGGCTGGCTCAAGTTCGCCGGGAGATACCTGGTCTCCAGCGCGGCCCGCGCCGCCTACGAGGCCGAGGCCTTCCGCTGCAACATGGAGCTGCACTTCTGGCGTTTCGGTGAGATTCCCGATCTCGAGCGGCTCGCCAGGCGGCTCGAGCACTACGGCTGCGACCAGGCCGACATCGACATGGCCGAGCGGATGCTCGAGCTGTCCGCCGCGACGGTTCGCCGGGGCGGCATCGTCAACCGGGCATCGCAGAAGGCCATCTCCTGGCTCGAGCGCCACGCGCCCGAGCTGAAGCACGAGGAGCGCGAGTGACCTCGGTGCGCAAGACCGGCGATTGGGCCGTAGCCCGTCGCCTGCTGGCCGGTGGCCCGGTGAAGCTGAAAGCAGCGGTGGGGACCGCGCTTCGCCAGGAAGCACACCTCCTACGCAAGGAGATCGTGCAGGGCATCACCCGCCAGGCGCCCGGTGGAGAGTCGATCAAGCCGCCGTCGCCGCTCACCCTGGCCGCGCGCCAGATGAAGGGGCGCGGCGGCACCAAGGCCCTGATGGTCAGCGGCGATCTGCGCAACGGCATCGCCGCCATCGTCAAGGGCGACGAGGCCTTCGTGGGCGTCCCGCGCAAGGCGCGTGGCAAGGACGGCAAGTCGCTCGTCGATGTGGCCCAGGTCCAGGAGTTCGGCGCGGGTCCGATCATCATCCCGATGACGCCTGCCATGCGGCGGTTCCTGTTCGCGCTGCTGCGCGTGGCCGGTGAGGCCAGCGGCGGCGGCTCGGGCAAGGGCGTGGTGGTGGTGCAGATCCCGGCGCGGCCGTTCCTGCGGCCCGCGTTCAAGAAGTTCCAGAAGGGAGTGCAGAAGCGCTTCCTCGGCCGGGTCGCCGGGCTGATGGGGCTCGGCGTTGGCAAGGGAGGGGTCTGACCATGGCCATCCCCGCGATCAGCACCATCTCGCCCACGACCGGACCTGCCTCCGGTGGGGATCTCGTGCGGATCACGGGCGCGGGCTTCGCGGCTCGGGTCGAGGTGCTCTTCGGCGATGTTGCTGCCGATGTGGTCTCCGTGCGCGACGAGGGCGGGGTCTCCCTGGCCGACGTCCGCACGCCCGGTCACGCAGAGGCGGTCGTCGATATCACCCTGCGCAACCTCGACGCCGCCGGCAATCCGGTGCCAGGCGAAGAGGCCGCGCTGGGGGCAAGCTATCGATTTCTCAGGCCGCGCATCGTCCGCGAGGCCGACCTGACGAGGCTGGTACGCGGGCTGCTGCGCGAGCTCAAGCGTCAGATCATCGCCAACGCCAGCATGACCGTGTCGGTCGATTACGACGACACGACCATCGACGGGCTGAACGTTGTCGCCCTCTCGCGGCTGCCCTCGGTGGTGCTGAGTGGCCCGAAGGTGGGCGAGAACCGCTTCTTCTCCACCAACACGCCCCACGAGGACGTGGTACCGGGATCGAGCGGCCCCGAGTTGCTCAGGCGGCGCCCGCCGTTCACCGTGGACCTGTCCTTCACCATCACGGCGGCCTCGGATCGCACCGTAGAGCTTCTGAACGTGATGGCGGCGGTGGCGACCTTTCTCAACCGAAACCGTTGGCTCGATCTGCGGCGCGACCCCGAGGACGACAGCGCCGGAACCGTGCGCTGGGAGATGGACCCGGAGGGCGACTTCCAGACCCGGCTCGACGGCCCCGATGACGTGCGCGCCTTCACCTGCGGCTTCGTCGTTCGCGGCTTCGACCTCGACGAGGGGCTTTCACTCGACCTGGGCAAAGAGGTCGCCGAGCTCGGCTTGGACACCGAAGCCATCTCACCGGGAGGAACGCCATGAGCATCACCCTGATCAACGCCAGCAGGCG
>CAYVQE010000291.1:0-2729 GCA_964454005.1 uncultured Myxococcales bacterium
TCTATGTGCAGTATTTGATGGTGCCTGTTTTCTACGAGGTAGAAGAAGTTGATATAGAGAAATTGTAGGTGGTCCAATCGAAGGATCGTTTTTCGATCGAGCCGCTTATAGGATAGAAGTGCGGCGCCTCAAGCGCTGGGCCTGGTTGTCGAAGTCTTGAGCCCGACCGGGTGAGCGAGCCGTGCTGGGCTCCCCGCGGGGTGAGCTGCGGCATGGTGAGTGGGGTGGTGGTCAGGGGTTGAGGTCGACTTGCCACAGCAGGGCGGTGGGCATGCCGCTGATCCAGTGGACTCGGTGGCTTGGGGTGAGGGCGGCGGTCTTGGGGCGGTAGGCGGCTGCGGTGATGCCGTCTTGGACCAGGTTGTCGTGCATGGCGGGGTGGGGGACGAGCTGCAGCAGCTTCCCCGTCTGGCGCTGGTAGGCCAGCACCGAGGCGTGCAGCCGGGGACGGTTGGACAGGCTGGCGGTCCAGACCACCCAGCTGCCGGAGGCGGTGATGGACCGGGTCTCGAAGTCGCCGGGGACCAGCAGGCTGCGTTTTTGGGTGGGGATGTGGAGCTGCTGTATGGGGCCGGCCAGGCCCGAGCCCCAGAAGACGCTCTGGCCGTGGATCGCCAGGGCCGCCGGGAATATCAGGTCGTCGGCCAGGATGGTGACTTGGCCGCTCTTTTCGGCGATGCAGCCCAGGCTGCCCGGCCGGCTGGCGTCGACCCAGCAGACCCGGCCGCCGGCGGCGGCCAGGCGGCGAGCCGTGCGCTCGGCCAGCAGCTCGGCAGGGGCCAGCGCCTGGATGCCGCGGGACGACTCGACCACGGTCTCGGCCGGGCCGCCTTCGAGTGCCACCCGGCGGATGCGCCGGGTGGCGGGCTGGTGGACCCGGCCCTTTTCGATGCGGTGGACGCCGCGCTACGGGCAGGTCAACGCAGCCCGTCGATCCCCGGCGGGTGCTGAACGGTTTTCGAAAATCTCCGTTCTGCGCCAAACTTTTCATGCCGGGGTCCCGGGGTCAGTAGACGGTGATTTCCCGCTCCTTCACGATTCGCCGCTGCCCCGGTCGCCGCTCTCGCCGTCCGGGGCGCCGGCGCGGCGGTGGAAGTCCCGGCTCTCGGGGTAGAGGGCGGCGTGCGGGTCGTCCGGCTCGCCGAGTTCGCCCAGGGCGGCCAGCAGGCGCTGGCGCTGGGCGGCGCTGAGCGCGCGGGGCAGCTCCACGGCCGCGGTGACCAGCAGGTCGCCGCGGGGCCCGCCGCCCGGCGGGGGCAGGCCCTGGCCGGCCAGGCGCAGCTCGGCGCCGTTGCGGGTGCCGGCCGGGATGTCGAGCGGCAGCGGGCCCAGCGGGCCGGGTACGGTCACCCGGCCGCCGCCGATGGCTACCGGCAGCGGCAGCGGCAGCCGGCAGCGCAGCGTCTGGTCGCGGCGTTCGAGCAGCGGGTGGGGCCCGAGGGCCAGCTCCACGGTCAGATCGCCGGGCTTGCCGCCGCGCAGGCCGGGCTCGCCCTGGCCGGCCAGCCGCAGCCGATCGCCGTCGGCCGCGCCGGGCGGCACCCGGATCTCGACTTGCTGGCTGGCCGGCTCGCGGCCGCTGCCGCTGCAGACCGGGCACGGGGCGCTGGACTGCGCCTCGGCGCGGCCGCTGCCGGCGCAGCGCACACAGGCCCGGCTGGACGGCAGCCGCAGCCGCAGCCGGCTGGCCTGGACGACGTCGCGCAGCTCGACCGTCACCCGGGTGAACAGGTCCTCGCCGCGCTCCGGCGGCGGCTCGCTGGCGCCCAACCAGCGGCGCACCCGGCCGCCCAGCCCGCCCCCGCTGCCAGCGGCCCCGGTTCCGGCGGCCCCGCCGCCGGCGCCGCCAGCGCCGGCGGTGCCAGCGGTCACGTTGCCCGCGGCCCCGCTGCCGGCGGTTCCGGGGTCGGCGAACCCGGCAGCGGCGGCTCCGGCGGCGGTTTCGTCGTCCAGCGGCGGCGGGGTGCCGCCGGCGGTCAGCCGGCGGTAGGCCTCGGCCAACCGGGCGAAGGCGGCGGCTGCGTCCTGCCGGCCGGGGTTGCAGTCCGGGTGCAGCTCGCGGGCGCGGCGGCGGTAGGCGCGCTTGATCTCGTCCAGGCTGGCGCCGGCGGCCACGCCCAGCAGCCGATGTGGATCCTCGACCGGGGGCTCGGCGCTCATGGCCTCAACCGCCGGCGGCGGCACCTCGGGCTGCGCTGGGCAAGGCGGGGCTGCGGCCGCCGGCCGGTGATGCGGCGGAGGGCGAGCGCGGACCGGATGGGCCCAAGGCCATGGATCCGCTCACTCCGCGTCCTGAGAGTACATGGCGTCGGCGATGCGGTGGGCGGCGGTCTCCAGCCGGGTGACCACCTCTTTGAGCTCGTCGAAGTCCTCGATGCTGGCGCGCTCGTTCAGCTCCTTGCAGGCGGCCAGGTTCTGGCGGATCTCCTCGATGTCCTCCGGGCCCAGCATGTCGCCGAACTCCTCGAGCGACTTCTCGGACGAGTAGATCAGCCCGTCGGCATTGACCATCAGCTCGGCGAACTCCTTCTTCTTGCGGTCCTGCTCGCGGTACTCGTCCGCCTCCTGCTGCATCTTCTCGACCTCTTCCTCGGTCAGGCCGCTGGAGGCGGTGACCTGGATGGACTGCTCCTTGCCCGAGCCCAGGTCCTTGGCCGAGACGTGGACGATGCCGTTGGCGTCGATGTCGAAGGTGACCTCGATCTGCGGCACGCCGCGCGGCGCCGGCG
>CAYVQE010000292.1:0-2716 GCA_964454005.1 uncultured Myxococcales bacterium
TTACTCATGAATTACGACTATGTACGCGTTTCCAACCGGATCCTGCCACGGTAGCATAAACCGGAAGGCGGCGCCAGTTCTTTTTCTATCTCATCGGATGCCTGGAGGATTTACGACTTTGACGGGGCCCTGGCCGGGAAATGGTTTGCAACCGGCCGGCCGCTCATGGATAATGCCGCGGTTTGCCGGATATGCAGCGCAAGGGAGCAGAGGGCGACATGGCCAAGAAGAAGAAGAAGGGCAAGAAGCTAAATCCGCAGACGAACGAGGCGCAGGTCGAAAAGCTGGCCGCCGCGCTCGAGAGCGGCCAGGCCGACGACCTCGACCCGGGAGCCATCGCCGGGATCGAGGCCGTTGCCTTCGACCAGGCCTTCGAAAAGGGGCGCGAGCTGGCTCAGCGCGGTCCCGATCCGCGGGCCATCATCGAGCTGCCCGCCGCGTTCCAGCTGGCCTTCCTCAAGCTGGCCGCGGACGAAGAGGACGACGACCTGATCGGCGATCTGCTGGAGATGACCGCGGACCGCCAGGTGCGCAAGGAGGCCAAACGCATCCTGCACCGGCTGCGCAGCCGGGGAGTGGCGGTCGACGTGCCCACCAGCGGCGGTGGCTCGGTTCTCGACCGGGCGGTAACCGAAGAGGAAAAACCGTTGCCGTGCTATCTGTCACCGGTATCGGCCACCGGCAGACGCATGGTATTGCTGGCCCGCTACACCCGCGGCGGGGTGGCCGTGCACCAGGCCGAGTGGTCGGATACCGAGGGGTTGGCCGACTTCAACGGCGGGGTCCTCGGCCGCAACCGCTACCGCCAGATGCACCAAGAGATGGACACCGACGAGGGCGGGCTGTTCGAGATCGGATACGGCGAGGCGCGCGTCTGGCTGGCCCGGGCCGCCGAGCTGCGGCGCCAGGCCGAAAAGCCGCTGCCCGATGGCTACCTGGAGGCCAGCGGCGAGCTGGGCGCGGTGGACGAATCGGCCACCCCGCCGGATCCGAAGACCCTGTTTCCTCCGGACGCGTTCGAGGATCGCGATGCGCTGGCGGCCCGCGGCGCCGAGCTGCTCGAGGAACCGGAGTTCGCCGACTGGCTGCCTGACCCCGAGACCCTGCAGTCGATCGACGAGAAGATCAAAGAAGTCGAGTCCAGCCAGCTGGCCATCAACGACCAGCAGCGCATCGAACAGGTGCAAAAGGCGATCGACGACGGTGTGGTGCGGCTGCTCGACGACGAGGACAAGCGCAACCGGTTCTTCGACCGCCTGCTGCAGAATGCCGCCTATCTGCAGCGCAATGGCGGCCGCGAGGAACCGGCCCGGTTGGCGGCCGCGGCCGGTTGGCAGCTGCTCGACGAGGACTTCGAGCCGCTGGCCAGCCCGCTGTTTTCCCAGATAGTCAAACGGATTTTCCGCTCGGCGGAAGACATCGTGGCGGCCATGGACAAGCCACAAGGCTCCGGCGCGCCGCCGAAGCCGGAACCCGAAGGCGGCAGCGGGTTGATCGTGCCCTGAAAATCAACGTTCGACGACTGCCCAGAATCTCCCGGCACGATCTGACTGATTTTCAGGAACGGGTGCGGAAGCGGGCCACCGCGGCGATATCGGCGGGCAGATCGGGATGACCGAGCGCCGGCAGCGGGCCGCTGTCCAACCCCTGCAACGCCGTGGTACAGAGCACGCGGTAGCAGGTACCGGACTCCAGCGAATCCGCGTCGGTTCCGATGCGGATCACGTTCGGCTGGTCTTGCTCGACCGCGGCCACCCATTCGGTGTTCGTCCAGCTGTCACCGCAGGCCGCTCCATCCCAGGCCGCGCTCTCCAGCCAGACGGTGTCCGCGCCGACGCTGCCGGTGTCGACCGCGTCCGAGAAGTGGATCCGCACCGCCACATCCGGCTCCACGTCCACCGCACCGTCCAGCGGCATGTGGATCACCTCCAACGGATCGGGCTGGTTGACCTCCGGGTTGCCGCAGCCGACCAGGCAGACCCCGCCGAGGGCCAGAACGACCAGCCACCGGCCCATCCGGGCTGTCGGCCGTACGATCGCATTGGGGCTGAACATCGGCTCCCTCCTCCTCGGGTTCTACTCGGCCACCCGGAAGGTGGCTCGGATCTCGCTGCCCAGCGGCGCCGTGCCTTCGCCCTGCAGGCCGGCCGCCAGCACCACCGTGTAGCTGGCCCCGGCGTCCAGCTCGGCCAGACGAATGACAGCGGTGGCGGACTGTTCGTCGAGCACGGACAACCGGGCGGTGTCGCTCAGCCGCGCCCCCTGGGTGTCTTCGACATAGAAGGTCCGCTCGTTGAGCTTGTCGTCGCCCTCGCCCACCGCCATGGCGGCCGAGAACACGGCCACCACGTCGGTCGTCGGCGGCACCCCCACCTCACCGTCGCGCGGTGAGAGCTCGAGCACCTTCAGGGGCGCGTCGCCCTGGCGATCGACATCCACCCCGCCGCAGCCGGCGGCCCAGCAACACGACAGGACGAGACCCAACCCGCCCACAGCGATCCGCGAAATCATGGCAGACTCCAAGCGCTCGTATCGCCTTTAATAGTCGAATTCTACCGCCCGACCCCGGCGAGGGTCAAGACGCGGGGAGGACGACTGCCGGATGCTTACGAGGCGCCGTCGGACTCGCCGTCCGCGTCGCCGGCCGCGGCCGGCGGCGGTGGTGGTGGTGGTGGTGGTGGTGGTGGTGGTGGTGGTGGCTCCGGCGGCGGCTGCG
>CAYVQE010000293.1:0-2691 GCA_964454005.1 uncultured Myxococcales bacterium
CCGAACAAGACCGAGCCGGGGGTGTGCGGCTGCGACGTGCCGGACGACGACAGCGACGGCGACGGCACGGCCGACTGCGACGACGGCTGCCCGGACGACCCCGCCAAGATCGAGCCCGGCCAGTGCGGCTGTGGCACTCCGGACACCGACAGCGACGGCGACCTGGTGGCCGACTGCATCGACAACTGTGTCGACGTACCCAACCCGGGCCAGGCCAACGGCGACGAGGACGCCCTGGGCGATGCCTGTGACAACTGTCCGGATGCGGCCAACCCCGACCAGGTCGACTCCGATGAGGACGGCGTGGGCGATGCCTGCGAGGGCGAGAGCACCCCGCCCAGCAGCGGCTGTGGCTGCGACACCGGCCGGCGCCCAAGCTTCGGGCTGCTGGGCCTGCTGCTGAGCCTGATGCTCGGCCTGCTGGCCCACGGCCGGCTGCGGCGGCTGCCGGCCCGCCGCTAGAGCAACCTTTCTGACGAATCGCCCGGCTCCGCCGTCCGGTGGAGCCGGGCTTTGCCTGCCAGCCGCTCCTGCCGACCGCCGGTTGACATTCCTCGACCGGGCGACGAATAATCATAAGTGACAGCAACTGCCATTTTGTTGACCCGGGGAGAAGCCATGCCGGGACTGGTCGGATGCGTGACGAAGTCATGGGGATTTGCCGGGCTGCTGGCATTGGCGGCGGCCTGCGCCGACGGCGGCGAGGCGGTCTTGCCGGTCGAGCCGTTGCAGGTGGCCACAGCGGCCGGGGATGCCTGTGCGGCGGTGGCGCCGGACCGCGGCATCCACGCGAGCTACCGCAAGGACGCCTACCTGCCCAGCGCGGTCTACTCCGAGCCCACCGAGACGCCCCTGGATGGCGGGCGGGTGCAGATCGCGGCGCTGGCCGAGCGCAGCTGCACGGTCGAGCACGTGCGCATCGACGGCCAGGAGGCCGAGGCGCTGGTGGCGGCCCAAGGCCTGGAGTGGTACCACGTCTGGCCGCGGCAGGTGATAGTCGACGAGCCGGTCTGGGTGGCCTTCCACTCGCGCGATGCCAAGTGGGACCGCGTCGAGCAGGCCCGGGTCGAGGTGCTGTGCGCCGCGGGGGCCGCGGTCGACGGCAGCTTCGCGGTGCGCACCACCGATGCGCCCTTGGGCTATGTCACCTTCGACGACGACCTGCAGCGCATGCTGATCCACGTCGAGAACCGAAGCGACCAGCCGCGGCTGCTCGCCAGCCTGCTGGTCGACGGCCGCGAGGTGTTCACCAGCGACGTGGCCGCGGTGGCCAGCCCCACCGTGCCGGCCCGCGGCAGCGCCCTGTGGACGGTTCCGCTGTGTGCCCCGGCCGCGCTGGGCGAAGCCTGGACGGTGGTGGCCCGCTACGGCGAGGCTGCGCCCGCGGTGGGCGCCGGCCGGGTGCTCAAGCCGCACTTTCCCATCGAGGCCTGGCCGGCGAGCTCCGACTGTCCGCTGCCCGGGGTTGACGACGAGGCCTTCGCGCTGTTCCACCAGGGTGGCATCGACACGCTGTACATGTACTACGGCAGCGCCGATTCCTGCGGCTACGACCGGCACACCATGCTGGCCGAGACCCTGCCGGCCCGCGGCGATACCTTTCTGCTGCTGGGCGATGATTTCGACTGGGCCGATCCGCCGCCCGACGCCCTGCCCGACACCTCGGCGGTGCTGGGTTTTCTGACCGGCGATGAGAGCGACTGGGACATCTACGACGACGACGGCCACCCCAACCCGGACAAGAAGGCCCGCAAGGCGCGCGCGCTGTGGGACCGCTACCCCGAGCTGGCCACCTACAACGGCGCCATGACCAACAAGCACATCGGCACCTTCGCCGGCATGACCGACATCCAGGGCATCGACCTCTACGCCGCCGGCTGCGCGCCCCACATCCTGCAGTTCGGCCACGCCCCGCCGCTGCGCGCGCCCTACGACTACCTGCGCAACGCCCGCAACAACCACATGCCGCTGCCCACCTGGCTCTACGCCCAGGGGCTGGGCACCTGGGCCGACCAGCCCAACCCGGCCGAGGTGCTGACCCAGGCGCTGATGGTGGCCGCCGCCGGCGGCAAGGGCCTGATGTGGTTCCAGGCCAGGCAGGGCCGCGCCGAAGATGCGCCGCAGACCTGGGCGGCCATGGTGCGCGCCAACCGTCTCTTCCGCGGCGTGCGCTGGCTGCTGCGCCGGGGCGACATCACCGGGCTGGCGCGCTCGGCGCCGGACACCATCGTCGAGGCCATCCGGGCGCCCGAGGCCCTGGTGGTGGTGCTGATCAACCTGGCCCACGACGCCGCGCCCAGCGACGAGGCCTGCCTGGAGGCCCAGCTCGGCACCGCGCCGGTGCCGCACTTCGAGCTCGTCGCCCGCCGGGTCAGCGTCCGGCTGCCGGTGCCCGACGACGTGCGGGTGGCCGATGTCTACGAGGTCACCGCCGACGGCCCCCGCGATCTGGTCTTTCCCCTGCTGCGGCAGGGCCGCGAGCTGGAGATCGCCGACATCGCCCTCGACACCGAGACCCCGGTGCGGCTCTTCGTGCTGGCCGCCGACCCCGCCCTGCGCCAGCAGACGGCGGCGGCCATCGGTGGCTGAAGGTCAGCCAAGCTCGGGAATCGACAGCCGTTTGCAGATCTTCTTGGCCAACTTGTTGGAGATTTCGGTGTGGCGGGGCACCGCCTCCGAGCAGCCTGTCAT
>CAYVQE010000294.1:0-2606 GCA_964454005.1 uncultured Myxococcales bacterium
GGGCGCCGAGAAGCCAAGGTGGTCCACCTCCCAGAAGAACAAGATCAAACCAAACAAGTACGGGCCGGGCTACATCATCCTGCTCCAGGACGTCGGCCAGCGCATCCGGAGAGGCGACTGAGCTGGAGCGAGTCGAGGCAACTGGTGGGTCGGCGCCACCATCGAGTCCCTCACCCGGACCGGGGAGCGGCTACGGGTCATCTCGAACTGCTGAGCGACGAGTCGTGGTATGCTGGACACCTCGGCTGGGAGGTGACCGTGCGACCCGTGGAACTTGGCATTTCCGTCGGTCTGGGTATGGCCATGCTGTTCGCCCTGGCCGGTTGCAAACCCGGAACCGTCTCCGCGCCGGATGCGGGGCTGGATGCCGGGGCCGTGGACGCCGGAGGGGATCCGGGCGGTGATTCGGGCGGTGATTTGGGCGGCGATCCGGGCGGCGATCCGGGTGGGGACCCGGGCGGGGATGCGGGCGGCGACGACGGGGGCCAGGTGACCTTCTCCTGCGCCGAGCCGGACCAGGCCTGGCTGCTGTGCGAGGACTTCGAGGCGGGCGCGGGCGACTTCGACGCCTGGCAGCAGGCCTCGGACTTCATCCAGGGGGTGGGCTGGGACGACCGGGGGCGGATCACCCTGTCCGGCGACAACCCCCGCAGCGGCGCCTGGGCGCTGTACATGCCGGCCGCGGCCGACTCGGATCACCGCGGTGCCTCGGCCGACTGGTGGGCTTGCGACGGGGAGCAGCGGGTGAACTGTCCCCTGCGGTCGTACGACGCGCTGTACTTCCGCGCCTGGATCCGCTTCGCCGACGACCACCGCTACGTGCACCACTTCCTGTCCATCGGCGGCTCCCAACCGGACGACTGGTGGTACCACGGCACCGCCGGCTGCCTGCCCAACGGCGAGCTGCACATGGGCACCACGGTGGACTTCCGCGAGGACAGCCACAACGGCTTCTTCTACACCTACTCGCCCGACATGAGCTGCGACACCCGCTGCGACCGCTACGCCGACGTGGAGGCCATCTGCCAGCAGTGCGAAGAGAAGGGTCTGCCCACCTGCGACGAGCAGCCCCAGTGCTGCTGGGGCAACAACTACGAGCCCGACACGCCGGTGCCCTTTCCCACCGGAAACTGGTTCTGCTTGGAGATCATGATGCGGGCCAACACGCCGGGGGTTCACGACGGCTCGATGGCCTACTGGCTGGACGGGCAGTTGGTCCACCAGGTGGACGGCATGTTCTGGCGAACAATCCCCGCGCTGGCCCTCAACCGGGTGCGGGTCCAGCACTACATCACCGCCGCGGACGCCGCGGGCTTCTCCAACCGGGTCTGGTTCGACGACGTGGTGGTCTCCACCCAGCCGATCGGCTGCCACCGATAGTCTCTGTATTCCGGGTCCCCAAGAGAGCAGCTGCTCGGTTGGGACGGAGCGCGTTCGGCTGCGCCACCGTCCCGCAGCCCGAGCCATCCGTCAGCCCCTCCCGGTCGGTGTGCGTGATAACAGAAAACGCTGCGTGGCCGAAAAAATTTTCCGATTTCCGCCGGCGCCGCTTTATTGAAAAAAAAGAAGTAGCCCAGTCAGCAGAAAATGCCAGCCGGTTCGTTAGGCGTAATGTCGAACGAAACGTCGACGGGTGGTGGCGCGCACTATTAATGCCGTGGCCGACTGGCCATGTCCTGGAGGAGGTCTGCAATGAACTCATCTGGAAAAAGACGTTTGCTGAAGAGTACGGTCTTTGTTGCGTTGGCCGCCGTGATGATTGCGGCGTTCTGTTTCTCTGTGGCCAGCTGCGGTGATGACCTGGAAGACGGCAAGGTACGCTGTTCGAGGTGTCCCTGCGCCATGGACATGTGTCCACAGACCGATTTATGTTGCGAAAGCGATGATACACCCCATCTCTGTGAAAAGAATAAGTTGTGTTATTCGTCGTGGGACCACTGCGATTCAGAGTGCCCTGACTAGCAAGTAGGCCGATGGCCATATTCAAGTCTTCTCAAAACCACTTGAAATGGATGAACAAAACCGGAGGAAGCATGACTAGGCTGATTGCAGGATTTCTTGTTGTCACCTGTCTCGCACTGTTTCAATTCGGGTGTAGCTCATGGCGATGGGGGATGGGAGGGCTGAACGAGTCGGTGGAGACCAACTATGAGCCGATCGAATCACACAATCATTCGATCGGTTCGTTTTTTGAGGTTGGAGACAAGGACGACGACGATGGTGACGAGGGTACCAGCGTCTGGACGATCATCTTTGGTGTGGCTGGAGGGATTGGCCTAGTCATTTTGGTGTCGTACCTGGTGTCCGAGGCCTAGCAGGTGGGCCGTTAACTCCCATGCAGCAGATTGGGGAGATCCGTGCCGTAGCGATCTTCGACTGGGGGACGCCGGCAGGGCCGTCATGCGGCCCATGCAGGGCCCGGGCCATGCCCCGGTGATCGGTGTCGAGTGATCGGTGGTGGCGGATGGGGGGGGGCCCCATTTTTGAAGGAAATCGGTTTCGTCCGGCGCGGGTCGCGGACAATCGTGCCATCGTGAATTTTGGAAAGGGATCGAGAGATGATTTCGGACACCGGTGAGAAGAGGAAGCTTACGAATGCGCTCGCG
>CAYVQE010000295.1:0-2581 GCA_964454005.1 uncultured Myxococcales bacterium
CCGGCGGCCAGCGAGACCGGATTGCCCGACAGGGTGCCGGCCTGGTAGACCGGGCCCAGCGGGGCCAGCTGCTCCATCAGCGCCTGCGGCCCGACCAGCGCGCCGATGGGCATGCCGCCGCCGATCACCTTGCCCAGCGTGACCAGGTCGGCGGCCACCCCGATGGCGTCGCCGTAGCCGCCGTAGCCCAGCCTGAAGCCGCTGATGACCTCGTCGAAGATCAGCAGCGTGCCGTGCTGATCGCAGAGCCGGCGCAGCCGCTGCAGCCACTCCGGCCGCTGCACCAGCAGGCCGTTGTTGGCCGGCAGCGGCTCGACGATCACCGCCGCCAGCTCGCCGCCGAAGCGCTGGAAGGCGGCATCCAGCGCCTCCTCGTCGTCCAGCGGACAGACCACGGTCTCGGCCGCGGTGGCCGCGGTCACCCCGGCCGAAGACGAGGTGCCGAAGGTGGCCAGCCCGCTGCCGGCCTCGACCAGCAAGGCGTCGCCGTGGCCGTGGTAGCCGCCCTCGAACTTGAGCACCCGGGGCCGGCCGGTGGCGCCGCGGGCCAGCCGCAGCGCGCTCATCACCGCCTCGGTGCCCGAGTTGACGAAGCGCACCCGGTCGTAGCGGCCGAAGCCCTCCAGGATCAGCTCGGCCAGCCGCGGCTCGGCCTCGCAGCAGGCGCCGAAGCTCAGCCCGCGCTCGGCCGCCTGCTGCACCGCGTTGACCACCACCGGGTGGGCGTGGCCCATAATCAGCGGCCCCCAGGACATGCAGAAGTCGACGTAGTCGTTGCCGTCCACGTCGGTGAAGCGCGCCCCGCCGGCCTGGCGGTAGTAGACCGGGCTGCCGCCCACCGAGCGGAAGGCCCGCACCGGGCTCGACACCCCGCCGGGCATCAGGCCGCGGGCCTTTTCGTAGAGCGCCTGGGAACGTCGGCGTTCGCTGCTCATGTTGGCTCCTCCATCGGGCTGGCCCCCTTGGGGCATCGTCGCCTGTCAAGTGCCTAACACCGTACCAAGCGGTGTACAAGAGGCTCGACTTCGAGCACAAAGCTTCGCCATCTCGACTCGCTCGTTCCGATCGGGCTGAATCAAGAGCCTCGGGTCGCATCGGCGGCCGCGGTGCAAAGGGCTTCCACCCAGCGCTGCCGGTCGGCGCCGATGCGCTCGACGCGCGCCGCGCCCAGCTCGGCCAGCGCCCGCTCGGTGGAGCGGCCGATGCAGAAGAAGCGCGCCGCGCGCATCCAGGGGTTGGCCGCCAGCAGGCGGCGGGCGGCCGAGGGCGAGGCGGTGAACACCGCGGCCAGCGGGAAGGCCGGCCGCTGCTCCACCGGCGGCTGCTCGTTGGCGTAGACCTCGAGCGAGTCGACCTCCAGGCCGGCCCGGCGCAGCACGGCGTCCAGCCCGCCGGCGCGCAGCTTGCCGCGCACCGCCAGCACCCGCGCGCCCGGGCGCAGCCGCTCGCCGAGCATCCCGCCCAGCACCTCGCCCTCGGGCGGATCGGCCACCAGCTCGGCCCGCCAGCCGGCCGCGGCCAGTTCTTCGGCCGTGGCCGCGCCCACCGCACCCAGCAGCGGCCGCGGCGCGGCGTCGAGCACGCGCTCGGCCAGCCCGGCCCGCTCCAGCCCGCGCACGCCGCGGCGCGAGCTGAAGGTGACCGCGGCCGCGCCCGGGGCCGGGGCCGGCGGCTGCAGGTAGGCGGTGGCCACACACGGCAGCTCCACCACCGCCACCCCGTGCGCCGCCAGCGCCTCGCGCAGCGGCCGGTTGTCCTCTGGCTCGCGGGTCAGCAGCACCGCTGGTTGGGGTGGATTGGGCACGGGGGGGTCTCCTTGTTCGAGCTTCGTTCGTGGTTCTTGGTTCGTGGTTCTTGGTTTCGTTTTGGCTCCTGTGTTGGGCCGGCGGGGGGACGGTTCAGCTTCAGCGCCAGGGCCGAGCCGTTCGGCTCAGCCGGGGCTCGTCCGCTGCGGCCGGCTCGCTTTGCCCGGGCTCTCGCGGCGGGCGGCCGGCGCGGATCCAG
Organism: uncultured Myxococcales bacterium; assembly: GCA_964454005.1. Classification (GTDB taxonomy): domain Bacteria; phylum Myxococcota; class B64-G9; order B64-G9; family B64-G9; genus CAYVQE01. Next base: position 2,005 of record CAYVQE010000295.1, read on the forward strand.
GCGCTGGCCTGCTCGACCGCCGCGTCCAGCTCGGCGCAAACGAAGCGCTCTAGCCGCATGCGCTGTTCGGCGTCGGGTGCGGCCACCACCAGGCTGAAGCCGGCCGGGCCGGCGCCAGATGAGGAGCATGGCACCACGCTGTTGTACTGGCTGTCTCGCTCAGAGACATCCGCGTCGGCCAAGTCGATGTACGGGCGGATCTCCAAGACCATCGCCATTCTCAAGTGCCTCGACAGCGAACAGCATCGCCGGCGCATCAACCGACAGCTCAACAAAGGGGAGGCCCTGCACGGCCTGCGCAGGTTCATCGCCTACGGGAACCTCGGAACGCTGCGCAAGGCGCAGCCGGGGAGGAGCACGCGGACCAGGCCGCGTGTCTGAACCTGGTCACCAACGCCGTGGTGGTCTGGAACATCGTGTACATGCAAGCGGCCATCGATCAACTGCGCAAGGAGGGCCACGAGTTCACCGAAGAGGACCTCAGACGCCTCTCGCCGGCGCGGTTCGGCCACATCAATCGCCGTAAGCGTTTCTATGAATCGGTCGGTCCGTGTCAACCTCCTTGGGCAAGAAGCGA
>CAYVQE010000296.1:0-2543 GCA_964454005.1 uncultured Myxococcales bacterium
ACGTCGCCAGGAGAAGCCGGTCGCTTTATTCCATCAAGTGGGCAGACCTGACCCCATTTTTCCCATTTTTCACTTTATCGGGCCGCACAGAGGGACCAGGGGCAGCAGCCAGGCGAGGTGGGCGAGCAGGATCCAGGCCAGCGCCAGCAGCCAGGCGGCGGCCAGGATCAGCTCGAACAGCAGCGGTCGGCGGCGGCGCGCCCACAGGCCGAGGCCCAGCGCGGCGGCCGGGGCGGCGAACCAGAGCCCATCCCAGCCGGCCAGCCAGCGGGTCAGCGCGGGCAGGGCCTGGAGTCGGTCCTCGCTGAAGTCGCAGGGCAGCACCACCCGGGCGGCGGTGGCGTCGAAGAAAAGCACGTAGAGCCCAGCCAGCAGCGCACCCGCCACGGCCGCCGCCAAACGCACCCCGCCGCGCCGGTCAGCGCCCCCGCTCGCGCCGGGATCGGCCGCCGTCGTCGGCATATCCCCAACCTCCCCGGCCGCCTCGCCTCCTCGACCGATTCCATCGGACGGACAAAAAAGAAGGCATCGCAGGGGTTGCGAAGCCTTCGCAGATGGCGGGAGGCAGACTCGAACTGCCGACACGGGGCTTATGAGACCCCTGCTCTAACCGCCTGAGCTACCCCGCCGCTTGTCACGGAACCGGCCCCGCCCGGGCGAGGCAGGCGGCGAAAGTATGCGCTTCGGCGCCGAGCTGTCAAGGAAAAATCCAATCCGAACCGGCGCCGCGCGGGCCCGCCGGAGCGCGTGCGGCTTCACCAGAACAGCTTGCGCAGCAAGCCCGAGATCGACAGCGCGCCGGACGAGCCCATGAGGGGATAGGAAAAATAAAAGCTATGATCAGGGTGTCGCATCCTGAGTCACGTTGTGGCTCGTCTAACATGTTGAAATAACTGGAAGCATGAACGGAATGTCGTTTTCTTGGGTTCCTCCCCGGGGTCCGGAGCGCAGCGCAGGCCCCCGGGAGCGAGACTGTGCTGACATCCTACTGCCGATCGCCCGCTACCTGGCCTGGGATCTGACCCGGTCAGCCGGGCCGGCTGGGCAGCCGGACCGGCACCGGAACGGACCAGGCCCGGGCGAAGACGGGCTTGGGCACCCCGCGCGCATCCAGCCAGCCGAAACCGCCGTCCGAGCGGTTGAAGGCCCACAGGGCCGAGCCGATGAAACGCTGGTAGAAGGCGGCCGTGACCTGCTCGAGGTACACGTCCACGCCGGGGTTGGTGGTCAGGGCGCCGTACTCGCCGACCCAGACCGGGCTGGCCCCGTCCAGCCAGTCTCCCAGCGAGGCCTCGAACGAGGCGTCGAAGGCGGCCCGATCCCAGCTGGCCTCTGTGTCAGTCTCGCCACGATCCCAACCAGTCGAATCACCTGCGACATTTATCGAGGTCCTCTCACGGCCCCTTCTAACGTCCTATGCGTCGAGGTTTGGATCCTCATTCAAGTTCAGCCCTTCAAACCGCCAGATTTTTGCAACGCTGGTATTTAGCCAATTCTCCGGAAGAAAATATCGTGTTTTCCAGCGAATTGGAATCGACGCGGCCGAGTTCCTCGTCGGACAATCCCGCGAGCACCTGACCCGCCGTCCTGACGATGCGCCCACGCCTTTCCATCCGTGATTCATGTCGGTAGGGATCGACTCGAATTCCAGCCCTACGCGCCTCGTCGATGACCGTGCACGCGTTGGTGTAGGCACGGTGACAGTACTCGGTGGTCAGGACCGGCAGGCCAACCCCATCCCGTTCTGCCGCGGCGACTGCGGCCAACGTATACAGCTGCATGTTGAAGCCGGCCTTCAGTTCTGGCTCTCGGCTGGACTCGTCATTGTCCAACTCTTGCCTGATCGAATCGAGTGCTCCGTGCGCCAGACGGTCGATGATGGGCAAGGCGATGCGCATCATCTCCATCTGGGTGTTCCAGGCCCATTCCAGGCTGTCCCACACAGCGTCACCGAATCGCTCGGAAATGTGCAGGCGCGCCTTGCTCAGGCTGCGTTCCTCCACCTCCTCCACCATCCTGATCATGGCTTCCGAGTCGCTGGAGAACAGCTTGATGGTCGCGGCGAATTCGATGCACATGGACGCCAGTCTCTGACCCAGGCTTTCCCCCAACTCGTCGAGTTCCGTTTGGTTTGTGCAAGACCAGATGGGCTCCAAGATGGTCTGCCGAAGCCTGTTGGGAAACCACACCAGGCGGGCCTTGTCTGCGGCCGGGATTTTTCGAGTCAGCCGCTCGAAACCCTCGGGCGTGATCAGGACACCTGGCGGCCTGGGGACGACTGCGCTCAACCCGCACCTCCGGGACAATGGTAGCACAAACCCGGTGACGCCACGAGATGTGAAAAATCGACCGCCAACCGACCGACACCCTTTTCCAGTTCGAGTCCATTTGCCGCCGACGAGGGGGGTGCTAGGCTGCGGGTACTCTATACTCTATTCGCGCCACAAACTGCCGGCCAGCGGGGCTGGCCGAGCTGGAACAACAGCGTGCCCATCATCTCGGTCATCAAGAGCCAGAAGATCCAGCCGCTCGAGCAGTAGACC
>CAYVQE010000297.1:0-2493 GCA_964454005.1 uncultured Myxococcales bacterium
CAGCGCCCGCGGGCCCACGCCGTGCATCGAGTTCGCCAGCCGGCCCGGCGCCCGGCCGCGCCGGCCGCGACCCGCGGCTCACTCCGGCGTGACCAGCGCCCCGGCGTACTTCAGCGCCAGCAGCTCGAGCACGCCACGGGCCTGCTCGTCCGACACCCGCAGCGCCCGCTGCATGGCCCCCAGCCGGGCGTCCTCGGCCGCGCCCGGCGCGCCGGTGCACAGCGCCAAATCGGCCGCCAGCACGAACAGCTTGCGCCGCAGGGTCTCGGACTCGATGGCCTCCAGCGCCGCCACCGAGGCGTCCAGGTCGTCGTAGCGGGCGATGATCTGGTTGGCCTGTTCGAGCACCTCGTCGAAGATCTGACCCTTGAAGTCGGGCAGGGTGTACCAGTAGGACTTGAGCAGGTCCCACTCCACGTCCTCGACCTTGCCGTCGGCCCCGATGATCAGCATCATGCCGTGCAGCAGCAGCACCCGATCATCGTCCCTGGCACCGGACACCTCCGGCACCTTCAAATCCGCCAACAAGCCCATGCGGCCCTCCTCTCGGTTGTTCCCGCCGGCCCGTCCACAATACCCGGACAAGGGGGGACGATTTCAAGCCGCTCGTGCGGGCGCAAGCCGCCGGCCGTTGCGCACCCGGCGGCGACCGGTTACCTTGGTGCTGTGCGCAGATCATCCCGGCTGCTGGAAAGCAGCGCGCTGGAGGGGCGGCCCATGATGCGGATGGCGCGGTTGAGCGGAGCGCTGGTGGTGGCGGGGCTGTGGCTGGGCCTGCCCGCCCGGCCCGGCGCAGGGAGTGGAACATGATGCTCAGGATGATCGTGCTGGTGGCCCTCATCGGCAGCGGCCTGCAGCCGGCTTGGGCCGGCGACTGTACGCAGCGCGAGACCTTCGTGCTGCTGGTGCACGGCGGTGCCGGCAGCGGCGCGCTGCCGGCGGCGCAGCAGCGGGCCCGGCGCCAGGTGCTCGAGCGGGTGCTGCGCGCCGGGGCCGAGCAGCTGCGCGCGGGGGCCACGGCGGTGGCCGCGGTGGAGTCGGCCATCGCGGCGCTGGAGGACGCGCCGCCGTTCAACGCCGGCCGCGGCGGCATCCCCAACAAGGCCGGCTTCGTGGAGCTCGACGCCTCCATCATGGACGGCCGCGATCGCAACGCCGGCGCGGTGGCCGCGGTGCGCCGCATCAAGAACCCCATCCGCGCCGCCCGGGCGGTGATGGAGCGCTCCGAGCACCTGCTCTTCGTCGATCGCGGCGCGGTGGCCTTCGCCGAGTCGGTCGGGCTGGAGCTGGCCCCGGCCGACTACTTCCTGGTGCCCGAGAAGAACGCGCCCGAGCCCTCGAAGGCGGGCACGGTGGGCGCGGTGGCGCTGGACCGCTGCGGCCACCTGGCCGCCGGCACCTCCACCGGCGGCTACGTCACCAAGACCCCCGGCCGGGTGGGCGACTCGCCCATCATCGGCGCCGGCACCTACGCCGCCGACGCCAGCTGCGCCGTGTCGGCCACCGGCTGGGGCGAGTACTTCATCCGCTACGCCGCCGCCCACGACGTGGCCGCCCTGGTGCAGTACAAGGGCCTGGCCGTCGGCCCGGCGGCCGAGCGCGTGCTGGCCAAGATCAAAGCCGCCGGCGCCACCGGCGGCCTGATCGTACTCGACCGCCAGGGCCACATGGCCTGGCCCCACACCAGCGAGAGCATGCTGCGCGGCTACAGCGACCACCGCGGGCGGATCGCGATCGGGGTGGTCGATAAGATGGAGCTGTTCGAGAAGAAGGAGTAGCGCTTCGAACTGCGGGCGGGATCCGGGTCATCGCTGCCATGGGCGTGAAACCGGTGCCGCCCGGCCCGGCGGCCCGGTGGGACAGCGGCAGATCGGACATCTGGTCTGGCTGGGATGCCTTCGAAGACAAGCCAGGGATCCTGTCATCGGAGTACGAGATCGAGTCACCCTGTCCGGAATCCGGACACGGCTCAATCCTTTCGTGACCGTTTTCGCTGGGGTTTTGTCCGCGGCACAGTGTGTGCTTGACTCGCGGGCATGGTTGCTGATCCTCTGCAAGACAGGCGTTCGGCAGCATTGATCGCTGGGTATGAAGATGGTTATACTCGGTGTATGAAGACCGCGATCTCGCTTCCCGATGATCTGTTCGAGGCTGCCGAGCAGGCCGCCCGCCGGTTGGGGCTGTCACGCAGTGCTCTGTACGCGCGGGCCATCCGCGAGTACCTGGCCAACGTCAACCCGCAGCTCGTCACCGCGGCGCTCAACGATCTGTACGCCGATCAGGACAGTCGACTCGATCCCGCCGTCGCCGCCGCCCAGACCGCAACCCTGGCCGAGGACGACTGGTGATCCGTCGGGGCGAGATCTGGTGGGCCGACCTGCCGAATCCCGCCGGCAGCGGCCCGGGCTTCCGGCGCCCGGTGTTGATCGTCCAGGCCGACAGCTTCAATGCCAGCGCCATCCAGACGACCATCGCCGTGGTGTTGACCTCCGA
>CAYVQE010000298.1:0-2450 GCA_964454005.1 uncultured Myxococcales bacterium
GCCTGCAGAAGATGAAGACCAGACTGACTCTGGCCTTGATCGTCATGCTGGCTATGGCCCTGGGCCGAATCGAGGCCGATCAGCAAGACCTGATGAGGTCGATGACGGCACCGGTCGAACGCGCCGCCTGAGGCGAAGGCGGCATCACAACCAGACCTGTCCCGTTCGATGCCACCCGTGCGTGCTCAGCCAGCTGAAATCGATGCAAACACCATCCAAAAGGCTTCGGACCCCCACCCTCCGACGCCTTCGGCGTCGTCGACCTCCCCCGCGCGTGCCGCGCGGGGGAGGTGACCGTTGGCCGGCCGCTCAGCTCAATCAGAAACCTTTACAGCGCGGATCGCTCGGGCAGGCGGTAGAATCTCGGAGGCGCCGCCGGGGCCGCTCAGGCGACGGCCGGCGGGTCGCGGCGGTCCGGCTCGCCCGCCAGGGCCCGCTCCACCGCGGCCAGCAGCTCGGCGATGGTGAAGGGCTTGCGCAGCAGGTGCAGCGGCCCGTCGGCCAGGCCGCTGCGCTCCATCTCGCCGTCGGTGTAGCCCGAGACGAACAGCACCGGCAACCCGGGCTGCAGCGAGCGCACCCGCTCGGCCAACCGCGGCCCGGAGAGCCGGGGCATGACCACGTCGGTCAGCAGCAGATCGATCGGCGCCTGGCTGCGCCCGGCGATGCGCTCGGCCTGCTCGCCGTCGGCCGCCACCAGCACGGTATAGCCCGCCCGGCGCAGCATCTGGCTGACGGTGCGCCGCACCGCCCCGTCGTCCTCGGCCAGCAGCACCCGGCGCGCGGCCGCTGGCACAGGCCCGGCCGAATCTCCCGTTTGCGCCTCGCCGCTGCGGACTCCGGCGTCCCGCTCGGCCTGCGGCAGCAGCAGGGTCACCCGGGTGCCGGCGCCAGGGGCGCTGACCAGATAAGCGCCGCCGCCGTATCGCCGCACCATGCCGTAGGCGGTGGCCAGGCCCAGGCCGGAACCCGAGCCGCGGGGCTTGGTGGTGAAGAAGGGCTCGAAAGCCTGCTCGGCCACCTCGGGCGACATGCCGCAGCCCTGGTCGATCACGTCGATGCGGTTGTAGCGCCCGGCCGCGATCCCGTCCGGCAGCTCGGCCGGCCGCTGCTCGGCCGCTTCGGCCACTCGCTGCCGGCCGACCCGCAGCTCGATGCGCCCTCCTTCGGCCATGGCGTCGCGGGCGTTGATGATCAGGTTGAGCAGCACCTGCTCCAGCTGGCCGCTGTCGGCCAGCGCTGGCGGCAGGTCGCCGGCGATGGCCAGCTTGAGCTCGATGTCGTCGGGCAGGCTGCGGCGCAGCATGGGGGCCAGCTCCCCGATCAGCTCCCCCAGGGCCACCGGCTCGGGCGGCACCAGCTCGCGCCGGCTGAATAGCAGCAGCTGCTCGGTCAGTCCGGTGGCCCGCTCGGCCGCGTGGCGGATCTCGGCCAGGTCGGCCGCCAGCGGATGGTCCGGCCGCAGCCCGGGCTGGATCAGCTCCAGGTTGCCGCGGATGACGGTCAGCAGGTTGTTGAAATCGTGGGCCACGCTGCCGGCCATCTGGCCCAGGCTCTCCAGCCGCCCGGCGCGCTCCAGCCGTTGCTGCACCCGCTGCCGTTCGCGCTCGACGGCCTGCCGGCTGGCCGCTTGGGCGCGGGCCAGCACCAGCATCAGCGCCAGGCCACCCAGCAAACCAGACACGTCCTGGAAAAGGTTCATCTCGGCCGATACCGCGTACAGCCGCCACTCGGCCCAGCCCATCCAGGCGCGCAGGGCCAAGCCCGCGATCGCCAGGGCGCTGACCAGGCTCCAGACCAGCGCCGCCCGCCGGCCGGCCAGGAAAATGGCCAGCAGCGGCACCGGCAGCAAAAAGGCCAGCCCCGAGACCGCGAAACCGCCGCGGATCAGGGCCACGAAGCTGGCCACGGCCACCAGCACCCCGGCCAGCACGTGGCCGCAGGCCGCGATCGAGCCGCTCCAGCAGAACAGCAGCGGCGCCGCGGCCACCAGCAGGCCGGCCAGCAGGATGCCCAGGCCGCCGAGCGGACAGCCCAGCACCAGGCAGAACAGCAGGCAGAAGCAGATGGCCAGCAGCAGACCGGCGAAGCCGAAGACCAGGATCAGCCGCAGCTGATGCCGGGCCTGCAGATCCAGCCGCTCTACCCGGCCGGGGCACAGGCGTAGCAAGATCTCGTCCAACCGGTCATGGCCGTCCGCCCGCATGGGGACACCTCCAGCAGTTCAATCGACAGATCGAGGCGACAATTGAACTCAAATCCGCTACCCCGGGCGTTTTTCATCCCCCGGTTGCGCGGCCCGGACCGCCCTCGGGCCGCTGGCCGGGCTGGCCCCGGCCGAGCCGGGCGGCTGGGCGGTGCGGCTGGTCGAGCTGCGCTGCGGCCGCTGAGCGCCCGATCACCGCTTGCGTCCCTGGATGAACAGCACCAGCTGGCCCACCAGCAGCGGC
>CAYVQE010000299.1:0-2370 GCA_964454005.1 uncultured Myxococcales bacterium
GGGGGGGGGGGGGGGGGGGGGGGGGGGGGGGGGGGGGGAGATTCGGTTGGTGGAGGGGAGCAAATTCGAAGAGGCTTTGGCGATGCTGAGCGAAGGGTGTGCAGGCTGCGAGGTGGTCGAGGATGCGGGGGCGGCGCATGCGCAGGGGGTGTTGGCGGCCGCGGAGGCTCGGGATTCGGGGGCTGGGTTGGATGACTTTCTGGTGGCCCACTCGCTCGACAGGCAGCACCCGCTGTACGCCGCCGACTGCGCCCTGGCGCTGCAATCCCACGGCCGCGGCGCGGAGGCGCGGCAGTGCGCCGCGGGCATCGCGGGGCAGCCGCCTGCGGGGCTGTCGGGGTTCGAGCTGCATCGGATCGGGCTGGCGCTGAGCGATGTGCTGGGCGATAGGCCGCGGGCGCTGGTGTACTTCGGCGCGGCCTGCGAGCTGGACGGCGGCTGCGTCGAGCTGCCGGTCTCCTACGCCATCGCCCTGGCCGAGTGCGGCTACCAGGAGCAGGCGGCCATGGTGTCCGAGCGCGTCGCCGATCAGCTCGACGGGGACGGGACGCTGACGCCGCAGCAGGCCTATGCCCTGGCGCGGGCGGCGCACCTGCTGTGCTGCGTCGACCCGCTGCGCGCCGGCGCGCTGGCGCGGCGGGCGCTGGAGGCTGCGCCGCGGCACGCGGGGGTGCTGCGCGAGGCGGGGGTGGTGGCGATCGAGCGGTCCGACGAGCAGGAGGCGCTGGAGCTCTTCCGGCGGGGCACCGAGGTGGCGCCCGACGACGAGCTGGTGTGGGGCGGGTTCCAGTACGCGCTGTTCGGCCTGGGGCTGCTGGAGGATGCCTGCCGGGTGGGCCGCGAGATCCTGGAGCGCTGGCCCGGGTTCCAGGAGGTGCGCTTCAACACGGCGGCCGCCGGGCTGAACCTGGGCTGGCACGACGAGGCCGAGCAGACCTTCGGCGAGTACCTGGCGCAGGATCCGGACGACGCCTTCGCCAACGCGGCGCTGGGGCTGTGCCACGCGCTGCAGGGCCGCGCCGACGAGGCCCGCGAGCGGCAGCGCCGGGCGCTGGAGCTGGATGGTGACAACCCGGAGATCCGGCGCATCGCGGACGAGATCGACCGCATCCTGGGCGCAGGCGGCGGGCCGAGCCGCGAGGAGCTGGGCGGCTTGCTGCTGCTGCTGATCGCGGGCGTGATGGGGCGGACCAAGAAGGAGCCCGGGAGCTGAGCATGGCTTCGTCCGCGCACCACTGCGCCGAGTCCAGCCGCCTGTTCGGCCGGCCCTGGCCGGAGCTGCACCGCTGGCTGGACGCGTTCGCCGGCAGCCCGGGGTACGGCATGCGCCACCGCAAGAAACGCCACCACGAGGCCGGCATCCGACAGGCGGTGGCGCTGTTCGGCGAAGAGGCCGGCCCGGTGGCGCGGCGGCACATCCTCACCGACCTCGAGGGCGAGGGCTGGCGCGAAGGGGACCCCTTCCCGCGGGACGCGGCGCACTACGTGGCGATCGGTCTGTTCTGACGTTGGGCTGTGCCGGGGTCTACCGGCCTTGCCGGTGTCCAAGGGGCGTTCGGCGCTTGCCCTGAAGGGCCCAGGACGTTGACAAGCCCTTGAATCCACCATATTCGTGGGCTGAGAAGATGCCTGGTGGACAACGCGTAGCGGTCCTGGTCTACCCGGCACCGCGCTGGTCATCGAGGTATGCGTGCGGTGGGCGCAAGGGCCAGCGAACGGCACCGCGGATGAGGGATTGCTGGGAAGATGGGACCTTGGCGAGAGACCATCGAGTCGATTCGACGGGAGCGGATGTCCTTGATCTCGGCGGCGTTGCGGCACACGCGCGATGCCGAGCACCTGCTCGCGGCCGGGCCCCATCAATCCGTGGACCAGGCCTGGCACCTGGCCGGGTTCGGGCCGGAGTGCGCCCGCAAGGCTTGCCTGGGCGAGCGCTGGGCGGACAAGCCGGTGGGTCATGTGTTCGGGGACGACGTGCTGGAGGTCGCCATGTCGCTCGACCCCTGGGCGTTGCGGCACCGCGCGCGGGAGTGGCGGCGAAGTTGGCCGGTTCTCGGCGAGTGGCGACCGGATCAGCGGTACGAGCGTACCGGCTCGCGCAGCCCCGAGCGCACGACCGACCTGGTCGCTGCCGCGCGGGAAGCCGTGGATGCGGTGGTGGCCGACCTGTGGACCCGCGGCGAGCTCTCGAGTGAGGTGTGGGCATGCCGGTGACCTACGACGATGCCGTACCCGCATTGCTCGAGGTCTGCGAACAGTTCGCGGGGTTCGAGACGGTCGAGCGCGCCTGCCTGGTCCGCGATCTGGAGGGCCGGCTTCGTCTGGCCATACAGCCACAGCCAGGTGAGGCGGGACCGGACCTGGCCGCGC
>CAYVQE010000300.1:0-2335 GCA_964454005.1 uncultured Myxococcales bacterium
GCGGCGCCACGCCGTGGTCAGCGGCGGGCCCGACGCGCCCGCGCCGGCGCCCGCGCCGGCCGCCGGCCGCGGCATCGAGCCCGAGCTGACCGTGCACTGGGGCCGCTCGCTGGGCAGCGGCCCGGAGCGCGCCCTGGGCGGCTGGTTCCGCGAGCAGGGCATTCCCATGCAGGGCCGCTGCCGCGAGCAGGACTGCCGGCCGCCGGGCCGGCTGCCCGGCGAGCAGACCTGCACCGTCTGCCGCTTCCGCGTCACCCGGCCGGTGGCCGCAGCCCACTTCCAGACCGAGCTGCAGATCTTCCTCAACGCCCACTACCGGCTGCTGGAACTCGACGCCGAGGCCGAGCAGGTAGAGGCCTGGCTGGCGCCGCGCTGAGCGGCGACCGCTCGAGAGCCGAGCGGGACAAGGGGGGTCGACGATGGGACACACGCGACGGACGATGGGCGGACCGGCGGTTGCGGCCCTGCTGCTGATCGCCGCACCGGCCACAGCCGGCGACAGCGCCAGCGAGGATCGCGCCGCCTGCGTCAAGCTCTACAAGCAAAAGGAGTTCGAACGCGCCGCCGCCTGCTACCGCCGCGTCCAGCGCGCCCACCCCGAAGACCGCGAGATCGACCGCCTGCTGGGCTCGACCTACGCCAGGCTGGGCCAACGCAAAAAGGCCTACCGGGCCTACCAGCGCTACCTGAAACGCTGCCCCAAGTGCATGTACGCCAAGCCCATCCGCAAGATCGTCTCCGACTACGAAGAAATGCGGGCCGATACCGACCGGCCCAGCTCAATCCGCGCCACCACCCTGGCCCGCGCCCGCGCCCTGCTCGACAAGGCCGAGGCCCTCGCCGCCACCGACCCCGCCCAGGCCCGCCGCCTCTGCCGCCAGCTGCGCCGGCTGCTGCCTGCCGACCACCGCCTGGCCCGGCGAGCCGAGGCCCTGGCCGATCGAATCGAAAAGCCTCCCCCCGCGCAAACCCCTTCCCACAAAAAGCCCCTGCGACCGAATGGCGAGGGTGGGAAGTGAGCGACCCTCGGGTCGCGTACCGACCAGCAGCGCCCCACCCGACCGTCACTCGGGACAGACCTGAACCGTTGTCGAGCCGGAGTTGTCCCCAGTGAAGCCGTCGGTGAACATGAGCCGGTAGTCATGCGTGCCGCCGATGCCGCATCTGACCCAACTGCCATCGGTCGGGATGACGGCTTTTCCCGTTCCGCTGACCCAGAGCAGCTCCTGGTAGGGGGAACCATAGCTGGCATCGCTGGCGGTGACCCGGCAGCGGAATTGACCACCGGCGTGGGTGCCTCCGACCGCGTCTGGCATGTCCGATGTATAGTGCAACAGGTTCTGAACAGCACTGACCTCGTACGTATCGCCGTCGATCTCAAACACTGCCGACCCGCTGTTGTCGCCGGTGTAGCCGTCTGTGAGCATCACCCGGAAGCTTTGCTCGCCGCCCACGCCGCAGGTGGCGATCCGCCCGTCGGTGGGCACGAGATCCACGTTATTACCGGAGATGAACAGCAAACTCGGGAAGCGGGAGCTTCCACCCGAGCTAGCGTTACTCGATGACACCGAGCAATCGTAGCTGCCCCCCGACAGATCAGCGCCCACGGCGTCAGGCATATCCGCGGGATAGGCAACCACGTTGTCTTGGGCGTCGACTGTCTCGGTGAAGCAATCCACGTTTTCGAAGCAACGCAGCCCGCTCGGGTGGAATGCGTCTTGGCAGTCGCAGCCGAACCAGCCTTCCGACCGTATGCAGCTGCCGGCGCCCGCGCAGGCGATCTGCTCGCAAACCGCCTCACCGGTACAACTGGCCAGAAATAGGTTGTCTAGCATTCCGCCGTGGCCGCCGAAGCTGTCCTGTCCCGCGTTGATATGCAGCTCTGAAAAAGACTCTGTTCGCACATCCACGGCGGCGCCAACCTCGACGCCGTCGAGGAACAGCGCAAACTCGCCCTGCGCCGAACGGGTGAGCTGGATCTGGTAATAGCCCATCTTGGGTTGCATCGGCGCCTCGATCAGAATGTTCTCCAGGGGGGTCTCTCCTCCCGGATCGTTGCCGTGCCGCGAGTCGTAGAACAGGAACAGGCCCTGTTCGGAGCCGTTCTGGGTCTCGTTCTGCAGCACCACGTAATAGCCGTGGGCGGGATCGGAGTCGTCGCGCAGGGCCACCGCCATGCGGCTAGCCGTGGTTCGCAAGCGGGCCTCGTACTGCAGGGTCCAGGCACCGGAAAGCGGCTGGTCGAGATCGGTCCGAGCGCAGGCCTCGGTGTTGGCCAGGCGCTCGAGCCTCAACCAACCCTTGTGCAGATAGACATCCTCGTTGCACTCGGACA
>CAYVQE010000301.1:0-2315 GCA_964454005.1 uncultured Myxococcales bacterium
CGATGCCGCTGCTGACGCGTCAGACCGTCAATCCAACCGGATCGTGCCGCGGTAGAAAATTGGGTACCAGCCAAGGCGACCCCATCCGGAAAAATGGTTTGACCGTGAGCGAATTTCCGGTAAAAATGCTCACTATGTTTACAAGATTCCTCAATCGGCCGGATCATTCCTTCTTTCTGTTCGGTCCCCGGGCCACGGGCAAGACGACCTGGCTGCGGCAGTATTTCGCCGACGCGGTCTGGTACGATCTGCTCAAGAGCGATGTCTTTCTGCCCTTGCTTCGCGACCCGGCCGCGTTTCGCCGCCGGGTCGCGGCGCTGCCGCCCGGCAGCTGGGTCGTGCTCGACGAGGTGCAGCGCGTGCCGCCGTTGCTGCACGAGATCCACGCGCTGCTGGGAGAGCGGGGAGACGAGGTGCATTTCGCCTTGTGCGGCTCGAGTGCCCGCAAGCTGCGGCGCATGGACGTCGACCTGCTGGCCGGTCGCGTGTTCGAGCGCCGCTTCTTTCCCCTGACCGCGGCCGAGATCGGTGAGCCGGACGTCGAGGCGCTGTTGCGCTTCGGCAGCTTGCCCAAGGTGTGCGCCGAGCCGCAGCACGCGGTGGACATTCTCGAGGCCTACGTGCACACCTACCTGCAGCAGGAGATCCAGCAGGAGGCCGTGGTCCGTGAGTTGGGGGCCTTCGATCGCTTTCTCGAGGTGGCGGCCATCATGAACGGCCAGGTGGTCAATGCCGCCGGCATCGCCCGCGACAGCGGGGTCTCGCGGCCGACGGTACAGCGCTACCTGACCGTGCTGGTCGATACCCTGATCGGCACCTGGTTGCCGGCCTGGAACCCGCGCTTGAAGGCCAAGGAAGCGGCGCGGCCCAAGTTCTACCTCTTCGATCCCGGCGTGGTGCGCGCGATCACCGGCCTGTTGCGCGACCCGCCCGAGCAAGCCGCCCGCGGCCCCCTGTTCGAGACCCTGGTACTCAACGAGCTGCGCGCCCACATGGCCTATGCCGGCATCGGCGGCAAGCTGCACTTCTGGCGCACGCCGGCCGGCCGGGAGGTCGATTTCATCTGGTCGCGGGGCCGCCGCCATATCGGCTTCGAGGTCAAGAGCAACAAGACCTGGCGCAGCGCCTGGAGCCGAACCCTGACCGAGCTGGTCGATGCCGGCGCCTTGCAGGCCGCCTATGGCATCTATCTCGGTCCCCACGAGCAACGCGACGGACCGGTCAGGATCCTCCCCTTCCACACTTTCGCCCAGCGCCTCCACGCCGGCGAGTTGCTCCCCGGCGGCCATTGAGGCAGAGTGGATCGAGTGAACCAGGACAGACAGAACAGATAGGGAGACGCCATGCCCCTGACCCCGTTCCAGGAGTCACTCTGCTCCGACAACCGGACCGACTTTTCGGATCTGCGCGCGGTGCTGGTCAACACCTCGTTGAAGACGGCGGCTGGCGAGAGCCATACCCGCCTGCTGCTGGAGGTGGTCGGCGAGATCATGAGCAAGAACGGCGTGACCGTCGAGCAGCTGCACATGCTTGAGCACCGGGTGCCGCCCGGCGTCTATCCGGACATGACCGAGCATGGCTGGGAGCGCGACGATTGGCCGGCCTTGTGGCCCAAGATCCAGGCGGCCCACATCCTGGTCGTCGGCACCCCGCTGTGGCTGGGCGAGGAGTCCTCGCTGTGCCGCGTTCTCATCGAGCGCCTCTACGGCATGTCGGGTCTGCTCAACGACCGCGGCCAGTCCATCTACTACAACAAGGTGGGCGGCTGTGTGGTCACCGGCAACGAGGACGGCATCAAGCACGCCGCCATGACCATCGGCTACGCGCTGTCGCACCTGGGCTACACCATCCCGCCCCAGGCCGACTGCGGCTGGATCGGCGAGGCGGGCCCGGGCCCCTCGTACGGCGATGCGCAGGCAGACGGCAGCCGCGCCGGCTTCGACAACGACTTCACCCAGCGCAACACCACCATCATGACCTGGAACCTGATGCACCTGGCGCGGCTGCTGGCCGACGCCGGCGGCATTCCCAACCACGGCAACGACCGCCAGCAATGGAAAGCCGGCTGCCGTTTCGACCACCAGAACCCGGAATACCGCGCCTGAGCGGTGGGGCAGGGCGGCGGCTGGTTTCGAACTCGAGGCCGGTTTCCGGTCTTATGGTTTCGCATCAGTCCCCATATCGCCGCCCGGTGGCCGGGCTCAGGAGAACATGGCTGCTACGAAGGCGTCGGGGTCGAAGGAGCCCCGTGAATGCATACCGAAAAAACAGGTTCTTGCATAACGGCTGGAAATTTACATACGAACGAAAGAACG
>CAYVQE010000302.1:0-2304 GCA_964454005.1 uncultured Myxococcales bacterium
CCCACACACCCACACACGGCCCCCCCCCTCAACAATGCTGCAGGTATTCCTGCTCGCTGTCGAAGTGGCTGGGGATGATCTGCAGCAGCCAGGTCTCGGCGTCGAGCTGCTGCGGCGCGGCGGCTGCCGGCTCGTTCAGGCCCACCACCTGGCCGCTCAGCGGCATGAACACGCCGTGCTCCTCGCCGGCGTCGGTGATCAGGCGCAGGCCCACGTAGCCCTGCTCGACCAGCTCGGCCTCGCCGGGCAGCGACAGCGAGGCCAGCCGGCCGGCGGACTCCAGAAACGAGCGCTCGATGCCGATGCGCACCGTGCCGTCCTGCTGCACCTGGGCCCAGGCGTGGCCGCGCAGCACCAGGCACTCGCCCGGCCGCGGCGGCGCCGGCCGCTCGCCGGCCGCCTTCGCCGCGGCTTGAGCCGCTGCGTCGGCCTCGCGGCCGGCCCGGCGGCGCAGCATGCGGTTGACCGGGGCCAGCAGCTCGTTGCGGCGGAAGGGTTTGGCCAGGTAGTCGACCGCGCCCAGGCGCATGGCCTGCATGGCCGTCTTGATGGTCGGGTAGCCGGTGATCATCAGCACCGGCAGGTCGAGCCCGAGCTGCTGCAGCCGCTCCAGCAGCTCCAGCCCGTTCATCTCGGGCATCATCAGGTCGGTGATCACCATGGCGAAGCCGTTCGCCTGCAGCTGCGCAAGCCCCTCGCGCGCGGTCAGCACGCTGACCACCTCGTGGCCCTGCTTGCCCAGCAGGCGTTCCAGCGAGCGATGGATGACCTCCTCGTCGTCGATCACCAGGATGCGCGCCGGCGTCACCCCGGCCGTCTCGTCTCGTTTCTGCTCTTCGCCCATCAGTCGCTCCCGTGGCTTGCGGATTGCCCTTCGGCCTCGGCCGCCGGAAAGCGCAACCGGAAGCGGCTGCCCTGACCGGGCTGGCTGTCGACCGTGACCCGGCCGCCGTGCTGCTCCATCACGCTGGCCACCGCCGGCAGGCCCAGGCCGTTGCCCTTGTCGCCCTTGGTCGAGTAGAAGGGCTCGAATATCTTGTTCAGGTCTTCCGCGGCGATGCCGCAGCCGCTGTCGGCCACCTCCAGCACCACCGCCTGGCCGGAGTCGGCCCGCCAGCCGCGGATGGAGATGCGGCCGTTGCCGTCCATGGCGTCGCGGGCGTTGATCAGCAGGTTGAGCACCGCCTGCTGGATCTGGTTGGGGTCGATCTCCACCGGCGGCAGCTCCGGCTCCAGCTCCACCGCGAAGGCCACGTTGTGGAACGAGGCCTGGCGCTCGATCATGGCCAGGGTGCGCCGCACCATGGGCTCGAGCTGCAGCCGGTGCCGCTCGGGCGACTTCTGGCGCGAGAAGTCGAGCAGGTCCTGCACGATGCGCCGGCAGCGCAGCGTCTCGTTGAGGATCATCTGGTAGTCGGCCCGCAGCGGGCTGTCCGGCCCGGCCTCGTCGAGCAGATCCTCGACGAAGGTCAGGATGCCGGTCAGCGGGTTGTTCAGCTCGTGGGCCACCCCGGCGGCCAGCTTGCCTACCGCGGCCAGCCGCTCGGCCGAGATCAGCTCGTTCTGCAGCTCCAGCTCCATGGTCACGTCGCGCGCCACCAGACACAGGCCCACCAGCTCGCCGGCGTAGTCGGTCAGCGGCAGCCGTTCGCTGACCAGCACCCGCTCGTGCTCGCCGAAGCGCAGCTTCTCCTCGGTCAGGTGGTGGCCGCCCCGGGACAGGGCGTGCTGGTCGTTGCGGCGCATGATCTCGGCCACCGCCGGATCGAACAGCTCCTCGTCGGTCTTGCCCAGCATCTCGCGCTGGCTGCGCCGGTAGAGCACCTCGGCCCGCGGGTTGACCAGCCAGTAGCGGCCCATCAGGTCCTTGATGGTGATGATGCCGTGGACCGCGTCGATGATCTGGCGGAAGCGGCGCTCGGACTCCTCGGTCTCGCGCTCCAGCATGACCAGCTCGGTGATCTCGCGCGAGGTCTGCACCACCCCGGTGATGCGGCCGGCGTCGTCGGACAGGGGGTGGGCGGTGATCTGGAAGTGGGCCGCGTCGGCCTCGTCCGAGCTCTGCTGGATCACGGTGTAGGGCCGGCCGGTCTGCATCACCGCGTCGAAGGCCCGCCGGTGATCGGCCTCGGCCAGCCGGCCGCCGCCGAGACAGAAGGCCTCTTGGCAGGTGCGGCCCTGGACCTGCTCGCGGCCCTTGCCGGCCAGCTGCTCGAAGCGGCGGTTGATGCGCACCACCCGGCCCTCGGGGTCGAGCACCAGCACCACGTCGGGGATGGTGTCCAGGATCTCCTGCAGCTCCAC
>CAYVQE010000303.1:0-2214 GCA_964454005.1 uncultured Myxococcales bacterium
GAACTCGACTGCTTGTCAGCTTTGAGGGCCTTGGCCTACGGGGAACTTCAGCCTAAGGCGTCAGGTTGCAGGTGACGGTGAAGGAGCCGTCGGGCTGGGTGGCCACCCAGTTGGGATCGCACCAGGCGTAGGAGCCGTCCACCATGGGGGTGTCGTTGACGATCAGGCGCAGCTGGGCGTCGCCCACCCCATTGCCGCCGCCATCGACGATGCGGCCCGTAAAGGCCACCTGCTGGCCGATGGCCATGTCGGCGTCGAGCACCGTATCGCCCACCACGGTCTGCTGCGGCGCATAGTAGAGCATGGCGCCGGCCTCGAAGGCGGTCGGCGAGGGCTGGACGCTGATATCGAACGACGACACCGGCAGCTGCAGCTGGTAGCTGCCACCGGTGGCCGCGGCCGCGGTCTGCACCAGCCGCGGATCCAAGTAATCAGCGGCGATGACCAGGCTCTGGGGGGCACCGGTGCCGCCGGCGCTGGCCGTGCCGGACAGGGTGTTGCCCGGCCGCACCCGGATGTTGGCCCGCGAGCTGTTGGATTCGTTGGAGCAGTCGATCTGGTCGTTCAGGTGGCAGACATCCTCGCGCACCAGCTGTCGCGGCATGACCGCCCCGCCCGGCGGCGGCTCGGCGATCCAGTCATAGGCCCGGCCCACCTCGAGTGGGATCGCAAAGGGCGCCTCGCCGCTGATCACGCCGCTGTGGGCCAGCTTGCCGGCGTTGGGCCCGTCGCGGTACCAGGTATCCACCGTCCAGCCCGCCGCCCAGACCTCCTCGCCGGCGGCGCATTCGCTGCACAGCGGCCCGCCGCTGAGCGGCTCGGCCTCGGGCAGCAGGATGTCCTGGTTGGTATCGGCTTGCAGGTCAGCCAGCCGCAGGTGGCCCACCCGGCCGTCGGCCGCCTCGGCCTGCACGTCGTAAGGGCCACCCGGCGGCAGGTAGAAGGCCCAGCTGCCGCCGCCGTCGGTGGTCACCGGTTCCGGCCGGCAGAATGCCCGCTCGCCCAGCAGCCGCACCGCAGCGCCGGCCAGCGGGGCGCCGCCGGCGTCGCGGAAGGTGCCGGACAGGGTGTAGCCGCCGACGGCCTCGGCCGGCTCGAGCACCGGCCCGGCGTTGGCCGGCGGGTTGAGCGAGTCGATGCAGTTGCTGGCCGGGCCGCTGCTGCCGCCGCGGCGCAGGGCGATGGAGAAGTTCCAGCGCGAGAAGTCGCGCTCGTCCTCGTCGGCGCCCGGATCGGCCGGCTGCTCGTCGCCGCCATCGGCGCCGCCGTCGTCACCGGCGCCGCCGTCCTCCTCGCGCGGCTCGTCCGGGATGTCGCGGCACAGCCCGTCGTCGCAGTACTGGCCGATCGGGCAGTCGTTGGAGGTGGTGCAGGTGTTGATGCCGGGGTCGCCGGGCAGCTGGCACCGGCCGCCGACGCACTGCTGGCCTTCGGGGCAGTCGGCGTCGGTGAAGCACTTGACCGTCTCACCGCCGCCGTTGCTGCAGGCGATCGCCGCCAACGCCAGCGCTGCCAGGGCCCAGCCGGCGCATCTGATCTGGATTTTCATTTGGGTTCAACCCCCTTGTGCCAGTCCCGGATGGCCGGGTTGGTCAGCACCTCGTTGATCTGGCGCAGCGCGAAGTCGTGATCCTCGGGGTCGCGCGCGGCCACGCAGGTCTCGGGTGCGATCACGCCGATGCCGCGCATGATGGCGTCGGCCGCAGTGTAGAGCACCCCCACGTTGGTCGTCACCCCGCAGATCAGCAGGTCGTCGATGTCCAGGTCGTCGAGCAAGGCGTCGAGTTCGGTGTGGAAAAAGCCAGAATAGGAGTTCTTGGCCACCACGTAATCGCCGGGCTGCGGCGCCAGCGCCTCGATGATCCGCGCGCCCGGGGTGTCGCGCACCGAGTGCACCGGCCAGCGGTCGAACTCGGGGTCGTCGGGCTCGTGGCGGTCGATCACATGGATGACCGGCCGCTTCTTCTCGCGGGCGTAGCGGATCTCGCCGGCGATGTTGTCGATGATGTCGCGCGCCCGGGCCACCTCCATCGGCGCTCCCGGGGCCACGAAGTCCTCGACCATGTCCACGATCAGCAGCGCCTTGTGCTCGCGATCGTTTGCGGTCTTTCCCGCCATCGAGCCCACCTTCTCTCATCCTCCCCACGAGCCCCTAGATTATCAGCCCTTCTTATTCACGGCCAGGATCTCATGATCCGACTTAGAGATCAAGAT
>CAYVQE010000304.1:0-2207 GCA_964454005.1 uncultured Myxococcales bacterium
TTCACCCTCGACAGCCGCCAGCAGCAACTGGCCGCCGGGCTGGGATTCCAGGTGCCCCCGTCCGAGGGGCACGGCGGAGAACAAACCCGGGATTGAAGCCCGCCACGAAGTCCGCCACGAAGTCCCTGGCACCCCGGCCGCCACGAAGTCCCTGGCACCCCGGCCGCCGGCACCCCGGCCGCCACGAAGTCCCTGGCACCCCGGCAGTCGTGTTATCACAGTTTACGAAGCAAAATCAGAGAGCTGAGCGCAAAAGTTAAAAAGTTAAAACCGTCCCAGATCCCTCGTCCCCGATTCCCTCAAACTTGGCCGAGCTGAGCCAGATCAGATCGGGCCGCGGCCGGCGGGCCAACTCGGCGCGCAGGGTGTCGGGGTGCAGGCCGTAGCGGAAGTAGCGCCGCGGCAGATCGGCCACCGCAGCCGGCGCCTCTATCGGCATCTTGGGGAACTTGCCGGTGCCGTAGCGCTGCGCGTTGCCGGCCAGCACCTCGGCCCGGCCGGCCGTGTCCGGATGGTGGCGCTGCAGACAGTCGATGAAGTCCACCGCCGCGCCGGCGTCGCGCAGCAGCCCGGCCAGCAGCAGCAGCCCCACTGGCCGGTTCCTCTGACCCCTCGTAAAAGGTCTCGGTCAGCTCCAGACCACGTCCACCAGACCCAGCTCTTCGATGGTCGCGTCGCGCGTGATGAGCTTGGCCCGCGCCGCGCGGGCGGCGGCCACGATCAGGCGGTCGAAGGGGTCGCGGATTGCGACCAGGGTGGCGAACTCGTCGAGCTGGCGCAGATCCAGCGGGAGGAAGCGCCAGCAGCTCCTTTCGATCACTTCGCGCAACTGTGGCAGGCCGAGATCGGTACGGCCCAACTCCTTGAGCAGGACGACCTCGGCCGCCACCGCGGCCGGTAGCCAAACCGGATGCCCGCTCTCGTCCGCCCGGGTCAGGGCCCGGCGCGCGAGCGTTCCGAGCCGCTTCGGGGAAGCGAGGGCGAAAAGACAGGTGTGGGTGTCGAGCAGGTAGGCGGGCATCTCAGCGACCTAGGCCGCCCCAGAGCATGCTGCGGACCTCGGCCAGGTCCGCTTCCGACGGCAAGCGCATGCCGCTGTAGCGGCCCAAGGCAGCGAGCTGCTCGGCGGCTGCATCGGGCTCCAAGGCCAGGGCACGCTCTAGCTCGATCTGGACCTGAGCCGAGACGGAGCGCCGCTGCCGCTTCGCCCGCCGGGCGAGTCGTCGCTTGAGATCAGCAGGCAAGCGAACGGTAATGGCAGCATCCTTGTTCATGTATTCACTATGGAGTATTTTGATTACAAACGCAAGACCTGACCCTGACGTATGCGGGCTTCGCTCGCTTCCCCGTTGACCGAGACCGGGCCGGGGAGGCAGCCTGGTGGGGGAGGTGGTGCCCCGATGGCCGAGCGGGCTTCGGGTACTGTCAGCGTGCGCTTCTACGCCGAGCTGGTCGATCTGCTGCCGGCGCGGCAGCGGCGGCGCAGCCACCAGGTCGGCTGGGTCGAGCCGCGCTCGGTCAAGGACCTGATCGAGTCCTTCCAGCTGCCGCACACCGAGGTCGACCTGGTGCTGATCAACGGCCGGCCCCGCGGCTTCGACGCGCCGGTGGCCGCCGGCGACCGGGTGGCGGTCTACCCCATGTTCGAGGCGCTGGACATCGGCCCCACCCAGCGGCTGCGCCCCGAGCCGCTGCGGCGGCCGGCCTTCGTCTGCGACGTACACCTGGGCACCCTGGCGCGCCGCATGCGCCTGCTGGGTCTGGACACCCGCTACGAACCCGGGCTGGACGACGCCGCCATCGTGGCCGTGCAGGCCGCCGAGCGCCGCGCCATCCTGAGCTGCGACCGCGGCCTGCTGCAACGCCGGCAGGTGCAGTGGGGCTGCCTGGTGCGCTCCCGCCAGCCGGACGCCCAGATCCGCCAGGTGGTGGCGCGCTTCGACCTGGGCCGCAGCCTCAAGCCCTTCTCGCGCTGCCCGCGCTGCAACCGCCCGCTGGCGCCGGCCACGCCGGACCAGATCGCCCGCCTGGCCCCGCCGCGGGTGCGCGCCCGCGGCAGCGGCTTCACCCATTGCCCGGCCTGCGATCGGCTCTACTGGCAGGGCAGCCACCGCCCCGGCATCGAGCGCTGGATGCGCGGGCTGGACGCGCTCTGATCTACTACTTCCAG
The DNA here is from genome assembly GCA_964454005.1 of uncultured Myxococcales bacterium. Taxonomy (GTDB): domain Bacteria; phylum Myxococcota; class B64-G9; order B64-G9; family B64-G9; genus CAYVQE01. The sequence goes on from CAYVQE010000304.1 coordinate 2,171, forward strand.
AATTCCTCGCACGGCGCGACGAATCTACGCTGCTTCC
>CAYVQE010000305.1:0-2206 GCA_964454005.1 uncultured Myxococcales bacterium
AAGCAGCGTAGATTCGTCGCGCCGTGCGAGGAATTCTGGAAGTAGTAGATCAGGGATCGATGCGGCGCAGCCAGGTCAGGGCGTCGAAGTCGCGGTCTGTTGTTTCAACGGCCACCTGCTAACATGGCAGAATGCGAGCCTTTACCGATCCGGTGAAGCACTCCAATCGCGATTCTGTCTTCGCGATGCGAGGCTACCTCCGTCTTCGCGAGGCGGGCGGTGGATCGGGGACATCGTGACCCCCCTTGACCCGCGCGCCGGAGCTGGACGACAATGAACTCAAATCCATGCGCGGCGTGCTGAGCGCGGGAGGGCGAGATGGAGCGATCGATCCTGAACCGTCTGGGTCCGGCCCGCGCGGTGCTGGCGCTCGCCGGCATGGCCCTCGCCGCGAGCTGCCTGCTGGATGCGGGGGGGGGGGCAGATTCCCGCCGCCGGTGAAGACAGGCCGCCGCTGAGCTACCGGGACGATCCGGCCTGCCTGCCGGTCGGTGTGCTGGTCGAGGATCTGCTCCACGGGCGGAGCCATACCGGCAGGGACGCGCTGGAGCCGGTCCTGCTCGAGTTGTGCGAGGCGGCAGAGCGGGACGAGGTCGACGCGCGCGCATTCCCGTATCTGTCGGGCCTCGACACCCACCGGCGCCGGGCCGCGCTGGCGCTGGCCGCGTTGGCGCTCGACCCGGAGGACGAGGCCGGTGCAGGGTTCGCAGAGGCGGTGCGGCTGGCGTACGGGCCCGGTCGGGAGGTGGCCGAGTTGGCCTCGGAGCTGCTCGATCTCTCGGGAGCGGACCCGGCCGAGGCGGGCGAACTGGCCCGGGAGTTGTCCGACCTGTTCGAGGCGGCTCGGGGCTGCGAGCGCGGCGCCTGCCGCGCGGGAGGCTCGGCGCGGGTGGTCGGACCGGTGGCCCAGTGGCTGTTGTGGCGGCGGCTTTGCGCCGCAGACACGCAGGCGGACCCGGCCGCCGGACGGCCCGTCTGCGCCGCGGGCGAGGTCGAGGTGATGACCCGGCTGGGCGACCACGTCGGGCCGGCCGCGCCCGAGGCGGTCGTGGCCGCGAGCCTGGCCGACCCCATGCTGGCGCGGCTCGCCGGGAGAGTCGAGCCCTGGTCGTTTGCCCAGCTGGCCGGGCCCGGCGGCCCGGCCGAGGCCCGGGCCGGCGCCGACGGCCGCTTCGGGCTGTCGGTCCCCGCGGGCGGCCTGGCGGCCGGCGTGCACCTGTGGGCCGTCGACCTGGCCGGCAACCCGGGAGAGCCGATCATCGTGCAGGCCTCGGAGCTGGATGCGGCGGGACCGTCTGATCCCTGCACTGAGCCTGGAGCGGTGGAGGTGTTCGGCCCCGAGCGCTACGAGCGCGCTGCCGGCCGGCCCCGGGCGGTGGCCTCGATCGTACACGCCCCGTTTGCGGGCTGGTACTGCCTGAGGCTGGTCAACGGCGAATCGGACCCGCCCCACGGCCGGCGGGTCTCCGCGGCGGTCGTCGCGCTCGACGGCCGGGTGGTCATCGGCCCCGACCGGTTCAACCAGCGGGTGGCGATGATCGAGCAGGGCGTCCACCTCGAGCCGGGCGAGCACCTGCTCGAGGTCGAGCTGCGCTCGAAGCCCGGCTCGTTCTTCGTGCTCACCATCTCCGGGCTGGCCGACGACCTGCAGCCGCCCTGGGTGCGGATCGACAGCCCGGCCGACCTGGCGATCGTGGCCGGGGCGTCGGTGGCGGTGACCGGCAGCGCTACCGACGAAGGGTCCGGGGTCGGGCGGGTCGAGGTCAACGGGATCCCGGCGCAGCTCGACGGCGAGCGTTTCTTCGCCGAGGTGGAGCTTGCGGCAGGGGTCAACCTCGTCGAGGCCGTGGCCTGGGACCGGGCCGGCAACTCGGCCCGGGACGCGATCACGGTCTACCGCGGCCTTCCGGGCGAGCTACCGGAGGCGTTCGGGGTGGTCGGGCCGCAAGGCGGTCGGGTCGAGGTGGACGATCCGGCCAGCCCGATCTTCGGCGCCCGCGTGGAGGTGCCGGCCGGGGTGGTAGCGGCGAACACGGCCATCACCATCGGCCGCGGGCCGGGCGGGCCGGGCAGCCCGGCGGGTCGGGTCGCTGTCGGTCCGGCGGTGGTGTTCGATGCGGATGGGCCGTTCGAGAGCGAGGTGTGGGTGAGCGTCCCGTACTCGCCCGGGCTGCTCGGCCACCTGTGGGGGCGGGCCGGGCGGGTG
>CAYVQE010000306.1:0-2201 GCA_964454005.1 uncultured Myxococcales bacterium
CCAGGACTGGGCGGCGCAAAGCTCGAGTTGAGGTTCAAGTGATCATGCTCGAGATTGCCGTCACCAACACCAGCACCACGAGCATGACCGACTTCGTCCACATCCTGTCCACGTCATACCTCCTCGCTGCCGATCGAGGGCTTCCATCCCCTTGATAACATCGTTCCGCCGCCGCTGGCCACAGCCTGCCGGCAGAACGGCCGCGATCGCGCTGCCGCTTCGCCGCAGCGCCCCCGTATTCCGGAAACTCGACCCGGGCCGGTCTTCACACCTACAATGGGCGGCGATGAACTGGTGGCTCGCCATCTGGACGACATGGACACTGATCGCGCCCGCGCCGGGGGCGCCGGAGCTGCGTTTTACGCCCGAGGTGCCCCGGCAGGGCCAGCTGGTGCGGGTGGAGCTGAGCGGAGTCGGCCTGGCCGACCGCTTGTCGGGAGAAGCCTTCGGCCGGCCGCTGTACTTCTACCGCGATGCCGCCGGCCGCGCCCGGGCCCTGCTCCCGGTGCCGCTGGACGCCGAGCCCGGCAGCCACGGGCTGACGGTGAGCGCAGCGCGGCCCTGGGGCGATCCGATCTTCAGCGGCCGGCCGCTCCAGGTTGCCGCCGGCGATTTTCCGATCCAGCGGCTGCGGGTGGCGCGGCGCTACGTCACCCCGCCGCCGGAACTGAAGCGTCGCCTGCGGCGCGAGCGGGCCGAGCTCGACCTGGTGCAGCACGCCCCGCCGGCACCCAGGCTGTGGCGCGGCGACTTCACCTGGCCGCGGCGTGACCGGATCACCTCGGACTTCGGCCTGCAGCGGGTGTTCAACGGCCAGCCCACCGGCCGCCACCTGGGCCTGGACATCGACGGCGAGCGCGGCGATGCGGTGCGGGCGCTGGGCGCCGGCCGGGTGGTGCTGGTGGCGCACCGCTACTTCTGCGGTCGCACGGTGGTGGTTGACCACGGCCGCGGGCTGCACTCGACCTACTGCCACCTGGCCGACTACGCCGTGGCCGAGGGCGAGCGGGTCGAGCGCGGCCAGCGGCTGGGTGCGGTGGGCGCCAGCGGCCGGGTCACCGGCTCGCACCTGCACCTGGCCGTCGACGTGCAGGGCCGGCCGGTGGATCCGCTGTCGCTGTTCGACCTGCCGCTGGCCGAGCCGGGCACGACGGCTCCGCCGGCCCCGGCCGCCATCGCCATGGACCGCGACTGGGACGTGCTCGATCCCGAGTTGGGCGACGGCTCCGAGCGCGTCTTGCTGGACCAGGCCGGTCGCGCGCTGGGCGCCTGGCGGCTGGTGCTGGCCCGCAGCGCCTTCGACGGCGACGATCTGCGGGCGGTGGCCGCCGCGCCGGCCGAAGAGCCGCTGCTGCGCGCGCTGCGCGAGCGGCTGGGACGGCCGGTGGTCACAGCCGACTTTCTCTACTTCGTCGACGACGTGCTGCAGGCCGGCCGCTGGGGCCTGCGCGGCGAGCGGGTGTGGGTGGGGGCCGGTCGCGCCCGCCGGGCGGGCATCTTGCTGCGGCCGGATGAGGTCTTCGAGGGCGCCGCGCCGCGGCGCTATGGCGAGCGCGGCGGCCGGCTGTACATCTACCGGCCCAGCGGCGGCGCCGGGATCCGACCGGCGGCCGACGGCGCGCCGCCGGGTGCCAACTGGATCGGGCGCTATCCCAACCCGCGCGGCCGGCGGGCCAAGCTGGCCGTCCTGGGAAGGCGCAACCCGGAGTTCGCCGATCGCATCCGCTCGCTGATCGTCCAGCTCGAGGCCCAGAGCGCCGACGTGGCCCTGTTCTCCACCGTGCGCGACCCGAGGCGCGGCTACCTGATGTGGGGTGCCTTCGAGCTGTCGCGGGCCCGGAACCGGCGGGCGGTGCGCTGGTGGGTGGCCGAGCTCGACCGGCTCAACCGGCAGTGGGCGATGCACGTGCCCATCCGCTGGCAGCACCCGGACGGCTGGCGGGCCACGGTACGCGCCACCGATCGCATGGCCAGCGCCTACGACGTGGTCTACGCCACCCGCCACGGCGCCCGCTCTTCGAGCCACTACGACGCCGAGGCGGCCGACCTGACCGCCTGGGATCTACCGCGGCGGCTGCAACTGGTCGCCCCGGACGGCACCGAACGCGTGTTCGACCTGTCGGCGCCGCACCACCCGCGCGACCTGAGCCTGGAGCCCGAGCTGATCGCCTGGATCGAGACCCACTTCGGCCTGGAGAAGC
>CAYVQE010000307.1:0-2150 GCA_964454005.1 uncultured Myxococcales bacterium
GCTCTCGGCACGCCCGGGCTGTTGAACGCGGCCCCGTGCTCTCTCCCCGCTCTCCAATCCAGAGAGCCGGATCGGGCCCGTGAACACCTCCGGGAAGGCCCGACGGGTTCTCTGCCCCGCCGTCGCCGAGAGCCGAGCCGAGGTGGACGCGGGCGGAAAGTCCTTTGTAGTCCCGCCCTTGTACGACGAAGCCCCGGCCGAGGTCGGTCGGGGCTGCTGTTGAAAAAAAGGCCCCACCGAGTTGGTGGGGCCGAATGAATGGCTCATTCTGTGAATGCCTACTTCAGCACCGTACGGTTAACAGCGGCGTCGAAAAGAACTGCAATATCGACATGTTGATAGCAGGCTCAGCGCTCTATCCATGCGCCATGTCGTGACGCATAAATGGCGCTTGGGCGTTTCATGCGCGCTCAGCGACTTGGTAGAAGGCGTCTCGTCGGCCCCCATGTTTGGCCAGCAACCCTTCTCTGCACAGGCGTTGAAGGCGGCGCTGGAGGGTGCGGAGCGGGGGTGGATTGTGAAGGGCCTCGATGATCTGGCTGCTCCTCGCGGCGCCCAGGCGCTCGATGACGTCGAAGATCGCGCGGTCGAGCTCGTCGGGCGGGCGCACCACCAGCCAGGGAAGGCGATCCTCTCGGTCCTGGAAGGACTCGAGCCTTCGGTGGAGCTCGCCGAGCGCGCGCGCGATCTCCATCGAGAAGTGCTCGAAGAAGCTGGTCAGTTCGCCCTCTGCGTCTGCGCGGCCGACGATGAGGTTGTCCAGGCGCAGCGCTTGGGCGCCCGGGTCGCTGTCCGCGAGCACGAGCAGGCCGTGGGAGTCGAGTCCGCCGGCACGCAGCTCGTGGTCAATCACCGCATCGACGGCCATGCGTCGAGTCGAATCGCTGTACAGGATCGACAGGCCCCAGTGGAGCACGGCGGCTCGAAGGAGCGGCTCCTGCGCGATCATCTCGTCCTCCTCGATCCATGCGTAGAGCTGCCGCACGGCGGGTGGAACCTCGACGGATCCGCGGTGCACCTCGAGGAGCCTCTCGCGCGGCTGGCCCACGAAGCGGGCCCATGTGCTGGAGCCGCTGTCGACGAAGTCGATATACGTCGCGGCCGTCTCCGCGTTGCTGGTGTCACCGCGCTGCCCGAACTGCCGGGCCGCCTCGCAAAGCACGGCTCCGCGACGGATGAGGTTCGCCGTCGTCCGCATCGTAGGGGGCGGGACGTTGCCGGCGATGACGTGTACCACGTCGTCCAGCGTGACGGCGCTGTAGCCGGCGCGCATGACGAGGTACGCGATGCGGCGCTTGCCCGCGTCGGCCTGGAGGCGCTTCAATTCCGAAGTGGGAGAACCGCATGGCGGCGACACGGCCGGCATTTCCGTGGGCCCACGTGAGCCCGCTGACCAGGTCCGGCCGGAGCTCGTAGTGGAGCTCGTCGAGGGGAATCTGCTGCGGCCGCTCATGGACGATGCGCCTGCCCACTACGACCTCCTGGCGCACACGCGCTCGTTCCGCGCGACGGTGACCCGCCGCCGGGAAAAGGAGCTGGCGCTGAGGCGCGGCGCAGTGGCCCGGGCATGCGTCTCAGCCTTTGACATCATTGGGTTCGCATCAGGGTCAGGCCGTGCTTCCAGCCGAGGAGCGGCGGGAAGGCCACGGCACCGGTGGCGTGCGATTGGCTCAGCGCCGCTGAGCCTTTCCTCGCCGGCACCGCGGGGGCGGAGCAGCCCGGCGGTGGAAAGCCTGGTCAACAGCAAGACGATCGGTCTTCGACATCGCCGTGGCATATCTCCACCTTCCGGCCGTAGGGGTCGAGCGCCTGCCTGGCCCGGTGCTTCTTCCAGCTCCTGTCGAGGTCCTTGAACTCGGCCTCGTCGATAGCGCCGATCTTCATGATCGCGAAAAGGGCCGATCGCACAGACACGCGGCGGATGTCCGATCGGGACACTGCTCCACACCGCGGGCACCGCGTCCGGGGCGGGAGGATGCCTCGCGCTTCACGGATGGCACGCCGCTTCTCGGTCATGCGCTCGCAGAAGTCGGCGAGCTCACTCCAGGTCATCGAGCTCGACCAGGCTGTTTTCAGCTCCTTGAGCATCTCCGCGAACCAGACCCGCTGTGCATCGCCCGACGGCATCAGCCCCAGTCCTCCCAGTCGCG
>CAYVQE010000308.1:0-2059 GCA_964454005.1 uncultured Myxococcales bacterium
AGCCTGGAGCCCGAGCTGATCGCCTGGATCGAGACCCACTTCGGCCTGGAGAAGCTGCGCGCCGACTATCCCCACTGGAGCGACAACCGCTTGCCCCTGGCGCCCATCCGGCTGGCCGACAGTGGCTGAGGTCTTCGGCGGCGCCGGCCGGCGGGCCGCGGTGGGGTGGATCGGCTCGAACGCATCCGTCCATTGCCGCAGGAGGTTTTGGTGATGCGCTCGCTGATCCCGCTGTGGTGGGCACTGGTTCTGTGTCCCGCGGTCTTGCTGGCCGGGCCGGACGGTGGGGTGCAGCCGTTGCCCTGGGCCGACGATCCGGCCGCGGTCGAGACCGGCGGGCTTGCGATCGAGGCCGGCGAGCAGTTGTATTCGGGCAACACCGGCCAGCTGAGCGGCTTCCAGTTCCAGCTGGCCAACCGCGGCGACGAGGCCGTCCAGGTGCGGGTCGAGCGCATCGAGCTGCTGCTGGCCCGGCCGGCGCCGCGGCCCTGGATGCCGGACGACCCCACCGAGCGCCAGCCGCGGGCCGTCGAAAAGCCCATCACCGGTTGCTATATGCGGGTCGGCGACGTATTCACCACGTTGGTGGCGGACGGCGGGAAAGAGCCCTGCATCGTGCCGCTGGCGGCCGGTCAGAGCCTGCGGCTGATGGTGCGCTTCGAGCTCGAGACGGTGCCACTGAACCGCGTCTACTGGCGCCGCGGCAGCTTTCGCAGCGGCGAACGCCGCTTGCAGGTGACCGGCCGGCTGACCCAGATCACCTTCCACCCCTGAGGTATCAAAGGCGAGCTGATCCGCGAAAAGAACTGAGCCTGCGGATAGCGGGGCCAGGTGACGTTTTCGCGAGATCAGTCCCGAGCCGTTGACCCCGGTCGGGGTGCAGGCTATCAAGGGAGGAAGCGCGATGGGGGTGGGTGGAGTGCACCAGGGGGCCGGAGCAGGCCGGGAGGATTGACATGGGATTTTTCAGCTCGCTGTTCGGCAAGAAGGATGCGCAGGCCGACGAGGCGCAAGGGCAAGCCCCGGCAGCCGCACCGGGTAAATCGTGGGCCAAGCGACTGCAGCAGGCCTACTCCGGAATGGGCGACGATGAGCAGAAGTGGGCCCTGTGCGAGGAGTTGCTGGGCGAGCTGGCGCCTGGGATCGACGGCGCCAAGATCAAGAAGATTCCCGACGACGACGAGATCGAGCTGCGCGGGCGCATGGGCGACACCCCGGTCAAGGTCAACCTCGAGGTCGACATGGGCTGGGTGCGGCCCGAGATGAAGATCACCAACCGCACCGGCGAGCTGCGGCTCGAACGCGACCACGAGAAGATCCCGCAGCAGCGCGATCCGGACGACGACTGGGCCGACGACGACGAGCTGCGGGTGTTCGCGGCCAAGGGCATCTTCGTCGAAGGCGACGAGGAGGAGGTCAACGAGACCATGGGCACGCTGCGGCAGCTGCCCGGCGAGACCGGCGCCGAGCTGCTGGCCGCGATGGAGCGGCTGCGCATCACCATGGTCTACGCTTTCCGCGACAGCCTGAGCTTCAACTCGGGGCCCAACCTGCAGGACATGGCCGATCCCAGCGCCCACATCTCCGACCTGCTCGCCATCATGAAGAAGCTGGCCGACGCCCTGGCCAGCGGTGAGCGCGACATGGCCGGCGAGCCCAAGGTCCGCATCAGCGGCGCGGTCGAGATCAACGGCCAGCGCATCGAGCCCACCGCCGGCGGCTTCGTCGCCCCCGCGGTCGAGCGCGTCCAGTGCGAATACTGCTCGACCCTCTTCGTCCTCGGCACCGTCTCCAACTGCCCCAACTGCGGCGCCACCTACACCGGCTAACGGAAAGGGTGTCTGACACCTTGCAGTCTGAACGACAGCACCGAAGCTCGCCAGCGCCTCGTCGTAGATCTTGCTGCTCGCCATGCAAACCGATTTTGTTGTAGACTTGCCATGGAGACGCCCCGCGTGCCCGTTGTGTGCGGAAAGGCGATGAGAATCCAAGGCATTTTTCGTGGAACACAGCCCGGAGTGTCCGTCGGAGCCGGTTTGCGTCGTCGAAGAAACACGTT
>CAYVQE010000309.1:0-2057 GCA_964454005.1 uncultured Myxococcales bacterium
AAGAACCAAGAACCAAGAACCAAGAACCAAGAACCAAATCCCCCCTGAGCGCCCCCACCGCACCCCAATTTCCTGAAAGGAGGCTGCCTTGTGCGTTCGATGTATCTGCTGGAGCAGGGCGCCCGGCTGGTGCGTGAGGGCGGGCGGGTGCGGGTGATGGTCGAGGGCACGCGCATGGAGTCGGCCCGGGCCGAGGAGCTGGCCCAATGCGTGGTCATGGGCAACGTCAGCCTGACCGCGCCGGCGGTGCAGACGCTGCTGGCCGCCGGCACCGACGTGGTGTTTCTGACCCGCGGCGGCAAATTTTTGGGCCGGCTGTCGAACGGGCTGGCGCGCCACGGCGGGCTGCGGCTGGCGCAGCTGCGCGCGCTCGACGACCCGGCGCGGGCGCTGGAGCTGGCGCGGCGGCTGGTCGACGGCAAGGTCGAAAACCAGCGCCGGCTGCTGCGCCGCTACCAGAAGCGCAAGCGCTCCGACAAGGTGGCCGCCGCGCTCGGCCGGCTGCGCCACCTGCAGCACCGGATCGCGACCGCCGAAGAGCTGGACGCGCTGCGCGGTGTCGAGGGCGCGGCGGCCGCGGCCTACTTCGGCTGCCTGGGCGAGCTGATCACCGCCCCGGGCATCGCCTTCGACCGCCGGCTGCGCCGGCCGCCGCCCGACCCGGTCAACGTGCTGTTGAGCTTCGGCTACACTCTGCTGGGCAACGCCGTGCACGCGGCGGTGGAGACGGCCGGGCTCGACGCCTACGTGGGCTGTCTGCACGAGGTGCGCCGCGGGCGGCCGTCGCTGGTGCTGGACCTGATGGAGGAGCTGCGGCCGGTGGCGGTGGACGCGGCCGTGCTGCGGGCGGTCAACACCCGCGCGGTGCGGCCGGGCGACTTCGTGCGGCTCGAGGACGAGGGCGACGAGGTGGAGCAGCGCTGGGAGCGCGAGCGGGCCGAGGCCGAGGGCGAGGAGGCCGAGCCGCCGCGGCGGCGGCTGATCTTCACCCGTGGCGGGGTGAAGCGCTGGCTGGCCGAGTGGGAGCGGCGGCTGAGCACCCGCGTGTTCTACGAGCCGCGGGGCCAGCGGCTGCCGCTGCGCGAGGTGATCCTGGCCCAGGTCTACCGTCTGTGCCGGCAGTTCGAGGGCGACGGCGAGTACGAGGCGTTCGCCATGCCGCAGTGAGGTGCGATCATGATGGTGGTCATCTGCTACGACATCACCGACGACAAGCGCCGGCGCCGGGTCGACCGGGTGCTGTCGGCTTTCGGGCACCGGGTGCAGTACAGCGTGTTCGAGGCCGAGCTCGATGAGAAGCGGTACCTGACCATGGTGCGCGAGCTGCGCCGGGTGATCGACGAGGGCGAGGACAACGTGCGCTTCTACCGCCAGTGCCAGCGTTGCCGCAGCGCCATCGAGGTGCTCGGCGTCGGCCTGTGGCCCGACGACGGCCCGCAGTTGCTGATCATCTGACAGCAACCAGCCACCGGCAACCGCGAGGCGTACCGTAGCGAGACGTCGGCCCGGCACCGACACACCGCGTCAAGCCAGCCGGAGATCGCGGTTGCGGCCTGGCCGGCGGCGCGGTACAATCGGGGAAATTCGGGTCAGAAGAGCAGCCAGAAGAAGCAAAAATGGATGCACCCCCAGGTCAACCCAAGCCAAGAGGGTGCAGACCGAAAACGAAGGCAAAAAGATCATTGAAAAACAGACAATTACAAGAAAACCGCGCCAAAACGGCACAAAAAGGGGTGCATCCATTGCTTTTAAGCAATAAAAACAGAACCTTGAAAATCCAGGGGGGAGTGGGTAACCAAAAACCCACCCCGATCCCAAGGGGGTGCATCCATCGCCACCCAGAAAAGCCATTGACAACCGGACCATCCAAGGGCAACAGTGTAGCAGGACCCTCCCCGACTTGAAGGGGATTGAAACAGAGGCGCAGCCACGGCGCTGGCCGCTGACAGGGTCGGTAGCAGGACCCTCCCCGACTTGAAGGGGATTGAAACTCGTACAGATCTGTCCTCCGCGCCACCTTACCTCCGTGTAGCAGGACCCTCCCCGACTTGAAGGGG
>CAYVQE010000310.1:0-1998 GCA_964454005.1 uncultured Myxococcales bacterium
GTGACGTCGACGAGCACGGCAATCCCGTGTCGGTCCCGAAGTGGGAAGCCGTCTGCGATCTCGTTTCTCGGGAGTGGTCGCGGCTCATGCTTTCGCAGGTCTTCGGGAAGTTTGGCGAGATGCTCGACCGACTGGAGCTTCGAGCTCAGAAGGCCGTGAGTTTCGAACCCGTCGACCTAGACGAGGAGATCGAGCGCACTCAACGGCGCTTGGGTGAACTCCAGGATGCGAAGAATCGCATCAAGGCGCCCACTCCTGACTCTCTGACTCGTCAGCAGCAAGAAGTTGTGAAGATCGACAAGGCTGCCGAGGAAAACCGCAATACGATCCGTCGTGGGGTTGATGAAGCGCAGGCGACTCCTCCGCAGCCTGAGCCGTCTCAGGAGCAGCCCGAGCCCGAGAAGGAACAGCCGCAGCAGGAAGCGGTGGCCGACAAGGGCGAAGAAGGCGAAGTGCAGGCAGAAGAGGCCGAAGAGGGCGATGAGCAGGAGTTCGTCAAGGGTGAGCTGTCGGCGCTGCTGGGCAGCAGCAAGCTGGTGACCAAGAACAACCGCGTCGGGGTGCGGTTGGGCTGGCAGGAGATCGACCTGGTGCACTACTTGACCATCAACCCCGAGCTCGACCTGCGCTTCGGCGAGCTGCGCTTCGGCCTCGGCGTGCCGCTGGCGATCGAGATCTTCGACGGCCACCTGGACGCGGATCAGGACTTCGGCGACGGCTTCGGCGACGCCGGCGACTTCCGCACCGAGGACTGGGACGAGTGGCAGGAGTACGCCCGCTTCCTGCGCTACCTGAGCTACGGCCGCAAGGAAGACAATATCTATTTGAACCTGAGCCAGACCGGCTCCAACACCCTGGGCCACGGCGCGCTGCTGCGCCGCTACAGCGTCAACATCGACCCCGACTCCACCCGGGTGGCCGGCCAGTTCGACATGTACAACGACTACGCCGGCTTCGAGCTGACCACGAACTCCATCCTGTCCTGGGATCTGTTCGGCGTGCTGGGCTTCGTCAAGCCGCTGTCCTTTTTCATGGATCACTGGATGGCGCGCAGCCTGTCCATCGGCTACAGCTACGCCGCCGACCGCCACGCTCCGGTGCTGCTGGCCACCCAGCCGGCCGCGGGCGCCGACCCGGCCCGGCCCTTCTACGCACTGGGCGACGCCCGGCCCAAGGTGGCCAGCTCGGCCTGGCTGCACACCATGGGCGTCGACGCCGAGTTCAAGGTGCTGCGCAGCGACACCATCGATCTCAAGCCCTTCGTGGACTTCTCCTGGATGATGCCCAGCGAGCCCTCGGGCCCGGGCGCCGATCTCAAGCCCAGCGGCGGCAACGGCTTTACGCTCGGCCTGCTGGGCCGGTTCAACTTCGGCGCCGACCCGGTGCACGCGCTGCGGCTGGTGGCCGAGTTCCGCTCCTTCTCGGCGAACTACCTGCCGGGCTACTTCGACACCTTCTACGAGCTGCAGAAGTACATCATGCACCAGCACTACGCCCGGGTGGCCCAGCAGAGCTGCCCCCAGCCGCCCTACGGCGCCGACGCCCGCTGCCTGCCGCCGACCAAGTTCCGCGAGATCTTCGTCGAGCGCAAGGGCGGCGACCGCAAGCTCGGCTTCTACGCCGAGTTCAACTACTCGGTGGTCGAGTACTTCTCGCTGACGCTGGCCCTGGAGGGCTCCAACGCCAAAAACGGTAACCACTTCCTGGCGCATCTGGAGGTGCCGGCGCTGGACTGGCTGCAGTTCTTCGTCACCTTCCACCAGCGGGCCATGCCCGAGATCAGCGATCTGTTCTCCACCACCAGCGCCGACAAGATGCTCTACGCCGCCGCCCGGCTGCGCATCCTGCCCTTCCTGTTCCTCAACTTCCGCTACCACCACACCCTGATGCTGCGCGAGCAGACCCGCGACATCAACGACGACGGCCTGGAGGACTTCTTCCGCGCCTACACCCCGCACCACGCCTGGATGGGCGACATCGAGTTCGGCTGGGAGTTCT
>CAYVQE010000311.1:0-1957 GCA_964454005.1 uncultured Myxococcales bacterium
CCGGGCCTTCGGGCTCGGGCAAGTCGACCCTGCTCAACGTCATCTCCGGGCTGGATCAGCCCAGCGCCGGCAAGGTGTTGGTCGACGGCCGCGATGTGACCGCGCTCAGCCGCAGCCAGCTGTCGCGGCTGCGGCTGGAGCGCATCGGTTTCGTGTTCCAGTCCTACAACCTGCTGCCGGTGCTGACCGCTTACGAGAACGCCGAGTACGTGCTGCTGATGCAGGGCGTGGAGGCCAAGCGGCGCCGCGAACGGGTGATGGCCCTGCTCAAGCAGGTCGGCCTGGCCGACAAGGCGGATCGGTTCCCGCGCGAGCTGTCCGGCGGCCAGCAGCAGCGGGTGGCCATCGCCCGGGCCATCGCCGCCGAGCCGGCCCTGGTGCTGGCCGACGAGCCGACCGCCAACCTCGACTCCAAGACCGGCGGTGCGCTGCTGGACCTGATGGGCCGGCTGAACGAAGACAAGGGCATCACCTTCCTCTTCTCGACCCACGATCGCAACGTCATGGAGCGGGCCAAGCGGCTGGTGCTGCTGCGCGACGGTCGGATCGCCGAGAACGGCACGGCGGAGATGTTGCATGCCTGACGGAATCGCGGACCGGTGGCGCGGCCTGCTGGTGCTCGGCTGCTGGCTGCTGGCGAGCACCCCGGCGCAGGCCATCGTCGGCGACCGCTTCGGCGATTTCGGGCTCGACGGCAGCCTGCGCACCATCACCGGCGCCAGCGTCAACTACGACGCCTGGCTGCGCGACCCGCGCAGCGGCGACACCGTGCCTCTGTTCGCCGAGGAGGCCGACGGCTTTTCGCAGTCCATCCTGCGGCTGGAGGCCGGCGGCGAGCCGCTCGACTGGCTGCAGTACGAGATCCACGGCGTGCAGGATCTGAACCTGACCACCAGCGGCGGCCTGTTCAGCGGCCAGCTGTTTACCGGCTCGACCACCGGACGCTACCGCTTCACCGGCGGCGACTGGCAATGGGGCGATGCCGAGCACGTGCGAGCGCGCATGTGGCTCGATCGGCTCAACCTGCGATTCCGCCTGCCCTGGTTCGACATCAAGATCGGCCGCCAGCCCATCACCTTCGGCAAGGCCCATTTCTGGAATCCGCTGGACGTGTTTCTGGCCTTCGACCCGCGGCAGTTCGACCGCGACTACAAGCCGGGGGTGGATGCCTTGCGCATCGACGTGCCCATCGGGATGTTCTCCGGGGTGACCGCTGTCGGCGTGGCCGGCCGCGACCCGGAAGACGGAGCCGTCGGTGCCGGCTGGCGCGGCTCGGCTCTGCTGCTGCGCGCCTACTCCACCCAGTGGGAGTGGGATTTCTCGGTCCAGGGCGGCAAGGTCTTCGGCGGCTACCAGGTCGGCGCGGCGGCTTCCGGCGAGCTGCTGCAGGTGGAGCTGCGGGCCGAGGGGGCCTACTTCTTCTCCATGGACGAGGACCCCGTGCCCGATCACTTCACCGGGGTGCTGGGCCTGGGCCACCGCTTCGACTTCGATCTGCTGCTCGAGGCCGAGTACCTCTACAACGGCGCCGGCGATATCGGCGACTGGGCCGCGGCGCTGCAGCGGGTGGCCGACGGCCGCAGCTACCACATGGGCCGGCATCTGCTGGGCGTGCTGGTCGACTACCAGATCCTGCCCATCCTGCGCGGCTCGCTGGCCTGGATCTTCTCCTTCTCGGACCAGTCGAGCCTGCTGCAACCGAGCTTCGTCTTGAGCGTCGCCGACGAGGTCGATTTTCTGTTCGGGGCCATGATCGCCCTCGGCGCCCGGCCCACCCTCAAGGCCCAGGCGCTGGACAACCCGCTGGGGATGAACAGCGAGTTCGGCACCTACCCCAACTTCTACTACATGGAGTTCAAGTTCTACTTCTGAGTGGGGCCAGAAAAATGGGGTCAGGTCTACAAGAAAAAGAAAGATGGGGTCAGGTCTACTCACTTCCCACTTATTCGGACTTTTC
>CAYVQE010000312.1:0-1948 GCA_964454005.1 uncultured Myxococcales bacterium
CCAAGTTTTCCTGAGGCTTCAGGATGACCAGGCCGTGAATAAGATGGGATCAGATCGGCCGTATCACTCGCCACTCTCGTCGTGACCGCGCCCATAGAGGGGGCTCGTCCGCCTTCGCCCCGGCTATGACGGACACGTCCGCCGAAGCCTTGGCGAAGGCGGACCAAGTTTGACTTAACCCGCCAAAGCCATAATCGAGATCCTACAATCCGATCTGCCCCCCGATACCCCGCATGGCCTCGACCCCTATCTCGATCATCTCGGCCCGTTCAAGGCCGAGCCGGCTGCACTCGTCGATGATGGCGCGGTCGGCCCCGGCGGCGAAGCGCGGCTCCTTGAAGCGCTTGCGCACGCTCTTGGTCTTCAGATCGGCGATCTTTTTCGACGGCAACACCAGGCAGGCGGCCACCACCAACCCGGTCAGGCTCTCGGCCGCAGCCAGGGCGTGGTCCAGCTCGCTGCAGCGCTCGATGCCCAGATGATCGCCGTTGTGGGCCCGGATGGCCTGCAACGCCTCGTCCGGCAGTTCGCCGGCGAGCCACTCGGCCGCGGTGGCGGCGTGGCGCTTCGGGTCCTGATCGATCGCCTCCAGGTCGATGTCGTGCAGCAGCCCGGTCAGCCCCCACAGCTCCTCGTCGCAGCCCAGCCGGCGCGCCAGCCCGCGCATCACCGCCTCGGTGGCCAGCATGTGGCGGCGCAGGTTGATCTGCTCCACCTTGGACTCCAGCAGCGCCAAGGCCCGCTCGCGATCGATCATCACCACCTCCCGCTCCCCCACACCGCCCGACTCAATAGCATGCGGCCACGACCCCGATCAATGCGAGCGGTGGCGCGAGCGATCCGCGCTGTCAGCAAACCAGCGCTACGTCTAGCTGCCATGCAAGGAGGGAAAATCGGATACCCCAAAACGGCGGTCGTTCGCAGCCGCTGAGGAGCGAATTTCCCCCTGGCACCCCAAAAAATACCCCAGGCCAACGCCTTGAAATGCGACGTCGATTTCCCTCGCCACATCAGCATACTACACCTCCCCCCTGCGCGGGGGCACCTGGCGGTACGGCAAATAGTAGGATCCGGCGGAATGCGAGCGCTCCGCGCTCGACTCCGCCGGATCCTACTATTTGCGATGTAGGACGGCGACAAGGTCGACCTGACCATCAAGGTCCGCCAGGTCCTCGACGTCGACTGACAAAAGGGCATGTACCGGCGATCAAGCGAAGGGCAACAAACGGATTCTCAGCCGTTTCCCATCAAAGACGGCCACGGCTCCCTCGTCTAGAGCCGCGGCCATTGCCGGTAGGTTGGAAAGCAGGAGATCGACCTGATCTCGAGGCCGACAAGAGGCACCCCTTCTGAACAGAATCAAAGACGGTTTTTGCTGACCGCGCTGGAAGAGCAAAGTCCCGAAGTCCGTGTCCGCTGAAAGGAGAACGCGACCTCCCCTTTCTGCGAGTTCGAATACTTCGGTATCCGGGGCAGCCTGCATGCCATGATCCCGAACATGGGTGGCATCGTGGCCCACCTCTGAGAGTGCCTTTGCCAGGAGGGGTGAGAGCGCGTTGTCGACGAGAAATCTCAACCTTCTGCCGCGACCTGGGGCAGCTCGCGCTCGCGGACGGCTTCGGCTGCATAGCGAAGCGCTTCTTGCACGTCCGCCGCTTCCAGATCTGGATAGGCGTCGAGTATGGCGCGTTCGCTCATCCCCTCGGCCACCATTCCGACCACCGTGGCTACGGGGACGCGAAGCCCGCGGATGCAAGGAACGCCGCCCATCTTGTCCGGATCCACCGTAATCCTGGTAAACTTCATCGCCTGGACCTCCAGGGCTCCGATACAGCGACAGCCCGCGACCATCCTATCGCTGGCACCGCAACAACACAATAGAACGGGAGAGAAGCCAGCGGTGACGCACGACCGGCCCACACGGAGCGCGGCCGGGCGCGAGGCGACC
>CAYVQE010000313.1:0-1816 GCA_964454005.1 uncultured Myxococcales bacterium
GTGCGGCGGGTGGGCCTGGAGGCCCTGCTGGCGGCGCTGCCGCGGCTGCGCCGGCAGGCCGACCCGCTGGCGCTGGAGGTCGCCGGCCGCCGGCTGGCGGACTGGTTGTTTCCGCCCGACGCTTGACCGGAACCGGAGGCCGTGATTGGATTCGGCAAATCGCGGAGGTGGTCATTTGAGCAGCAGCGCAGAAGCCGCAAGGCGGGATTACGATGAACACTTCTTCAATGCGCGAGATGGCTTGCGCCTGTACTACCGCCGCTGGCGGCCGGCCGGGGCCCGGGGGGCCATAGGCCTGATCCACGGCTTCGCCGAGCACTGCGGCCGCTACGACTGGCTGGCCGAGTCGCTGGCCGACACCGGCTGGGCGGTGGCGGCGATGGACTACCGCGGCCACGGCCAGAGCGGCGGCCGGCGGGCGCACGTGGACCGCTTCGACGAGTACCTGCACGACTGCCACGCCTTCATCGACGAGATGGCCGCCGACGGATTGGCCGAGCCACCCATCCTGCTGGGCCACAGCCAGGGCGGCCTGATCGCCGCTCGTCTGGCCGAGAGCGCCCCGGAGCGACTGTCGCGGCTGGTGCTGTCGTCGCCCTTCATCGGCCTGGCCATGCGGGTGCCGGCCCCCAAGGCCTGGCTGGGCCTGGTGGTGGCGCGCTGGTTGCCGACCCTGTCGCTGGCCACCGGGCTGGATCCGGCCTGGCTGACCCACGATCAGCGGATCGTCGACGCCTACTCCGCCGATCCGCTCGTCAGCCACCGGGCCACCGCCCGCTGGTTCACCGAGGTCACCCGGGCCCAGCAGCTGGCCTTGCAGGAAGCGGAACGGATCGAGTTGCCGCTGCTGGTGCTGCAGGCGGGCGACGACCGGCTGGCCTCGCCGGACGCCATCCGTGCGTTCTTCCAGACCGTTGCCAGCGAGGACAAGCAGCTCGAGGTCTACGAGGGGCTCTACCACGAGCTGTTCAACGAGTCCGAGCGCGAGCGGGTCCTGTCCGACCTGCTGGCCTGGCTGGAGCGACACGCCTGATGGAACGCCCGGAGCCGGCCGGGCCGGTGGCGGCCTGGCGCTACCTGATCCCCAACCTGTTCACCGCCGCCTCGGCCGGCCTGGGGCTGAGCGCCATCCTGCTGGCCATGACGGGCCGCCCGTTCTGGGCCGCCTGGTGCGTGCTGTGGTGCGTGCTGCTGGACAAGATCGACGGCACTGCCGCCCGGCTGCTCGGCTCGACATCGCTGTTCGGCATGCAGTTCGACTCCTTCGCCGATCTGATCGCCTTCGGGCTGGCGCCGGCGGTGCTGGTGTTCAGCGCCGGCCGCCAGGTGTGGGCGCTGGCCGAGGGCTCGCTGGCCTGGTGGCTGTGGGCGCTGGGCTGCGGACTCTACGCCCTGATGGCCACCATCCGCCTGGCGCGCTTCAACGCCGACTGCGACGGCGCACCGGTGCGCGCCTTCTGCGGCGTGCCGTCGACCCTGTGCGGCGCCATCGTGCCGGCGGCGCTGCTGGTGGCGCTGGAGTATCGCATCGACTTCGAGCTGGCGCGCTACTTCCCAGCGCTGATGGTGGTGCTGGGCCTGGGCATGGTCAGCCGGGTGCCGGTGCCCAAGGTGGTGCGCCGCCGCAACCGGGCCTTCGACGCATTCCAGTGGGCCAACGTGGTGGCGGTCTACGTCTGCGCGATCCTGATGATCGCGCCCGAGTACCTGCTGGGTCTGGGCGTGTTCTACCTGGTGGCCGGAGCCGGCTGGGGCCTGCTGCGGGGAGCGGCCGAACCGGCGGCCGCTGCCGCGATCGCCGAGCGCTGAGCGCAGC
>CAYVQE010000314.1:0-1734 GCA_964454005.1 uncultured Myxococcales bacterium
CGCCGCCTCCATTTTTGGGTTGCGGGCGAAGCCCGCGCTAAGATGGGATGAATCGCTTACCCGATGCGCAGCGTTCGATGCGCACGCTGGCGACAGATGGGCCACGACCGGTGTAGACTCGGACCGATGTGTCGTTCGCTGCGCGGAAGGAGGTCGGCTTTGGTCCGCTTGCGTTTGGTCTGGCTGCTGGCGTCGGGTCTGGTGGTGGCTTGTGGCGATGGGGGGCAGGGGGGTGGGTTCGAGCGCGATTTTTTGTTCGGGGTGGCCACGGCCGGGTTTCAGGTGGAGATGGGTTGTCCGGGCCTGGCGGAGCAGGCGTGCGCCGACCGGGGCTCGGACTGGTACGCCTACGTGACCGATGCCGCGGTGCGCGAGCGCGGGGTGACCAAGATCCACGGCGGCGATCCGGTGCACACCGGGCCGGGCCACTGGGAGCTGTACGCCAGTGACTACGAGCTGGCCGCCGGCGAGCTGGCCAACAACGCCTTTCGCATGAGCCTGGAGTGGAGCCGCATCTTTCCGGAGTCGACCGTGGGCGTCAGCGGCCACGAGGCGCTGCGGGCGGTGGCCGACGAGGCGGCGCTGGAGACCTACCACGCCATGTTCGCCGCCATGCGCGCCCGCGGCCTGGAGCCCCTGGTGACTCTGCACCACTACGCCATCCCGCTGTGGCTGCACGACGCGGTCACCTGCACCCTGGATTTCGACGCCTGCCAGGCCCGCGGCTGGCTCGACCGCGAGCGCATGGTGGCCGAGATCGCCAAGTACGCCGGCTTCGCGGCCCGCGAGTTCGGCGGCCAGGTGGATCTGTGGGCCACGCTGAACGAGCCCTTCGCGGTCATCATCGCGGGCTTTCTCTACCCCTCCGAAGAGCGCACCAACCCGCCGGCCCGCCTGCTGGACTCAGACGGCGCGCGCACCGCCCTGCTGGGCATGATCGAGGCCCACGCCCGCATGGTCGACGCGGTGCGCGCCAACGACGCGGTCGACGCCAGCGGCGACGGCTCGCCCTGCCAGCTGGGGGTGGTGGCCGCGCTGGCGCCGGTGCTGCCGGCCGACGGCGACGACGCGCTCGACCGCCAGGCGGCGCACAACACCTTCTACCTGTGGAACCTGCTCTTCCTCGACGCCACCGCCGCCGGCCGGCTGGACGACGACCTGGACGGGGTGGCCGAGGCGCGCGCCGAGCTGCGCGATCGGATGGACTACATCGGCGTCAACTACAAGATGTCGATCCAGGTCGAGGGCCTGGAGGGCTCGCTGCTGCCCGAGCTGTCGCCGCTGCTGACCGTCAACCCGCTGAACCTGGACATGAGCCTGGTGCAGCCGCGGGGCCTCTATGAGATGAGCCGGCTGCTCGCCGAGCGCTACGGCCTGCCGCTGATCATCACCGAGAACAACGGCCGCCAGCTCTGGCGCGGCGCGCTGGACGCCGAGGCCGACTATCTGGTGCAGAACCTGCAGTGGCTGCAGCACGCCCGCGCCCAGGGGCTGGACATCCGCGGCTACTTCTACTGGGCCTTCATGGACAACTACGAGTGGAACCACGGCATGACGGTGGACCTGGGCCTGTACGCGGTCGACCCCGAAGACCCCGAAAAGCGCCGCCAGCCGCGCAGCCAGCTGGTCGAGCTCTACCGCCAGGTGGCCGCCGAGCGCCGGGTGCCGGAGCCGCTGCGCCAGGCCCACCCCATAGACCTCGACCAGCCCCCCACCGGCGGCGTACCCGACAGC
>CAYVQE010000315.1:0-1725 GCA_964454005.1 uncultured Myxococcales bacterium
CGAAGGTGCCTACGTGGAGCGGCGAAGCGCCTGCAAGACCACCCTGGGCGAGCTGCTGCCGACCCATATCAAGGCCATGGCGCCGCAGCGCAAACCGTCATGGCTGCGCAGCAACCGGTCTCACTGCGGAGCGCTGGAAAAGTACTTTGGCGCTTCGACGCGGATCGACCGTATCGACTCCAAGGCCATCGAGGGCTTTCGTGCCAGCCGGCAGGCCGAGGGCAAGGCGCCCGCGACGATCAACCGGGAGCTGGCCCACCTGAGCGGGGCGCTGACCTGGGCGGTAAAGCAGGGCCTGCTCGCATCGAAGCCGAGCATCCCCATCCAGCGAGTGGACAACGGCCGCACGCGCTTTCTGGACCGCTCCGAGGCCGAGGCGTTGATCGAGGCCGCCGCGGCCGACGTAGAACGCCCCTGGCTGGCTGACCTGGCACGGGCTGCGCTGGCCACCGGCTGCCGGCGGGGCGAGTTGCTGGCGCTGCGATGGGAGTGGCTGGATCAGGGCCAGACCATGATCGAGCTGCCGGGCGAAGCCTGCAAGTCGAGCAAGGGCCGACATGTGCCGGTCAACCCGAGCATGGCCCTGGTGCTCAAGCGGGCGGCTGCCCGCCGCAGAGGTCCCCTGGTGTTCCACCGGGGCGACGGCGAGCGGATCTCCGACGACACCGCATCCTACCGCTTCCGACTGGCAGCCCGCCGGGCTGAGCTGGAAGGCGTGAGCATGCACGTCTGCCGACACACAGCGGCGAGCTGGATGGTCATGGCCGGGGTGGACCTGCACACCGTCGCAACCATCCTGGGTCACCAGTCGCTCGAGATCACGAAGAGGTATGCTCACCTGGCCCCGGGCCACCTGGCCGCTGCGGTCGCCGCTACCAGCCTGGAGCCGGCCGACGAGCCCACCGACGCCCCCGCCGACGAGCCCACCGGCAAGGTGCTGCCCTTCGCCGCCAAGGCGTGATGTCTGCTTACCAAGCGGTATCCGAGGCCCAGAGTAGATTGACAATACCCTGAAATCATTGTTGATTGGCAGGGGTTGCATTCCACGGGAGATGATGCGCAGGAGAGCAGGACGGCCGGCATGGATGCGGCCCGGTGGCCGCGAGATGCTGGGGGACATCGGGCTCGACCGCTTGCTGCCCGAGTGGCCTGTGATGTGGGGGCGGGCCGAGGAGCAGTTCGTGCCCACCTTCGATTTCTACGACAAGGAAGGGGCCTATCACCTGACCGCCGAGCTGCCCGGTGTCAACAAGGACGACCTGTCGGTCACCGTCAACGACGGCACGGTCACCGTCAGCGGCCGCAAGGAGGAGAGCCGGGAGCAGCAGGATGCGGACTTCTACCTCAAGGAGAGCCGCAGCGGCAGCTTCACCCGCCAGTTCCTGCTGCCCAACGAGGTCGATCGGGACAACATCCAGGCCAAGTTCGAAAACGGCGTGCTCGAGTTGGTCATGCCCCACGACGAGAAGTCCGAGCGCTCGGGCAAGATCGAGATCGAGTAAGCCGGAGACGATAGAACCGATGGCCCGCAGGTCGGCGCGAACCCCTCCGGCGCGGACCTGGCGGGCCGACCGGGGCGGCGCAAGCCGCCCCGGTCCAATTTTGGTCCGAAGCTTCGCCACCGGCCGGCATGCGAGGGAGAGCGGCCCCATCCAGCCCCCCGGGTCCAGCTTCAACACCGATTTTCGCGTTGTGGCAACCGCATAAGAAATCCGGAAAGTTGAC
>CAYVQE010000316.1:0-1719 GCA_964454005.1 uncultured Myxococcales bacterium
GGAAGGGTGCAGCTCTCCTGTTGCGACGCTTCCCAGGCCTGCTGAGGGTCACGCCACGTCCCTGAGTTCAGCCAGCTCTTCTGTCGCGTAGCGCACGAGGTGGATCCGCTCCAGTTCACGGCGACGATGGAATCGCCAGTACTCGTCGAAGTCGCCGGATGACCGCAAGGCACGGAGCCGGAGGATGGCCTCGGCTCCATGGAGTCCCCATCGAGCTCCGGTGATCCCGAGTCGGTCGTTGACGAGGTGCCGGCAGGCGCCCTCGATGACCCCAGTGGCGATCGGGTAGCCCGCGGCGAGGTACTGGTCGTACTCGAGCATGTCCTTGTTGTGGAGAAGGTAGTCCGCGCAATCGTCGGCTCCCTTCCTACGAGCCTTGTCGAGTCCGCGCTTGGTCGCGGTTCTCCGGACCCCGGCGGCGACGTGGGACGCTCTGCCTTCGAGGACGGCTCGAGCCCGCTGCGAGACCCAGGCTTCCACGTCGGGATCGCCCTTGTGAAAGAAGCACCACGCGGCCTTCCAGAGGTATTCGAGCACGTGGATGAAGTCGATGATGATCACCAAGGAAACCCCGCGAAGTGCCGCGAGGGCCTTGCCCATCCGGATCTGCTCCTTGTTGCCATCGACCAGATAGACCCAGTCACGTTGCTGGTCGGGATCGCGGGATTGCGCCTCGTCGAAGGCTTGTTGGACCACCGCCTTGAGCGGCTTGTCCACGCTCGCCCAGACGCGCTTGTTCTGGGCCCGCGGCCGTGGAGCCTTCTCGCTGTCGTGGGACCGAGACAAGATGTCGTCCGGTCCGCGGGGTTGCCGCTCGATGTCGTACACCGTGGCGACCTCGGCCATACGTTTGCGGTTGCGCTTCTCGCCCGCGGATAGGCGCGTAGCCAGTTTGTGCTGGTCACGCTCAGCCTTCTTCCTCGTCGCTGGCCGCAAGGATTCGGGGCGCATCACGATGCCTTTGCCATCGGTGGAGATCGCGAGCAGCGGACGGTTCGTGTCGCCCTGGGGCGGATGGGCCAGCCGCTGACGTTGCATCGTGTCGTAGAACGCATCGAAGTCCTGGGCCGCGCGAACGATGAGTTCCTCCATCTGGCGCTTGGGCACCCGCAAGCCGGTGCTGTCCTCCAACTTGGCCAATGCCGCGTCGTAGGACAGGTCCATCGCGAAGGTGCAGCACATCCTGCGAACGCCCAGCGAGTAGGACTCCTCGGGGAGGTTCAACTCGGCGTCCAGCGGACGCAGGCCGCCCGACGTCGCCTTCGACGTGAAGTTCAGCCTGACCACGCGGTTTTCACCAAACAAGGAGCGAAGCGGGCGGCGCAGTGCCCGTCGATGGGGGCGATCCTCGCCGTCCACGCCTAGAGGCGCTTGTCGTCCAGTTTCCGCTACGGCACGAAGGTCGAGGTGGCTCTGGAAGATCTGTCGAAGCAACTCGCGGCCCTTGGCCTTCACCAAGCTCTCGACCTCGTCATGGCTCTGTCGCATGGTGTCTTCCGCACTGGCCAGGTCCACGATGTCTTCGAAACAAGCCCGGGCAGCGGAGAAGTCCAGGTCGAGGTCGGGCGTCGTGCGGTAGACTGGGTCCATGGGGGCCTCCGGGCTATGGTTGTGAGCACTCCATAGGTACCCCGGATGGCCCCCTCTTCATAGGGTCTCAAGTTACCCAAGTTCTTGTATTTAATGTATAATCTCGTCGTACCAGAGGATCCGCACCCA
>CAYVQE010000317.1:0-1686 GCA_964454005.1 uncultured Myxococcales bacterium
CGATCCAGACCAGACAGGCGCCCCCGGACATCGTTGACTTTGTCCGTTGCCCTGATTTCCCGGCGGGCTCGCCTTGACCGGCCGGTGGCTGCGCGACTACGATGGAGCCCGGGTGGAGGGCGCCGGAAGGAGCCGTGAACGGAAGTGGTGATGGGCTACGAGGTGGTGGGAGTCGGGCACGCGGCGGTGGATTACCTGGGCGTGGTCCCGCGTTACCCGGAAGCGGATGCGAAGATCGAGCTGGAGGAATTCAGCTTGCAGGGCGGCGGTCCGGTGGCCACCGCCCTGGTGACGCTGTCGACGCTCGGCATCGAGACGGCCTTCGTCGGGGTGATCTCGGACGACGACTTCGGTCTGTTCATTCGACAGGGCCTGCGCGAGGCTGGGGTGGACACCTCGTGCCTGGTGGTCGTACCGGGCCAGGTCTCGCCGATGAGCTTCATCGCGGTCGAACGCAGCAGCGGTCGGCGTACCATTTTCTACACCCGTGGCGACGTGCCGTCCATGTCACCGGAGCAACTGCCGCTGGATCGGATCGCCGCCGCCCGGGTGCTGCACGTCGACGGATTGCAGATGGAGGCCCAGATCGCGGCCGCCCGCTATGCGCGGCAAAACGGGGTCACGGTGGTCTACGACGCCGGTTCACCCCGGCCCGGCATGGATGAGCTGATCGCAGCCACCGACGTGCTGGTGGCCTCCGAGCGCTTCGCTGCCGAGGTCGGCGGCGGCGCGCTGGCCGAGAGCCTCAAGGCGCTGCAGGCCCGGGGGCCGAGCTCGGTGGTCATCACCATCGGCGAAGACGGTTCGGTCGGCATGGAGGACGGTGAGACCTACATCCTGCCCGCCATCCCGATCGAGGCCGTCGACACCACCGGTGCCGGCGACGTCTACCACGGCGCCTTCATCTACGGTCTGCTGCAGGGCTGGGATCTGCGCGAGCGCATGCGGTTCGCCAACGCGGCCGCCAGCTTGAAATGCCGCATGCTCGGCGGCCGGGCCGGGATCCCGGAACGGTCGCAGATCCAACAAGCCCTGGAGGGCCGGCTGCCCACCCCTGAGCCCCGAGCCCGATAGCGAACGCCGCAATTCCGACCGGGTCGACGGAGATCGCGCAATCCACACGGCCGCAGGGCATTGCGGAGCAGTGGCGGCGCGTGGCCTTGATTTTCAAGGCTGCGCTGTTTTTGCCCTTGACAGGTTGAAAACCGACGCCTACAATCGCCGCCATTCGTCGCCGCCAAGCGATTCTATCAAGTCCGGGGAACTGATCCGCCAAGTCGAGACAAGGGAGGAATCCATGACCAAGTCCGAACTGATCGAAGCCGTCTTGAAGACCAAGGGCCTGCCGGAGATGTCCAAGAAGGCCACCGGGGAGGTGATCGATGCCGTGTTCACCCAGCTGAGCAAGGCCATCAAGAAGGAGAAGCGGTTCTCCTACCCCGGATTCGGCACCTTCACGGTGAAGCGGCGCAAGGCGCGCAAGGGCCGCAACCCGCGAACCGGCGAGGAGATCAAGATCGCCGCGACCAAGACGGTTTCGTTCAAGCCGGCCCCGCAGCTCAAGAAGATCCTGTAGCTGCGATCGGACCAGCGGTTGGTGAAGGACTGCCCCAGGGCGGTCCTTTTTTTCGGTGCGCCAGGCATGGCGCGCAGCGCCGTGACTGGCGCTGTCAACCGGGGAGCGAA
>CAYVQE010000318.1:0-1671 GCA_964454005.1 uncultured Myxococcales bacterium
CCCTCGATCGCTCCATGGCCTCGCTCTCGGGCGGCGAGGCGCAGCGGACCCGGCTGGCAGCCCAGCTCGGCACCGGCCTGAGCGGGATCACCTATGTCCTGGACGAGCCCAGCTGCGGCCTGCACCCCCGCGACAGCGGGCGTCTGCTCGCGGTGCTGCGTCAGCTCGCCCGCCGGGACAACACCCTGCTGCTGGTCGAGCACGACGCCCAGATCATGGCCGCCGCCGACGCGATCATCGAGCTGGGCCCCGGGGCCGGCACCCGGGGCGGCCGGCTGGTGGCCCAGGGTGCGCCGGAGGCGATCCGGGCCTGCCGCGAGTCGCTGACCGGGCAGGTTCTGCGCGGCGAGCGGACCGTGGCTCGGCCCGAGCAGAACCGTGCGCCGCGGGTGACAAAGGAGACGGGGCTGGTCATCGAGGGCGCCTGCGCCCACAACCTGGCCGACATCGACGTGCACCTGCCCGCCGGAGCCGTGATCGCGATCAGCGGCGTGTCCGGCAGCGGCAAGTCGAGCCTGGTCTTCGGCGCCCTGCTGCCCTCGCTCGCCAGCGGCCGACCAGTCGGCTGTGCCCGGGTGCGCGGCGCGGAGCGCTTCGGGGCGGTGGCGGCCGTCGATCAGCGGCCCCTCGGCACCACCCCGGCCAGCACCCCGGCCACCTACAGCGGGCTGTTCGACCCCATCCGGGCCGCCTTCGCCGGCCTGGACGCGGCCCGCGAGCGGGGCCTGGGCAAGGCCCACTTCTCCTTCAACAGCAACAAGGGCCGCTGCACCGCCTGCGGCGGGATGGGCCAGCTCAGAGTCGAGATGGGCTTTCTGGCGGATCAGTGGCTGCCCTGCGAGGCCTGCCGCGGCGCGCGCTACCGGCCCGAGGTGCTGGCCGTGGCCTTTCGCGGGGCCTCCATCGCCGAGGTGCTGGCCATGAGCGTCGAACGGGCCGCCGCGCACTTCGCGGGCCACGATGACCTGGTCCGGGGCCTCGAGACCCTGTCCCGTCTCGGGCTCGGCTACCTGGCGCTGGGCCAGAGCGCCACCAGCCTGTCCGGCGGCGAGGCCCAGCGGCTCAAGCTGGCGGCCGAGCTCATCGGCGCCAGCGGCCGCGGGGACGAGAGCCGGCGCAATCTCTACCTGCTCGACGAGCCCACCCGCGGCCTGCACGCCCGCGACGTGGACCGCCTGCTGGTCCTGCTGCACGAGCTGGCCGCCGCCGGCCACACGGTGCTGGTCATCGAACACGACCTGGATCTGATCGCCGCCGCCGACGAGGTGATCGACCTGGGCCCGGAAGCCGGAGCCGACGGCGGCCGCATCGTGGCCCAGGGCCCCCCGCAGACCATCGCCGCCTGCGCGCAGTCCCACACCGGCCGAGCGCTGCGGGCCCGCTGACCGCAGTTTTCGAATAAGCCTCGGGCGAACCGGGCCCGGGGGCGTTTTTCGCACCCACGGGTCGGCCGCGACCCACTCTATCGATCACCGAATCACCTGCAACCGCTGGAAAAAACCGGGGGGTGGTCTTGGCATCCTCCTAGCTGCGCCTGGACCCGCCTGCTCGTGACATTGGGATCCACCGGACGGAGGAAGCCATGGCTGGACGGAATGCGAAGGGGCGGATCGATGGAAGATTGTCGACATTTGCGGTGCTTCTGACCTTCCTCGGAGCAGCCTTGCTGCT
>CAYVQE010000319.1:0-1649 GCA_964454005.1 uncultured Myxococcales bacterium
TCTCTAGAGCCCCCGCAGGTAGAGGATGGTCGTCACCCAGTTGGCGATGATGGTGCAGACGCCGAAGATGAGGGAGTGGATGCTCAGCAGTGCCCAACCGCTCAGCATGTTTCCGATGAAGCAGCCGCCGCCGATGACCGCGCCCGCACCGACGAGGACGCCGCCGAGCAACGCGATCAGCAAGGTCGACGCGTCTGCGGAGCGGAGTTTCAGACCACCCCGGAGCCAGGCCGAGACCGCGGAACCCGCGACGATCGCCATCACCTCCAGGCCGAGCCACCACCGGATCTCCGTTTGGCCGCCCACCACGCGCGAGAAGAGGGCCATCGGGCCGTGGGTGACGCCGAGCGGATAGTTCCGGCCGCTGGCTGCCGAGGATAGATACGCCAGCCAGCCGATGACGCCGATGAAGATACCCGCTGCAGCGAAAGACCAGCCCTTGGTGGCGATCCGTTCGAACAGCGACGCAGCGGATGTGCCCTGGCGTTGCCGCCGCGCAACGAAGAGCAACGCCACCAGGGTGACGGCTCCGAGGACGGCCGCGACGGAGGTGTAAGAGAGGCCGAGGGTGTCGTGGATCCCCGGCCCGGCGCTGATCTCTCGCGTGGCACCGACGACAGCCTTCCTCCACGGTCCGAACAGGCCGGGACCGACCATGTTCGTGCCGATGCCGATACCGATGAGCGCCAAAATCGAGGGCACCCGCCCCTCGCCCGCCTTGAACAACGAGCCGTGGACGCAACCCCCGGCCAGGACCATCCCCACGCCGAAGACCAGCCCGCCAACGATCGCGGGCAAGAGATGAAGCGACTTGGCGTTGGGTGTGATCAGCCCCAGCGCAGCCATGACCGCGAAGCCCACCATGGCTGTAACGATTGCGATGCCCGCGCCGACGACCCCCTTCCGGTCTTTCAGCAGGACGACCGAGCTGAGGATCGCCGAGCCGCAGAAGCCGGCCTGCTGCGAGGCAAAGCCGAAGGCGAGCCCAACGGCGATCGCCGTGAGCAGCCACTCGCCAGTGATCGAAGCGATGGCGACCAGCGCCACAGTGACGAGGACCGCTATCGTGAAGACGGTTTTTCTGGCCGCCAGGCTCTCGCGCATGAGCTGCTCCTTTCGGTCTCCGATCTCCTCTCGAGGCCTTCTCATCGCCCGCGGCCCGTCGTGATGCTCGGCGGGTCGAAAAGCAGCGCGCCCATCACCCGCGCGCCTTGATGACCCGGGCCGCGCAGGAGAAGAAGTCGAGCACGCACGGGGCCAGCAAG
Source organism: uncultured Myxococcales bacterium (assembly GCA_964454005.1). Lineage (GTDB taxonomy): Bacteria > Myxococcota > B64-G9 > B64-G9 > B64-G9 > CAYVQE01. The sequence goes on from CAYVQE010000319.1 coordinate 1,266, forward strand.
GTGTAGTAGACGACGTTGCCCTCACGCCGGCTGTCGACGATGCCGTGAGCGCGAAGCACGGCGAGGTGCTTGGAGACCGTCGACTGGTCGGAGCCGACGAAATCGACGAGAGAGCCGGCGGAGCACTCGCCCTGACCGAGGCGGCCGACGATCATGAGCCGCGACTCGTTGGCGAGCGCCTTGAGCACCGCCGCCTGGCGCTTGAAGACCTGCCTGTCCTTGCGCTCTGTCATGCCCTGAAGCGGGTATATGGCAAATGGGCCATATTGTCAAGCGAGATGACGTTCCCAGGAGGCTATCGAGGCGCCGCCTCGCAGCGCGGCTCAGTCCCGCTCGGCGATCAGGGCGCAGCCCTGGCCGCCGCCGATGCACAGGGTGGCCAGG
>CAYVQE010000320.1:0-1620 GCA_964454005.1 uncultured Myxococcales bacterium
AGCATCGCCAAAGCCTCTTCGAATTTGCTCCCCTCCACCAACCGAATCTCCCCCTCCGCCCCACTCCCCTGCCCGACCCCCGCCACCACGCCCCCGGCGCCACGACCTGGTCGATCAGCAACGGGCTCGACCGAAAAGCCTTCCTCTTCCTCTCCCTCGTCATCTCCATCCGCATTCCTCGCCTACCTCCTGCCCCAACCTAGCACCCACCCCTGACATCCAGGCCCCATGGAAGCCGATGTGACTGAACGGAAAGAGAAACGACGATGATACCGAGCTGACGGAAGACCCTGACAGCGAGTGATTGGGGCGTCGCGCCCCACGTTCAAGGCAGCTCGAGTCCTGCGGCCACGTGACCGATCCAGCCCTGGTGCTGCTCGAACCACTCCCTCGAGTGCCGCCCGAGCCGAGCCACCTGGCGGGGATGCGCCAGAGGCAACGCGAACAACTCACGACCGTCCAGCGTCACCCGGTGCAAACGGCCGTAGTCCTCGAAGGCGGAGAGCCGTGTCCATTCGCCGACCAACGGCCGCATGAAGTGCTTGATCGGCTCGTCGCCGAGCAAGATCAACAACCGTGCTGCCGACGCGTCGAGCTCGTCCAGGATCTCCCGCCTGCGCGCGTCGTCTGCCAGCTTCCTGGGCACCTCGGGAACCGACGGCTCCGGCAGCCCCAACTCGGCGACGAGTGGCCGGTAGTGGTTCTCGATGGCTGCGCGTTGGTTGTCGTTGGAGCAGCTGTAGGGCACCAGATCGCAGAGCCAGCACTCCGATCGGTCCAGGCCCAAGGGACGCAGAATTCTCTCATCCAGGGCCACCCCGGACGGCCCGTTGAACATGCTGTCCGCCGGGGTCAGCCGGCCGGCTTGCTCGGGTACCGGAATGGCACCGATGATCTCCTCAGCAGCCTCCCGCTCACCACGCCAAAATATCCCCGGCTCGCTGGCCACCGCCAGGGCCTTGACCAGGTTCTTGCCGTCTCGTCCCACCCACCGGGCATGCACGGCGCTGGCATAGACACCGAGTACGAAAGCTCTCTTCCTACCACGCTCGGCCTGCACCACCCGCCTCACCGGCTCGCCAAAAGGGAATCTTCCGAGATCGCTCAATTCGCTGCTACCTCCCCTCAAACGGGGCGCCCCCGCGTTGCCCCATCCAGTTCGAGAGCAATCATGCACCTACGGATGGATCGTCACTCGCCATGCTGCCGAGGATGAGACCCGACCCAGCAGCCGATAGCAGCGCAGCACCGCCCAGGCTCGCCTTTGAGCCACCGCTCAGCTCGCCCTCGCCGTTGCGAATGGCGAGCGAGCAGGCTGACAAGCTGATTATCGTAAAAATAGACATCAATAACCGTATATGCATATCTGCCTCCAAAAACACGACAGGTCTCAAGGGCGTTGGCCGCTTGATCGTGTCGTTCTAAAAAGCTGCACTCATCGGATCCGGGTTGACAAGGTACCATCCTTGCGCCGTCCGTTGACAACTTGACTTCGCGAATCCGCTGACTCGATTTTCCGACGTATACCGCATTCGACAAACGATGACAAGGAAGGCCTGGTGGCAACAGCGGTGACGCACGACCGGCCCACACGGAGCGCGGCCGGGCGCGAGGCGACCC
>CAYVQE010000321.1:0-1582 GCA_964454005.1 uncultured Myxococcales bacterium
GGAATTTGAAAAACTGAGGCCAAGCGTGGAAAACCGACTGCCACAACGCCGCTTCAGACGAGTAATGCGCTATTTTTCAAGCATTTGAATCCTTGTTCGGGCTGGTCCAGAAGTTGCAGTGGTCTCAGGGGCGTGATGACGGTGAGAACGATGACCACCAATCGGAATGGGAGATTTGAGATGATGAAGATGATGATGAAGATGCAGCGATCGACGATGGTAGTTGCGCTGGCGGGGCTGGCCGCGGGGGGCCTGGTGCTGGGAGCCTGCGGCGGGGGCAGCGGCGGCGATCCCAAGGGGCAGCCGGGCCAGGAGCTGCGTTCGGACGCGCAGCGCATCACCGCGCCCGACGTCGACCAGCAGCAGCTGGCCGCCCAGGTGGCGGCCAACAACCGCTTCGCCTGCGAGATGTACCACCAGCTGGTGGCTGGCGACGAGAACCTGTTCTTCTCGCCGCACTCCATCGAGGTGGCCCTGGCCATGACCTGGGCCGGCGCCCGCGGCGAGACCGAGAGCGCCATGGCCGAGGCGCTGAACTTCGAGCTGGGCCAGGCCGAGCTGCACCCGGTGTTCAACTATCTGGACCTCGAGCTCAACGCCCGCGGCGAGGGGGCCGAGGGCACCGACGGCGAGGGATTCCGGCTCAATGTGATCAACTCCATCTGGGGCCAGACGGGCTACGAGTTCATGGACGCCTTCCTCGACGCCCTGGCGCTGCACTACGGCGCCGGGCTGCGGCTGCTCGACTTCTGGTCCGATCCGGACGCCGCTGGCGAGCAGATCAACCTGTGGGTCGAGGAGGCGACCGAGGAGCGCATCCAGGATCTCATTCCGAAGGGCACCCTGTCGGCCTACACCAAGCTGGTGCTGGTCAACGCCATCTACTTCAACGCCGCCTGGCAGTCGCCCTTCGACGAGGACAACACCCGCGACGCCGCCTTCCACACCGCGGCCGGCAGCACGGTCGAGGTGCCCATGATGCACCAGCAGCTCGAGTGCGCCTGGGCCGAGGGCCTGGATTACCAGGCGCTGGAGCTGCCCTACGACGGCGGCCAGCTGGCCATGCTGGTGCTGGTGCCGGAGTTGGGCAGCCTGGACGAGTTCGAGCAGCGCCTGGACGGGGCCTTCATCGCCGACCTGCACGCCGGCATGCAGTGGGGCACGGTCGAGCTGGCCATGCCGCGCTGGGAGTACGACGGCGAGACCATCGCACTGGTCGAGCCGCTCGAGGCGCTGGGCATGGGCATCGCCTTCGAAAACGGCCAGGCCGACTTCTCCGGCATCAACGGCCGCCACGACCTGTTCATCCACAACGTGCTGCACCAGGCCTTCGTCAAGGTCGACGAGAAGGGCACCGAGGCGGCGGCCGCCACCGCGGTCATCGTGGACGACGTCGGCATCCCGCCCCAGGGCCCGGCCGTCACCCTGGACCGGCCCTTCATCTACCTGATCCAGGACCGCCCCACCGGCCAGATCCTCTTCGTCGGCCGCGTCACCGATCCGAGCTGAACCGCTGTCAACCGGTGTCCGATTCCACCGCTGCCGCCCCCACCGACACCCGATCAGCCAGACTGCCCGCCCA